>JAFUYT010000009.1 GCA_017470425.1 Bacteroidaceae bacterium | reverse complement strand
ATACAAAAGATTTGTGACTTAGAGCACGTAAAAGGATAAAAATAGAGCGTATGTGAGCCTTGATCTCTTTTTTCGGGGCAATTTGTTCACATTTTTATCTCGACTGGCTTATAAGCTCGGAGATTTTATCTATATTTGCACGCTGAAATCACTTTACCAAGACATGCACATCGTCATTGCCGGAAATATCGGAAGCGGAAAGACGACGCTCACGAATATGCTCGCCCAGCACTATGGATGGACGGCGCAGTTCGAGGCAGTCGATTACAATCCGTACCTCGAAGACTACTATAAAGACATCCCCCGCTGGTCGTTCAACCTGGAGGTTTATTTCCTGAAGCAGCGCTTCAAGGACCTGCTGGCCCTGGCGCAAAGCGACCAGACCATCATCCAGGACCGCAGCATCTACGAGGGCGTACACGTCTTCACCACCAACAACCACCAGATGGGCAACCTCTCAGATCGCGACTTCGAGACCTACATGGAGCTCTTCTACCAGATGACGGACATCCTGCGCTACCCCGACCTGATGATCTACCTGCGGGCGTCGGTGCCGCATCTGGTGGCGAACATCCAGAAGCGGGGTCGCGACTACGAGCAGTCCATGCCCATCGACTACCTGCGCAACCTGAACCACCTCTACGAGGACTTCATCTACGAGAAATACCCGGGACGCACGCTCGCCATCGACGTCGATCACCTCGACTTCCAGCACCGTCCCGAAGACTTCGCACACATCATCGACCGCATCGACAGCAAACTCTTCAACCTGTTCCCGGAATAGCCGGCACAGCAATTATACATTATATATTGTACATTATACATTAGAAAAATGCACATCGCCATCGCAGGAAATATCGGCAGCGGCAAGACCACGCTGACCAAGCTGCTCGCCGCCCACTACGGCTGGACGGCCCGCTTCGAGCCCGTTGACTACAACCCCTATCTCGACGACTTCTACAAGGACATGAGCCGCTGGTCGTTCAATCTCCAGATCTACTTCCTGAACAAACGCTTCAAGGACGTCGTGGAGATCGGCAAGAGCAGCGACACCATCATCCAGGACCGCACCATCTTCGAGGACGCCCGCATCTTCGCGCCCAACCTCCACGCACAGGGCTACATGAGCGACCGCGACTTTGAGAACTACACCGACCTCTTCGACCTGATGATGTCGCTCGTGAAGCTCCCCGACCTGATGATCTACATCCGCTCCAGCATCCCGACGCTCATCGCACAGATCCAGAAACGCGGACGCGAGTTCGAGCAGAGCATCCGCATCGACTACCTCCAGGGTCTGGGCGAGCGCTACGAGCAATGGATCGAGGGCTACCGAGGCAACCTGATCATCGTAGATGGCGACACGTGTAAGTTCGGCGAGGACCCGCAGGCTTTCCAGCAGGTGACCAACCTCATCGACGCCGAGCTCTACGGTCTCTTCCCGATCGGACAATAACCGCATCCGCACATGATCTATCCGCAGACATTCGAGGAGAAGATAGGGATGACGGAGGTGCGGGCGATGCTGAAGCAGCATTGCCTGAGCACGATGGGTCAGGAGCGCGTCGATGCCATAGCGTTCTCGACGGACGCCGCCGAGCTGCGGGAACGGCTCCAGCAGGTGGGCGAGTTCGCCCGTATGCAGGAGGAGACCGACGGCTTCCCGGAACAGGGCTACTATGACCTGCGCCCCACGCTGGCGCGCATCCGCATCGAAGGAACCTATCTGGAGGTCGAGGAGCTGGCGCAGCTGAAGCGCTCGCTGGAGACCATCCTCGCCATCCGGGCCATGCTCACGCCGCACGCCGCCACCGACGAAGCGGACATGCCCTACCCCGCCCTCTCCCGCATGGTCGCCGCCAGAACGGCCTCCTCCGACGGGAGGAGCCAGGGGGTAGCACTGCTGATCCGCCGCATCGACGGCGTGCTGGACAAGTTCGGGCACGTAAAGGACTCTGCCTCGCCGGAGCTGGCACGCATCCGCCGCGAGCTGGCAGCCACGGAAGGCAGCATCGGGCGAGTGCTCAACGGCATCCTGCGGGCAGCACAGGCAGAAGGTACAGTGGCGGCCGACGTGGCGCCGACCGTGCGCGACGGCCGACTGGTCATCCCCGTAGCGCCGGCGCTGAAGCGCAAGCTCAAGGGAATCGTCCACGACGAGAGCGCCACCGGCAAGACCGTCTTCATAGAGCCGCAGGAGGTCGTGGAGGCCAACAACCGCATCCGCGAACTGGAGGCCGAGGAGCGCCGCGAGGTGATACGGATTCTGCGCGAGCTCACGGAGACGGTGCGCCCGCTCTGCCCCGAGCTGCTCGAGAGCTACGAGATGATGGCGGACATGGAGCTGGTGCGCGCCAAGGCGCTGCTGGCACACGAGATGGGGGCTCCCACGACGACGGAGCCGCAGATCGCAGCACACCCCCTCATCGACTGGACGCTCGCCGTGCACCCACTGCTGCAACGCTCGCTGGCGAAGCACGGCAAGCGGGTAGTTCCGCTGGACATCGAGCTGATGCGCCGACAGCGCATCCTGCTCATCTCGGGTCCCAACGCGGGCGGCAAGAGCGTATGCCTGAAGACGGTGGGGCTGCTACAGTATATGCTCCAATGCGGACTGCCCATCACCGTGGGCGAACGTTCGCGCGTGGGTATCTTCGAACATATCATGATCGACATCGGCGACGAGCAGAGCCTTGAAGATGAGCTTTCAACCTACAGTTCTCACCTCTTGAATATGAAGCAGATGATGCGCCGTTCCGACCCCGCCACGCTGCTCCTCATCGACGAGTTCGGCGGCGGCACCGAGCCGCAGATCGGCGGCGCGATGGCAGAGGCCGTCCTGCGCCGTTTCGTGCGGCAGGGCGCCTTCGGCATCATCACCACCCACTACCAGAACCTGAAGCATTTCGCCGAGGAGACGGAGGGCGTCGCCAACGGCGCCATGCTCTACGACCGCCACCTCATGCAGCCGCTCTTCCAGCTCCAGACCGGCCAGCCCGGCTCCTCCTTTGCTGTGGAGATTGCGCGCAAGATCGGCATCCCCGAAGAGGTGATTGCTGACGCCTCCGACATCGTGGGGCGCGACTACATCAACGCCGACAAATGGCTGCAGGACATCGTGCGCGACCGCCGCTACTGGCAGCAGAAGCGCGACACCATCCACGGACAGGAGCGGCAGATGCAGCAGACCATCGAACACTACGAGAGCGAGATGGGCGAACTCCGGCAGCAGCGCAAGGAGATCCTGCGCAAAGCACGCGAGGAGGCAGAACAGCTGCTGCAAGAGGCCAACGCCCGCATCGAGCGTACCATCCGCGAGATCCGCGAGACGCAGGCGGAGAAGGAAGAGACACGCCGGGCACGCCAGCAGCTGGAGGACTTCAAGATTAAGGAGATCGAGGCCGAAGACACCGCCGAGGACGATGCCATCGCCCGCAAGATGGAGAAACTCAGGAGGCGACAGGAGAAAAAGAAAAACAGGCCCACCCCCGACTCCTCCCGCGAGGGAGGGGCGGCCTCCGGCTCCTCATCAGCTTCAAAAGCACAGCCCCTGCCCTCCCTCATGGAAGGGGGCAGGTCTTTTGTCCGCCTCAAGGGTCAGTCCTCCGTGGGGCAGCTGCTCTCCATCGACGGCAAGCAGGCCACCGTCCTCTTCGGACAGATGCGCACGACGGTAGCCCTCGACCGTCTCGTGGCGGCACAGGCACCGAAGCGGGAGGAGACGCAGGCGGGAGGCATCACCTTCCTCGGGCGAGAGACACAGCGCGAGATGCGCGAGAAGAGCCTCAACTTCCGACAGGACATCGACGTGCGCGGGATGCGCGCGGAGGAGGCGCTGAACGCCGTGACGCACTTCATCGACGATGCCGTGCAGGTGGGCGTAGCGCGCGTGCGCATCCTCCACGGCACTGGCACCGGCGCCCTGCGACAGGTCATCCGCCAGTACCTGCGCACCGTCCCCGACGTGGTCGATGCCCGCGACGAACACGTCCAGTTCGGCGGTGCCGGCATCACCATCGTAGATCTGGCATAGCCAGGCAGCAGCGCCAGCGGCCTCTCACAGTGCCATGCGTTTCACTTTTCCGGCGGAAATTCAGCACCAAGGCAGATTTCCGCCGTTTTCTTGCGCACATTCCAAGAATTATAGCTACCTTTGCCGCTTGAAACGAAAACCCTAAGCAACCACCCGAACGAATGGACATCTCTGTCATCGTACCTCTCTACAACGAAGCCGAGTCGCTGCCCGAGCTGCACGCCTGGATCAAGCGCGTGATGGACGCGAACGGTTTCTCCTATGAAATCATCTTCGTCAACGACGGCTCCACGGACGCCTCGTGGCAGGTCATTGAGCAACTCGCCGCCGGGAACCCCGAAGTGAAGGGCATCAAGTTCCGCCGCAACTACGGCAAGAGCCCCGCGCTCTTCTGCGGTTTCCGCCGCGCCGAGGGCGATGTGGTCATCACGATGGATGCCGACCTACAGGACTCGCCGGACGAAATCCCAGAACTGCGCCGCATGATCGTCGAGGACGGCTACGACCTCGTCAGCGGCTACAAGCAAAAGCGCTACGACCCGCTCTCCAAGACCATCCCCACCAAGCTCTTCAACGCCACCGCGCGCCGCGTCAGCGGCATCAAGAACCTGCACGACTTCAACTGCGGGCTGAAGGCGTACCACCGCGAGGTCATCAAGAACATTGAGGTCTATGGCGAGATGCACCGCTACATCCCCTATCTGGCCAAGAACGCGGGATTCACGAAGATCGGCGAGAAGGTGGTTCACCACCAGGCGCGCAAGTACGGACGCACGAAATTCGGACTGGACCGCTTCGTGAACGGCTACCTGGACCTGCTGTCGCTGTGGTTCCTAAGCCGCTTCGGACTGAAGCCGATGCACGTGTTCGGACTGCTGGGCACGCTGATGTTCTTCATCGGCTTCGTGGCCATCGTCATCGTGGGCGCCAACAAGCTCTACGCCCTCTCCCACGGCATCCCCGCGCGGCTGGTCACGGACTCCCCCTACTTCTACATCTCGCTGACGATGATGCTCCTGGGCACCCAGCTCTTCGTTGCCGGCTTCCTCGGCGACCTCATCAGCCGAAGCTCGCTGCAGCGGAATGACTATCAGATAGAGAAAGAGTTGTAGAAGCCCCCTGCCCTCCCTGTGAGGGAGGGAGCGGATACTTTCAAGACTGAGCGCATGTCCCATCGATTCATCCTTTTAAAAGAGCATTTCACAAAGGTAATCACCCCCTCCCTCACAGGGAAGGTGAGGGGTGGGTCTGTTCTTTTATTCCTCCTGTTCAATTTGATCTCCTGCGACACCTATAACTGTTTGCTGGAGACCAATGTGGCGTGTACCTACGGTTTCTACGCCACCCAGCGGGACGACAGTGGAGCGCTCGTGACGGGCGCCGCCGTCGCTGTGGGCGACACGCTGACCATCACCGCCCTGGGCATCGACACGGTGCTGGCCAACCGCCTCGTGGGACAGAGCGGCGTGAGCCTGCCCGTGAGCTACTACGGTGATGTCGATTCGCTCCTCTTCACTTTCAGCGGCGACGACGGCATCGGGCGCGACACGCTCTACCTCCACAAGGAGAACACAGCTCACCTCGACGACCCCTCGTGTCCCGCACACATGTGGCACCGCATCACCGCCGTACACACCACCCACCACCTCATTGACACTGTCCTCATCACGGAACCCCAAATCAACTATGATGGCCTGGAGAACCTACAGATCTACTTCCGCACGGCTCAGGAGTAGCGCCCTCGCGCTATGGCTGCTCCTCCTCTCGCCTGTTGCCGCCGCGCAGGACACCTTGCGCGTGGAGGTCGGCGACACAGTGAAGATCAGCCTGCCCAAGAAGGTGAAGGACGAGAACCGCTTCTTCTACGGCGTCGCCGTGGGAGCGGATGTCGTGGGACTCGCCATGAAGGCGTTCGGCAGCGAGTGGTCGCTGATGGAAGTGATGGCGCGCGTGAACCTGAAGGACAAGTACTTCCCCGTCTTCGAGATGGGTCTTGGCGACGCCGACCACGAGGGCAACGACCTCGACTACCGTTTTCGCACACGCGCCCCCTACTTCCGCGTCGGCATCGACTACAACTTCAACAAGAAGCACAACGGCAACCGCTTGTTCCTGGGCGTGCGCTACGGCTTCTCGGTCTTCAACTACGACCTCGTCTCCCCCACCCCGCTCGAAGACCCCGTCTGGCACGAGTCGCAACCCTTCTCCCACACCAGCCTGCGCGGCTCCGCGCACTGGGGCGAGGTGCTGCTGGGGTTGGAGACACGCCTCTGGCGCTTCATCCACGTGGGATGGGACGCCCGCATCAAGTTCCGCATCACGCAGCGAACGGACGACGTAGGACCGCCCTGGCTCGTGCCCGGCTTCGGCAAGAACGACACCAGCGGATGGGGCGGCACCTTCAAAATTCTGTTTGAACTTTGAAGCCCCACGGTCCATTATCCACTGTCCATTGTCCATTATCCATTGTCCATTAACCCATGTCCGATCCTCTGAACCCTACCGACGACGCCACGTTTGAGCCGCTCAGCTCCAAGGACGCGCCACGTTCGCAGTGGCGCCATTGTCACCTATATGTCCTCGTGGCCTTCGCCATCGCATCGTTCATCATCATCCGGCGCCACAACGCTCCCCCGCCCTACCAGCACGACGAGGGTGCCGTCTTCGGCACCTTCTATCACCTCACCTACCAGTCCCGCGAGAACTACCACGACGCGGTGGTGGCAGCGTTGGCAGAGGTCGATAGCAGCCTCTCGATGTTCAACCCACAGAGCGTCATCAGCCGCGTGAACCGCGGCGAAGACGTGCTCACGGACACCCTTTTCCGCCGCGTCTTCCGGCTGAGCCAGTTGGTCAGCGAGGCCACCGACGGAGCGTTTGACATCACCGTGGCTCCCCTCGTGAACGCCTGGGGCTTCGGCTTCAAGAGCGGTGCACTCCCTGACAGCGCCACGGTCGATAGCCTGCGCGCCCTCGTAGGCTGGCAGCGCGTGGCGCTCACCGCCGACGGCCACCTGCAGCGCGAGGACCCGCGCACGATTCTCGACTGCTCCGCTGTCGCCAAGGGCTTCGGCGTGGATGTCGTGGCCGACGTGCTGCGTCGCCACGGCGTGGAGAACTTCATGGTGGAGATCGGCGGCGAAGTCGTTGTCAGCGGTACCAACCCCAAGGGCGAGTCCTGGCACATCGGCGTCAACAAGCCCAACGATGATCCCGAGAGCACGAGCCAGGAACTGGATACCGTGCTCGCACTCACCGACCAGGCCCTGGCCACCAGCGGCAACTACCGCAACTACTACGTCACCGACGACGGACGTCGTGTGGCCCACACCATCGACCCCGCCACGGGCTACCCCGTGCAGCACTCCCTGCTCTCCGCCACCGTGCTGGCGCCCACCTGTGCCGAAGCTGATGCCTTCGCCACGGCGTTCATGGTGTTGGGCAAGGACAAAGCGCTCCGCGTGCTGGAGCGGCACCCGGAGCTCGAGGTCTATTTCATTTATGATTCTATAGGAGAGCACCGCGTCTTCTCCACCCTCCCACAATAGACAAAACAAAATTCACGCGCTCATCCCATAGGATCAGCGCGTGAATTATATTCTTGAGTAACCTTACTCGTCCTTGGAGCGGGTCAGGACGACAGCGGAGCGAGCGGGCAGATAGAGCTTCAGCCAACCCTTGTTCTCGCGCGCCAGCAGCGGGTCATAGACGGTGAAGTGACGCATGGAGTCGTCGTTGAGACCGTGGCCGCCGAAGGCCGTGTCGTCGGTGTTCAACAGCACATTGTAGGCACCCTGGCGCACCATGAAGCCATAACCCGTGTAGCTGCGGTTGTAGGAGAAGTTGAAGACGAAAAGCAGGTCACCGCGCTGATAGGCCAGCACCTGGTCGCCATCGTTGGTCCAGATCTCGGTGACAGGCGTCTTCTGGATATCCTTCTGCAGCTTCAGCGTCTTCAGCATCTGGCGGTCGAAGTCGCCGAGGTAGTGGTAGCAGAGCTCATGGTTATCCACGAGATTCCACTGACGGCGGGCGTAGTGATAGCTCCAGCCATTGCCCTCGCGCGGGAAGTCGATCCACTCGGGATGACCGAACTCATTGCCCATGAAGTTGAGGTAGCCGCCGTTGATGGTCGATGCCGTGAGCAGGCGGATCATCTTGTGCAGCGCGATACCACGCTCCACGTTGTAGTTCTCGTCGCCCTTCTTGAAGTGCCAGTACATATCGCTGTCGATGAGGCGGAAGATGATGGTCTTGTCGCCCACCAGCGCCTGGTCGTGGCTCTCGCAATAGGAGATGGTCTTCTCGTCAGCACGGCGGTTCTTGACCTCCCAGAACATCGAGCTGGGCTTCCAGTCCTCGTCGCGCAGTTCCTTGATGATCTTGATCCAGTAGTCAGGGATGTTCATGGCCATGCGATAGTCGAAGCCGTAGCCGCCATCCTTGAAGGGAGCTGCCAGACCCGGCATACCGGAAACCTCCTCAGCGATGGTGATTGCCTTCGGGTTGACCTCGTGGATGAGCAGATTGGCAAGCGTCAGGTAAGCGATGGCATTGTCATCCTCGTTGCCGTTGAAGTAGTCGGCATAGCCCATGAAGTTATCGCCCAAGCCGTGGCTGTAGTAGAGCATCGAGGTGACACCGTCGAAGCGGAAGCCGTCGAAGTGGTACTCCTCGAGCCAGTACTTGCAGTTGGAGAGCAGGAAGTGCAGCACCTCGTTCTTTCCGTAGTCGAAGCAGAGGCTGTCCCAGGCGGGATGATCACGGCGCCCACCCTCGTAGAAGTACTGGTTGGGGTCACCGGCGAAGTTGCCCAGACCCTCGTTCTCGTTCTTCACGGCGTGGCTGTGCACGATGTCCATGATGACGGCGATGCCAGCCTCGTGGGCGGCGTCGATGAGCGCCTTCAGCTCCTCGGGGGTGCCGAACCGGCTGGAGGCGGCGAAGAAGCTGCTCACATGGTAGCCGAAGGAGCCGTAGTAGGGATGCTCCTGGATGGCCATGATCTGGATGCAATTGTAACCGTCGGCGATGACACGCGGCAGGACATTCTCGCGGAACTCGGTGTAGGTGCCCACGCCCTCCTTATCCTGACTCATGCCGACATGGCACTCGTAGATGAGGAGCGGCGACGTATTGGGCTTGAACTTCGTGGTCTTCCACTCATAGGCGTCAGTCGGTGCCCATGCCTGTGCGGCGAAGAGCTTCGTTTGCTCATCCTGCACCACGCGGTTGATCCAGGCGGGGATGCGCTCGCCCTGTCCGCCTTCCCAGTGCACAGAGAGCTTGAAGAGCTGGCCGTGCTTGATAGCCTTGGCGGGGAGCTTGATCTCCCAGTCGCCGGGCGTGCGAGGCACGCGCTTCATGGCATAGGCCTTGTCCTCCTGCCAGTTGTTGAAGTCGCCGATGACGTAAATGGCCGTGGCGTTGGGTGCCCACTCGCGGAGGATCCATTTCTTGTCCTCAAAGTGGAGACCATAGTAGAGATATCCAGTGGCGAAGTCCGAGAGTTTCTGCTTGCCGCCGTTCGTGAGCTCCGAGAGCTTGTCAAGCACATGCTGGTGGCGACCGGCGATGGCAGGCTCGAAGGGAGCCAACCACTCATCCGAGCGGACGATTTTCAGCTGCTGCGGCGCTGCCGCTTTCTTCTTGTCGGCAGCTTTCTTGGCTGACGCCGTCGGCTTTTTTGAAGGTGTTTTCGTTGCCATTATATGTTTGTATGTTGTGATTACTCGATGGAAACACTTCCTTACGCCTTCACCTTGATGATGGCCTTGCGCAGACCCGTCGGAGTGATAGCGGGTGCATGGCCGTCCTGCGGGAAGAAGATGGCGAACTGGCCGGGCGTGAGCGTGAAATAGGTCGCTGCCACATCCTCGGGCGTCTGCAGAGCCGCGGGGTCGTGAAAGCACATGTCAGAAGCTTCGTCGTAGGTCGTGGCGGGCAGCGCACCAATGGGTGCCCAGCCATACTCCTCGGCACCGCCAATGGGCACCTGGATGTCAATCATGCGGCGGTGGGTCTCGAAGCGTGCTTCGCGGCGCGTCTTCACAGGAGCCTCCTGCACATTGATGAAGAGGTCATCGCCCTGGATTTTGGTAATACCTGTGGGAAGGGAATTCAAGTCCGTCTGGCGCAGAAACTCTGCCACGGCGGGGAAAAGAGGGTTCAAGCCGAGATAGTGGTCGAACGCCTGAAAATCATCAATAATCATAGACGAAACGAGTCGTTAGTAATTTCCGCCGCAAAAGTACGGCTTTTCTCTGACAAAAGGAAATAAAAACGCAGGAAAATGGCTAAAACGGGCAAGAGAAACTAACTTTTAGCCATTTTCCTGTGCCGAGAAGCTCGCTGTTGTGGTTTTCTCGGTGAACGTCCTGTTTCAGGAGTCAACCACGCCGTGGGTGTAGTGTCCGCGGCGGATGACATTCCCGTTGCGGTCCTTCTCCACGAAATCGCCGTCGCGGACGTCATCGACGTAGCTTCCTTCGAAGCGTGTCCCGTCGGCGGTCTCCATGATGCACTTGCCGTTCTTCTTGCCCTCGCGGAACTGACCGCGGAACTTGGTACCGTCCTTCTGACGCAGCACACCTTCGCCATCCATCATGTCGGCTTTCCAGGAGCCGTCGTAGATGTCGCCGTTGCGCCAGACGTACTTCCCGCGACCTTCCTTCTTGTCGTTGCGCCACTGCCCGGTGTAGCTCGTGCCATCGGGAGAAGTGAACGTACCGGCGCCGTGTTTCTGACCGCCTTTCAGCTGTCCTACGTACTTGCTGCCGTCGGCGTAGGTAAATATGCCCTCGCCCTCGCGCTGGCTGTTGTGGTAGGTTCCCTCATAGACATCGCCACTGGCATAGCGGTAGATGCCCTTCCCCTCGAGAGAGTCGTTCACGAACGCCCCCTTGTAAACATCGCCGTTGGCATAGTTGTAAGTGCCCTGGCCGTACATCTTACCTTCGCGCCACGCACCGGAATAGCGCGCGCCGTTGGACCAGATGAAGGTGCCCTGGCCGTCTTTCAGATCATCACGCCACGAGCCCTTATAGATGTCGCCCGTCGAGTAGGTGTAGGTGCCTTGCCCCTCGCGCTTATCCTGCTGCCATTCACCTTCATAGACATCGCCGTTGAAGTAGTGCATCGTGCCCTGTCCCTGCTGGTAGTCGCGGAACCAGAGACCCTCGTAGCGATTCTTGTTGCGGAAATAGAACGTGCCCTGACCGTGCTGCTGGTCCTGGTACCACTGCCCCTCGTAGCGCTCGCCGTCGGCAAACGAATAGACGCCATAGCCTTGACGCTTGCCCTTGACGTACTCGCCCTCATAGATGTCACCGTTGGTGAAGGTGGTGCGGCCTTTTCCGTAGGGTTTCCCGCGGAACACCTCGCCCTCATAGAGGGCACCGTCGGAGAACTTGTACTGGCTCTGTGTGATTTCCTGGGCGCCCAGCCACAGCGGCAGGCACAGCACACCCGTCAGCAACAGCCAGCGCAGCCGCCGCACGGGAAGGGAAAATATCGGGGATGTATCGTATTGCATGAGTCGTTTCGTTTGTCTTGATTGCACAAAAGTAAGGTAAATCTGCGAGGGCATGAAATTCCTTAAGACCTTTTAACGGACGCTAAGGACATTTCACGCGCTGCACAGGCAGTATTTTGCTCAGAGGCGCGTCACGCTCTTCACGCCGCGCACGCCTTCGAGCTTCTGGATGAGCTGGCGCAGGCGCGTCGTGTCCTCGAGCATGATGGTCAGCGTGCCGCTGAACAGACCGTCGTGGGAATCGATGGAGATGCTGCGCAGCAGCAGGCGCTCGTCCTTGGAGATGATGCTCGTGATATTGTTCACGATGCCCAGGTCGTCCTGCCCCACAATGCGGAGCGTGATGGCATACTGGC
This sequence comes from Bacteroidaceae bacterium, assembly GCA_017470425.1. GTDB lineage: Bacteria > Bacteroidota > Bacteroidia > Bacteroidales > Bacteroidaceae > Physcousia. The sequence continues at coordinate 9,701 of JAFUYT010000009.1, read as the reverse complement.
TGCCGCCCTTACCCGCCCATTGCGCGTTGATAATACGGTACCCGTAGCGCGCGCGCAAGGCAGGAGCATTCGGACAGTCGCGACGGTGGATCTTGATGCCACCGCCCGCCGTCAGGAAGCCGAACACCTCGTCGCCATACACCGGCTGGCAGCAGCGTGCCAGCGTGTAGTCGATGCCGCGCAGGTTCTGGTCGATGACCAGCACGTCTGTCTTCCTGCCCGCCACCGGCGCCGTGCTCTCCACGGGCGCCTGGTAGTTGCCGGCGCTCTGCGTCTGCGGTGCCAGCTCGCCGCGGTCGTGGCGCTGCTGCATGAGATAGGCCTCCATCACCTGGTTCACGTCCAGGTCGCCCTCCGCCAGTGCCTTGTAGAAGTCCGTGACCACGCGGTAGCCCAGGCGCGTCATCGTGTGCATCAGCGTAGCCTCGTCGATGTCTATCTTGCGGTTCTTGAACTTGCGTTCCAGCTCCTCCTTGGCGAAGGCAGCCTGTGTAGCGGCCATCTCCTTCAGCGCCTGACGGATCTTGGCGCGGGCGCGCCCCGTCTTCGCTACCGCGAGCCAGTCTTGCTTCGGCACCTGGTTGGCGTGGGTCATGATCTCCACCTGGTCGCCGCTGTGCAGCACCTGACGGAGTGTCACTATCTTGCCGCCGATGCGACCGCCGGTGCACTTGTTGCCCACCTTCGTGTGGATGGCGTAGGCGAAGTCCAGTACGGTAGCGCCCTGCGGCAGTTTGAAGAGGTCGCCCTTCGGCGTGAACACGAAGACCTCGTCCTCCTGCAAGTCCATCTTGAACTGATCCATTAGCTGTAGGTCATCGCCGGCCTCCAGCGCGCTGCGGATGCCCTGCAGCCACGTCTCCACGGCTGCCGCACCACCACGCACGCCTTTGTAGCGCCAGTGCGCTGCCAAGCCGCGCTCCGCCACCTCGTCCATGCGCTCGGTGCGGATCTGCACCTCCACCCACTTGCCCTCGGGACCCAGCACGGTGATGTGCAGGCTCTCGTAGCCGTTGGATTTCGGGATCGACAACCAGTCGCGCATACGCTTCGGGTTGGGCTGGTACATGTCGGTGACGATGGAGAACACCTGCCAGCAGTCTTGCTTCTCGCGGTCGAGAGGGGAATCCAGGATGACGCGGATGGCGAACAAGTCATAGACGCCCTCGAACTCGCAGTGCTGTTTCTTCATCTTCTGCCAGATGCTGTGGATGCTCTTCGTGCGACCTTTCATGTGGAACTTCAAGCCTGCAGCCGTAAGTTTTTCTTCTACAGGACGGATGAACCGCTCGATGTAAGCATCGCGGCTGCGCTTCGTGGCGTTCAGTTTCTCCTTGATGTGGTAGTAGGCGTCGTGCTCCAGATACTTCAGCGAGAGGTCCTCGAGCTCGCTCTTGAGCCTGTACAATCCTAGCTTGTGTGCCAGCGGGGCATAGAGGTACGAGGACTCCATCGCTACGCGCCGCCGCGCATCGTCGTTCGCAGCATCCTTGATCTGGCGCATCACGCACACACGGCTCGCGATCACAATCAGAATCACGCGCATATCCTCTGCGAACGATAGCAGCAACTGCCGGAAGTTCTCGCTCTCTACGATGGGGTTCTTGGCATAGAGTTCATCGATGCGTGCCAGGCCGTGGATGATGTCGGCCACTTCGTTGCCGAAGTCGGCGCGCAACTGTGGCTCCGTCACCTGCCCCGACAGCACCAGGCGGTTCAGCATCACGCCCAAGATGGCGGCACGCGACACACCAATCTCCGTGGCCACGATGACCGCCGTCTGCATCGATGTCAGCAACGGATGCAACCCGAAGACATCACGCTCCATCGCCGATGTATGCGCGGCATCCGCCAGATATGTCTTCACACGCTCATAATCTGTCGGTTGCAGTTCGTGTGCCACCAAGCCGCGCAACTGCCGCAGCAGTTCCGCAAAAGCCTTCCGCTCCTCTTTCGTGAGCACAAAACGATCGTCTGTCATACTCTCTCTTTTCAAAATTTTCTGCGAAGATAGCGATTTTTTGCCATTCATGATGCACAATTGAAGCTTTTTTACTACTTTTGACCGCGATTTTGAAACTCTTTAAGTTTTAGATGGTGCACTGACCACCCACTTTCAACTATCAACTTTCAACTATCAACTATCAACTTTCAACTATCAACTTTCAACTATCAACTATAATGATTACCTCAGAAGACCGCAAACAGCTGGCCGAGAAAGGCATCAGCGAAGAACAGATCCAGCATCAGCTACAACAATTCCGCGAGGGGTTCCCCTTCCTGAAGCTGCGCGCAGCAGCCGCCATCGGCAATGGCATCGTCGCGCCCACCGACGCCGAATGTCAGGCGCTCGTGGAAGCATGGGAGAACTACAAAGCCGAGGGACACTACATCACCAAGTTCGTGCCCGCCAGCGGCGCCGCATCACGTATGTTTAAGAATATGTTTGAGTTCCGCGACGGCGACCACGATACGCCCGTCTCCGACTTCGAGCGCACCTACTTCGACCGCATCCAGGACTTCGCCTTCTTCCCCGCCCTCGACGATGCCTGCCAGGTGCTCTATGGCGAGGGTGCCCTCGCGCTCCTCGATGCAGGACGCTACAAGGAGGTCGTCAGCGCCATGCTCGACGAAGAAGGTCTCAACTACGGACAGCTCCCCAAGGGCCTCCTCCAGTTCCACACCTACGACGACAGCGCCCGCACACCGCTTGAGGAGCACCTCGTCGAGGCTGCGCTCTACGCCGTCTCCGCCGGACAGACCGACGTGCATTTCACCGTCTCCACCGAGCACCGCGAACTCTTCGAAGCACTCGTGGAACGTGTCCTTCCAGCCTACGAGGAGAAGTACGGCGTGAAGTACCACGTCTCCTTCAGCGAGCAGAAGCCCGCCACCGACACCCTCGCTGCCACCATGGACAACGAGCCCTTCCGCACCGACGACGGCCGGCTCCTCTTCCGTCCCGGCGGCCACGGCGCACTCATCCAGAACCTCTCCGACCTCGACAGCGACATCGTCTTCATCAAGAACATCGACAACGTCGTTCCCGATCGCCTCAAGCCCGCCACCACACTCTGGAAGCAGGTCATCGCCGGCGTGCTCGTCAACGCACAGCGTCAGGCGTTCGCCTACCTCCGCCGCCTCGACGAGGGCAATGTCAGCCGCGCCGAACTCGACGAGATGTGCCGTTTCCTGCGCCACGACCTCTGCACCGACATCCCCGGCATCGCAGATCTCACGGCCGAAGACCTCGCAGCAACGCTCCGCCGCAAGCTCAACCGTCCGATGCGCGTCTGCGGCATGGTGAAGAACGTGGGCGAACCCGGCGGCGGTCCCTTCCTCGCCTTCAACCCCGATGGCAGCGTCAGCCTCCAGATTCTCGAGAGTTCACAGATCGACACCCACAACCCCGCCTATATGGCGATGTTCCAGAGCGGTACCCACTTCAACCCCGTCGATCTCGTCTGCGCCATCCGCGACTATCAGGGCAACCGTTTCGACCTGCCCCGCTTCGTAGATCCCGCCACCGGCTTCATCTCCTATAAGTCCAAGAGCGGCAAGGAACTCAAAGCCCTCGAGCTCCCCGGACTCTGGAACGGCGCCATGAGCGACTGGAGCACCATCTTCGTGGAAGTGCCCCTTGAGACCTTCAACCCCGTGAAGACCGTCAACGATCTCCTCCGCCCGCAACATCAAGGCTAAGGCGCCACCCCACCCTTGGGTATTCCAGCAACAGCCACCCTACCCTTGGACATTCCGGCGACAGCCACCCCTTAATTCTGGCGACAGCCATCCTCCCCCACGGCCATTTCTGCTGCTCCGACGGCAGAAATGGCCGTCTTTTAGGTACGTGCCAACAAAAAAACGCCCCTCTTCCCACATTTTTTCGCTTTTCATGCTTTCATTTTCCAATTTCTTCGTACCTTTGCACCCGTCTTGCGCCATTTATGCATATCTAATGTCCGTCACCTCCCCTCCCATCCATCCCATTAGATATGCGGCGCAAGGCCTCTGGTCTCGTAGCTCAGCTGGATAGAGCAACAGCCTTCTAAGCTGTGGGTCTTGGGTTCGAATCCCAACGGGATCACTCTCCCTCTTCTCCGCGCTCGGCCTTCAGGACGTACCTTAGAACAGAAAAGGGGTATGATAGTGATGCCGCATCTATCCCCAAAGAGTCCGTGCGTTGAACCAGACCGCCCCGGCGATGAAAACGCTGATTACCAATCCGAAACCGATGACGACGCAGAGGGAAAAGCGCCAGAGTGTGCCCCACCATCCGTAGCCGAAGAGCTGCCTATAGGTAGCAATGCAGCAGATGGGGAACAGGATGTTAAGCCACAGGACGGTCAACTGGGCAAACGTGTCGATGAACAGGGAAAGGCTGGCCATGAACACCTGAATGAAGAACCCTTCGGGAAGGTTGTGCCGAGGGTGGCGAGGTGCGTGGCGGAAAAGCAGCCATGTGGGGGGAATGAAGACGGACATGAAGAGCAGCATGCTCCAAGCCGTGTTCTCCTGTGCCCATGTCATAAACTGGTTCATGAAGGCCAAAGCGTCTGGAAAGGTCTCCGCCTCTGCCGTCTTGCCGTAGAACATCGTGTGCAGACGGGAGGCCAGCACGTTGGCAATGGCTACGATGTGTGGTTCGTATAGTCGAACGGATTCTCCTGCCACGCCCTAAAGCGCTGCCACCGCTCTTTCAGATTCACCTTCTTGTCGTCAGTTGTTGTCATTGCCTGTTTCATCCTACTTATTCAATTGTTTTACGGGGAAAGTGAAGTAGGTGTCGGGGAATGGCTCATCCTTCAGCGTGAAATGCCACCACTCGGTGTCGAAGGGCTTGAAACCGTGGGCAAGCATGGCGCGGCGGAGAATCATGCGGTGCTCGAACTGCTCGGGAGTGATAGCCCTCGAAGCCCCTCTCCCCGCTCCCCCCGTGGGGGGGAGAGCTGCGTTTCCGCTTGAAAGCCCACCAGAGGATATGGAGTCCTCCCCCCCACGGGGGGAGTTAGAGAGGGGCCTGTCCTCCCCCCCACCGGGGGACGAAAGGGGGGCTTGATACTCGCCCGTCTCGGGATTGCCGCAGAAGTCGGGGTGACTCTCGGGTCCGAACCAGTCGAAGGTGCCGCCCATGTCGAGTTCCTTTTCCGTTGTCATGTCGAAGAGCGTCAGATCAACTGTCGAGCCGCGCGTGTGACCGCTCTTTAGGCAGATATATTCCTGAGGGAAGAGCACGCTCTTGTCGAGGTCGGGATAGAAGTAGGGCTTCATCCTTGTGTCCTCGAGGTCCTGCGCCCAGCGCACGAAGTGGTCCACTCCCTTCTGCGGACGGTAGGCATCGTAGATTTTCAGGCGATAGCCCTGTGCTATCACTTCGTCGCTAACCTTCTTTAGGCTGTCGGCAGCCTGCTTGGTCAGCAGTGCCGTCGGCTCCTCGTAGCCGTCGATGCGACTGCCCACAAAGTTGTACGTGCCGTAGTAGCGAATCTCCAGAATCACATCAGGCACCACGTCGGTTAGGGTCACAAACTGGCAGCTGTCGTCGGTCGGACTGACCACTGGCTCATCGTCCTGAGAGCAGCAGGTAATCACACATGTGCCGCAGATTACGAGGATGGCGGCCTGCATCCATATCATTTTCTTCTGTTTCATTATTCTATTGATGAGAAATTCGTGTTCAATTCATGATAATTCGTGTAAAAAGAACCATGCATAAATCAAGGTTAGTAACCATACACTAACCCGTACTTCTCATGGAGCTGGCGCAGCGTGCCGTCAGCCTTCATCTGGGCGACGACGCTGTTGACGAGGGCGAGCAGGTCGTCCTGCCCCTTGCGCATCAGCACGCCGATTTCGCCGTGGGTGAAGGGAGCGGCGAGCAGCGGGGCGGCGAGGCGCGGGTCGTTCTGCACGTACCACGGGGCTTCGGTGATTTCGGTGATCATCACGTCGGCGTTGCCCTCGGCCACCTGCGAGGGAATTTCCTCGTTCTTCTCGTGGACGATGATCTGCGCGTGGGTCAGGTTCGCCAAGGCAAACTTCTCGTTCAGGCCACCGGGATTCACCATCACGCGTACCTCGGGGCGGTCGATGTCGGCCAGCGACTTGTAGCGGTCGGCCTCGCTGGCGCGGCAGAGGATGGTCTTGCCGTTGCACAGATAGCCGTCGCTCATCAGCATCGTTTCCTTGCGGGCATCGGTGATGGTGATGCCGCCGATGGCGAAGTCAAAAGTTTGTGGCTCAGCCAGCACGTCGGCGGTCAGCGTGGGCCACGAGGTCTGCACGAACTCGATGCTTACGCCCAGCCGCTCCGCTATCTTCCCGGCCAATTCGATGCCGAAGCCCCAGAAATTGCCGTCGGCCTCCTTGTAGGACAGTGGCCTGTAGTCGCCCGTGGTTCCGACGAGCAACGTGCCGCGTTCAGTAATCCGCTCGATGGTGGGCTTGTCCGACGGATTATCCTCGTTCGATGAACACGAGGCAAACGATACCGTGCCGCATAGCATCAGGATGGCGGCGAGCATCCATAGTTTCAATGTCTGTTGCATATAAATCTTATTTCTTGTTGATTCGTTTAGTCATGCCTATGGCACCCGTGGGGCAGACCAGGCGGCAGAGATGACAGCCGACGCACTTGGTACCGACGATACGGGGCTGACGGGTGTCCGGGTTGAAGGCGATGGCCTGATGGCCACCATCCATGCACGACACGTAACAACGTCCGCAGCCGATGCACCGCTCGCGGTCGATCTTCGGATAGACGATGGTCTCGCGGTCGAGGTCGGTGGGGGTGACGAAGTTCGGCAACTCCTCGCCGACAAGGGCATCGAGCGAGGACAGTCCCCGCTCCGCGAGATAGCTCTGCAGGCCTAAGACGAGGTCGTCGATGATGCGGTAGCCGTACTGCATGACGGCGGTGCACACCTGCACGTTGCGACAGCCCAACTGGATGAACTCCAGCGCGTCGCGCCACGTCTCGATGCCGCCGATGCCGCTCAGTTCCACCTTCTTGCCGTGCGAGCCATTGAGGGCGGGATTCTGCGCCATCTCCAAGATGTGACGCAAGGCGATGGGCTTGACCGCACGACCCGACAGACCCGAAACGGTCTTGCGACCGCTGACCGCGGCACGGTCGCCCATCGTCACCGACTTGATGGTGTTGATGGCCGAAATGGCGTCGGCACCGGCAAAGTAGGACGCCGTGGCGGGCTGGTTGATTTGCGTGATGTTGGGCGTCATCTTGGGGATGACGGGAATCGTGACGTTGCGCTTCACGTAGGCCGTATAGAACAGCACCAGTTCGGGGTTCTGCCCCACGTCGCTGCCCATGCCCGCCAGTCGCATCTGCGGACACGAGAAGTTTAGTTCGACGGCGTCGCAGCCAGCCGCCTCGGCCATCTTCGCCAGTTCTATCCACTGTTCCTCGGTCTGCCCCATGATGCTGGCCACGACCACCTTCGTAGGGTAGTTCTGCTTCAACCGTCGCAGGATGTCGAAGTCCACATCCACGGGATTCTCGCTCAACTGCTCCATGTTGCGGAAGGCGTAGAAGTCTGCCCTGCCCTCATGCTGGCAGGCGTCGAAGCGGGGCGACACCTCGCGGATGTCCTGTAGGCAGATGGTCTTATAGAACACGCCCGCCCAGCCGGCATCGAAGGCGCGGGCCACCATCTCGTAATTGGTGCATACCGCCGACGAGGCGAGGAAGAACGGGTTCTCACACGGGATGCCGCAGAAGTCAATCGCAAGGGAGGACAGACCCACCCCCAAGCCTCCAATGGGAGCCCCGCTCCCCGCTCCCCCCGTGGGGGGGAGAGCTGCGTTTCCGCTTGAAAGCCCCCCAGAGGATATGGAGTCCTCCCCCCCACGGGGGGAGTTAGAGAGGGGCCTGTCCTCCTCCCCTACCGGAGGCTGGGAGGGGGCTGGAGGCTGGGAGGGGGCTAACATCTCCCTAATCCGTATCGGCCTGTCATAGTGGATGCAGGCCTGCTCCGCCCGCTCCAGGTCTTCGTCAGTGCAGTCGTTCACCCATCGCAGTGCGGGCTTGTGGTTGTCGAAACGGATGGCGCGGATGGCTCGTGCCGGATCGCCCGTAGCGCAGGCTCTGGTGCAAGGAGCGTCCTCGCACAACAGGCAGCGACTGGCTTCTTCGTAGAAATTCAGTTTCATAGTCTGCTTCATTTTATATTCCTCAATTATTTCTTTTTATTAGGCCATAAACAGGTTGGCATTGATTCAGAGTCACTACCGCCCCATTTGCCGCTTCAGCCGGAGGATCGTGCCTCTTCTTTTGTCATGTTCTGTTTGCGGGTCACACGCTCCACACGGTATTCCGCCGAGGCCTGAATAAGGATGCTCAGGTGGTTGGGATGCTGCTGGAGAATGAAAAAGGCGCTGCGCCCTGCAATGACACACGACTCTGTCTCGGCAATGCCTCGAAGCAATTCAGACTCCACCTTGAACATGTCTTCGGTGGTCAGTTTCTCTATTTCTTTTGAGGTCAGATTGAATTGCTCCTATAGGTACTGAATGAGTGCCTTGTCATAGAAAGGTACGCCTAACTTCTCTGCCAACAGGCGGCCAACAGTGCGACCGCCGCTACCCAGTTCACGATTGATCGTGATTACAAATTTCTCGTTCTTGTTCATATTCGTTTTATTTTTTGCTGTTAATTATATGATCAGTTTTACTCGGAAGCCGCGTTGGGTGGGTTCCTCTATGACCTGGCGGCACGCTGCGGAGAGTGCAGTGCGCTGTGCGTCGGTCAATGGTGTGGCGGTCATCCGCTCCACCATGAAGTCGAGAGCGGTGATGCCCGACTGTTCGCTGTGGGTGATGCGGACGGTGATGGGTCGATGCTGCGCCATCACGTCGTCGAGCATTTTTTCGCTAAGCCGCTCGGCTATGTCCTGTTTCTCGGCGATGCCGTACTTGTGGCAGAAGGCCGCCATAGCGGAGTGCATGCCCAGGAAGTCGAAATCGGGACCGTCGATCTCGAACACCTCCTTGCGGATGCGCTGGATGAAGGCCTTGGTGGCACTGTGGACGGGCTGTTCGAAGATCTGCTCGGGCGAGCCGTCCTCGTGGATGTAGCCGTCGTACATGAAGAAGATGCGGGTCGAGACATCGCGGGCGAACTTCATCTCGTGGGTGACGATGAGCATGGTCATGCCCTCTTTGGCCAGTTGACGGATGACGCTGAGCACCTCGCCCACCATCGTCGGGTCGAGGGCCGACGTGGGTTCGTCGAAGAGGATGACGTCGGGCTTCATGGCCAGACTGCGGGCGATGGCCACGCGCTGTTTCTGTCCGCCAGAGAGACTCGACGGATAGGCATCGGCCTTCTCGGCCAGTCCTACCTTGCGCAGAAGTGCCAGTCCCTCCTTGCGTGCCTCTTCCTCTGGTACATGGCGCAACTGGCAGGGCGCAAAGATCACGTTCTCCAGCACCGTCTTATGCTCGAAGAGGTTGAACGACTGGAACACCATGCCCATCTTCTGGCGCAGCCTGTTGACGGGATAACCCTTGGTGAGAATATTCTCCCCATCAACGACGATGCTGCCGCCAGTGGGATGCTCCAGCAGGTTCAGGCAGCGTAGGAAGGTACTCTTGCCCGTGCCCGAAGGACCGATGATGGAGATGACCTCGCCGCGATGGATATCCACATTGATGTCGCGCAGGACATCGAGGGAGCCGTTACT
>JAFUYT010000008.1 GCA_017470425.1 Bacteroidaceae bacterium | reverse complement strand
TCAGGCGGTTATAGCGGCGGGGTCCCACCTCTTCCCATCCCGAACAGAGAAGTTAAGCCCGCTTGCGCCGATGGTACTGCACACCCGTGGGAGAGTAGGTAGCCGCCACTTTTCATGAAGAAGCCTCCGAGAGAAATCTCGGGGGCTTTCGTCGTTAAAAGCAGGCACCTGCTCTCCCACGGGTCCGTGGGCGAAGAGGGTCTTCAGAGGATTGCCCTTTGGCAATCCGTGCCCGATGAGGGGAGCCGTAACTCCTACGGCGACGGAGGGCTGTAGGTAGCCGCCACTTTTCATGAAAGCCCCGAGCACATCACGTGCTCGGGGCTTTCTCTTTTTCACATTTTTCATCAGCAAAAAGGCGGCGTGCAGGTGCCTCACGGCAACTGCACGCCTAAAATTATAACCAAATTTACGCGCTCCGCTCTTTGCCGGAATCCGGTTTTGTGGTGCGGAGCTCGCAGGTTGCGGGTGATTCACATCATGCGACAACCTTGAAATCGGGTGCAAAATTAACTCTTTTTCGTAAAAAAAAACAAAGCTATACTTTTTCTTGTTCGGAAGCGCAAAAAGTTGTACTTTTGCGCCCGAAAAACAACCCGCGATGGGCCTTTCAAGTAAAAATCTTACTCAAACATAACCAATTCTTACTCTTATGAAACAAATTCTACTTAGGTTCAATGGCCTCCGGCTATTGGTGCTCCTGGCGATAGTCGTCGGAGCGGTGACGAATGTGTGGGCGCAGTCTGACAAGTCAGCAGTTTACACAAGCAATGTTACTCTTTCCACTACTGGCGGAACAAGTGCTTCGACTGCAAAGGTTAAAATTAGTTCAACTGATTATGATGCCATTAAAGCTGGAGCTAGCAAGACAGCCGGGGTTATGAAAATCACAGTTCCTTCTGGGACAAAATATTTGCATTTGCATGCTGTTGCATGGAATGGTGAGACAGTATCTTTATCGTTATCACCGAATGGTAATTTGTCTGCATCTTATTTATCATTAACTGCTGATGCTGGAGTAAGCGGCTCAAGCACGACTTATACTTTGAGTAATGCTTCTAAAGCGACGACAGACTATTACAAAGTTCTAACTTTTTCGACTGCTTTAACAAAGAATACAGACATAACATTTACTGCAACAGGTGGTAAACGTTTTGTTATCTGGGGCGTAAATTCTGAAGAGGAATCGGTTTCCAAATCCCCCATTGGATCATTTAGTGATATCGATGATCAGGTGATTCCTTACGATGATATGATAGCTTTTGATCCTGCGGACTATTTTACGAAGGCTGTAGGAGCTACGGGCGATGTGAGTTTTACTGTTACCCCGACATCGGGAGACCTCTATTATGAAGATGGTTATCTGGTTGCTGAGGACTACGGTTCGCAAGAGTTTACGATTACGGCAACGCCTGCAGTGGCTGATGCTGCTAGTTTTGAAGAGGTGACAAAGACCTTTACTGCTACTTGTACAGATACCCGTACGGCTGTTGGTAGTATCACGGCTATTAGCCCGTCAACAGTTTATGTTGGGGCTACTGGTGAGTTCACACTCACAGAAAGCATGACAGGGAAGGTTGCTAGCTATGCATGGAGCAGTAATGATGATTCGAAACTGGAATTAGCAGATGAAATGTACGAGGCTAAGGCTGCAGGTGATGTGAATGTAACTGTCACGGCCACGCCCTCAAATGCTACGACGTACAAACCTGTAACAGCTGTTCTTGCAGTGACGGTAGCTTATAAGTATTCAGCACCGACCATTTCCAAAAGCAGTGGTGATGGCAATGCCTTCTCGACAACTACTAATGTCACACTGGGTACTGTTTCTGGTGCAACCGTGTATTACACTACAGACGGAACAACGCCTACCAGTAGCAGCTCCGTCTATTCATCTCCCTTCGCAATCTCAGCGACAACGACCATCAATGCCATTGCAATAGATGGTGATGGTCTGGTCAGTCCCGTTTCCACTGCAACTTATACGAAGGAAGCAGCGGTGAAGGCAAATATCGCTTTAGCTGCTGGACAGACATTGAGCTTCACGGATTTCTCGGGGGCTGGAGCTTACGCCGATAATAAGAGTTTTGACGTGATTGCCAGTGATGGAGACAAATATACTTGGACTGGTAAGCAATTTATGACAGGTTCTAATAGCACCCTGCAAATGAAATCTGGCGTAGGCGTCTTCACGTCAGGTACTATCACATCTCCCAATGGATTCTCTATGCTCTTAAAGTTCACCAATGATAAAACGCCATCGTCTGTTAAGGCTGGTGAAACGACCTTATCAGGTACTTCTACAGGAACGAATGAACTGACATACGCTGTTTCATCTACGAGCACTGCAATCACCATCAATGCTCATAGCAGCAATGCTATGTATATTAAGGAGATTACCCTTACAGCGAACAAGGCTTCCAACACGATTATTGCCACTACGGCTCGCACGATTGACCGCACGAAGAGCGAGAGCTCTGTGACGATGGATGCCACATCTACTAGTGGTTCCGTAACCTATGCTGTCAAGAGCAGTACGTTAGAAAATGAAGATTATAGCTTCAATGCTTCGACGGGTGTGCTGACCGTAACGGGTACGCAGTCGGGTACCATCGTCATTACGGCATCATCTGCAGCCACCAGTTCCTACTATGCTGCGGATGATGTGGATATCACCGTGACGGTAGTTGGCTCGAAAGTGGATCCCACCATTGTGGTAGAGGATGTGGAAAACGCTTATGGCAGCACTTATACGCTCGACATCAGCGGTTTCGCAAGTGGTGACGTATCTCTCAGCAGTTCGAATACGGCAGTGGCAACTGTCGCCGGACTTGTCATCACTCCTGTGGCGGTGGGTACGACAACAATTACTGTAACCACGGCTGAGGCAGCGTTGTACAATGCAGGTAGTGACACCTTTGAATTTACTGTGACGGCGCCTGCGGGAGGTACGACGGCAGCCAAGGGCGTTGCAACGAGTACCGCGACTCTGGACTTCACGGATAATAGCGATTGGGGATTCCCGACAAGCAAAGAGGTGGATGAAAATAGCTATAATGACGGAACTTACACAGTTACATTACAGGGTTCAACAGGTAATGGCTATAGTTTCAATGAAAGTGACAAATATGTTATTTTAGGCAAATCTGGCGCGTCACTCACCTTCCAAGCTTTCGATAAATTCGTTACTCAGATAGATATTGTCGGTCGTTCCAATGCCTCAGGGAAGGTCACTCAGAATATCTATGTTGGTGATACTGAGGTTAGCACAGCCACTGCTGGCGCAACTGGGACAAACGAATATGCTATTGCCTCGGCGTATCAGGCACCGGGTAATATTTATACGCTGAAGGTGACAAATGATAATAACACCCAGATTACCAGCATTGTCCTTCACTTCACTGACGTTGCATCCCAGACCGTTACCCTCAATGCCAACGGCTATGCTACTTTCTGCTCTGCGAATCCCATTGACTTCTCGAAGGCGGAGGGTTACACGGCATGGTATCCCAGTGCTATCACGAGTGAGGGTGTCATCACGTTCTCGAAGGTGACGACGGCCATCAAGGGTGGTCAGGGCGTGCTGTTGCACGGCGATGCCGGTATGGAAGGTGAAGAGGTGACGCTGTACTCTGCTGGCAGCGAAACCGTGTTGGCAGGCAACAAGTTCGTGGGCACCACCGCTCCCGTCTATTTCTCTGAAGTGGGCGAGGCATACGGTCTCTCTGGCAAGACGTTCGTGAAGAACAGTGCCGCAGGTACTATTGGAGCAGGCAAGGCGTATATCCCTGTTGTTGCCATTCCTACTGAAGTGAAGTCTTTCACCTTCGTATTTGAGGATCTGGCTACAGGCATCACCGAGACACGTCAGGCTACCCGCGAAGAGGTGGAGGCCATCTTCAACCTCGCCGGTCAGCGTCTGAACAAGATGCAGAAGGGCGTGAATATCGTCAATGGCCGCAAGGTTCTTGTGAAGTAATCAAGAATTCGTGAAAAAATTTATGAGATAATTTATGGTTAATTCATGTAAGAAAGAACATGACACGGTTCATAGTAGAATTCTCTACATGAATTGGCCATAAATTAAATCACGAATGAATCATCAATTATATAATGTATCTGAAAATGAAAAAGAAAGCATATATCAATCCGGCGCTGGTCATCATGACCGTGAATGAGTGCCTCCCCATCGCAGCAAGTAATCCCGGCGAAGACGGTGTCGGCATTAACAAGGATGCCGCTGGTGTCACTCCTGATGCCTTTGGCACCAAGGAATCTGGCGACTGGAATATCTGGGACAACTAATCCCCCTTGAAACGGACGAAGCCGGGCTCGATGCCCGGCTTCGTCGTTTCAGGGGGATTAGTGGATGCCGCTGAGGTCGAGGAGGGTGACGTCGGTGGTGGCGCAGATCTCGGCGGCGAGGTCGTTGAGGTGGTGGAAGCGGGCGTAGTCCGTGGGTGTGGTGAAGGTGGCAATCTCTTCGTCGAGCCTCCAGGGTGAGAGGATGAGGAGGCTGCCGCGAGCACATGCCTCGAAGCGGCTTCGTTCGGGCTTCCAGTAGCGGGTGATGGGTTCTTTCTGAAGGTTGATGACGGGGAGCCCTTCGGCGATGGCGTCATGGATGACGATACTCTCGGGGCGCGAGATGGCGGGGGAGACGAGGACGACGCCGTTGCGCGCTTCAGCGAGCTGTCGCTCGCGGTCGTGGGCGAAAGCTTCAGTTTCCTCTGTGGGGCGGCCTGTTTGCTTGTCCTTCCGGTGGTAGAAGACCTGCTCTTTCTCGGCGCGCTTGAGGAGGAAGAGGGAGCCGAAGGCGGCATACTCATGGCTGCCGACGCGCAGGTGGAGGCGCCGTTCCAGCAGCTGCGGGAGCTGGCGCCGCATCAGGGCACGGAGCGGGTTGTCGGCCATGTAGCGCTTAATGGTGTCGAGCATTCCGGGCCGTTTGATGATGCGGTCGTGGTAGCCGGGCTCGAAGAGGGAGGGGAGCGGGGCGGGGGGAGGAGGACCCTCGACAGAAGTCGAGGGAACTGCGGCGGGAGGGATGGCGGCGGTGGGTGAAATGGCGGGCGGAATGGCGGCGGGAACGGTGGCGGCGGGAACGGTGGCGGCGGGAACGGTGGCGGCGGGAATGGTGGCGGCGGGAACGGTGGCGGGAATGGTGGTGGCGGGCGGGATGGCGGCGGTGGTTCCCCCGACTTGTGTCGGGGGTGTTGTGGTTGCCGGGGTTGCCGGGGTTGCTGGGGTTGCCGGGGTTGCAGGGGGGAGCGGGGAGGGCGGAGTTGCCGGGGAGGAGGGGGCGGCTTGGGTCCACCAGGCGCGGCTGACGCCGCTCTTGAAGGCGGCGATAATCTGGCCGAGATGCTTGTGGGGCGGCAGGGGGGCGGAGACGTGGATGAGGAGATGGAGGTGGTCGGGCATGATGGCGACCTTCCACAGCTCTACCTGCGGGTAAAGGTGGTGGATCTTGGGTAGCTCCTTCTCGAGAAGGGTGCGGCCCAGTGGGCTGAGGATGATATGGGGGAAGTCGGGGGCGTCTCGACGGGCACGGATGTTGCCTTCGAGATGTCCGAAGAGCGGCTGGCGTCCTTCGATGCAGAGGGTGATCATATACAGCCCGCAGCCGCCGTAGTCCTGCCAGGGAGAGCGGCGGTGTTGGCTGGGCTGCACCTCGCGAGGGGTGATGCCCAGCCGGATCGCTTCTTCACGACTTCGTGGCATCTTAGCTGCGGTGCCTTACTTCCGCTTCCAGGTCTGGGTGTCGTGGAACACGCCGAGGTAGCCGCGGACCTTGAGCTTGTCGCCGTCGAGCCAGATGCTGCATTTGTAGGTCTTGCCGCTCTTGGGGTCATAGACCTTGCCGCCTTCCCATTTCTCCTTGCCTTTGGTGAGCCCGGAGAGGATGTTGACGCCCATGAGCTTGCGCTCTTTCAGCTTCGCATCGGGGTTGTGCTTGTCCTTGGTGTCGGGGCCTTGCTCCAGCCAGATGATCTTGCCGTTGATTTTGTCGCCGGCCTTGTAGATCTCCACGTGGGCATCGCCGGCTTCGGTGATCCATTTGCCGAGGACGTCCTGGGCGTAGGCAGTTGCCGTCATGAGGGCGACGGCGAGGGTGAGAATTGTCTTTTTCATTGTGAGATGTATTATAGGTGTTACATTTGGTTTGGTCGTGCAAAGGTACGGCTTTTGGGCGAAGATGCGTGGCGTGGATGGTTAATTACCGTTAAACTTTCGGGAGAATGTGCGTGGAATGGGTGCTTGAGCGGGAAAAGGGCGCTATCTTTGTCGCCTGAAACAGGTTTTCGTGATAGAAACAGGTCATCGTGAAATGAAATACGCAGATTTACCGAAGCAAAGGATCAATCATCTGGTGAAACCCAACGGCAAGACGCTGGAGGAGTGGCAGGTGATGTTGCGGATGCAGCAGGCTCAACGTGAGGATTTGCAGGTTGAGTGCGTCAGCGAGCGCTATAACCCCGGGGAATACCGCGTGACGAGCCCGAAGTCGGGCGGCGTGTATAAGGTGGTGTTCCGTGGGTCGAAGAGTCCGTGGAATTATTGTGATTGCATGGACTTCAAGACGTCGCAGTTGGGTACGTGCAAGCACATCGAAGCCGCGCGGCAGTGGATTGCGGAGCACCACAAACGCATCCACTGGGATCTGCCTGCCTACACGAGTGTCTATCTGAGCTACCGCGGCAACGAGCGCAAGGTGAAGATCCGTATCGGCTCGACGCGCGAACAGGAGTTCCGGGAGCTGGCCTCGAAATATTTCGATGCATTAGACACGCTGCTGCCGACGGCCTTCGAGCACTTCGGTGACTTCCTGACGGAAGCGAAGCGCGTGGATGACGGCTTCCGCTGCTACCAGGATGCCCTGGACTTCGTGCTGGAACAGCGCGAGGCCATCGCCCGCCGGAAGGTGGTGGATGAACGCTACACGGACGAGGTGCTGGACGGTCTGCTGCGCACGCCGCTTTACCCCTACCAGCGTGAGGGTGTGCGCTTTGCGGCGCGTGCCGGTCGTGCCATCCTGGCCGACGAGATGGGGCTGGGTAAGACGGTGCAGGCCATCGCCACGGCGGAGCTGCTGCTGCGCGAGAAGTTCATCGGCCAGGTCCTCATCCTGTGCCCCACGACGCTGAAGTACCAGTGGAAGCGCGAGATAGAACGCTTCACGGGAGCCTCGGTGATGGTCGTGGAGGGTACGGCGGAGCAACGCCGCGAGCAGCTGGCATCGGAGGCGACGTACAAGATCGCCTCCTACAGCAGTATCAACCAGGACATGAAGGAACTGGAGGCGGTGGAGACGGACATGATCATCATGGACGAGGTGCAGCGCCTGAAGAACTGGAATACGCAGGTGGCGCGCGCCGTGCGCCGCATCCGCTCGCGTTATTCGCTGATCCTCTCGGGCACACCCTTAGAGAACCGTCTGGAGGAGCTGTACAGCATCGTGGAGCTGGTGGATCAGTACCTGCTCTCGCCGTACTATCAGTTCCGCGACCGCTATATCTCCACGGACAGCACCGGTCGCACCATCGGGTATCTGAACCTGGGCGAGATCCGTGCACGCATCGGGGCGGTGATGCTTCGTAGGACAAAAGCCGACGTGGCCATGCAGCTGCCGGCGCGCATCGATAAGAATCTGTTCGTGCCGATGACGCGCGAGCAGCAGGAGGCGCACCACGACCTGAAGCTGCACGCTGCGCGTCTGGTGTCGAAATGGCACCGCCAGCATTTCCTCTCGGAGATCGACCGCCGGCAGCTGTTGCTGACGCTGCAGCAGATGCGCATGGTCTGCGACAGCCTGTTTGTGCTCGACGAGCATAGCCGCTTCGACACGAAGGTGGAGGAGACGATGAATATCCTCGACGAGTGCGGCGTGACGGTGAACGGGGAAGGAAAAGATAATTCACAATTCACGATTCATAATTCACAATTCATAATTCATAATTCACAATTCACGATTCATCATTCACAATTGTCGGCGCAGCCCATGATGAATGATGAATTATCGATTATGAATTATTCCAAGGTCGTGATCTTCAGCCAGTGGGAGCGCATGACGCGGCTGGTGGCGCAGGAGCTGGAGCGGAGTGGGGTAGAGTATGTCTATCTGCACGGCAACGTGCCCTCGCGCGAGCGCCAGGAACGCATCGAGGCGTTCCAGCAGGACGCTAAGATCCGCGTGTTCCTCTCCACCGACGCCGGTGCCACGGGGCTGAACCTGCAGGTGGCCAACGTGGTCATCAACCTGGATATGCCGTGGAACCCGGCCTTGCTGGAGCAGCGCATCGGGCGCATCCACCGCATCGGGCAGACGCGCGGCGTGGAGGTCATCAACCTGATCTCGGCGGGCACCATCGAGGAGGATATGCTCTCGAAGCTTCGCTTCAAGGCTACGCTGTTCGAGGGTGTCCTGGATGGCGGCGAGGATGCCGTGTTCCTCTCGGATGATAAGTTCGAGGGTCTGCTCGGCGGCCTGCACGACTACATGGAAGAGAACGACACCCCCGCCGAGAGCATCGTGCTCCACGACGAGGAGCCGCCCCGCGAGGCTGTGCAGGGGGAGCTGCTCTTCGAGGAGGAAGAGGTTGAGGAGGAAGAGGTCGAGGAGAAGGCTGTGGAGGACGCCGCAGTGCAGGCGGCCGCCGAGGCACCAGTGGCGCAGTCCCCGCTGCTGCAGCGCATAGCGGCCGATTTCGCGGAACTGCTGCTGGCCGATGAAGAGACACGACAGCGGGCGGCGGAGTGGTTCCGGGCTTTGAGATAATCACATCATCATTTCAACAAAATACACAAAACGACAATGAATCTGAAGATTGCAGTGCTGGCCGGTGACGGCATCGGACCAGAGATCAGTGAGCAGGGCGTGGCTGTGATGACGGCCGTCGCCGAGAAGTTCGGTCACACGGTGACTTACAAGAGCGCCATCTGCGGCGCCGATGCGATAGACAAGGTGGGCGACCCGTTCCCCGAGGAGACGTTCCAGACGTGCATGGAGGCCGACGCCGTGCTGTTCTCGGCGGTCGGCGACCCGAAGTTCGACAACGACCCCACGGCGAAGGTGCGCCCCGAGCAAGGGCTGCTGGCCATGCGCAAGAAGCTGGGGCTCTATGCCAATATCCGTCCGGTGGAGACGTTCGACTGCCTCGTGCATAAGTCGCCGCTGAAGGACGAGCTGGTGCGCGGCGCCGACTTCATCTGCATCCGTGAGCTCACGGGCGGTATGTACTTCGGCGAGAAGTACCAGGACAACGACAAGGCCTACGACACCAACTTCTACTCGCGCCCCGAGGTGGAGCGCATCCTGCGTGTGGGCTACGACTATGCCCGCCGTCGCCGGAAGCACCTGACGGTGGTCGATAAGGCCAACGTGCTGGCTTCGAGCCGCCTGTGGCGGCAGATTGCGAAGGAGATGGCACCGCAGTACCCCGATGTGGAGACGGATTTCATGTATGTCGATAATGCGTCGATGCGCATGATTCAGGACCCGAAGTTCTTCGATGTCATGGTGACCGAGAACACGTTCGGCGACATCCTGACCGACGAGGGCTCCTGCATCACCGGCTCGATGGGCCTGCTGCCGTCGGCCTCCACGGGGGAGCACACGCCCGTCTTCGAGCCCATCCACGGCTCATGGCCGCAGGCGAAGGGACAGAACATCGCCAACCCTCTGGCGCAGATCCTTTCCGTGGCGATGCTCTATGAGTACTTTGGGCTCGCCGCCGAAGGCCGTCTCATACGCGAGGCCGTCAATGCCAGCCTCGATGCCAACGTGCGCACGCCGGAGATCCAGGTCGAGGGCGGCGCGAAGTACGGCACCCGGGAAGTGGGGGCGTGGATTGTGGAGTATATCAAGACCCACCAATGAAAAATATATTCCTTGCCAGTTTATTCCTCCTCCCTGCTACATCGCAGGCCCAAGTAACTGCTCCCCTCCCTGACGGGAGGGGTGAGGGGGTGGGTCTCTACCAGCAGCTTGTGCGACAGGGCATTACGGCGATGGAGGATGACAGCCTGATGCTTGCCGACAGCCTGTTCCGGCAGGCTCTGAAGGAGGCTCCGGCGGCATCGGGCAACGCGCTGCTGTGGGGGCATCTGGCCAGCATCGCAGAGCGCATGGGGCGTGAGCAGGAGGCGCTGGAGGATTATCAGATGGCCTTGGGGCTGGCGCCGGGTTCGCTGGCCTTACTGCTCAGCCGTGCTTCGTTGTATGTGAAGCTGGGCAATGAGAGCCGCGCGCTGGCTGACTACAACGAGGTGCTGGCCACGTACCCGGACCAGGCCGAGGCGCTGCTGATGCGTGCGTACATCCGCCAACGGCAGCGTCTGCTGAAGGACGCACGCATCGACTACGAGCATCTGCTGCGCCTACAGCCCGCCCACGAGCAGGCGCTGCTGGGGCTGGCGCTCCTCAACGACGACGACCGCCGGCCGCAGGAGGCGATGGAGACCATCAACCGTGCCATCGACCTGTACCCCACACATGCCGCGGGCTATGCCCTGCGGGCGGGGATGGAGTTTGATAGGAAACTGTATGAACAGGCAGAGATGGACTACGGCATGGCCATCCAGTTGGAGCCGCAGAACCGCAGCTACCGCTTGGCGCGTGCCTATTTCTACACGCAGACGAAGCGCAAGCGGCTGGCACGCGAGGATGTGCGCGAGGCCGCACGCCTCGGAGCCTCTGCCGCCGAAGTGGCGGGGGCGGCGGGGCTCAAGCGATAAGGGTCACTTTGTCGGTGCTTGCAGCATATTCAGCTCACCGCCGGAGCGCTTTCAGCGACTGCCGCATGACTTGCTGGCCGAGCAGAGCAATCTGCTCGGCTTTGTCATAGTCGAAGCTGTCGAACTCCGCCAGGGCGATGTCGGCCACGACGTCGGGGTGGTAGAGTTCGAGGGTGAGGGCGGCGTTTTGCTTGATGGTGATGGACATCGCCTGATCGATGAGGGTGATGTAGTTGAAATCAAGGTCGTCGGGCTTCAGGCGCTCGAGGATGTCCGATGCCGAGGGTAGGCTGGAGAGGGAGCGGCGGATTGGGTTGTGGATGGCGCGCTTGCGGTTGAGCTCTTCCTCCATGCGCTGCAGCTCCTTCTCCTCGCGCTCGTGGCGCTGGCGGCTCTGTCCTTCGAGGTCGGGGCCGCTGACGTTGACGGCCACGAGGATGTCGCCGTCGTGGCGCTCCACCCGGTTGAGGGGCAGGGGATTGATGACGCCTCCATCGACGAGGATCATGCCGTCGCGCCGCACGGGGCTGAAGACGGCGGGCATGGAGATGCTGGCGCGGATGGCATCGTAGAGGCTGCCGGAGCGGAAGATCACCTCGTGGCCGGTCTCCCAGTCGGTGGCGACGGCGCAGTAGGGCACGGGGAGGTCCTCGATGTTCACGTCGGGCACGACGTCCTTCATGGCCTCGATGACGCGCTCGCCCTTCATGAGATGCGTCAGGCTGAGCGAGAGGTCGGTGAGCTTCCACATCTTGCTGCGGTCGAGGTCGTACATCCATTGCTTGAAGTCCTCGAGGCGGCCGGCAGCATACATACCGCCGACGAGGGAGCCCATGGAACAACCCGCCACGGAGGTGATGCGGAAGTTCTGTTGCTCCAGTTCCTCGATGGCTCCGATGTGGGCGAGGCCGCGTGCTCCGCCGCTGGAGAGCACCAGTGCTACGTCTTGCTGCTGGGTCTTCATGGGTTACATGTTAGAGAAGAACTTGTAGAGAGCGGCCAGCATGGAGGCCTGCATGAACTCGCCGCGGCGGAGCATCGCCTTGACCTCCTCCTGGGAGAAGGTGTAGATCTCGATGTCCTCGGTGGCGTCGAGGTGCTGCGTGTCGGTGCGTTCCACGCCGACGGCGAGGTAGCTGTGGGTGATGTTGTTCATGGCGCTGGCGTTGCAGGTGAACTGCATGACCTCGCGCCACTCGCCGCCCGTGTAGCCGGTCTCCTCGCGGAGCTCGCGCTTGGCGGCATCGAGCGGGTTCTCGCCTTCCTCGACGCAGCCTGCGACAATCTCGAAGCAGGTGCGGCCGAGGCCGTGGCGGTACTGGCGGATGATGACCATGTCACCGTCCTTGGTGATGGCTACGACGTGCACCCATGTGGGGTACTCCAGTACGTAGTACTCATCGTTGATGCGTCCGTCGGGGAGCTGGCAGACATCGCGGCGGGCGGTGAGCCAGGGGCGGCGGAAGAGGTATTCAGTGGAGAGGGTTTTCCAGTCGAGATTGGAAGACTCTCCCCCCGCCCTCCCTATCAGGGAGGGAGCAGAATCTATAGACTGAACATCCGCTGCCATACCCTCTTGCGCATGCCCTCCAGAACAAACCGCTCCCTCCCTGATAGGGTGCCAGGAAGGAAGAACTGAGTGTTCTTCCTGGACTGGTTCGGGGAGAGAGTCTGGTAAATAGGTCTTGAGGTCGATACTGTTTCTGATGATGGCGCGCATCTCGGTGAGGGAGTGGACGAGGCCGGCGGCGCGGACTTGCACGAGGGCATTGCCGAGGGCGGTGCCTTCCTGGGGACCTGCGATGACGGGGAGCTGCAGGGCATCGGCCGTGAACTGCATGAGGTACTCATTGCGGGAACCGCCGCCGATGACGTGCAGACGGCGGATATCTACCGCGGTGAGGCGGCGCAGGATCTCCACGACCTCGCGGTAGCGGGCGGCGAGGGAGCGGAAGATGACGCGGACGTAGTCCGCGGGCGTCTCGGGCAGGGGCTGGTGGGTCTCGGTGAGGTAGTCGCGGATGGCGGCGGTCATCGAGGCGGGGTGCGCGAAGCGCGGGTCATCGGGGGCGATGAGGCTCTGGCAGGAGGAGGTGAGGCTCAGGGCGTTGAGGGCGTTGACATCGGAGGGGATCCCGGCGATAGAATCGCCGGGCGCTGTCGCTTGGGCGGGAGCGGGGGCGGGGG
>JAFUYT010000007.1 GCA_017470425.1 Bacteroidaceae bacterium | reverse complement strand
TTTCATCCAGATGTTTCTTTGAATAATAGGTCTTGCCATATTCTCGCTTGGTGGGAATATGGCGGCGGTAGGCTTGGGTGCGCAAGGATTCCTTGGTCGTGGAATAGAGTGCCTCTGCCTCATCCGTAGTCAGCCATTCTGTCAAGGCTTCTATCTCAGCGGAAACTCCGAAGAGTGCATCCATGTGCTTTCGGCTATAGTAGTTCTTGCCGGCTATCTTACACATGGGTATGTTGTTCCTCTTGGCAGAAACATAGAGCCAAGACTTCTTAACCTTGTAGGTTGCCATAACGTCCTCGCCAGAGATGTATTCAAGTGGTTCGATGCTCTGAACTGAATCCTCTTTTCTCGCTGGCTTACTTGAAGCGTGTACCTTCTTCAACGAAATGGAAGAAGGAGTCATAGGCTTGTATGTTGGCAATACTCTATGATAAGGATTGCCAGCAAGCATCTTCTCAATGTCTGCCTACGGATAAATGCCATTCGGTTGCTGATTCGTGATGCAGGAAGTTTACCCTCGTTTACCAGTTTGTAAACGTACTGACGGGAGCAGCCCATAAGGATGGCAGCCTTGGAGAATGTAAGATACTCCTGACTGGCGATGTCTATAACAGGCTGGACTGCCTTTAAAAAGTCCTGTTGCCTTTTTTTGCGCTGAGCCTTTGCCGCCTCGGCACAATGTTCTGAGCAATACCTCTGCGAGCCGCTGTTACATGTGAACTCCCTTCCGCAGAAGGCGCATTTTCTTGTCTTTCTCATTTGACTCCTTTTTATGTGGTTTTACAATCAATTTCATGCAAACCGCCACGGAGTGAACTTTCGTCAATCATTGACACCCTTTGTCAACTCATTCCACGATGTTGCTTTCTTAAAATGAGGTCACTTCCTTGCTCTTTTCCCTCTCGTTAATCAGTCAACCGTTGTCCACTCTTGTCAATCGTTGTCAACCCAGTCCACGAGATGGCAAAATAAAAGCCCTCAAAATTCTCCGCGGTAGAAATGCGTTGCAAAGGTAAGCGGATTTTTGAGAACCACCAAAAAACAAGTTCAAAGTGTTAAAATCTAAAAGTAGTTGATATACAACGGTTTATCTCTATTTGTTTTTCATTGTTTATGGTTGTTTAGAGGTCTCTAAATACATCCCTGAAATACACTATTACCGATGGCCGTAATATTACTGGGAAGAGTGATAGAGGTTAAATTGTTACAACCATAAAACGCAGAGTCACACACACTTTCCAAACCTGTAAAGTATTGCAGTTCATTGAATTTTGAGATGTCTGTATGTCCTTTGAACTTATTTTCGATGCTAGTTACAGCCCCAGCCTCTTCATAATCGATTTCTCCATCACCATCTGTATCCCAGTTTGCCACGCATATAGCCTTTATATCATTATCGGCAAAAAGGATTTTTCCTTCTACATATTCAACAATTTCTGGAAGTTCATTCCAATATTTGGCAGCCTCATATGCAGCCTTAGTTCCCTTGGGGACATACAAGGTCGCAGTTATTTTTTCAGATCTTTCTTTGAATGGGCTGAATTCTAATTCTATTGGAGTCTCCCTCTTAACTATTATAGAAGACAGGTGGGTAGCAAATGCTGCCCACCCAATACTTGTAACATTGCTGCCAATAGTCACAGTATTTACATTTAAAGCATAACAGGCACATTGATGGATTGACGTTACGCTTTCACCAAATATGTAATGTTTTACTTGGTAGCCGAAGAAGTAGGATAGGTTAACAAGTGTAGAATTAAGAAGATTTGTGAAAGGAGCATCTGCAATAGCGTTACTATTAATAGTAACTGTGACCAAATTACTACAACCCTGAAAAACATCCCCCCCCTTCGCGTATGGCATATGTGTTATACTTTCGGGAATTGTGATGGATGTCAGTCCTGTACAATTGTAAAACGCACCACTTGAGATACTTTTCATACCATCGGGAATTGATACTTGGGTCAATCCTGTACAATCCGAAAATGCATTTTCGCCAATAGCAGTTACACGGTAGGCAGCATTTTGATAGGAGATAGTTGATGGAATAACGACGGAACCGGAATAGGCGGTGCTGTTGTCTTGGTTGTTGAGGTAAGTTACCGTAGCTTCAGAACCGCTCAAATTGTAATAGATTCCACCTATTTTGACATCATACGCCATTCCAGTAAGAGACATCAGCAAGAAGCCACATACGAGAAAGATTCTTCTCATGCCAGCGTGAGAACTCGTCGAAGCTTTTTTCACGCAGAATTGATTGTTTGTAATCATAGAGCCTATGTTTATTGGTGAATACTCTTTAATAACGTGCAGCCGTGACACCACGCACGGGGATTCCGCTGATGCGATACGCCTCATCGGTGGTTACAACGATTCGGAGAGGAGAACTGGAAGTGACATAACTGGCTTTCAGAATGTAGGGGCGGGGATTACCACCGCCATCCAACGTGCTTGTAAGCAGCCAGCACTGGAAATTCTCGTATAGCAAACTCTCATTGCTCAGTCCCAGCGGAAAAGCTCCTGAAGCGAATAAGAAGATGGCGTTCCCTGAAGGGCCGACGACTTTAAAATAGCGAATATGGTTGAACAACGTTGTCCCTGTTGTCCACGTACATTTGTCCACTAATTCCTGTGCTTCAGCTCGCGTCGGCATTCGCCACTTACTCCCCATGAAATGAGTCGCAGGATCTAAGTCAGACCCTCCAATATCATAGGTCGGAAGCGCATAATCATCTGTAGTCCATCCGTGGCTTCCACCATCTACATTCCCCCACGCTAAGTTTCCATACTGAAAGAAACCACCTACATCCTCGAATGCCCAGTTTACGCTTAAGCCTAAATCGACATATTTCTCGCCCTGTACACTTGATAGCTTTGGCATGGAAAGGGAGGTCGAGATCATATCAGGAACGGCTCCTGTATAGGGTTCCATCTCAATATCGTCGTCAAGATCAATAATAATAGATTCTGAGTCTGATGAGAGTGATACCGTATAGTCCTCGACATCCTCACCTTCTCTTGTAAGCTGCAGGTCACCCGTTTCCTCATCGTAGGCATAGGTGAAGAAATTCCAGTACATCCAAGGATGGGGCTTCTCATTAGGCCTTCGATTATCCGATCCATCTGATTCCACATATTCCCATCCTGTTCCATCTTCTTTGAAAGAGAGAATACTGGTTATGATTCCGTCCTTATCCGCATCTATGACATATTTCCACATTCCGAAAAGTTTAATCTGTCCAGAGCCCGGTTCTGATGGCTCCGTATGGTTCCCTGCATGGTCATCGTCAGCAGTACTCACGCCGCGTACTGGCATCGCACTATAGCGTCCCACCTCATTCGTGGTGACGTCAATGGAGTTGTTGGAATCTGTGAGATACTGGATTTTCAAGATATAAGGACGAGGATTGCCGCTGCCATCCAGCGAACTCGTAAGCAACCAGCATTGTTCGTTTTCATAAAGAATACTGCTATTGGAACTGCCGAGCGGGTAAGCGCCAGCTGCTGGCAGACAGATTTTCTGGCCATTGCTCCGACTGGTGCCGACATAGTAGCGCGTACCATCGCTGCTCATCGTCACAACCCATTCGCAGCCATTCACCAGCTCCGTCATCTCGGCACGGGTCGGCATACGCCATTTCTCACCCATATTCACATAGGCTGGGTCGGCAGCCGTTCCTCCAATATCATAGGAGGGCAATTGATAGTCACTTACAAATGAGTAGGATTCTGGATTGCCATACTGGTAAAAGCCGCCAGCCTCTATCGGCGTGCGAGCCTCCACATTGCAGGACGCCCACTTGACACTGAGGCCAAGATCCACATATTCGTAGCCACCGATGGTCTGCTTTTGGCCTTGGCCTTCATTCCCTCCCGTGCCCGATTGGTTATTGTACTCATCGGTCGAATTCGTGTCCTCGCTCTCCTTACCACAAGCTGCAAAACACAGGCTCATGGCAATTAGCGTACAGATTCTCATGTAGTGTTTCATTATTTGCAATATTTAAAAGTTGATATTTCCATGATTCTATAAAACGGACAGGACACAACAAAAGCGTAGAACTGTGTATTCTATCTTCAAGCTGAGGTACGTAGGATGAACCTGAGTAACAGAGATAACTAAAAACAGTTCCACGCTGAGCGTGAAGCTGCCATGTCTTCTTCTTCTGTTACTCCGAGTTCCTATCTAATAGGGACCTCCGGGGATTTTGCAATGTTGAAAATTTCCTACGTTTTCAGCTTGCAAGAAAAGAGCATAACGCTTCATTGTATTCCGATAAGATGTGGGCGACCGCTGTCTGCCAAACCTCTCCACTATGGGCTTCTGTGCCAGCACAAAAAGCGGCATGAGGGAGGTATCACGCCGCAAAAATAGAGATATTTAGGGATTCAGCAAAAGAAAAAGGGAAAAATATTTGGTAAGAGACACAAAAATACGTTCCTTTGCACAAAAGACGTGTAATCGCACGTCACTAAAAGACGTGTAACTCCACGAAAACAAATAACGTGTAACAAAACAGATTTCCTGCATCCAGTTTCCGCAAACAGAATTTCTACTATGATTCAGTTTCGATAAGAGTTAGAAGCTGAGTATGTCAAGCTACGCTACAGGTCGCGGCCAGTGGGGTTAAAGGTCGCGGCCAGGAGTGAGGGTGGCGGCATCGTCGTAGGTGAGGATGGCGTTGACGAGGGTGGCGGCGAGGTTGCTGCCGCCCTTGCGACCTTCCACGATGATCTTGGGGATGTTGCGGAGGGTCTTGGCGGCGTGCTTGCTCTCACAGACATGGACGAAGCCGACGGGAGCGGCGATGATGCCGGCGGGGTGCAGCGCGCCCTTGCGCACGAGGTCACAGATCTCGAAGAGGGCGGTAGGGGCATTGCCGACAACATAGAGGGCATCGGGGTATTCCGTGGCGGCCAGGCGCATACAGGCTTGGCTGCGGGTGAGAAGACCCACCCCCAACCCCTCCCGTGAGGGAGGGGAGTAGTGGCGGCCGACGCTGTCGGGGGACTTGACAATGTCGGCGATGCGGGGATCGTTGATGTAGCAGTGGACTTCGATGCCGAGGCGCTGGAGGGCGCCTTTGCGGATGCCGGCTGCTGCCATGCTGACATCGGTGACGATATGCTTGAGGCTGCCGTCGGCCACCTTATTATAAATGATCTCCGTGGCTCGTTCGTCCATCCACAGACATTCCTCCATGCTGAAATCCACAGTGGTGTGGATGGCGTGCAGCAGCGGCCAAAGGCGCCAGCGGGGCACGTCGGGGTGCTGCATCTCGGAGAGGATGGTGCGGAAGGATTCGTTCATGATGGAGGGGCCCACCCCCATCCCCTCCCCAAGGGAGGGGTGAGAAAGTCCCTCTCCGACTCCCCCCGTGGGGGGGAGAGAAGAATAGTAGCCGCGGGGCGTGATGAACACAGCCCGCTGCTCTTTGTCCTCCCCCCCACGGGGGGAGTTAGAGAGGGGCCTTATATAGCTCTGGCTGTTGCCGATGATGAGGATGGTGAACATATCGACCTGCTCGGGGTCGAGGTCGCCGAGGGTGGTCAGCGTGACTTCCTGCTCGGGGCGGCCAGCCTGACGAACGATGCCGACGGGCGTCTCGGGAGAGCGACCTTCATTGAGGAAAAGCTCGCGAAGACGATAGAGCTGCCAGTAGCGGCCGTGGGACTTCGGGTTATAGACGGCAGTGACGAAGTCGCCGATGGCAGCGGCGCGGATGCGCTTCTCGATGAGCGACCAAGGGGTCATCAGGTCGGAAAGCGAGATGATGCACAGGTCATGGCCGATGGGTGCGCCCAACAGCGAGGCGGCCTTCTGGAAGGCAGAGATGCCGGGGAGGACTTCGATAGTGATGTCAGCGGGTAAACCGCTGACTGCGCGCTCGCGCTGCATCTCGAAGAGGAGCGGTGCCATGCCGTAGATGCCGGCATCACCGGAGGAGATGACCACGACGTTCTTGCCTTGTTCGGCCAGCGCAAAGGCCTGCTCGGCGCGCTCGCGTTCCCGCTTCATGCCCGTGTCGATGCACTCGCAGCCAGGCTTCAGATAGGGTTCCACGAAACGGAAATAGTACTTGTAGCCTACTACTGCGTCCGCGTCGCGCATGGCAGCGAGTACTGCCGGCGTCATGTCTTCGGGGCTTCCAGGGCCGAGGCCCGCTACGATGATCTTGCTCATGAGAGAGGGGGGGGATTTAGAAAATTAGAAAATGAGGAAATTAGAAAATGAGGAAATGGGGAAATGAGAAAATGAGGAAATGAGGAAATGAGGAAATGAGAAAATGAGAAAATGAGGAAATGGGGAAATGGGGAAATGAGAGAATGAGAGAATGAGAAAATGAGAAAATGAGAGATGGAAGGATTCTAAGCTGATAGGGGGTTGAGGTAGAGGGCGAGGAGGGCGAGGGCGAGCATCATGACTTCTGTGGTGCGGTTGACGCGCACGGCGATGCGCATATCCTCGGTGGTCAGTGGACGGTCGTTGTCGCCGATATAGGGTTTGTCGAAGAGTTCTCCGAAGTAATAGTGCGGTCCGCCGAAGCGACAGTCGAGGATGCCAGCGAGGGCGGCCTCGGGGTAGCCGCTGTTGGGAGAGGCGTGGCAGCGTCCGTAGCGGCGGACGAAGGAGAAGAGAGCCCCCCCTCGGGGGGGACGGGAGGGGGCTGAAATCATCAGTAGGGCGGTGAGGCGGGCAGGGATGTAATTGGCGATGTCATCAATGTGGGCGGCCCAGCAGCCGAAGTCGCGGTAGCGCTCGGTGCGGTAGCCTATCATGGAGTCGAGGGTGTTCACCATCTTGTAGGTCCACATACCGGGAGCGCCGAGCAAGGCGAACCAGAAGAGGGGTGCCACGACGCCGTCGCTGAGGTTCTCTGCCAGCGTCTCCAGCGCTGCCGTCCGCACCTCCTGAGCTGACAGCTCGCTGGTGTCGCGCCCCACGATGCGGGCTACCTGCTGCCTGCCCTCCTCCAGAGAACGGTCAAGCGCCAGGAAGACGGCACGCACCTCGCGGATGAGCGTTGTGCCGGCGAGACAGTAGAAGACGGTGAGCGCGTTGAAAGCGATGAACAATGTATAATGTATAATGTATTATGTCTGTAAGGAGAAAAGTCGAGAGGATGAGGGTGAGGGCGACGAGGGCGCCTTTCAGCTTGCGGTGGGCGCCTCGATTGAAGCGATGCTCGCAGGCGGCGATGGCCTTACCGAACCACACGATGGGGTGCGGCAGGCGGGCTGGGTCGCCGAAGCAGAGGTCGAGGAGCCAGCCGAGGAGGAGGGCTAATAGAATGAAGAATGAAGAATGAAGAGTGAAGAATGAAAGAAGCATCTCAATTATCAATATTTCAATGTTTCAATTTTCATGATCTCATAGAGCTTGTCCATGTCGAGATGGTGGCGGACGTGGTCGGCCAAGCGGTTGTACTGCTCTTCCTTGAAGGCGGCGTAGTCGAAGGGCTTGGCAGCAGCGGTGGCGCGGTCGGCGAAGGGTGCCAGGAGGGCTTCGATGACGGGGGCGTTGTCGAGGAAGCCGTGGATGTAGGTGCCGATGCAATGGTCGGTCCGCAGAATGGCCTGATCGGTGGTGCTAATGCCCTGGTGGATCTCATAGCCCTTGCACGGCTGACCCTCAAAGAGGAAGTTCACTTGCTGTGTAGTCTTCTCGGGGGTCATCGTGGTGGTGATGGGCAGTAGCCCCAGGCCTGGCAGCGCAGCGATGGAGCCTTCGATGCCATCGGGATCCTGCACGCTCTGACCCATCATCTGATAGCCGCCGCAGATGCCTACCACGGTGTGACCATCGCGTG
The DNA here is from genome assembly GCA_017470425.1 of Bacteroidaceae bacterium. Classification (GTDB taxonomy): domain Bacteria; phylum Bacteroidota; class Bacteroidia; order Bacteroidales; family Bacteroidaceae; genus Physcousia. Next base: position 26,585 of record JAFUYT010000007.1, on the reverse strand, counting down.
CTGCCCGCTGGATGGCCTGGGCGCAGCCATTGCGGCGCAGCTCCATGAGGTCGTCGAGGGTGGCTTTGGTGCCGGGCAGGACGATGATGTCGGCACGCTGGAGGTCTTCGACATTATTACTATAGAATAGGTTCACGCGCGGGTCGCGCTCAAGGGCATTGAAGTCCGTGAAATTGCTGATGTGGCGCAACAGCACCACAGCGATGTTCACCTTTCCCTGGGCGAGGTGGCGCTGTTTCTGTTCCAGGCTCACGCTGTCCTCTTCCTCGATGTGGATGTCCTTGGCATAGGGGATGACGCCGAGGACGGGAACGCCGCACAGCTCCTCAATCATCTTGCGACCTTCATCGAAGAGGCGGAGGTCGCCACGGAACTTGTTGATGATGATGCCCTTGATGCGGGCGCGGTCTTCGGGTGTCTGCAGGGCGATGCTGCCATAGACGGAGGCGAAGACGCCGCCGCGGTCGATGTCGGCCACGAGGATGACGGCGGCATCGGCGTAGCGCGCCATGGGCAGGTTCACGAGGTCGGTGTCGCGGAGGTTCAGTTCCGAGATGCTGCCTGCTCCTTCCATCACGATGGGATTGTAGCGGGCAGCAAGGCGGTCGTAGGCGGCACAGACTTCTGCGCGGAAGTCGGACCCCTCTCTATCTCCCCCCGTGGGGGGGAGGACTGCTAGGCTAATGTCTTCATTACTCCCCGCGGCTACTATTCTTCTCTCCCCCCCATGGGGGAAGTCGGAGAGGGGCTTTCTCTCCCCTCCCTCACGGGAGGGGTCGGGGGTGGGTCTTCGTCTCCAATAATCATAGGCATCGCGGTTGCCGATGGGTTTGCCATGTAGCACGACCTGGCTGGTGTGGTCGCTCTGCGGCTTCAGGAGCAGCGGGTTCATGTCGGTGTGGCAGGGGATGCCTGCAGCCTCCGCCTGCACGGCCTGTGCACGACCTATCTCCAACCCCTCGGGGGTCGCGTAGGAGTTCAGCGCCATGTTCTGCGCCTTGAAGGGTGCGGGGTGGTAACCGTCTTGCAGGAAGATGCGGCAGAGGGCGGTGGCAAGGACACTCTTGCCGACATCGCTGCCTGTGCCACAGAGCATTATGGGATGACCCGCTACTGTCCCCCTGGGACCCCCTCTAAATCCCCCCGAGGGGTGACTTGCGTTTCCGCTTGCGTCTCCGAGGACATGGTCGCCCCCCCTCGGGGGGGACGGGAGGGGGTCCTTCTTGATTGAATCTATCAGCAAGTCATCTTCATCCTTTGTCTGTGCTGCCACGCGGAAGTGGTAGGGGGTGAGGCTCTCGAAGTTGGAGGCATCGCGGATGAGGATGCTGTGGTGCGTAGCGAGGTAGTCCTTCAGTTCGGCGGCGGTGAAGCCGCCGTGCTCGTCGAGACGGCAGAGCATGAAGTTGGTCTGCGTGGGTTCCACGGTGATGCCGGGCAGCGCCGCCAGCGCCTGGCGCAGCCTTTGTGCCTCTGCGAGGTAGGCGGGCAGGTCTGGGATGACCTTCACATCGTGCTTGATCAACCAAAGGGCCGCCTCGATGGCGAGGGCGTTCACCGACCAGGGATGCAAGCGGCGGCGCAGCTGTTCGATGAGCGCCGGGGCACCCACGACATAACCGATGCGGAGGCCGGGAACGGCATATCTTTTGGTGAGGGAATGGAGCTGCAGGATGTTGCCTGCGGCGACGGCCTCAGCGGGTGTCAGGAGGGCCTCCAGCGTGTAGTCCTCGTAGGACTGGTCGAGGACGAGCAGCTCGCTTTGTGCTGCCAGACGCAGGACATCTTCTCTGGGGAGGACGGTGCCGGTGGGGTTATTGGGGTTGCAGAGCCAGACGAGGGGGAAACTCTGCGGCACAGCCGCAGAGCACCCAACACTCTCCGTTGCTACTTCGAGGCCAGCCATCCGGCAGGCGTCGGCATATTCAGAGAAGGTCGGGGAGAAGATGACTGTCTTTGAAAGGCGACCACTCTCTTCCCTACAAGGTGAACCTAATACGGAACTATTTAGTGTTCCGGCTGGAGGAATTGGCAGGGGGGTGGGTCCGTTGGCTCTCAGCCTGCTCTGCGCAATCAAATAGATGGCTTCTGTGGCTCCGTTGGTGACGAGCACGCAGTCCTCCCCTACCCCACTGCGCTCGGCTATCAGGCGCTCCAGTGCGCGCGGTTCCGGTTCCGGATAGTGGTCAATGGCATCCAGGCGGGTAGCAAGAAAAGTCTTCAGCCCGCCGAGGTCGGCATGGCTGAAGATATTGCTACTGAAATTATGGCGGATACCTTCGTAGCGGTAGGCATCGTCGCCGTGTCCGTTCAGCATATCATCTCCTTTGACGGCGCAAAGGTAGAAAAAATATTTAATACTGCATCCTCAAACTGGCAATAAATGAGCGGCCGGGGTTGATGGTAGAGAAATTAGAGTTCCAGGGCGAGGTGTCGCGCTGGTTGAAGATGTTCTCGATGCCGACACCGGGCTCCAGGGTGAAGTGCCTGAGGGTGATGGTGTGGCGCGTCATCAAGTCCCACTGCTGGATGCCGTCTGCGAAGCCATAGGTGCTGCTGTAGCGCTCACCCTGTATATGGCCGTTGAGGGTGATGTTGAGGTGATATTTGTGCCAGGTCTTGTCCCATGCGACGAGGACGTTGCCGACGTGCTTCACGCTCTTATCGACGGGCGACTCTGTGACCTCATACTGCTGTGTCTTCGTGTTCAAGGTCTGCGTCTCGGCCTTGGAGTCGGTGAAGGTGTAGCCGCCGCCGATGGTGATACCGTATGGCAGGAGGAACTTCACGGAGGCACTGATGCCGCGGAGCGTGGCCTTGTCGATGTTGTCGCGCTGACGAATGGTCTTCCACCCTTCATCCTGCAAGGCAGTGAGGTGGGCATCGGCGGCAACCTCGTCGCTGGTCATTGTGCGGTAGTTGATCATGTCGCGGATCTTGTTCATGAAGCCGCTGACGCTGACGCTCATCCACTTGTTTCCGTACTCGACATTGACGTTGAAGAAATGATTCTTCTCAGGTTTCAGGTCGGGGTTGTTGAGGGTGTAGCGCGCGGTGGTCTTGGCCTGGTCGGTGGCATAGAGCTGCGAGAGCGTGGGGGTGCGGTAGCCACCGGCGTAGCTGGCACGCACGCGGAAGCCTCCGATGTGGTAGAAGAGGCCGGCATTGGGCGTGAAGGCAGCACCGAAGTTGTCGTTCTGCGTGTAGCGAACGCCCACGACGGCCTCCAAGCCCTTCACAATCTTGATTTCATCCTGTGCGAAGAGGTTGTAGGTGTTGGTGGTCTCGAAGTCGATGTTGTCGCTCTCGCTGTTGAGGCTCTCCTGCACGAACTCCGCGCCGGCGGACAGCTTGTTCCAGTCGGCGAGGCGGAAGATGCCGCGGAGGGTCTCGTTGGTGTAGTGAGTGCGCTTGCGCGTCTCGTCGTAAGCCTCAGCCTCACCGGTCTGCCAGTAGTCGTAGTTGGAGGAATAGTTGTCACTATAGACATCGAGATAGACGTGCACACGGCTGTTGGGCGACCAGCGGGCACCGCCGCCATAGGTATAGGAGCGGTGATGGAGGTCGTAGGTGTAGGCCTGCTTGGGGGTGTAGGTGTAGGTGGTTGCCTTCGTGGCCTTGTCGGTTGTCTTCTTCTGGGTGAAGTAGGTGGCCGACTGGGGACGGTCGGTGAGGTAGTCGTAGTAGGAGCCGCGCAGATAGACCGACCACTGCTCATTGAAGCGCCACTCCAGACGTTCGCTGATGTTGTTGCTGTGGAAGGCAGCCGACATGGGACGGCCTGTGAGCTTCAGCACCTTCTGGTCGCCTTCCTCGAACTCCTGATAGTGGTTCACCTGCCAGTTGCCAGCCTGGTGATGGGTGTAGGAGGTGCGGCTGGAGAACTTCTCCGTGTTGACCTCCACGTTGACGTCCTCGTCCATGCGGCCGTTGTTGAGGGAACGCGTGTTCGACGACGCCGAGACGAGTTCGCGGCTGTCATCCGTGATGATATTGATGACGCCGGCGATGGCATCGCTGCCGTAGAGTGCCGAGGCGGCACCGCTGAAGACCTCGATACGCTTGACATTTTCCATGCTGATGCGGTTCCAGCGGTCGTCGCCGCTGACGCGCTTGCCGTTCTCGAGGATGACGATGTAGTCATCACTGACGCCATTGAAGTTCACGAAGGTGCCCATGCCGTTGGTATGAGTAGTGACGTTGGTGGTCAGCCGCGCAAGGGCATCCTGGAGGGTGGTCACCTGTGCATCCTTCAGTTCTTTGGCCGTGATGACCTTCACGGCAACTGGTGAGTTATCGGCGCGGTGGTAGGTGCCGGTGCCAGTGATGACGACGGGATTCAGGTCATGGGTGTGGCGGTTGTCGATGGAATCGACGTCCGCAGCAAAAGAGGCGGTGGACATTGCCACAGCCGTCATAAAAAGGGATAATTTCATGTAAGGTTATTGTTATTTCGTATCACGCTTCCAGACGATGTCCTCCACGCCGGCATCGCAGTTGAGCTTGCGCGCCAGCACGAAGAGGTAGTCGCTGAGGCGGTTGACATAAGACAGCACGTTGACATCGATGTCGATGCCCTCGTCGGCCAGACGCAGGATCTCGCGCTCCGTGCGGCGGCAGACGGTGCGGCAGACATGAGCCTGAGCCGCAGCGCGCGTGCCTCCAGGCAGGATGAAGAGCCGGAGGGGCGGCACGTTGTCTTGCAGGCGGTCTATCTCGCGCTCGAGCGTCTCTACCATGTCGTGGGTGATGATGTTGCCCGGGCGTACCTCGCGGGTCGTGGTGTCGGTGGCCAGATACCCCCCGAGCACGAAGAGCGTGCGCTGGACGTCGAGCAGCGTGGCGGTGTCCTGTGCGTCAGTGACATCCGCCATCAGCAGTCCGATGTGGGAGTTCAGCTCATCGACCGTGCCGTAGCTCTCTAAGCGCTGGCAGCACTTGCTGACGCGCTGTCCGCCCACAAGGGAGGTCTGTCCGGCGTCGCCGGTCTTGGTGTAGATTTTCATAGTGTTTCTTTAGATGAGGAACGGGACACGCCCATGCGCAGCACGTGCGCGGGCGGTCCCTTTCCTTTCAAAATTATTTATGTAGCAGATAGTTATCTCCTCACGGAGACGTTTTTTCCATTATTCTTCCTCTTCAACAAACATCTCCTCAGCGTTCAAGGTGTGCTGCTTCCAGATAGCACGGATGTTTTCATAGTCGCCAAGACCATTGAGGATGCAGTTGTTAGCGGTGTTGGCATCGTTGCCGTCGTAGTTGCAGATGAAGCCCTTCTCCTGGAAGAACTCACGCCAGCTGTCACCTTCGTTCTCGATACCGGACATATCGTTGTGAGCGTGGTCACCGGCGATGCTCATGAGAGCGTGCAGGGTGACGGTAGTACCAGAGGCCACGTGACCTTCCATGCGACCCCAAAGGTCATCCAGCAGATTCTCTTCCATATCCACCGTAGCCACATAGTAGTTGCCATTGATGGCCTGGAGCTTTGTTTCGAGCTGCTTGTAACGAATGTTACCATTACCATAGTTGTAGCCTGCAGGGTTGCCATGACCGAGGAATGCCATGACATTGTCTCCCTGAACATACTGGTTGAAGTTCGTGTTCAGAGCCTGAGCCAAATCTGCGACATCCTCTTCCTCAGCCATCAGCGGGCCGCCGATGAAGACCTTTACGCCCTCTTCCAGGTACTGATCATCAAGATCGCCATAAACATTGTTCTTGAAGTCCTTGATGTAGGTGTCACGCAGACGCAGGAACTCCTCACCGGGGATGATATGGAGAGACTGCACGCGCACTTCGCCATACTTCTGGCGACCGATGGCCTCCAGCCAGAAGTTAGGAGCATAGAAGTCCTGACTGGCATAGTGCTCACCCTCACGGCTCTTGTTGATGCAGATCGCGCTGGTGAAAGAGAAATAGACATCGTAGTCCTTGAAATTCTCATCGCCCTCATAGTCAGCGACAACCTTCTTGAACGTGTTGTGGGCATTCTCCCATGTCGATCCGAAAGCCACGAGCAGAAGAGCCTTGTTGTTGTTGCTCTGCTGCTTCTTAGCCTTCACCTGGTTTTCAACGGCGGAGAGATACTTGGTGAAGTTCTCCTGCTGCTGTTCGTTGCCGGTACTTTCATCGTTGTCGGAGCAAGCGACGAAGCCTGCCGACATGACGAGGGCTGCAAGAGCCATCGCCATCATCTTAATCTTCTTCATTATTATACGTTTTTTTAAGGGTTGAATGTTTAGATGTATCTTTTACTTTGGTTCCTCGATGGAAGCGGATGACGAGAGCAGCATAGACCGTCGTACCGGGCGTGGTCGTGCCGAGATGACGCAGATGGGGCGTGCGGTCAACATAGTTGAAGATATTGTCAACGCCCGCCTCGGCACGAAGTGTCAGTCCGTGCGATGTGATGGCCCGGCACTCGATGTCGTGGGTCGTAGAGAGACGCCAGATGTGAAATGCCTTGCCATTGCCATAGTTCTCATAGAAACGTGTAGAAGAGGCACGTCCATAGAGTCCTATGCCCAGTCGGTAGCCCTTCTTGAAGAGATGCCGCCATGTGGCAAAGAGATTCCCTTTGTGATAGGCTGTTCCATCGATGATGATGTCACGCAACTGTTCTGTTTCCTCATCATAGACACTGCCGTGGGCCTGCAGGAAACTGTAGCTTCCACCCACTGCTATCTCACGCGTGATATTCCATTTCACGTTCACATCCACGCCCGCCGTGTAGGCATCCTCCAGATTCTGGTACTGCCGCACGAAGGCGGGGTCATACTGTAAGATGAGCGCTCCGGGCGCCTGCGAGGCAGGTATGGTGACGAGGTTAATCATCTGATCTACCTTATTATAATAGCCCGTCACACTGACACTGACCTTCGAAATCGTATATTCCACATTCAGCGAGACGTAGTTGCTCGTCTGCGGCTTCAGGTCGGTGTTGCCGAGATAAAGCCGAATGCCACCCATATCCCGCACATAGCGATAATGCTGCTCCTTGGGAGTGGGTGACTTGAAGCCTTGTGCCCAGGAAGCACGCAGCTTCACATCGCCGAGGCTGGCCATTGCTGACAGCTTGGGCGTCAGATGCAATCCGAACTGCTGGTTATGATCCATGCGGAGACCTGCCGTGACATTCAGCCAGCGGAGCGGATTCCATTCATCCTGTGCATAAATGGCTTGCGTCCAGTCTGTCGCACGGCTGCTGTCAATCCGCAAGGGAGCTTTCAGCCAATCATAGCGGAAATCATAGCCCACACTCAAACGATTCTCGTGAGGCAGCTCAAAAATACCCTTGAGCTGCACCATTGTACGACGCTGATCTGCCTGAAGGACACGGTCACCATCGAAGTAGATATAGGGCTTCGAAGGATGATCACTCTCCACCAGCCACCCTTTCTCCGACGTGTAGTCGTAGAAATAGCCATGCCGGTTCCAGGTGACATCCGCACTCAGGCGATGCCCACTGCGCAGCGCCCACGACCAACCCGCTGATGCTGCGGCATCGTCGTAGCTCAGGTCATAACCGTGTACGTCGGCAACAGCATACTTCCCGTTGGGCCGGTAGATCCGCTTGTGGTACAACATTCCATCGGCGTATGCCTCCATCCCTTCCATCGGACGCCACGACAGCCGCTCGCTCACCTGCCAGAGCTGGTTGCGATTGACAGTCTTGTTCTGGGAATCAGTGATGACGCGTCCTCCTATCTGCGTAGGATCCTCGGTAGCAGTATTCTGCCACCCGTCAGAGTGGCGATAGTGGAAATGAGTGAGACTCTGCACCTTCCCGATCGTCACACCGACGGCATTGTGCTGCCGCAGGTCGGCATAGGAGCCACCACGTGTCTCATTCTCTACAAAATAGCCTTCTGCGGGCTTGCGCGTGATAATATTGATGACGCCGGCAATGGCATCGCTGCCGTAGAGCGCCGAAGCCGCTCCCTTGACGATCTCAATGCGCTCGATACGTGCCGGATCGATGAGTCCGAGATCATTCTGGCCTCCATTGTCGCCGTGCAGACGCTTACCATCCACTAAGATGAGCACATAGCTGTTGCCCAGCCCGTTCATCTGCAACTGAGACCCCATATCATCCTCATTGAAGGCGAAACTGGCCGTCAGACCGCCCAGGATCTCCTCGATGCTGCGGGCGCCGTACTGCTCCAGCTGCTGCCGCGAGATGACTTCTGTCTGTACGGGTACGTCCTTCAGCAGGTGCTGGGTGCCAGTACCTGTCACGACCACCTCCTGGAGCGTGTCCGCCGGAAGCATGGTCTGAGCCATTGCCGAAGGGAAGAGGCACAGGAGTGCCATCCCCGTGAACATCGTTTGTTTCATCAATCTCGCTTGCGCCTATTCCTGGACGCTTTGATTTATTGCACCATTTGGCAGGTCTTCTGACTTTCCCCAGTGCGCCTTACCTTCCCGATAGCGCTAAACGTTTTAATCGTTTAGCCATCTCAGTGGCGTTATACAGGCGCACCTTGGATAGGGATTACAGCAGCAGGCACTGTTCCGGATTCCCACCGGATTCCCTTACATCTCGTGGCTTTCTGCCACCAGATTGCCAAATGCGGGGGCAAAGGTAAGTAAAAATCTATGAAAGCGAAGAAGGGAAGGAAGGAAAAATGAAGAAGAGGACTGCTTTTTCTCTTCTTTATAAGTTAATTCATCATTTTTCTCACCTTCTTTTTCACTTTTCTCTTAATAATGTGTACCTTTGCGCCCGAATTGGTGATGCACGGCGTTCGCTGCCGTGCAAGAAAAGGGAATCAGGTGAGAATCCTGAGCAGTACCCGCTACTGTTATCCCCGTTTGAAAGCGACTCGTATAACGCCACTGAAGATGGCTAAACGTCTAAAACGTTTAGCGCTATCGGGAAGGCAGAGTTGCCGGGGAGAGCCAGGAAACCTGCCATTCGGACATATCATGAAGCGAAAGCTCCGGGATTTGGGCTGAGCGGAAAAAGAATCATTGCTAAGAAGTGATTAAGAGACTGCTTTGGCTGGCCGTCGGTCTGTGGATGCTGCTGCCCGTGCATGGGCAGGACAGCCTGCGACAGGAGAGCCAGATGAAGGACGAGGTGATGATGGACAATGTCATCATCACCGGCAAATCGAAAACCCAGCGGCTGCGCGAGGGGGCACTGGCCGTGAACGCCATTGACGTGCGCTCCATCGTCAGCAGCATCAGCTCCTTGAACGGGCTCGTGGATCGCACGGCGGGCGTCAAGCTGCGCGAGGAGGGCGGCGTAGGCTCAGAGTTTGACCTCTCCATCAATGGGATGTCCGGCAACGCCGTGCGCTACTTCCTCGACGGCGTGCCGCTCGACACGAAAGGCTCCGGCGTCACGCTGGCCAACGTGCCCGTGAGCATGATCGACCACGTGGAGATATATAAAGGTGTAGTCCCGACGTGGCTCTGCAGCGATGCGCTGGGCGGAGCCGTCAACATCGTGACCCACCGCAAGCGGACGAACTACCTGGACGCCTCCTACGGCCTCGGCTCCTTCCACACCCACAAGGCGGATGTCAGCGGGCAGTATGTCTTCAAGAACGGTCTGACCATCCGTCCCTCCTTCAGCCTCAGCTATTCAAAGAACGACTACATGATGAAAGACGTGGAGGTCTGGGACGAGGACGTTCGCAAGTACCTGCCCACGGATCGCCGCCGCTTCCACGACGACTACCTGTCCGTCATCGGACAGGTGGAGGCCGGGGTGAACGACAAGTGGTGGGCCGATGAGTTCTTCGTCACGCTGGCCTACAACCAGACAGCGAAGGAACTGCAGACAGGACAGGTGCAGAGCCGCGTCATCGGCATGGCCGAGCGCACCAGCCAGTCCTGGAGCATCGGCGCACACTACCAGAAGCGCCACTTCCTGCTGGACAACCTCAGCACCACGATGTCGCTGTCGCACACCTGGGACGATGCACTGACCACCGACACCGCCCACCGGCAATACGACTGGAACGGCGACTACATCCGCAGCGAGCGCAATGAGATCAACGGCCGCGCCTTCTCACTGCGCCACATCAAGCGGCCGCTCACCCTGGCCCGCGCCGACATGAACTACCGCTTCTCGGATGAGCACATGCTCAATCTGAGCTATGCACTGAACCGCACGGGCAACGACCGCTGGGACGAGATAGACGGCAGTTTCGAGCCGGCCAACGACGTGCTGGCCAAGCACATCATCGGGCTGGCCTACAACCAGTCGCTCTGGGACGGCCGGATGTACAACACGTTCTTCCTGAAGGACTACGTGAACCATCTCTCCATTGAGCAAACCGACCTCTCGTTCATCACGCAATCCGACGAGGTGGCAACGTCCAACACGCAGAACAGCCTGGGCGGCGGCGTAGGCACACGCTTCGAGATAGCCAGCCCCATCGCCGTAAAAGCCAGCTACGAGCACAGCGTGCGCCTGCCCCTGGCCCGTGAGCTGCTCGGCAACGGCACCACCATCTATGCCAACGTGGCGCTGAAGCCCGAGAAGAGCGACAACGTGAACCTCGGGCTCTTCGGAACCGTGAACGCGGGGCTGCACACCTTCTTCTACGAGGTGAACGGCTTCCTGCGCTTCGTGGATAACTACATCCAGCCGCAGATCACGGAAAAAGAAGGTACGATGCAGTACATCAACGAACCTGCCGTACACATCAAGGGCATCGAGGGCGAAGCGCGCTACGACTGGAACCACCGCCTGCAGGTGACCGCCAACATCAGCTGGCAGGACGCCCGCAACCGAAACCGCTATATGGCCGATGGCAAGGAGTCGGTGACCTTCAACAACCGCGTGCCTAACCGCCCGTGGCTGTTTGCCTCTGCCGAGGCTCACTACACCTTCCCGAATCTCCTGCAAAAGAACGACCGCCTACAGATAGGCATAGACTACCAATGGGTCCACTGGTTCTTCCTGTCGTGGGAGGCCTATGGCGCCAAGGACACCAAGGCGCGCATCCCCGAGAAGAGCATCCTCGGTGCCAACGTGACCTATTCGTGGCACAAGGAGCGCTACAGCGTGTCGCTCGACTGTCAGAACCTGTTCGACCAGACGGTCTATGACAACTACAAGCTGCAGAAGCCCGGCCGCACGCTATTCGCCAAGTTCAGGCTGCTGCTGCAATAAGCCTGAAGCAACCTTGACATAACGAAATCTCTACATATCGACATAACTAAATCATCATTCAACCATCTTTAAATTATTATTTTCAACCACTATGAAAAAGTTAAGTTTCTTTCACTCGCTGATGGCAGCACTGGTGCTGTCCACAGCCTTCACTGCCTGTTCCAAGGACGACGAGGAAGAAGTTGTTCCCGAACCAGAACCCGTCGTTCCTGAAGTCACCTACCACTACGACCTCACCGTCGTGGCCGGCAACCATGGTGGCATGAGCAAGGACAAGTCCCACATCACGCTGAGCGTAGCCTCACTCACCGATGCCTCTGCCACCATCTCCTTCGAAGGTCAGGGCGCTGAGATCACCGACTACACGATGGAGAGCATCTACGATGGCAAGTACTACTACCAGGTTCCCAATTCCAATGACCGTTTCTCGAAGCTCCAGTTCAAGGACAACAAGATGCAGGTGGTGCAGGAACAGCCTTTTGTGACGAACACCTACAAGGCACGTAACTACACCCATGCCTGGCTGGACGCTAATACCCTGCTGATCATGTCCACCAACGGTGATAACACGAAAGTCATCTGGACAAAGTTGAATGCCCAAGACATGAAGATTCTCGGCGAGGGCGAGATAGATAACATCAAGGTGGCTGAAGGCTACAACCTGTTTACGACAAGCGGTATTCTTGCCTATCGACAGAGCGACAACAAGCTGTTCTACTTCTTCTACAGCAAACTGAAGAAGAGCGGCAGCAACAAGACTACCAATGAGCCTTTCTTCCATATCGCCGTCATCAACCCCGAAACGATGAAGGCTGAACAAGAGATTGTAAACACCGAGGCTTCACAGATGACCGGCTCTGCCTATGGTGAACTGCTGCAGCAGACCGTGTTCTTCGATGAGAACGACAATCTCTATCTGGCTGCTTTCAGCTCTGTGGATAATGTCAACATCGGACAACTGCTGCGCATCAAGAAGGGAGAATTCAACTTCGAAGCTGATTACAATGCATTCCCCGAGGCTAAGGGCAAGCTGCTCACCGCGCAGTACCTCGGCAACGGCAAGGCACTGGCCTACTCTGGTGACGCCGCTGAAGGTACAGGCATCAACGATGTGGCTTACTACTACTCCATCATCGACCTGAGCGCCAAGACGAGCACCCGCCTCGCCTACGACGGCCTGGAGATTCCCCTCAGCAGCGGTAGCTTCGCACAGCGCTCCGTCGTCAACGCCAAGGAGAACAAGGCGTACATCGGTGTGAACACAGCCGACGAGCAGTGCATCTACATCTACGACATCGCCACCGGCAATGTCACGAAGGGCATTTCCATCGCCGCAGGTTACTACTTCGACCAACTCCGCCTCCTTGAAGACTAATATCACCTTCCTCTCGCTGGGACCTGGCGACCCTGAGCTCTTGACGCTCAAGGCCGTCAGGCTCCTTCGTGAGGCTGACATCGTCATGGTGCCAGCCACTACAGGCCGCGACGCTGCCATCCATTCACGCGCTGCCGACATCATCGGCGAATGGTGTACGGCGGATAAAATACGATATGTCGCACTGCCCATGCAGCAGAACCGCGATGCCGTCAGGCTGATCTACGACCAGATGTGCCGACAGGCTGCCGAATGGTACCACGAGGGACTACGCGTCGTAGTGGCCGTAGAAGGCGACGTGAGCATCTATGCCTCCATCCACTACGTGCTGGAACGTCTGCAAGCGCTCGCTATCCCTGTGGAGCAGTGTCCGGGAATCCCTTCGTTCATCGCTGCTGCCGCATCCGCCGGTCTCTCCCTGATCAGCCAGAGGCAGCGCCTGGTCGTAGTGCCGGGCGAAGTGAATACCGAAGCACTAAGAGGTCAGCTGACCAGCCAGCACGTGGTGGTCATCATGAAGCTTTCACAATGCGAGCAGGAATTGAAGGACTACCTCCGTCAGTACCCCGATACTATCTGCCACTATTTCGAAAACGTGGGTACTCAGGAAGCCTTCCACTCCTGCTCGCACGATGTGATTCTGCAACGTCAGATTCCTTATTTCGCACTTTGTATCCTCTTGCCGACTTGATTTCGCAGATTTATTCGTACCTTTGCCGCCGATGAAAGCAGCTTTCCTCATAGCAGCACCCTCGAGCGGGTCAGGGAAAACCACGATTGCACGCGGGCTGATGGCGCTTTTCACGCGTCAAGGCTACCGCGTGCAACCTTTCAAGTGCGGTCCCGACTATATCGACACGAAGTTCCACACCGCCGTCTGCGGGCGTCCCAGCGTGAACCTGGACACCTTTATGACTACGCCTGCGCACGTGCGCGAGCTATTCGATCGCTATGGCGATGATGCGGATGTGTGCATCGTGGAAGGGATGATGGGCCTGTTCGACGGCTATGACCGCGACCGCGGTTCCTGCTACGAGATTGCCACGTTGCTGGACATCCCCATCGTGCTCGTCGTGGATGCCCGCTCCGCAGCCTATTCGATGGCTGCCCTGTTGCAGGGCTTCCTGCATTTCCGCGAGGATGCCCGCTTCGCAGGTGTCATCTTCAACAAGGTAGGCAGCCAACGCCACGCCGCGATGCTCCGCGAGGTAGCCGCAGAAGCAGGCATCGCCTGTCTCGGATGTATCCCTAAGCAGGCGACACTGGAGCAGGGTTCACGCTACCTCGGACTGGACTTCTCCGAGATCACGACGGCAGATGAATGGGTGAATCTGCTGGAGCGAAACATAGAAGTACGCAATCTTATGGAGTTTATCACGCGTGATAAAACAGTTTCTCACGCGTGGGAAAACGTTTTCTCACCTGTGAGAAAAACCAACGCACCTTGCTTCGTCGCGCGCAACAGCGAGTCCTTCTCGTTCATCTATCAGGAGACATTGGACAGGTTCGCGCGGGAGCACGAGCTCATCTTCTTCGACCCCGAGACGGAAGTGCCCGAGCTGCAAGGCGCAAGCTTGCTCTATCTCCCTGGCGGCTACCCGGAGAAGCACCTGAAGGAACTGGTGCTGGCAGAGAAGACGAGGCGGGCTATCCGCGACTACGCGCAGCACGGCGGACGCATCCTCGCTGAATGTGGCGGCATGATGTACCTCTGCGAGCGCATCATCACCGACGACGGCGAGTACCCGATGTGCGGCGTACTCCCCTACTCCATCACCGCTCGCAAGGGCGACCGCCACCTCTCCCTCGGCTATCGCCGCTTCGAGCTCGACGGTCACGAATACCGTGGCCACGAATTTCACTACACGCAGTTCCTGGGCGATGTTCCCTCCTCTGTCACGCAAGTCTATAACGCCAAAGGCGAGCCCGTAGCGACCCCCGTGTTCAGAGTCGGCAACGTGCTCGCCAGCTATACGCATCTGTATCCCGAATACTATATATGAATGTACCTCGAATACCACATTTGAATCGTTGATTCGGGCATACATCAAATCATTCCCTACATGAGTCTTTGGGCAAAATGCCAGATAACGATGCCGGCGGTGACACTGACATTCAGGGAATGTTTTGTCCCGAACTGGGGAATCTCCAGACAGCCACTGCACGCATCCACTACATCTTGTCGCACGCCTTTCACCTCGTTGCCCAGCACGACAGCGTACTTCTTCGACCGTTGCGGCTGGAAATCCTGTAACATCACGGAACCTTCACACTGCTCCACGGCCAGCAACGTGTAGCCTTCCTCGCGGAGCACGCGAACGGCCTCCATCGTGTCGCTGAAATGACGCCATGCCACGCTGTCCTCAGCTCCCAACGCCGTCTTGTGGATCTCGGCGTTCGGCGGCGTGGCCGTGATGCCGCAGAGCACCACCTCGCTCACGCGGAAGGCATCGCCAGAGCGAAAGACGCTGCCCACGTTGTAGAGCGAGCGCACACCGTCAAGCACGACCACCAGCGGCAGCTTCTCAG
The DNA here is from genome assembly GCA_017470425.1 of Bacteroidaceae bacterium. GTDB lineage: Bacteria > Bacteroidota > Bacteroidia > Bacteroidales > Bacteroidaceae > Physcousia. The sequence goes on along the minus strand of JAFUYT010000007.1, from coordinate 11,547 downwards.
CCTCGCGGAACTGCTCTACGGAGATGCGACCCATCTCCGTAATCTTGAGCTTCCTAAAAGGAGATTCCGATGATGATGTTTTATGAGAAACGCTTGTCATTTTCCTATTTACTCAGCTCCAGCATCCGTTCAATCGGCTTGATGGCTTTAGCCGCTATCTCCGGATCCACGGTGACGACCGGCTGCTCATCACGCAGGCAGCGATAGAGCTTCTCGAGCGTGACCATCTTCATGTATTCACATTCGTTGCAGGCACATGAGCTCTTTCCTTCCGGTGTCTCGACCATTGCCTCGTCGGGCGGTGCCGGGATGAACGTCTTCTGGGGTGCTTTCTTCTGCATCTCGTGGAGGATGCCGCTCTCCGTGGCCACGATGAACACCTGTGCCTCGTCGGCAATTGCATACTTCAGGAGCGCCGCTGTGCTGCCCACCTTGTCGGCCAGCTTCACCACGGGTCCTTTGCACTCCGGGTGCACGAGCACCTTGGCATCGGGATATTCAGCTTTCAAAGCCAGTATCTTCTCCACGCTGAAGCGGGCGTGAACGTGACAGGCACCATTCCAGAGCAGCATCTGACGACCCGTGATGGCGTTGATGTAGCCTCCCAGGTTCTGGTCGGGACCGAAGATGATCGGGGTGTCCTCGGGGAAGGATTCCACGATCTGACGGGCATTGCTGCTGGTGACCACGACGTCGGTGACGGCCTTCGTGGCAGCGGTCGTATTGACATAGCTGATGACCGTGTAGCCCGGATGCTCCTTCACGAACTGTGCAAACTCATCCGCCGGGCAGCTTTCCGCCAGCGAACAGGTGGCAGCGGCATCGGGCACGAGCACCTTCTTGTCCGGACAGAGGATGGCGGCCGTCTCGCCCATGAAATGCACGCCACAGAGCACGATGATGTCTGCGTCGGTCTTTGCTGCCTGCTGGGCCAGTGCCAGGCTGTCACCAATGAAGTCCGCAATGTCCTGCACTTCGCCATCGACATAGTAGTGAGCCATGATGACGGCGTTCTTTTCTTTTGCCAGCCGGCGTATCTCGGCTTTTAAATCCATAGTTTTCGACATAGTATTATAATATGTGTTCTTTTCTTTTTATCGAAAAAAGCGTTTATGATAGTGATAATAGGCTGTTCATTCTGTCAATAACTCTGCAAAGGTATATATTTTCAGCGACATAGCTTGTCAATAACTTGAAAAAAGTGGTTGAAAAGAACTTGAAAAGTTTCTATCAATAAATTTGCTTTTGTTCTTGCTTTGACAGATTCCCCTTGATGAACCGCTTCAGCGAGAGTTATGTTGACTTCGTGCAGGGATATTGTCGGTGTTATCGACAATGTATAATGCCAGCGTGGCGCCCACGAAGGGAAGCGACATACCGAAATAGGTAATGTCGAACCTCGATTCAAAGATCTCACCCCATGTGTTGTCAACCATCATGGAGTGTACGAAGGTGATGGTCACCAGCAGGAAAAGCATCGCGGCACTGGCTATCAGATGGCGATGGGGCTGCTTGGATTGCCAGAAGGAAAGGCAGATGCCTATGGGAATCAACAGGGCGAAGTCTGAGAGATGACCCTGACGTGTCTGCAGGACAAAAGGATTGTATTCGAAGAACAACAGCATCTCCCGGTCCCAGAGCAGGAATGGCAGGAAGGTCAGCAGGAAGGTGAAGACTACGATTGCCGGGAAGATAATCTGCTGACGTAGCTTTGTGTGGCAGTATTCATAGAAATAGTAGATGCAGAATGGAATGATGGCACTCAACCGGGTACTCATCATCAGACCTGTGATGACGCCCAGCAGCACGGGGTTCTTCTGCACCGAGAGGCGATAATGAATGCAATAGAGCAGGACGCTCATGCTCACCATGAAATTGGTCATCAGATCGCTGCGCACCAGTATCTCGTAGATGAAAGCGGGTGAACAGGCGAGGAGCGCGAAGGCGATTCTTTCACCTGGTTCTTTCAGATGCAGACTCAGTGAATGGGTGAAGAGCAGAATCCCCAGGATGAAGGAGAGTCCTACGTTGCCCATGAAATAGAAAGGCAGATGAAAGAGCTGCCACACGGGGAAAGGAGAGCCGTAGCCATTCAGATGGGTCTGGGCGGCGTAGGGGTAGATGCCGTGCGTGAGGTTGTAGAGGAAGTTGTGAATGGCTGACCAGCGGTCCACCTGGATGCTCATCGGGTCAGGGATATACTGGAAGGCGACGATGAAACCCACGCAGACGATCATTGCAATCATTTGTGCGCTGCGGGTGATGGTGAGGCCAGAGAGTCTTGGAAGAAGATGTTTACAGCTGACAGCGACGATGGCGGCATATACGAGGCACGCTGCTACAACCACATACCAAGGCAGCAACCGTAATCCATACTTCAGGATAAACAGGCTGTTGATGAACAGATACAGAAAGAGTGCCGTGCGGTATGTTTTCATAGGTAATGGGCAATGATGCGGTGGTTGATCTGATAGTAAATCCAGGTGAGGAGGGCTGTGGCAGCCATGAAGAGGATGAAGTGCAGTGCAGTCTTCTCTACGTACGGCACCAGCGGCAAGTGTACCAGGTAGATTTCCAATGAGCTGATGCCTGCCAGATAGAGTGTACGGGAGCGTACAACGAAGGAAGCGAACGTGGGAATCAGCAGGAAGGGAATCGCTAACGGCAGTTTAATGAACAGGAGAATGTAGTTGTAGGGTAATGTTCCCTTATAGGCGTGAACAGCGGGGATTTCCTTCAGCAGGAGGAAGGCAACGCCAATGAAGAAGGAAAGGGCTCCTACGGTGAACCAGAAGCGCTTGTCCTTTTGCCGTAATGGTTGGATATGCTGAGATGCCAGCACGCCTGCGAAGAACGAAAAGGACTGTTCTGCTGCAATCTGCGGCATCGTGTTCAGCGCTATCAGACCTATGATGATGAAGGCAGGTGTCATCCAGCGATGCAGCCAGCGCTGGATGATCCAGTAAACCAGATAACACTGTACCAAATACGGGATGAACCAAAACTCTGACTGGATGAAGCAGGCATCCAGCAAGAAAGGTTTCCAGCCGGGAAAGCCTTTGATCAACGTGACGACAGCAAGAAACAGCCAGTAAGGGACGATAATCCTGCGGAACTTCTTGTGCCAATAGTCCTTCAAGCCATTCTTCTGATAGCTTTCGTGAATCCCGAAGCCGGAAAGCACCAGAAAGACTGCCACGCTCACAGAACCCATGATGTTCACCACCCGATGACACTGCCAGGCTATCAGCACATGAAACACAGCAATCACGATGGCTGCCATACCTCGCAGCACATTGGTTTGCTGGCGGGACAATAAATCGTTGGTCATTATCTGATGACGGTGATTTTCGTGGTGGCAGCGTTCTTGCCGTCGGGGGTGTTGGCAATGACGATATAGACACCTGATGCCACGCGCTTGCCGAAGCGGTTGCAGCCGTTCCATACGAAGGTGCCGCCTTTAGAGGTGCCGCTATAGATGAGCTGGCCGGTGGCAGAGACGATCTTCACCTCGCTGTCCTTGACAAGTCCGCGGATGCCGATGGGTCCGTTGTAGTCGGGATCCACGGGATTCGGGAAAGCATAGATGTTGTCCTTGTCCAGGCCGTCGGCTGAGTCGGAGGCATCGGAGAGATAGCTGCAGAGACCTTTGTCTGTAGCGATGAAGACGCGTCCGGTGGCGGGATGGATAGCGATGTCGTAGATGTTGTTGGATGGCAGCGGGGAGTTCTCTGTGGTGTAGTGCGCGAGTTCTTCCTGACAGTCCTCGCTGATGAAATACACGCCGTTGTCTGCTGTTCCGAACCATTTGCGCCCTGCACCGTCAATGGCGACGCATTGCGTGGAGAGGCCGTTCAGCAGATAGTCTGCCAGTCCGCTGCCGTCGTTGCGTGCCATCTTGACCTGCTCAAACACGAAGTCACTGGAAGCAAAGTTCTCGGGTTCCGTGATGCGGAAAGGACCCAGATTGGTACATACCCAAATGCTGCCGTCGAGGTCTTCATTGATATAGTAGAACTCATCGGGGGCGTAGGTGGTGCCGTCCTGGTTCACAATCTTGCTACAGAGCCAGCGGCGGTCATCCTTTGTGTCGTCGATCGTGCCGTTGTAGTCGAGCATGAAGACACCGCGTGCGTCCATGCGACGGCTGTTCAGCCAAGCCCATCCACGACTGTCGAAGAAGATATTGTCAACGGTCGTAGCCGGTTTGATTTCCGGGCAGGGAATACCTGTCCATGTTCCGTCGGGCCGCATGATGCGGATCGTGGTGTCGCAGGCATTGAAAGTACAGTTCAGGGTCCACAGGTTTCCTTCGTTGTCATACTGAAGGCCGTCTGCCACGGTAAACCATTGTGGATTGGCATTGGTGGGCAGCATCGAGATGAGTGCACTGTTGTCATATCCGATGTGTCCTACACATTGTGCATCCCTGAACTCGAAGATGCCGCTGCGGGTGGTGCCTGCGTAGTAGTGATGCTCGTCATTGGGATCCTGCACGATGTTGGTGACATCGCGCCATATTTCCTTCGGGAAGTTCTTTGCGATGGATGTTCCGTCGAAGTTCGTCCAGGTGCCGTCGGTCTCCAGAATCATGGCTGTGCCGCTGCGGACGACGCTTGAGAAATGTCTGTTGCCGCCTGCCACCATCAACCGGTCACCTGCCCAGCGCAGGTGGAAGCTATAGTCGTGTAGAGGGCTATTCGGTTGTATGTGGGAATGAGTGAGGGAGAAGGTGCCGTCGCTGTTCAGTTCGTAGGCTTGCAAACCTTGGTTGCTGTCGCTCGCCCAGTACGTGGATCCCTGTGCGGTCAGACAGCTCCAGGAATAGGAACCTGTGAGATGACGCACGTCAGTGGGGCTGGTATAGATATAGGTATATTGGGCGTTGCCGATGATGAGGCGCCCATCGTTGACGGTCATGTAGGTGGGTGAGGGTGTGAGCGTAGCGTTGTGGATGGTCTTCCAGCTGTTCTCATCACTGTTGATGGCAAAGAGATAGCTGCCCACTTGCAGCCACACCTGCCCGTTGAGGGTCTCCATGCGGTTGGCATTGAAATAGCTGTTCAGCTGCGTCCAGTTGGCTTTGTCCTTGAGGTTGGTACTCAGGCTGCCGCGCCACATTCCTTCCGTGGTGGTGCCGATGAAGATGTTCTTGTCCGTCAGGGCACAGGAGCGCACGGCCAGTCCCAACTCGTAGGTGTCGCGGATGTAACCCTCCTGCATATCTACGACCACGAGTCCGAAATTGGTGCACAGATAGGCGTACTTCCCGGAGACCTGCACATTGTTCACGTCCTTGCCGACCAACATGCTGTTCTTGAGATGTGCCAGATTGATGACATCGTAGTCATCCTCGGTAGAGAGGAGGTCGATGTTTCCGTTGTCATAGACGATGATGATGCGGCGTGCCTCGGCGCTGTAGCGGATGAAGGAGATGGTGACGTCGCTCAGCTGTTCTACCCAGTCGAAGGTGGTGATGCTGCCGTCGTCGGTATCGTAGGCCATCAGGTTGCCTTCCATCAGGGAATAGACGCGGTTCCCAATGGGGATGTGATAGGTGCTGACCGTGTAGGCAGGATAGACGCGCCACGTCCCGATCTGGGCAGAGGCAGGCAGGATTGAAAGATAGAAGAAATGAAACATTAAAATAATGAAAGCGCCGAGGCTCGTTCGCATGGCATTTGCCTTGCGATTCTTCATGATGTGATGGTAACTCATATTCTTCAAGTATCTTTCAGTGTTTTATTCTTTCAATGTTTCAGTTTAAGAAACTCAACGAGTTTCTGCGTGGCACGCCCGCGGTGGCTGATGGCGTTCTTCTCGTCGGCAGACATCTCTGCGAAGCTGCGGTCATAGCCCTTGGGCTGGAAGACGGGATCGTAGCCGAACCCTTCGTGGCCGTGGCGCTCCGGGAGGATGGTTCCTTCCACGATGCCTTCGAAGAGATGTTCTTCCCCTTTGTATATTAACGCAATAACGGTGCGAAATCTTGCGTTGCGGTCTGTTATATTTTCTAAATTGTGCAGCAGGAAGTCCATATTGGCATTGCTGTCGTGGGTACTCCCCTGCCCTGCCAGCTCTGCGTAGCGTGCCGTGTGCACGCCGGGTGCGCCGCCGAGGGCACTCACTTCGAGGCCGGTGTCGTCGGCAAAGCAATCCAGTCCGTAGTGCTCTTTCACGTAGCGTGCTTTCTGCAGGGCATTGCCTTCGAGAGTCTCTGCGGTCTCGGGGATATCCTCTGTGCAGCCGATATCCTTCAAGCCCACCACCTCGAAGCGCTCGCCGAGAATCTGGCGAACCTCGGAGAGCTTGTGCTGATTGTTGGTGGCAAAAACTATCTTCACTGAATTATGAATTATGCATTATGAATAGTGAATTGTTAATTATGAATTGTGAATTATGAATTATGAATTGACCTACGTCTTGATATGGTCAAATCCCTCTCCATAGACACCCACGACCTTGGTCATCGTGACGAAAGCTTGGTTGTCGATGTGCTTGATGAGGCGGAAGATCTGCGTGCTCTCGCGGCGGCGGGCCATCACGATGAGCACCTGACGAGGCTGCTTCGAGTACCATCCTTGTCCGTGGAGGATCGTGACACCGCGGCTCACCTCATCATTGATGGCTTGGGCGATTTCTTCGGGGTAGTTGGAGATGATGGTGAACTGCACGCTTTGCGTGGCAGAGGTCATCGTGTAGTCCAGCAGAATCATGGAGATGAGCAGGATGACATAACCCGTCACCACTTTATTCCAGTCGTGGAAGACAAAGAAACTCGACGACACGATGATGAAGTCCAGCCACATCAGCACGCGACCCATCGAGAAGTTGCGGTACTTGTTGACGATGGCAGCGATGATGTCCGTGCCGCCCGTGGAGCCGTTGTTGACGAACACCATAGCCAGCGCAGCACCCTCGATGCAGGCACCCAGCACGGCGGCCATGAAGGGCTGGTCGCCGACAACCTGCGGCAGTGTGCCGTCCGGCAGGCGGATGATGTTCTGGAACAATCCCAGGAAGAAGGTGATGTTGATGGTGGCGTAGATGGTCTTCGTGAAGAACTTGAAGCCCAGGATCTTCAGTCCGGCTGCCAGCAGGATAGCATTGATGATGAAATAGCTATACTGCGAGGGGAAGCCTGTGGCGTAGTAGATGATGGCAGAGACACCCGTCATGCCGCCAGGCGTGAACTCGTAGGGCAGCATGAACAGGCAGAAGCCTACGCAGTAGATGGCGCATCCCATGCTGATGAAGAAATAGTCCTTGATTTCATCCCAGACATGGATGTGCTTGATGACGCGCTCACTGGCCTGTGCGATCTGCTCGCGGGCTTGCGTGAACTGTTCCTTTGCTCCTTGGATCTGATTCTTTTTCTGACTCATTTCAGTACAAGGTTAATCATTCGCTTAGGCACGATGATGACTTTCACAATCTGCTTGCCTTCGAGGTACTTGGGCGTCATCTCATGACCGCGGGCAGCGGCTTCGATGGTGGCGTTGTCGGCGTCGGCGGGGAAGTCGATGCCGAAGCGGGTCTTGCCGTTGAAGGCGACCATCATCTTCACGGTGTCCTCGACGAGATACTTCTCCTCGAATACAGGCCATTGGGCGTCGCAGACGCTGGTCTTATGGCCCAGGGCTTCCCACAGCTCTTCAGCGATATGCGGAGCGAAGGGGGCGATGAGCACCACCATCGGTTCCAGGATGGCACGCTTCGTGCATTTCAGCTGCGAGAGTTCGTTGGTGGCAATCATGAAGGCCGGGATGCTGGTGTTGTAGGAGAACACCTCGATGTCCTCCGTCACCTTCTTGATGAGCTTGTGCAGCACCTTGAGCTCCTCCTTATTCGGAGTACTCAGATTATTCAGATTACTCTGATTATTCAGATTACTCTGATTATTCAGATTATTCAGATCACTCAGATTACTCTGCTCAATAATCCCCTGTGCCAGATTCCAGAACTTCTTCAGGAAGCGGAAGCAACCATCGATGCCGGCGACGTCCCAGGGCTTCGACTGCTCGATGGGACCCAGGAACATCTCGTAGAGACGCAGGGTGTCGGCGCCGTAGTGCTCGCAGATGTCGTCGGGGTTCACCACGTTGTACTTCGACTTGGACATCTTCTCGATGGCTTGGCTGACGATGTACTGGCCGTTCTGGTTCAGGATGAACTCTGCCTCGCGGAACTCGGGCGTCCACTCGCGGATCTTATCGACGTTCAAGACATTGCCAGTGACCATGCTGATGTCGGCATAGACGGGGTCGGCCTCGGTACCCTCGTAGAAGTAGATGTTCTTCTTCTTGGCGTCGTCGTACTGCTCCTCCAGAAGGTCGAAGCTGACGAACTTGTTGGTGCCGCGCACGCGATAGACGAAGCTGGACCAGCCCTGGATCATGCCTTGGTTGATAAGCTTCTGGAAGGGCTCCTCCTTCTTGCTCACGCCCAGGTCGAAGAGGAACTTGTTCCAGAAGCGCGAGTAGATGAGGTGGCCGGTGGCGTGCTCACTGCCGCCGACGTATAGATCCACGTTCTGCCAGTAGCCAGCAGCCTTCTCGCTCACGAGAGCCTCATCGTTGTGGGGATCCATATAACGGAGATAATAGGCGCTGGAGCCTGCGAAGCCGGGCATCGTGTTCAGTTCGAGGGGGAAGATGGTTTCGTTGTCGATAGCAGAGCAATCGACCACTGAACGCGACACCGTGTCCCAAGCCCACTTCGTGGCGTTGCCCAAGGGGGGCTCACCGGTGGCTGTGGGCAGGAACTTATCCACCTCGGGCAGCTGCAGCGGCAGACATTCCTCGGGGATCATCTGCGGGATGCCATGCTTGTAATAGACGGGGAAGGGCTCGCCCCAGTAGCGCTGGCGCGAGAAGATGGCATCGCGAAGGCGGTAGTTCACCTTCACACGGCCCAGCTTGTGTTCCTTCACGAAGCGCTTCGTCTCGGCGATGGCTTCCTTGATGGTCTTGCCGTTGAGGATGAGGCGTTCGCCATCGTAGAGGACGCTCTTCTCCTCGCTTACGGGTGAGTTCATGACGATGCCTTCCTTGGCATCGTAGCTCTCCTGGCTGACATCAGCACCTTCCACGAGCGGGATGATGGGGAGGTCGAAGTGCTTGGCGAAGGCGTAGTCGCGGCTGTCATGGGCGGGCACGGCCATGATGGCACCGGTGCCGTAGCCGGCCAGCACATACTCGGCCACATAGATGGGACACTTGTCGCCCGTGATGGGGTTGATGCCGTAGGCACCGGTGAAGACACCCGTCACGGTGTGGTCAATCATACGCTCGCGCTCGGTGCGCCCTTTCACATATTTAATGTATTCATCGACGGCAACGCGCTGCTCCGGTGTCGTCACCTGATCCACCAGCTCGCTTTCGGGAGCCAACACGAAGAAGGTGACGCCGAACATCGTGTCGGCACGGGTGGTGAAGATGGTGAAGCGGCCTCCCTCTTCCTCTCCTGAAGCGGAGAGATAGGGAATCTCTATTTCGGCACCCTCGGAGCGACCGATCCAGTTCTTCTGCGTCTCCTTGATGCTCTCGCTCCAGTCGATGGTCTCCAGACCGTCGAGCAGTCGCTGGCTGTAGGCGCTGACGCGGAGACACCATTGGCGCATCTTCTTCTGCTCCACGGGATAGCCGCCGCGCTCGCTCACGCCGTTGACGACCTCGTCGTTGGCCAGCACCGTGCCCAGTGCCGGGCACCAGTTCACCATCGTCTCGCCAAGATAGGCAATGCGGTGCTGCATCAGCAGGTCGCTCTGCTCCTTTTCGTCGGCAGGCCATTGACCTTCGGCCTTGAACTTCTCGATCAGCTTCTCGATGGGCTGTGCTTTCTGCAGTTCTTCGTCGAAGTAAGAGTTGAACATCTTCTGGAATGCCCACTGCGTCCAGCGGTAGTAGCCGGGCTCGCAGGTGCGCACTTCACGACTCCAGTCAAATGAGAACCCGATCTTGTCCAGCTGCTCGCGGTAGCGGTTGATGTTGTCGAAGGTGGTTTTCTCAGGGTGCTGTCCTGTCTGGATGGCATATTGCTCGGCGGGCAGGCCGTAGGCATCGTAGCCCATCGGGTTTAGCACGTTGAAACCCTGCAGGCGCTTGTAGCGGGCGTAGATGTCGCTGGCGATATAGCCGAGCGGGTGCCCCACGTGGAGGCCTGCGCCGCTGGGATAGGGGAACATATTGAGGACGTAGAACTTCTTGCGCGTCTCGTCCTCAGTGACTTGGTACGTCTGCATGGCCACCCAACGCTGGTGCCATTTCTTCTCAATGTCTCTGAAGTTGTATTCCATTGTGATTGCTTGATGTTCTTTGATTTTGCGGCGCAAAGATATACAAAAAAGCGCGGGCAGGAAAACTTTTCTTTGTCTTTCTGCCCGCGCGAAAACTTTTTGTTCGTTTTTCTGCTGCTATCGCTTACTTAGGCTGCTTGCCGATGTAGGCGAGAATACCGCCATCGACGTAGAGGATGTGGCCGTTCACGGCGTTGGAAGCCTCGGAAGCGAGGAACACGGCGGGACCGGTCAGCTCCTGCGGGTCGAGCCAGCGACCAGCGGGGGTCTTGGCGCAGATGAAGCTGTCGAAGGGATGGCGGCTGCCGTCCGGCTGACGCTCGCGCAGAGGAGCCGTCTGCGGGGTGGCGATGTAGCCCGGGCCGATGCCGTTGCACTGGATGTTGTACTCGCCGTACTCGGAGCAGATGTTGCGGGTGAGCATCTTCAGACCGCCCTTGGCAGCAGCGTAGGCGCTGACGGTCTCGCGACCGAGCTCAGACATCATCGAGCAGATGTTGATAATCTTGCCGTGACCCTTGGCCATCATGTCGGGCAGGACTGCCTTCGAGACGATGAAGGGAGCGTTCAGGTCGATGTCGATGACGCGACGGAAGTCGGCGGCCTCCATCTCGTGCATCGGGATGCGGCGGATGATGCCGGCGTTGTTCACGAGGATGTCGATCGTGCCGACCTCTTCCTTGATTTTCTTCACGAGAGCCTGCACGGCGGGCTCGTCGGTGACGTCGCAGACGTAGCCGTGAGCCTTGATGCCCTTCTCTTCGTAGGACTTCAGACCTTTATCGACCAGTTCCTGGTTGATGTCGTTGAAGCAAATCGTTGCACCCTGCTCAGCGAAAGCGCTGGCGATAGCGAAACCGATGCCGTAGCTGGCACCTGTCACGAGGGCTACCTTACCCTCAAGCGAGAAATTCAGATAGGGATTCATTGTGGTTAGTGGATAATGTATGTTGTATGACTTGTTGATGATCTTTCTTTGAAGATTACGTTTCTGCCTGCAAATATAGATAAATGTAGCGAAATATAAGCCAGTCCGATAAAGAATTTAAGTTTTCTTTAGAGGAAAGATACTTATTTTTGGGATTCGTTGTACAGAAAAACGTGTTAATTATTCAAGTTTCGCAAGTTCCTAACTTGCCAGTTTTAATTGATAAAGTTCAACGAAATGACTGAGTTTGTCCGACCGATTCAAGAGAGCATCGAAGATATCCTCATCCTCGATATTGAAGCACTCTGCGATTTCGCGGACC
>JAFUYT010000006.1 GCA_017470425.1 Bacteroidaceae bacterium | reverse complement strand
CGCAAGATGAATGCAAAGAAGTAAAAGGGCAAAATAAAAATGACCCCGTCGGTCAGGACTTTACAGGGGTCAAAAATAAAAAGTTTTAAGGGGTCATCGTCGCTTTGCCCTCGGGGGTCAAACTCGCGCGGCTTTTCCATCATAGAGCATGGATGGGAACAGGAGGTAAAAATCCCAGATGCGCATACGTTCCACCTCATAAGACTCATCAGGCCCCACACATTGAAGGATGTGGGCCATGCGCCAGATGGTGTGGTAGAGGTCGAAGGCGGGATTATACGTGATCATAGTTCTTCCAGTTGAGGTGGCACATTCCGGTGAGATAATAAATCATACCATAGATGTGGTCGTCGTTGTAGTTGAGCTGATACTCATGGACATCATTATCATCTAGCACCTGCATGATGGGTACGACGATGCGGAAACGAATTTCCTGCATCACGACAGCATGAGGTGTCTCGGCTTCTATCAGAGGAAAGATATAGGTATAGAACTCATGCTTGATGCGGGAGAAGAGCATGAGAGTAATCTGCTGCGCCGAAGGATAGTACTCGAAGCGTGCGGCACGCTTGGCATAAAATTCCTTCAGGCGGAGAGCATCTTGAATCTCGTAGGAGGGAAAGTTGCCATCGGTGAGTTTCTCCTCCATATCCTTGGTGCCATCAAGACGTGTGGTGTAGTAGCGTAACTCATCAATGGTCTCCTCTGTGACGTTCTGACGAATCTCATCCATGAGTTTCTCGAAGTAAGTGCCCATACGCTTGCTGCTACCGACATTACCGAAATGGAAATTTGTAATGGCAGTAGTGGCGGCAGGGTTGTAGCTACCAACCGATTGGATTTCGGTCTGGTTGAAGGTGTTATCCGAGCCAGGATTTCCTGTGATATCTACACGCATGGGATGCTAACTTAGGAGGGCCTTTTTATGAAGATAGGTTCGTGGGCCGAGTTACATATGTTCATGGCGCGACGAACATAGGTTCGTGGGCCTGAGAACATAGGTTCATTTTTTGCTATGCTGTGGGCGCGTCTTCGAATAGTTTTTCCACCTTAGTAAATATAACGCGCGCGGGAGAAGTACCAAGGGATGTGCGGACGCTGTGGTCGGAATCTCCTTCCAAATGTCTGGCCAGGGCGGCTGCATTGTACTGACCGAAGTAACCGTGTTCACCAAGCTGATGCAGGATATTGGCAACAAGGTTGCGGTTGAAATTGGTGCCCTGTTGCTTGCCGGGATTGTATATCTCTGCATCAACCTCGGGGATGGCGAGGATGTTGACCCATAGGCCTTGGAAACTGGACTTGTATTCGCCGACAAGGAGAGGGCGCACCTTGCTGACATAGCGAAGAATCTCGGCATGTATGGGGCGGGTGTCTATGTGGGGAACCGTCTTATTTGTAGCTACTTGAGAAGGTTTACCCGTCACTTCGGCATCGGCCTGAACGACCTCACCGTAATAGTTGTTGACGACGGTGGTGGCGGCAGGGTTGTAGTTCTGAACCTGACCGATATGGACTTCCGTGAAGGTGTTGCCGGTTCCGGGGTTTCCGTCTATTTCGATCTTCATTGAGTTACAATAAATTATCTTCCATCATTTCTTTATAACTTACTCATCTTGAGCCCGAAAGTTGAAAGAATCTTTCACGCTGCTTTCTTCCTTGCTTTCAGGATTCCGATGTATGTACCTTTGCACTGCAATTCGGGGCAAGACCGTGAATTTGCGATACGTTCTTTGACATATTGGGAAAAGTGAAGCGCGACAAGACATTTACGATTTGTCAATTTACGATGTACTTTTTGTTCGTCTGTAGATTGCCAAGTATTATCTTCTTTAACATTAAACATTTAAACTTAACAAATTATGATTGATTATTCTGTTTACATGCAGGGAAACCCTATTCATGAAGATGAACCTGCCAAGGCTTATGCCAAGGCTCAGATGAGCGAACTGATGTCCTTTAATAAGTTCGTGAAGCACATTTCCAACCATAACGGTGTTTTTACACGAGGCACTGTACGAGGCGTTATCCTCGATATGTGTGAATGTCTGGTGGAGATGATGCTGGAAGGCAAGAAGGTGCAGCTTGGAGAACTGGGGAACTTTTGGATTTCACTGGAAAGCCATGGTGCCCTAAGTGCCAAGGAGTTCACGGCTGATGACATCACCGGAGTCAACATCGTATTCACGCCTGGTGAGGACTTTGATAACCTACGCGGACGAGCTGAATTCAACAATGTGGCTAGTCGCAAGGCCCAGGCTGCTATCAAGGCAGCAGAAAAGTCTGGCGAATCTGTGCTTGACCTTGAGGAGCTGATGAGTGACACCCGCAAGAAGGTCGTGGAAGCAGCTGCGTCTGAGAGGAACGATGACGGCAACGATGAGCCCTAATCTGGATTTACAGATTTAAAGATTGCGATTTATTGAGTTATTAACTTGGCACGGAGGACGTGGAGGAGACTGAGAACCGTAGAATCTGCGTAATCCGTGCCGCAAAACGACTAAACATTATGACTGAAAACAGAAAGCGAACATTGAAGCGGATTGTGGACATCATCATCACCGTCCTCACCGCACTTATCACGTCCATCACAACCAGTTCCTGCATGTAGGCATGGAACTAAGAGTGAAAAAATTAATTGTTATGCGAAACATTACGTTGATTGTGATTCATTGCTCTGCTGTCCCGACGTGGCAGCAGAGCAGCGCTGCCGACATCGAACGTTGGCACAGGGAACGCGGTTGGAAGTATGGCATCGGGTATCATTATGTGGTGCGCCGCGACGGAACCATCGAAACGGGACGCCCGCTGGAATTGAAGGGTGCCCATTGCAAGGGGCATAATGCCCATAGCATCGGCATCTGTTACGAGGGCGGACTGGATGAACAGGGACGACCTGCGGACACCCGCACAGCAGCACAGCGAGCTGCCATGTTGGCACTCATTACCAATCTGCACAACCAGTTCCCCTCTGCTCTCATCATCGGGCACGACGTGCTTAATCCGATGAAGAGCTGTCCGTGTTTCGACGCTGCTGCCGAGTATTACGACTTGCAGCCTTGATAGAGCTCCGAAGGTCGCGCTTCGCTTTTTTTTATTTTTCTCAAATCCACGGAGATGCACATTCAGCTCGTGAAGGAATACTATTATACAAGGTTAGGTATTCCATTCAACTCATTCTGAATATAAGTCAGGGAAGCGATTTTCTCCTTGGTTTCTTCAAGGTTGAGGCGCTTCGTGTTGTTGCTATTGAACTCTTCGATAGCGGCTCTCTTGACATCTCCCTCCTTGAAGTACTTATCATAGTTAAGGTCACGGTTATCTGCTGGCACGGCATAGAAGTTACCCATGTCAATGGCCTTGGCTGCCTCTTCCTTAGTCAACAATGTCTCATACATCTTCTCACCATGACGGATACCAATCACACGGATCTCCGGCTCGTTCGGTGCCTGATGCTTGAACAGCTCCACCACGGCCTCTGCCTGCGTCTGAATGGTGCAAGCGGGTGCCTTCTGCACCAGAATGTCACCATTCTTGCCGTTCTCAAAAGCGAAGAGTACCAAATCCACGGCTTCCTCAAGTGACATGATGAAGCGGGTCATTGAAGGTTCGGTGATGGTAATCGGGTTGCCCTTGCGAATCTGGTCAATCCAGAGGGGGATAACCGAGCCACGGCTGCACATGACGTTACCATAACGGGTGCAACAGATCTTCGTGTCGCCAGAGAGACGAGACTTCGCCACAGCAATTTTTTCTTCAATGACCTTGGTGATACCCATCGCATTGATGGGATATGCGGCCTTGTCGGTGGAGAGGCAGATGACGCACTTCACACCCGCGTCGATAGCCGCATCAAGGGTATTGTCCGTACCAATCACATTGGTCTTCACCGCCTCCATCGGGAAGAACTCGCAGCTGGGCACTTGCTTCAAGGCTGCGGCATGGAACACGTAGTCAACGCCCTTCATGGCGTACTTCAGCGTACTCTTGTTGCGCACGTCACCGATGTAGAACTTAATCTTGTTGGCCACCTCTGGCATACGCGCCTGGAAGTCGTGGCGCATATCGTCCTGCTTCTTCTCGTCGCGGGAGAAGATGCGGATCTCACCAATGTCGGTCTTCAAAAAGCGGTTCAACACTGCGTTACCAAAACTGCCTGTACCGCCTGTAATCAGGAGGACTGTATCCTTAAATAAGCTCATTGTATTCTATGTTATTATGATCGTTATACTTTCTCGAAATAGGTATCTGGCTTGTTAGGGTTGAAAATCTCATTGCAATACATCACTGTCACGAGGTTTTCGGTCTCAGAGAGGTTGATGATATTGTGGGTGTAGCCTGGCAGCATGTGGATGCACTGGATATTGTCACCTGAAACCTCGAACTCCAGGACCTCATCGGTTCCCAACTTGCGTTCTTGAATGAGTCCGTGACCGGCCACCACAATGAAGAACTCCCACTTGGTGTTATGCCAGTGCTGGCCTTTGGTGATGCCAGGCTTCGAGATGTTGATGCTTACCTGGCCGGAGTTGAGGGTGTGCACCAGCTCGGTGAAGGAGCCGCGGTCGTCGACGTTCATCTTGAGCGGGAAGGCGGCTTTCTCCTTGGGGAGGTAGCTGAGGTAGGTGCTGTAGAGCTTCTTGGCAAAGGAGTCGGCAGGTATCTCGGGAATCATCAGGGTCTGGGGCTGGGCGGCAAACTGGTTCAGCAGGTTCACGATCTCACCAAGGGTGGCTTTGTGGGTGGTGGGGACGTAGCAGTAGCGGCCCTCATCGGACGATGAAGGCACCACGGCCAAGCCTTCAAACTCGCAGTGGTGCTCCTCACCGCGGAGGCAGGCAATCATCTCGTCCACAAGGTCATCGATGTAGAGCAGTTCCAGCTCTACGCTGGGGTCGTTGACGGTGTAGGGAAGGTCGTTGGCCACGGCATTGCAGAAGGTGGCTACGGCACTGTTGTAGTTGGGGCGGCACCACTTGCCAAAGAGGTTGGGGAAGCGGTAAATGAGGACGCGGGGAAGACCCACCCCCGACCCCTCCCGTGAAGGGAGGGGGGATGGCTGCGCTTGGAGGAAGTCTCGCTCGTAGGCGAGGAAGAGGTCTTCTCCGGCTTTCTTGCTGCGGCCATACTCGCTGTTGCCAAAGCGCCCTGTAAGCGAAGCCTGCTGGCTACTTGACAGCATCACGGGGCAAGTATTTCCGTGCTTCTTCAGCGTGTCCAACAAAGTTGATGCAAAGCCGAAGTTGCCTTGCATAAACTCTTCTTGGTTCTGCGGGCGGTTAACTCCCGCCAAGTTGAACACGAAGTCACACTCCTTGCACCAAGCATCCAATTGCTCGGGCGTACTATCAAGATCATACTCAAAGACTTCTTCAATCTGCACGTCGCCATAACAACGTGCTTTCCCGTCCTTGATATTATTCAACTGAGCGCACAGATTCTTACCCACGAACCCCTTTGCTCCGGTTACCAATATCTTCATAAAATCCGTTTTATCTGTGCAATCCGTGGTCGTTAGAATTTACGCCAGACCATTTTGTTGACTATTCCAACGTAGCTCTGGATAATCTTCACGACCTTGGTGGAGACGTTCTCTTCCACATAGTCGGGCACGGGGATGCCATAGTCGCCATTCTGGTTCATGGTCACAGCGGTATCCACGGCCTGGAGCAGGCTCTTCTCGTCAATACCGGCAATGAAGAAGCAAGCCTTATCCAAAGCCTCTGGTCTTTCGGTACTAGTTCTGATACATATGGCAGGGAACGGATGACCAACAGAGGTAAAGAACGAACTTTCCTCGGGGAGAGTACCGCTGTCACTGACCACAGCAAAGGCGTTCATCTGGAGGCAGTTGTAGTCATGGAATCCAAGAGGCTCGTGTTGGATAACGCGTTCGTCCAGTTTAAAGCCAGACTGCTCCAGACGCTTGCGCGAGCGGGGATGGCAGCTGTAGAGGATGGGCATGTCGTACTTCTCGGCCATGCGGTTGATGGCGGTGAAGAGGGAGAGGAAGTTCTTTTCGGTGTCGATGTTCTCCTCGCGGTGGGCGGAGAGCAAAATATAGCGGCCCCTCTCTATCTCCCCCCGTGGGGGGGGGGAGGACTCCTTGTGGGCAGAAAATTCCCTGTTCAGTCTTTCTATGATGTCTGAGGATTCTATTTCGGCAAGGTTCTGGTGGAGGACCTCGGCCATGGGGGAGCCGGTGACGTAGGTGCGCTCCTTGGGAAGGCCGCAGTCGGCGAGGTAGCGGCGGGCGTGCTCGGAGTAGGCCATGTTCACGTCGGAGATGATGTCCACGATGCGGCGGTTGGTCTCCTCGGGCAGGCACTCGTCCTTGCAGCGGTTGCCGGCCTCCATGTGGAAGATGGGGATGTGGAGGCGCTTGGCACCAATCACCGACAGGCAGCTGTTGGTGTCGCCCAATACCAATACGGCATCGGGCTTGGTCTCTACCATCACCTTGTAGGACTTATCGATGATATTTCCCATGGTGGCGCCAAGGTCGTCGCCCACAGCCTCCATATAGATATCCGGGGCGGCCAACTTCAGGTCCTTGAAGAACACCCCGTTGAGGTTGTAGTCGTAGTTCTGACCGGTGTGCGCAAGTAAGCAATCAAAGTACTCGCGGCACTTATTGATTACCGCTGCTAATCGGATGATTTCCGGGCGCGTGCCCACTATGATGAGAAGTTTTAACTTCCCATTCTCTTTAAATTTTGCCATATTTTTGTATGATCAATTCTAAAATTGTGTATTGTTCTTCCGCTCTTCAGTTCAACTACAAAAGATTGATAACTGTCATGAACCACTAAACTCCGAGGGTGGCGTGGTAGAGGTTCTGGATGTGGCGGTCTTCGGGATTTTGTTGCTCCAGGGTGGGGAGGAGGGGGAGGATCTGACTTTGGAGGGTGGAGGCGGAGTGGGGCTGGAGGGTGGGGGAGGAGTGACTTTGGAGGGTGGGGGAGGAGTGGCTGTCAGTGAACAGGAGGAGGACGAGGAGGTGACAGAGGAGGCGCTTGTCGCGGAGGTGGGGCAGGAGGGCATAGGCGCGCTGGCGGAGGTCAGAGGAATGGCTGGGATCGGAGGGCTGGCGGGAGCAGGTGGGTGCATAGTGGTCGGCGAGGAGCATTGTCACCAGGAGCTCTGCTTCGGCCTCGGCCCTGGTGGCGTCCAGCGGCTGATGGGCGGGGAAGTCACGGCGCAGCTTCTGGGTGATGGCGACGTGCATCCTACGGGCATCGTCGGCGAGCTGCATGTAGTCCTGGATGTAGTGCGGATGGTCCATGTCGGCCAGCTCATGCCAGCAACGCATACGGAAGGTGGCCAGTGACTGGCTGTCGAACTGCTGTCTCCTCATAGAAGTACCATGTCTTGTTGTTTGACGTAGGCGATGCCGGTGGCCAGGCCGAGGTTCTGGAGTTTGACCACGATGATGCGATGGCCTCCGATGTGCTTGATCTCGCCTTCGATACCTGCAAAGGGGCCGCGGATGATCTTCACGCGACGGCCTGCCAGGTCGATGTATTTCCTGTAATCTACGTTGACGCGCTGCTTGTAGGGGTCGGGGAGCACTTCTGCCTGAATGAACTGGTTCATGGCGTGTTCCGGTACGGTGATAATGACGGTCTTGTCTGTCCGGTCGCGCTTGGGCTTGGTCATGAACTGGAGGGATGTGAGGTCGCACTCCGTGTTTTTCAGGTGGCGGATGACTTTCTTCTGCACGTGCACGAAGATGAGGTTGTTCAGGGCCGGGGTGGCTATATCGCGCAGCTCGTCGTCCACGATGGCCTCGTGGTATTTCAATCGCAGGTAGGTGGTGAGGCCCCGGCGGGTCAGCTCGTCGCGGACGCGGCGCGCTTTCTTCGGGTTGGAATGGCGGATGTGCATGGGGTACCACAGCAGGTCGTTGTCGTCGTTCTCCACGGCCTCCAGTCCCGTGTAGAGTGCTTCGTCCGCAGTGCTGGGTGTGGCCTCATTGAGGGATGTCTCCAGGATATAGTTCGGAGTGTCCGCACCTGTGGCACCGACTGATGGCTGGCTCTTCGCAGCGTGGATCTTCATACTTGCGCCTACTACGGTCAACTTTCTGAGAGATACTCTTTATATGCCCGCCAGAACGCTGGCGTTGGGACATAAAGAAAGCGTGGAACCATCGCTGTCCGTTCCACCTTCCGAGGCTCTAGCAAATGCCTATTACTGTTGAACAGACAACGTTAGAGCCCACGCCGATATGAATATAAGATACTCTTAAACGCAGACTGGGTACAAGTTACCCTATCTGCAAAAAGAGGACGTTTATAAACACATCCCGAGGACATCTACCGTTGCAATGCCCAAGACAGTAATCGTTGAATTTGCTAGATTCCGAAAGGTCTCGAACAAAGCGCTGATAAACGCCTTTCTATGTCTGATCGCTCGCTACCCACCCAGCCGCCTCAGAGGATTGTGGTTCCCTTTGGCCTTGGCGTGGGCTATCACCAATCTTCAGCGGTCATGAACACGTTCAACGTTGCTTCCGCATCAGTGCATACGAGTAATCGGTGGCAAAGGTACAAAAAAATGTGATACCGACTCATATAATCCCGAAAATTTTTTATGGTAGCTCCCTAAATTACGTATTTTTAAGAGGAACGGGTCACGGACAAGAGAAGAGGACGAGAAAGGCAAGGAAAGAGAAGATTAGTAATCTTAGGGTCATAAGATTACTAATCTTAGTCGTATAAGATTACTAATCTTTCCAGCATAAGATGCAGCATCCGTTAACGAAAAGCGGCTGTGTCAAAAGGAATGACATAGCCGCTTTCAGGTCGTTAATCGTAGAAGTTCCAGGAGATGCCGAAGTGGATGCTCAGGGGATCGATGGGGTAGTGGGGCGCCCAGAAGGCGTTGCCATTGCCGGCGTTGAAGTGGGTGACGTTGATGTAACCGCGCACGCGCTTGATGGCGAAGTTGGCGTAGCCGTTGAGGATGGGGTAGTTGCCGAGCTTCACGCGGGGTTGCGCGGCGTCCTGCACCATGAACTGCCCGATGAAGGGGGAGTAGTCGGGGGCGTAGTAGCTGGTGAAATAGCGCATATCGACGCCGATCTCCACACGTAGCACCTTGGCGATGTGGAAGACGACATAGGGGTTGGTGTAGAGCGAGATGGTGGGCAGGGGGAGGATGTCGTCGTTGGTGGTGTGCTGCCAGGTGACTTCATTCTCCCAGTGGAAGAAGCCCCAGTGGATGCCCTGGCGGAGGGTGGCGCTGAGGACTTGGATGCTACCGCTCTGCTGACGCACGGCGACGTCGTGGGCGTAGGATGTGAGGGTGGTGCCGTCGGTGTCGTAGAGGGGCGTAAGGAGGCTGGCGAGGTGGGTGTAGTTAGAGATGTTCTCCATGCCGAAGCGGAGGCTGGTGTGGGTGCGGTCGAGAGTGAGGCGACCTTCGATGCGGGTGCGGGTCTCCTGCTTCAGGTCGTTGTCCCACCAGATGCCCTGGCTGTGGAAATGGGTGTAGTAGAAGGGCGCCGAGAGGTTCTGGAAGGCGGCGGTGGCGGCCAGGCGCACGGTGTCGCGCCCGAGGCGGAAGTTGAGGTCGCCGGTGCCGTGGATGTCGAGGTCGCCGGCTTTCTGGCCGATGGCCCAGAACTCCGCGCCGGCTTTGTAGTGGATGAGGGAGCCCTGTGTCTTCTCGATCTCGCCGCCTACGGAGATGTGGTTCTCGCGGTAGGTGTCGAAGTAGTTGACATCGTCGGTGGTGCTGAGGGAGGGCAGGCGGAAGCGCTCATGCTCGTGGGCGGCGAAGAGGGTGATGCCGGCCTTGGCCCATCGGTTGAAGCCCTCGCGGAGCTGCACGCCGACGGTGTTCTTGAGGCTGAAGGCGCGTGTCTCGTCCTCGTAGTTGCCGTAGGCGGAGCGGATATAGGGGTCGTGGGAGAAGTAGTCGGTGGGGAGTGCCGCGCGGCTGTAGTTGACGTGCATGAGGCGGCGGAAGTGGGCGGTGTGGATGATGCTCGTCACGGGCACGAACTCGCGGGGCGGCGCCTGCTCGGCCTGCCACTGGATGCGGAGGGAGTCGAGCGTGGAGTCGCAGCGGAGGCTGTCAGCGCGGATAGCGGCTACGAGGCTGTCGGAGCGCAGGCGCTGGAGAAGCTCGTCGTCGGAGGGCATCTTGGGCTTGAGGCTGTCGGGGACGGCGACCTCTACGTAGCGCCCAATATTGTAGCGATGGGTGAGGAAGACGGTCTGGTGGTCGTTGCGGTTCCAGAGGGAGGAGAGGACGGTGGGGATGTCGGTGCTGTTGAAACTGCGGGGGAAACTCTGCGGGTCGGTGACGTAGGCGTCGTCCTCGATGCCGCCGTTCTCGGCCATCTTCATGTGCTCCCACGACGCCATCGCGTGGACGTCGTAGTGGTCGCTCTTGAAGTAGCCGAAGAGGGTGCCGCCGAACTCCGAGTTGGCCTGGTTGTTGTAGTAGCCGCGGGCGTAGAGGTAGTCGGCCTTGAAGCCGAGTCCGGCGTTCTTGTTGATGTTGGTGGCGAAGTAGGCGCGGAGGCGATCCTGACCGTTCTCCTTGGTGCCGCACTTGTGGTACTGGAGGTTCGTCAGGGGGCTCTTTGTGTTGGTGAAGAGGAGGTTGCCGGGCGTCGTATGGAAGTAGTCGTAGGGCTGGATGAACATCAGGTCGTCCGTGACAGGACGGTCCATGAAGTTACGCGCCAGGCGGGGTGCGCCGAGGTTGCCGAGGTAGGAATACTCGCCGGTGTAGCCGTCGGTGCTGTTGAAGTTCTGGAAGAGATGGGGCAGCGTGTCGTTGTACACCTCGGGATAGACGGTGCCGAGGCGCTCATTGATGCGCCACTGGCGATACTCCGTGGGCACAAAGCGCTCCACCTGTGAGGTGTCGCGCCCCCACGTGCTGCGCTTCAGTCCCCGTGCAATGCTGTCGTTGGAGCTCATCTCGTCGCCGGACATGGTGGTGCCGAAGCCGTCGAAGTCCTGCGCGCGCAGTGTCTGCGGCAGCAGGGCTCCGAGGCCGAGGAGGATGAGCCAGACAGCAAGGCGTCTCATTGCTTCAGGATGATGTCCATGCCCATGCGCAACGCAGCTTCGTTGGCGGGGATGAGGTGGTGGTGGCGCTCGGGAAGCGTCTTGTGGAGGGCCTTGATGACGTTGTCGAGCGTCACGATGGGCCGCACCTTCAGCAGTCCGCCTAGCACGATCATGTTGAAGCTCTTGGGGTTGCCGCTCTCGGCGGCAGCGTCCATCGCGTTGATCTCATATATATTAATGTCCGTGCGCGAGGGCGGCACGCTGATGCCGTATCCGTCGTAGATGAGGCTGCCGCCGGGTTTGACGGCGCTCTCGAACTTCTCCAGCGAGGGCTGGTTGAGGATGATGGCCGTGTCGTAGGTGCTGACGATGGGCGATGAGATGCGCTCGTCGGAGACGATGACCGTCACGTTGGCCGTGCCGCCGCGCTGTTCGGGGCCGTAGGCTGGCATCCAGGACACTTCCTTGCCTTCCATGAGTCCGCTGTACGCCAGGATCTTACCCATGGACAGCACGCCCTGTCCGCCGAAGCCCGATATGATGATTTCTTCTGTCATTTACTTTAAGCTTTAAAACAAAAACTGTCAACTTTCAACTGTCAACTCTCAACTGTTTTCAAGTCCCCCACGTGGTAGAAGTCGAACATGTGCTCTTCCATCCACGCGTTGGCCTCGACGGGTGTCTTCTTCCAGCCGGAGGAGCAGGTGGAGACGATCTCCACGAGTGAGCTGCCGCGGCGGTTCACGGAGTTCTCGAAGGCCTGCCGGATGGCGCGCTTCGCCTTGCGGATGGCGGCCACGCTGTGCACGCTCTGGCGGGTCACGTAGCACGTGCCCTCGAGCTGCGCTGCCAGCTCTGTGATCTTCAGCGGGTAGCCGTGGAGGTCGGCCTGCCGGCCGTAGGGGCAGGTGGCGGTCTTCATGCCCATGAGTGTCGTGGGCGCCATCTGTCCGCCCGTCATGCCGTAGATGGCGTTGTTAATGAAGATGATGGCGATGTTCTCGCCGCGGTTCAGGGCGTGGATGGTCTCTGCCGTGCCGATGCAGGCCAGGTCGCCGTCGCCCTGGTAGGTGAACACCAGGCGGTCGGGCCACAGGCGCTTGATGGCAGTGGCGATGGCGGGCGCGCGGCCGTGGGCAGCCTCCTGCCAGTCGATGTCGATGTATTTGTAGGCGAACACGGCGCAGCCCACGGGCGAGACGCCGATGGCCTTCTCCTCCATGCCCATCTCCTCGATGACCTCGGCGATGAGCTTATGGACGACGCCGTGGCTGCAACCCGGGCAGTAGTGCATGTCCGTGTCGTTGAGCAGCGTGGGTTTCTGATAAACCAGATTCTCTGGTGAAACTATATTTTCCATTTTCTTTGAATTATCTGTCACAGCATGAAACGGATGAAGAACTCTACGGTCTTGATGATCATGGCCACGCCGATGACCACCAGCCCCGCCACGTGGTGAGCAGGCAGCGCGAAGTAGAGCACCACGCCCACGAGCGCCAGCAGCAGGAACACCGTGTTCAGGATATTGCGGACTTCTTCTCTGTTCTTCATTTTACTTCTCTATCTTCAACTTCTCCGTCAGCGCCTGAATCAGCTCGTCGGGCGTAGGCACGATGCCGCCCATCTTTCCGTAGTGCGTCACGGGCGTGCGGCCCTCGACGGCGAGGCATACGTCCTCCACCATCTGTCCGGCGTTGATCTCGAACGACATGATACCCTTCACGCGGCCTGCGAGCTCGCTGATGCGCTGCGTCGGGAACGGCCACAGCGTAATCGGGCGCAGCAGACCCACGCGGATGCCCTCAGCGCGCATGATGCTGATGGCCTTCTGGGCGATGCGTGCGGCGGAGCCAAAGGCCACGATCAGGTAGTCGGCGTCGTCCGTCAGCGTCTCCTCATAGCGCACCTCGCGCTCGCGGATGAGCTGGTATTTCTCCTGCAGGTGCAGGTTGTGCTTCTCCATCGCCTCAGGCTTCAGCTCCAGCGACGTGATCACGTTCACCGGGCGTCCGCCCTTGCGACCCGTGGAGGCCCAGGGGCACTCCCGCAGGATCTCCTCCTCGGTGCGGCGCGGCTTGAAAGGCGGCAGCACCACCTTCTCCATCACCTGGCCGATGACACCATCGGAGAGGATCATCGCCGGGATGCGGTACTTGAACGACAGCTCGAAGCTGAGATCTACGAAGTCCGCCATCTCCTGCACGCTCGCCGGAGCCAGCACCAGGACGTAGTAGTCGCCGTTGCCGCCGCCGCGCGTGGCCTGGAAGTAGTCGCCCTGCGAGGGTTGGATGGTGCCCAGGCCGGGGCCGCCGCGCTGTACGTTCACGATCAGACCGGGAATCTCGGCACCCGCCATGTAGGCGATGCCCTCCTGCATCAGCGCCACGCCGGGGCTCGACGACGACGTCATGACGCGCTTGCCGCAGCCTCCGCCGCCGTAAATCATGTTGATGCTCGCCACCTCGCTCTCCGCCTGCAGCACCACCATCCCCGTGGTCTCCCACGGCTTCTCGACGGCCAGCGTCTCCAGGATCTCGCTCTGCGGAGTAATCGGGTAGCCGAAATAGCCGTCGCAGCCGCAGCGAATCGCCGCGTGCGCGATGGCCTCATTGCCCTTCATCAGGAGCACTTCGGAACTATTATTCTCCATTGTGTGTTATCTATGTACTTTCAATTGTCAACTCTCAACTGTCAACTCTCAACTCTCTTCCGATACACCGTGATGCACCCGTCGGGGCACACGATGGCGCAGGACGTGCAGCCCGTGCACGCCTCGGGGTTGGTCTGTTCCACGTAGCGGTAGCCACGTCGGTTCACTCGTTTGTCGGCGAGCGCGATGATGTCCAGCGGGCAGGCCACGACGCAGAGGCTGCAGCCCTTGCACCGCTCCGTGTTCACCACGATCGTACCTTTCATTTTAGCCATGTCTGTCTTTTTTCGTTATGTCGTTTTAACGTGATGTCGTTATGTTGTTATACCGTGATTCCGAGATACCGTGATTCCGCTGTTCCATCAGGGATTATAGTAATCCTTGCAATAGAATTCCATAATATTCATGAGCATCTCGCGCGCCGCCGCTGCCGGCGACTCGCTGTCGAGGGCCACTGCCGCCTCGTAGGCGTTCAGCGCCTCGGCCCATTGTTGCTGTTTGCGGAAGACGTTACCCTGTTGATAGAGCTCCTCGGCTTGCGCTTTTCGGTCTGTTGTGCTCACGACATTGGCGTTAAATCGGGCGCAAAGGTACAACATATTCCGTAAATAACCGCCATTTTGCGCGAGAGAATCAACAAAACACCCCGTTTTTTACGTGTAGAGCGCGAAAAAAGTAGAGCGGCACGGCTGCGGTTCAGAAATAATGTGTACCTTTGGCGGCAGATTCAGAAACTATGGCACGAGAAATATTCATCAGTTACAGCCGCAAGGACCTTGAGAAGGTCAAGGGCATCAAAGGCAAGATAGAGCAGGCCACCGGCGCCGAGTGCTGGATGGACCTGGAGGGCATCGAGAGCGGTGCGTCGCAGTTCACTCAGGACATCGTGGACGCCATCAACACCTGCCGCATCTTCCTGTTCATGCTCTCGCGCGACTCCCAGAGCTCCAAGTTCGCCCTCCGGGAGCTCAACTTTGCCATGAAGAAAGCCGAGCACGATGCCCAGAAGCACGTCGTCATCATCAACATCGACAACTGCACCATGTCCGATGAGTTCGACTTCATGTATGGTCTCACCGACACCATCGCCTGGGACAACGCCCCGCAGCGGGAGAAGCTGCTGAGGGATCTGGGGCGGTGGACGGGCAGTGCAGAACCTGCGCTGACTCCTGTGCTGGTTCATGGCAACTATGGCTTTGCCGATGAGAACGGACGCGTAGTCATTCCCTGTCAATGGAAGTACGCCTATGCTTTCCAAGAAGGCTTGGCAGCGGTCAAGAGCTCCGCAGACTTGTGGGGCTTCATCGATAAGAAGGGCGAGCTGGTCATTTCCTGTCAATGGGAGGTTGTTGACTCATTCTATGAAGGCTTGGCCCGCGTGCGTGGAGCCAACGGGAAGTGGGGCTTCATCGACAAAGCGGGGCGCATCGTTATTCCGTGCCAGTGGCATATCGCCGATTCCTTCTTTGAAGGCGTCGCGCATGTAGCAGAATCGCAATGGTCGCATGGCTATATCGATAAGACAGGGAACACCGTCATCCCATTCAAGTGGCAGTTTGCCTCTTCTTTTTCGGAAGGACTTGCCTTTGTCCGGACGGCCGATTGGAAACCAGTATTTATCGACCATACGGGTAGCATCTTCATTACAGGGGCATGGAAATCAGCGTCGTCTTTCCGCGAAGGCTTGGCATCTGTGTGCGATGCGAATGACAGATACGGCTTTATCGACAAGAGCGGACGCGAGGTAATACCCTGCCGATGGAAGGATGCCTGTCAATTCAGTGAACATCTGGCCGCTGTCAAGGACGCCAGTGAGCAGTGGGGCTTCATCGACCCAACGGGGCGCGTGGTGATTCCCTGCCAGTGGAAGAGCGGCGGTGTCTTCTCCGAAGGTTGGTTTGCTGCGAAGGATTTATCCGGCACATATCGCTATATCAACACATCCGGCCGCACCATTCTTCCGGCACAATGGGCATATGCCAACGAATTCATCGGTGGCTTCGCAAAAGTGAAGGGTCGCGATGGGGAATGGTACACTATAGACAGGAAAGGGAAAAGGGTAGGAATAATTTAATCAATGTTAATTATGCCAAAGGGACAAAATGAGTATCAAGTATTTATTGCCTCGTCGCTTCATCTGACGGAGCATCGCTCTGCCGTTCAAGCAGCGATTGAGGAGGTAAATGAGAAGTTGGCACTGGATAATGTGTGCTTTAGTGAGTTCTTCTATGAACGCCGTCCAGACTTTACCCAAAAGGTGGAAAAGATTGATGCCCAAGCTCCTGCCGACCGTGCATTATGCCAGTCAACCCTTTTCTTTCTGATTATCGACGAGCAGATTCGCAGTCTGACGCGCTACGAGTTTGAAGCGGCATTGGCCAATTATCAACGTGGTGAGTTGCCGCAATATCTCATCATTTTCTATAATGAACAGACAGCTAAGGAAAGCAACGAGGTGGGGATGAGCTACGATGATTTCATGAAGTATGAGAATCTGGAGACTTACATGGCTGACAACCGCAATCAGGTTGTCGGGCACCGGCGCGTGTACTCTATCCCCTTCAGCGATATGTCCCAGCTAAAGAATAAGGCAGCAGACGAACTGATGGCGTTTGCAATGAGCAAAGAACGCCCATTCCCGGATGCTGTCCGCGGAAATAAGCTGACTAAGGAGCTCTTTTTCACCGATGTGCGCCGCAGGGAAAAATGTACGGAATTGTATCTGCGACGTAAATTCGACGACGATTTGGATGAAGCGCTGCGGAGCCGTCGTGTCATCGTGGTCTCAGGGCCTTCATTGTCTGGTAAAACACGTGCCGTCATGGAGGCGTTGAAAAATGTCAATGACGGATGGATATATGTATTCCGAGACAGGTTTGCAGACATGGAAACCTGGACACGTTATTTCGTATCACAGACAGACCGCTTGTTGGCTTATGCTGCAACCCCAGATGTCCCCAAATTATATGTCGTCCTTGACAACTTAGAGCAATTGGTTGAGATAGAAGAAATTAGTGACGCTCTGAGATCTTTCCTTAGCAAAATAGACAACACGAATATTTCCGTGGTTGCTACGTCATCGGTGCGAGAGATCAATTTCCCGGGTGTCAATCCTCGCGAGAACCCTCATGCCGCCTGGTTAGAAATCAAGGAAATGGAAGGCCGAGAGTTCTCAGAAGCAAAACGTTTTTTTCTGTCTGCGGGCGTGCCTTTGGATGAGCGGAATATGCGCTATCGTCGTACTGGAGCGTTGTTCGTTGATTTAAACAGTATCCTCGGCGACTACCAAAGATGGCAGAAACAGGGTAACGACCTTATGAAGCTTGCCAAACGGATGTTGCTGAAAGCCATTAAGGCAATTTCTATGTGGAGAGATGACAGCATAGGGGACAGACAGCAGCTGTTAAAGTTGGCGACATGGTTCTGCCAGAAGGACTTAGAATGTGAATGGGAACAAGATGAGATAGAGGAAGCTTGTCGCCGCGCCTTAAACAGTTTGGTTACGGATGGACGTATGGGCATCTCTTCTCGTGGAAACGACGCACCCGTAATCATTCAGGAATACATTTACCGCTATTTCATAGGGCGTGACGGGTACCTCTTAAATGGTGACGAATCATTCTCAGAGGAAGATGAAAAAGCATTGGCACGTGTCTTGTTGTCTTTCTGTAATCACAACGTCAAAGACGAAGCGTTGACTGTTCAAGTCTCCAGAATCTGCAGAAGATGTACCTACAGGAGCCAGACGACTCGATGGCTATACCACTTGTGGATGGGAGAATCTGTTGAAGGAACAGCAGACAAGAATTTGTCCAGACTCTTGTGCGATGACCGTCAGAAGTGTGAAAACGGAGCCCTGGCCAATATCCATTTCTATTCAAATGTAATAGAGACCTTCATCTATTATGGTTGCCAGGGTTACTCGGAAGCTTTGGCGGCTTATGCTGCGTGCCCGAAAACTTTGAGGACAGACCATTTGCTCAGTGCGCTGATGCGTAAGGCTCAGACGACGCAGGAGCGTGATGAAATAAGGGCAATGGAAGATTACAAAAAGATGAAGAATGAGGCATACGTCATCAGCGTCGAAGTAGAGTGGGCTCCCGACTATGACGGCGCTTTACAGGCTTTTTCCCGTTTCTCCCTGAGTGAAGATGCGGTGGAGATTGCCAGACTTCTACTTGATACAGAAAAACCCTATGACATCTATCAGCTCCGAAAAGCCGTTGGAGCATTGGCGCTTAAAGTCAGCGACATAGAACAATTCACGCATTTCTGTAATGTCTTAAGAACCAATTTTCTTTATCTATTGAGCGATATCGGTATTCTAGAAGACATACGTAGCCGACGAATAAGTTTCCATGTCCAACAACCGACGCTGATTGATTTGCTGTCGGTTCTTACTCCCTATGTCCAGGCACAGCTCTTGAACCGCGTCTATGGTTCGGATTTGGATGCTTGCCAGGAATTTATAGCTGAATTGTTAGGATGCATAGGAGCGACTCTCGATGGCCGGTTTACGGATGAGACAGCTATGCGCATGGTGGTCAGCAGCACCACCAGTTATTTGATTCGCTCTTTTGCCAACACTTCGTATGACGAGGTGTACAACACAATCTTTGCCCCCTTGAAGATACGTCATCCCAGGCAGAAAGACACTTGGCTGATTCTGCGTAACAGTTTCACCTATACGGCAATGTTGGACAATGTCTTTTGTGGCATCCAGCAGGCAGAGAACTTAATGGAGAATGATTTAATACCCCATGCTCGTGATGCCCGGCATAATCCGCTGTACATCAACACCTATACGCTTAATAAGATGATAGACAAGAGTCGGGGGGAGAAAAAGCGGATATATGCAGATATGATCAATGTCCTCTATGACCAACTGCATAAACAGCGTGATTCGTTTACTTATAGCAGGCTCATCGCCTTGGCGGCAAACCTATATGAGTGCTACGACTGGTTGAATAGAATGTATCTTCAGGGAGTTAAGCCCAATGTCTTTGTTGTGGGGGAACTAATGGCGCGCCCGGAGGTTGACCTGCCGACAGCACTTAATTTCTTGAACCTGTCAGGGGTTGCTTTGCCTGATGGATATGAGCCTTTGACATTTGAGTGGGAGCAGGGGCATGACAATTCTACATTCGACCCCAATACCATTGTAGATCAGATGCGTGAGGAGCTGTCGCGAGTTAATATCGGATGGGGACACTTGTTTGAAAAATCCTGTCAAGATGACAAGGACAGGGAGGTGTTGTCGGCTTGCCTGTCTTATCTGGAATCGGAACAGCCTCAGTTATTGAGAGATGGCTATATATACAATAACATCATTAAGAACATTACATATCTCCAGACCTTTGAAGAGGCTATGGATATGATTCTTAGATGTCAGGAACGGGGGCTCTTCAACGCCGATACCTACACGTTTAACCACCTCGTCAATCGCATTGCAGACATGCAAGGCAAACCTGAGCGTCTTTGGGCAATAGACCAGCTGAATGGACTTTTGTCTCAGGCAGATGTCGAGGTAAGGACGAACAATATCATCGTCTGCAATCGGCTAAAAATATACAAGGATCATAAAGAGGCGCTGAAAATGGTGTTCTGTGACGCGCAGGGGAAGGTGGACATCTGTCAAGTGAGTGCAGCGGGCTATGTGGAAGCCATGTGCAAATGGCATTATCCGGTGGACTCTTACGCTATAGCGAATTTGATAGGACAAAAAAATGAGCGGACGGCCAATACGTATCGCCGATTGATGAGAGTATTGGTTAATCAGCAGGAATATTATACGCTAACGCCCAAAGACATAAAGATAATACGAGAAGGATGCAGAGGGTACTATGAGCAGTATGCCGAAAAGATTCCTGCCTTGCAGGCTCCGTTACCCATTCATCTATTCAACAAGAATATCGCTTGGCACTATTGGAAGCATGAACAGGACATCAACGAGGCGCTGACCGCATTAGACTGGAGTAATCCCAACTCTGCACTGTCTGCTTACAACTCCATCCTAAACAACTTCATTGATGCCCAGCGAAAAGTCAGAGCGACGCCAGGACTGTTTGATGTAGTGATGAGTTACTATCAACATTCCATTAAGAATGTTGGCAGGGCACCATCATCAGCGACGTTCTCCATAATGGCCAAGGCTACTTCCAGCTGGGACGAGATGAGAGCTCTATTGAACGAATTTGACATTCAAAAGCAGAAATATCCACGACTAACGCTACAACCGCAAATCCTCGCCCACATGTCATCACAGGTGCGAAGCATCAGGGAACTTGTTGAACGGACCAATCTTTTGTACAACAAGGGGTGTCCATACAGCAGTACGGGGGCTGATGTCTATGTGTTTCGCATGGTTAGGTATCTTAGGGGGAATGACATAGAACATACGGAGCCGATATTAAGCGACCTGTTGCGGTATCTGGTTGATGGAGGAGATTCTGACATGCTGGTGAAGGATGAGCGTGAGTACCTGATGCTGGGCTTGTATGAGGAGCCGTCAAACGTGTCGCATCACGTATGGCGAACGATGATCTACTACAACGCTACACTTCCCGATGGAGTGCTCTACGGCACGGAGCGAATCGTAGCGTGCATCGCCGAAAAGTACTACGACTGCGCGGAATCCCTCATGAATGAACTACTGAAGGATGTGCAATCGAAAGATAAGGATAGACATCTGCCAATCTCAGGAAACGATATTTGGAGGATCAAGAAAATGATTGCGCGCGAGTATATTCCCCGGTTGTTCTATTGCCTTCGTGAGGCCAGCAGGCCATTCTTGTCGAGCAGCCTCTTGTCATATCTCGTCTCCATGCTGCCTGATATTAAGGCATACAACCATTTCACACAACAATTGTACAAGGTGGACTGTCGGGAGATTGACAAAATCGTGCCTGTATTGGCCAAGTTCTTGAAGGACAAGGTGGAATCGAGGACGCTTACGGGGGATGTATACAAAGCCGTTTGCAAGACGCTGGCACAGTTGCTCGTATATTCCGACATCAGTCTCCTGAGAAATGGCGATCTGCTCATCGAAAAGGCACCGGGGAAATATGCTGCTTGGTGTAGGCGGCCGATGGACTCCGCACATATTCGGGAGGAGTTGAAAGGACAGTACCATTGCTCCTTGTCCGACAAGATCAGGCTCTATACCAAGCATCTCGAAGATGCATATCCATGCAGCTTGATGACAATATATAGACACAAGGAACTTGATGGCGCTATCAACGAAGCCGCCATGGCGATTCTCCGTAAACAAGAACGCGATTATGCCCGAAGGCTGAGGTCGGAGGAGGTACCGTTCAGGGATGTCATCAGGTTCCCCCTGTTATGGGTGAGAGCCAAATGGCACACGACTGATGAATTTGTGGCGGCAATGATGCTACGCTTAGGTACGGTAGCGATGACGGAGGAGGACGAGAACCGGGCAGCAGCGCAGGAACGCATCAGTGCTATAGAACAGTGCTTTGACAATGCTTACCACAACGGTTCCGAATACCTCTTTATCCGTTATACCCTCATTGGAACCCTGCCGTCGGAAAACACATACACGTATAAAATGCCAAAGGAGGCGGCTGCCTTCGTCGTGTATCAACTGCGGCTGATGCGCATGGCGGCGCTTGCCGCGGGGAAAGACTATGAGGTTCTTTACCGTGAAGCGAAGTACCTGGCCACAGCCGAGAGACTTAGTGCGTCCTTTATCCAACAGGGAACTGTAGATTTTGAGACGCTCAATCACCTGCCGCAGCAGTGGCTTCGTATTCATGTGAAGAAGGGTATTGCATGGCAGCCGCATACGGGTATCGTGCTGGCCATCCTTGAACGGTATGCACGATGGGCCTTTGAGGATGTTGCGCAGGCGGATACGTGCTTGTCCTATCTCTTACGCATCAATACAGCCATCAGCAAGGCACGATTTGCACATTACGAGAATGTACGTATACGCTACAATATGATTGGTTCATTGCCATTGGAGGATGCGCGATATATTGAAATAGGTGAAAAGCTACTTCATGAAGTCATACCTCATCGCTATCTTCTGGCGCTACGAGTGCGATCAGCTGGTGGCTCCCATGATATCGGAAATGGAGATAAATGGCTAACGCCCCCCAATATGTTGAAAATGCAGGCAGCATTCACCGAGGCCGTATGCAATGGGAGCTACACCGTCCAAGAACTATCCCAGCTTGCTCAGTTATGGTACAAGGCTCGTTGGAAACCATCGGAAGCATTAGTGCTGGCCATATTACGGGCATATAAGGATTCTACAGAGGAGTTTGCATCCACCTGCATGGGGCAAATCACCAAGGAACTTTCCTATTGTACTGGTGCAGAATACCATCTTAAATACGTTAATATGGGGCTATTTCCAAAGAATAATGATTACTATTATGTGATTGACGCAGGAAAACTCCGCAAGGTGATTGAAATATGAGATTTCAGTAATAGACTGAACAACTATAGTAGATAAATGAAGCTTTCATGGCAAAATCGCATCAAGAAATAAAGAAAGAGGAGAAAAGAAGATACGGGTATCAATATTTGATGAAAAAGATACGGTTGATAGCTGCGGTGATGTCATGGGCGTGCTGTTCCCTGACCGCCACCGCTCAGACCTTCACTTCGTACCGCAACAATTTTGACATCAGGCGCAGCGCGCAGTATGGTTTCCGCTCGGCGTACCTACTGACGGGTTGCCCGCAGACGAATGAATATCAGGTGGTGGAGGAGTGGGAGGACAACAGCCACTGGGAGCGTAAGGAGATGGGGGAGAACGGGAATGGGTATCTGGTGATGAGCATGGACAGAGGGATGCTGGGTAGCGTACCCCGTGACTTCCGCGTATGTTACACGTTCCGCCATGCCCCCAGGAAAGTCCATACGGATTTCTCGGCTCTGAGGAATGACGACGGCTCGTGGAAACCGATGCCGCCATACGACACGAAGGCTGCGGCGTACAAGGAAAACACGCGTCGCAGCGGGGACTACATCGTGCCGGGCAACAAGAATATTAAAGCCATCTCGGGGCAACTGCTTCAGGAGTGCGACAGCAATCTGATGGCCTATGCCGAGGCCTGCTATACGTATGTGGCAGCGCACTACCGCTATATGAAACCCATGACGGGGTTGCACACGATTTCGGAAATCCTGAAGGATGGCGGCGGCGACTGCGGCAACTTGTCCTCTATCTATATCTCGTTGCTCCGCGCCCAGGGCATCCCGGCGCGCCACGTGCAGGCAATCCGCGTGAATGACTACCACATCTGGGCGGAGTTCTTCGTGCAGGACTTCGGATGGGTGCCGGTGGATGTGACCTATAAGAACAGCAATCCTCGGGGTGACTTCTTCGGTCGCTACGACGGCAAGTGGGTGGTCGTGCAGCGGGGCGTGAACCTGAAATATTCCGTTGCGGGGAGTTGGAAACAGGTGGCGCTGGTGCAGGAAGCATCGTGGTGGTATTGGTACGACACGCCCGCCACGCTCTCTGCCACGCAGCACCTCACCATTGCCAACGCAGAACAGTGAAAACAGGAAAGTGCAGGGTGGAGGATGAAAAAATGGGGCGGAGCATGGTGGAGGTTCAGAAATAATGTGTACCTTTGGCGGCAGATTCGGAAACTATGACACGAAAGATATTCATCGCCGACAAGACTCTTCTAAGAATCGACGCTGAGGAAAAGCAGAAGCCTAAGGACAAACGCTCATTCCTCTACAAGCTGGTATGCGCTTATCCGAACGACCTCGTGGTTCTGAAAGGAAACCAGGTACAGCCCGAAGAACAGTTGCTGCAGCATCCCTCGTCGCTCTACGTCCTGGATGTCCCCATCCTCGAGGCTGAACGCCTGCAGAAGTCCTACGGCGTCTGTTGTGTCGGCGGCGAGCACCCCAGCATCGCCACGCTCATAGACACCAACGATGAGCACACGACCAACGACGGAGAGCCGTTGGGACAAGGGTGGGCCACCGCACTACAGAGCCTGCGCGGTGTACCCTCCAACGCCCTGCTGCTCTCAGACCGCTATCTGTTCACCAACGTGAGCGCCGGCAAGGGCAACGGCATCGCGAACGTTCACGCCATCCTGGATGTGCTCCTGCCGCAGCGTTTCCTGGGTGAGTACCACGTCACCATCGTCTTCGACGTGGAGAAGATCCATACCACCTACACCTTCAACGACATCGTGGCACGTCTGGAGCGCGTCAAGCAGTCCCTGCACCGCGACTATCCCATCATGATGGAAGTCCTGGGCATCAGCGAGGACTGTCCCGTCTATACGAAGCTGCACAACCGCCGCATCGTCTCCAACTACTATATCGTGAAAGCCGAGCACCGCCTTGCTGCCTTCAATGGCAACATCGCCACCTCGCAGCAGACCATCACCCCGCAGGTCCTCTTCACCGTCGATAGCCTCAATGGCCATTCCACACCGCCCCTGAAGTCCATCGAACAAATGACCGCCGCCCTCCGCTCCTTCTCCCACTGGACCCGCAACCTCATGGACCACAGCGCCTACTGCTACGCTGTCAACGGCGAACGGATGGAGCGGTGCCGGGGCGTAAGGAACAGGATGGTGTAGGGAAATACAAGGTTAAATTTTAATGAATTAGTCTATGAAGACCGTAAAAGATGAGATATTGGAGTTCTTCAGCAGCAAGCTGAACAGGGACGAGACGGCACGTAGCTACGAGAAGGACATCTCGCGCTTCGCATACAGCCATTCGTCGGATGAAGGCATTCAGGCGTTCACCGAACTGATGGGGGAGGGGCAGGAATATGCGTATGAGGCTTTCTTCAGCCTGGCGACCATCCATCGCCACGACCGGGACTTCAGCAAGCTGTGGACCCTAATCTCCGAGGCAGAGAAACGGGATGACCTCAGCCGCCATGCGTCGTTCTCGCATATCAAGATTATGTACGAGACACATAGCGAGTCCCTGTACGACTACGATCTGTTGCTCAATACCGCCCATCAGAGTGCCTGTGATCTGTTCCAGAATTCCGGCTATCATCATACCTTCGCTAATGCCTTTGCCACCATCTGTGAGAAGTGTCTGCCGGAGGATTTGCAGACCATCGTCGATACCTGGTACGACTCGGCTCTCTATTGTGTGAACAAGGCCATCAGCCTCGAACCAGACTACGCTAAATATTACTGCACGAAGGCGCGCATCGTGTCCATCAAGCATCACTATGAGGAGTCTTCGGAGCTGATCCTGAAAGCGATAGACATGGAAGATTCTCGGAAGGCAGACTATGCCTTGCTGATTGGGAACTACCAATACTATCGCATCCTGATTGCCATGCGCAAGCAGCAATGGTTCGTGGATCGTAGATTGGGAAATCTACAACCGGCGGCATCGAAGGGGAAGGAGAAAGAAGCCCCCAGCAGTTATCAGAGTCTCCGGCCATACGTCTTCATCAGTTATTCCCATAGCGATGCCCTGTCGGTTTACGGTATTTTGCAAGAGATGTCGAAGGCCGGACTCAACTA
This sequence comes from Bacteroidaceae bacterium, assembly GCA_017470425.1. Taxonomy (GTDB): domain Bacteria; phylum Bacteroidota; class Bacteroidia; order Bacteroidales; family Bacteroidaceae; genus Physcousia. The sequence goes on along the minus strand of JAFUYT010000006.1, from coordinate 51,939 downwards.
TTGGTACGACAAGGAACTGGAGACGGGCAGCGACTGGACAGAGGAACTCGGCGAGAAGATCCTGAACAGCGAAATGGTGATGGTGATGTTGTCGAACAACGCAGTCCTGTCAAGGAATGTCCGTAATGAGATTACGATGGCATTAAACCACAAGAAGAAAATACTTCCGGTATTCTTGGAAGAGGTGGAGCTGTCGCCCGGTGCTGAGTTGCAACTACAGGGTTTCCAGTGGCTGTTGAAGTATCAGATGTCTGTAGAGATGTTCAGACAGAAACTGTGTGAAACGCTGGTAGCCGTGCGGGTACAGAGCTCAGACGCAGAGGGTCATGCACGGCACATTCCACAGGTTGAGTCACCTTCGTATGAATCCGACGAAGCGTATTCACCCACCTTTGGCATCACCGAGCAGTTCTGTGCCTCGAAGACTGGCGTGCCAGAGGATTGTGAGGATGTGATTGTTGTCTGCGACAACTACATTGCGGTCATCGACGGCGCCACCAGCAAGACGGGCACGCGCTTTGAAGGTAAGACCGGAGGAAAGATTGCGGCGGAGCTCATCGCCTCTTTCCTGCAGACGGGGGTAATAGACTCCAACATGGACTACAAGACGGCCACGTGCCGGATTCAGGCAGAACTGCAGGCGTATGCCCATCGGCATCAGCTCGAGCAGCAGGGCATTCATCTCTGTGCCTCGGCGGTCATCTACAGCATCTCCAAGAGGCAGATATGGGCTGTTGGCGACTGCCAGTTTCTGCTGGGCAAAAAGCACTACACGTTCTACAAAAAGGTCGATACCATCCTGTCCGAAGCCCGGAGTCTGGCGATCCACATGCTATTGCAGGGCGGCCATACGGAGGAGGAACTCATGAAGGTGGATCTGGCCCGGCAGATGATTCTTGATGAGCTGAAGCTGCAACAGCATCTGGAGAACCGCGATGACGAATACGGCTACAGCGTCTTCTCTAGCCAGGGCTCTGTGAAGAATGTCGTTGTGACCGATGTGCCCCCAGGCTCTGAGGTCGTGCTGGCGTCCGACGGCTATCCTGAGCTCTTCGGCACGCTGGCCGAAAGCGAAGCACGCCTGAACGAACTCATCCGTTTAGACCCGCTATGCTACAAGATCTACAAATCCACGAAGGGCCTTATGGACAGCGCTACCCACTTCGACGACCGCAGCTACATCCGGTTCAGGGTGGAGTAGGGAGAGGAGGAACGTTCCACCCAGTTTTCATATTTTACGCCAGGCATCATGCTAAAATGCTTGATATTGTCCGTGACGACGGTCAGGTTATAGTGAAGGGCAGTGGCGCCAATGAGCATATCAAATTGTCCGACCTCTTTGTCCAGACCTTTCTTAATTTCCTTCAGGGCACAACGAATAAGACCGTATTCCTCAAACACGTCGCTTATGTCATAAATCGTTATATTGCGTTTCAAACTTTGAGGTTCTTTAATATGCCTTTCGTAATCATTACTATTGATGGCTCCAACTGTCAATTCAGCCAATGTAACCTCAGAAGCACTCAGATTCTTCCTACCAACAGCTTCGACATGAGCGGGAACGCCATTACGATCTTTGAAATATTCAATCCATGTGCACGTATCTAGAATATACTGTTCCATCAGTCATCCAAATTAACATCGAGCATATATTCATTCTTGCGACCTTCCTTGATCGCAGCCTCCATTCGAGCTGCATCCTTGGGATCGTCCTTCCAACATCCACAGAGGCTTCTGAATTCCCGGTCTTTCTCTTCCTCAGACAACTCATGCTCCATGTCAGCACCTTCATTCATAGATTCTGTAAGGAATGTAACCACAATCTCCTTATGGCGACGGCTCATAGTTTGCAATAGGATCATATAGGGTGCCATCGGAGTCTCTGAAATGCGTTTTGCTAGTGCTGTCATAATCTATCTTTCTTTTGCAATTCTGCTGCAAAAGTACATAATCCCTTTGAATAGACAAATAATAACAACTATATTTTCTTCGCCAGCGTTCATTTTTTTCTTTTCCTTCGGCTCTCTTCGCGTTATGCCCTGCGCAACTTACGTACGCTCGAAGCACAATTAATTCAGCAATATCGCGGTGATGTGAATCGGGATGAGGAAAAAGAACGGGCAAAATTGCGAAAAGTGGGGCGGAGCATGGTGGAGGTTCAGAAATAATGTGTACCTTTGGGGCGGAATTTAAGACTCATGGAAGCGAACATAGGATTTTATGTGGCGTTATGCCTGACGCAGGTGCCCGTGGCGGCACTGCTGTACTTTATCTATCGGAAGGATGAGCTGAAGCCGGAGCCCGTGACGGCGCTGCTGCTCACCTTCGTCATCATCTTCTTCATGCACTACACCCTCCAGCGCATCGAGAGCCTATTTGGGCGGGATTCCATTAAAAGCAAGTGATTATGAGTTCTTTCTTCCTCTTCTTCAATCGTAAATTGACGCATGCAAGAACCTATTTCGTCCTTTTGCTCGTCTTCTCGTTGGCAGTAGTGTTTGTGCTCGGAGTCCTAAAGTGCGACACGAGTGAGCTACTGGATCACATGTACTACTATTTCGGCGTGAACCCGACCGAGGCGGGGACTCCAGTCTCCCAGAAGATTGTCTTTTTGGGAATCGCCTTGATTGGCCTTTTCTTCTTCAATGGCTTGCTGATTACCGCCTTTGCAAATGGTATAGAGCGGTATGTGGAAAATATTCGCGGTGGTCGTATGCGTTATAGATTGTCTGACCACATGGTGATGATAGGCTACAATATGCTGTCGGTCAGTGTCATCGAACATGCGCTCACTCAAGCTACGGATTCCAAGCTGGTCATCCTAACGTCCAAGGATGCGCGGATGATACGGGCACAGCTGCAAGTGAGTTTACCGAAAGACATGGAAGAGCGCGTGGTGATATACGCCGGCGAATCGGATATTTCCAAGCACATGAAGTCATTACGGCTGCCTCATGCCCAGGAAGTGTTTGTCATGGTAGAAGGTAATGAATGGGAGAACCAATATACCCAGAGCATGTCAATGCTGCAGGAAGTGGCACGAGCGGCAGGCAACCGTTCTATAAAAGGTAATAACCTGCTGAAGGTGAACGTGCTGATTAACGACAGCATCGCCTATGATCTGGTGCAACGGCTGGAGCTGCCAGAGCGCTTATATAGTATGGAGTTGCCGAGAAAGGGGAATGATAAGAACATAGAGCCAGAATATCAGCAGAATATTGACCTGCACATCTTCAATTTCCACGATAACTGGGCACGTCTGCTGTGGAGCTATCATGGGAAGAAGGATGATAAGGATGCATCCTACGTCTATGACGCATTGGACTTTGAACCATTGGAGGCTACAGACAAGTATGTGCATCTGGTGATTGCAGGCTTCAACAGCATGGGACGTGCCCTGCTGCTTGAAGCCCTCAGAATCTGCCATTACCCGAACTACGATGAGCTGACGGGTTCCAACCAGACGCTAATCACTGTCATTGACCCCCGCGCTATGGAACTTGAGACTCAGTGGAAGGCTCATTATGCCCATCTCTCACAAATCACGGATGTCAAGATTGATTTTGTGAGTGCAACCATCGAAGCGGCAGAGGTGCGTCAGCAGTTGGAAGAGTGGAGCGCAGACTGTCGGCAGCTGTTGACAGTAGCCATCTGTGTCTCTGATCCCGATGCTGCAATGGGCATGGCTCTCACCTTGCCGGAAGGGATGTATTATCATTACAATGAGCTGACGCTTCAACCTCATAAAGAGACAGCTCCGTTTGGTAAACAAAATGTTATCGAGAATGGGACGCGTCCGCGCATCTTGGTGCGCCAGGCCATCAAGAATCTGCACAGCGAGGTCTTGGCGGCCAATAAGATTCCTTACCAGAATGTGAAGTTGTTTGGCTCTTTCACTGAGGGATTTGACGAAGCGTTGTTAGATGATGATTTAGCAATTTGTATCAACGGGGTGTACAGCAATTATTCCTTACAACTGGAACAAGGACAGAAAGGCATTGAACAGATCAAGGAAGTGCCTTTCAAGAATCTTTTGGAGTCGTGGCGCGAGTCGTGGCTCAACTTGAAAGTCACGCCGGAGACAAATCGCTTGTCGTCGCGCTACCAGGTGGATTCTTATCGCTCATTGTTAGCGATGCTAAAGCGAATTAAATCTCTCCCCAAAGAGGCAAAAGACCTCATGTTGAAGCAGTTGGCCAATGCGGAACATCGGCGTTGGATTGCGGAACGGACGTTGGCAGGTTGGCGGCAGGCTTGCTCCAATGAGCTGCGCATCGACCGGTTGAAGATCCACACGTGCATCAAGCCATATACTGCACTTCCGGAGAGTGAAACGATTAAGGATATCAACGTCGTGCAAACGGCTGAGATATTGGTAGATGCCCTCAAGAAATAAATACCTATGCCCCCTACCGACTACACCCCTCATCCCGTTGATACCTCTGACATCCAGCTGCCGAAGGAGCTGACGCCATTGCTGGAGGCGATGGCGAAGAATGTACACGAGACATGGGCGCAGGAGCGCATCCGCCAGGGATGGAGCTACGGCCCGCAGCGCGACGACGCGCAGCGGCATCACCCCTGCCTCGTGGCCTACGAGGAGCTGCCCGAAGCGGAGAAGGACTTCGACCGCAACACGTCGGTCGAGACGCTGAAGCTCATCCTGAAGCTGGGCTTCCGGATTACGAAGGAATGAACTTCAGAACACATCGTGACCACGCGCAAGATTATACATGTTGACATGGACGCGTTCTTCGTCTCGGTCGAAGAACGGGACAACCCTGCGCTCAAGGGACATCCGGTGGTCGTGGGGCACGACGGGCCACGCGGCGTGGTGGCAACGGCGAATTATGAGGCGCGCAAATATGGTGTGCACTCGGCAATGGCTGTGGCCACCGCCCATCGCCTCTGCCCGGGCCTCATCGTCGTGGAGGGCCATTACAGCCGCTACAAGGAGGTGTCGGCGCAGATCCACGCCATCTTCCGCGACTACACCGACCTGATCGAACCGCTCAGCCTGGACGAAGCGTACCTGGATGTGACGACGAACAAGAAATCCATCCCCCTGGCGATGGACATTGCCAAGGAGATCAAGCAGCGCATCCTGGAGACTACCGGGCTCACGGCATCGGCCGGCGTCAGCTACTGCAAGTTCCTGGCCAAGATCGCCAGCGACTATCGCAAGCCCAACGGCCTGTGCATCGTGCATCCTGACAGGGCCCTCGCCTTCATCGACGACCTCAAGGTGGAACGTTTCTGGGGCGTGGGCGAGAAGACGGCGGAGCGGATGCACGCCTTAGGCGTCCGCACCGGCAAGCAGCTGCGTGCCGTGTCGCTCGCCACGCTGACGCGCGAGTTCGGGAAGATGGGACGGGTGTTCTATGACTTTGCCCGAGGCATTGACCCTCGGCCCATCGTCACGGAATGGGTCCGTAAGTCCGTGGGCTGTGAGCGCACGTTCGCCGAGGACCTCACCACGCATGAGGAGATGGTCGCTCAGCTCACGCCCCTCGCCACGGAACTCGTCCGACGGCTGGAGAAGCACCACTTCAAGGGGCGCTCCCTCGTGCTCAAGGTCAAGTACAGCGATTTCCGGCAGACGACGCACAGCCATACCGGCACCACGGCGATCGAGGACATGGACGAGATCATGCAGATTGCCGCGCAGTTGCTGGAAGAGGTCGATATGAGCGGGCGCACAGTGCGCTTGCTGGGCCTGACCGTCACCGGCGCCATCCTCCCGGAAGGTGCTCAACAGGATCTGCAGTTAACCTTTGACTGGTAAAAACACACAGGTATTTATTGTGTCTCTTTCTTACATGAATTAACCATAAATTATCTCATAAATTTTTCACGAATTCTTTATTACTTCACGAGCACCTTACGGCCATTCACGATGTAGATTCCACGTTTCATTTGTGAATTATGAATTGTGAATTGTGAATTGTCTACACGCTGACCGGCGAGGTTGTAGATGGCCTTACTGTCAACATCCCAAAACATTCAAAAAATGATGGTGAAAACTTATTTTTTCAGATTTTATTTGGTAACTATCTAAGAAGTTTATACTTTTGCAGAAAAAAGATAATTGAGCATGGGACAATTAGCATTTCTGAGGATGTTCATCCTAGTGGCTATTTCGCTCGATGTCAACGATAATCGGCGACATGTGCACGTGTTCCGCAAGGGACGGCGACATCAACATTCGCTCGCCAAGATTTGGATTGAAAAGAATGGAATGCCGTGTGTAGAAATCGCCGAATCCGAGTTGTCCACAAAAGAAAATGAGATGCTCATAGCTGCCATTACTCGTCACTGGCACTCCATTGACGAGCAGATTTCAAAAATATTCAATGGCGAGAAAACCGTTTCCATCAATATCGAGAAATAACATAATTAGGAGGACAAAGAGATGTGCAAGATTAAAGGAGTCACACTGGGCATTAAAGACTTAAATTTCACAGCCCATCGTGGTAAGATGTGGGCTCGTCTGACAGACGGGCGTGAAGTGATCGTACCCGTTTCGTTCTTTCCCGACATCCAACATATGCCAATAAAGGAGCGTAATAAGTGGATGGTATTGGACGATCAGTATTTTACCTTCGAGAACATGACACGGGTGTATTCTGTGCTCGATCTGCTGAGTGTAGCATAATCCCTCCCCCCTTAACCCACCGCGCCCCGCAGTCTCTCCTTCCAGAGCTGCGGGGCGCGGGCGTGCGTATAAGAAGGGTTATTCCCAGATGTTCCAGTCTTGCTGCTCCTTGGTCATGCCAGCACCTGTGGCGTCCTCCTGGTAGAAGGTGGCGCCGTCGGTGGTGAGGGAGCCCTGGGTGAGTACGCCCTCACTCAGTGATGTCTTGAATACCGCCGTCTGCGGCTCGATATATGTCTTTTTCATTGTCGGATACATTAAATAATTTATGATTAATTCTTGATTTAATTCATGGTTAATTCATGTAAAATAAGTCACTTCCCCTTGGTGGTTGGTGATGTCTTTGTCTTACATGAATTAATCATGAATTAGGTCATAAATTTTTCACGAATTCTTTATTACTTCACAAGCACCTTACGGCCATTCACGATGTAGATTCCACGTTTCAATTGTGAATTATGAATTGTGAATTGTGAATTGTCTACACGCTGACCGGCGAGGTTGTAGATTTCCTTACTGTCAACTGTCGTCTGTGAACTCTCAACAGCCTCGATGCCCGTAGGCGTGTCCTCCATGCCCGGCAGGGCGAAGAAGGCCTTGACGCCAGCGCTCTCATCAATCTGGATGTAGGCGCGGTTCGTGGCTACCGTCTGTCCAGCGGCCTTGTAGAAGCCAATCACATCATTGACAACATTCAAGATGTAGTTGTGCAGGTTTCCATCGACAGAGGCCACAGCAGCACCAGTGCCCACCTTGAAGACATTGCCCGTGACATCATCGGCATCGCCGCTAAGGACAGGAATACTCTCCGTTGCGCCGCCGTCCTTGTAGAGCAGCACGCCCGTGTTGGCGGGAACCTTGTTCACCTGCTCGAAAGTCACACCCGTGCCATCGCCCTTGGTCTTGGCAATATATGCCTTGATGCTCTTGCCGGTGAAGTCGAGGGCATTGCTGCTGGCGTATGTAGCGTAGCTGGCGGAGGTGACAGTGACGGATTCGATGGCCGTAAGGGTAATCGTCATCTTATTAAGGAACGTGGATTCAGCACCAGTAAATACTACAGGGCTCTCCAAACCAGTCCATGTCGTTGCAGAGGATTTATAGGTATTATCGCTATTCGTCAAAGAACCCTTGTTGAAATCGAATACAATTTTGCTGATTGTATAGCCTGTGGGAGCGGTCAGTGTCATGGTGTTGCCAGTATAGAGACGAGCATATTTCGGAGATGTAGCACCGCCGTCAATACGAGGTGAGTTACTATTGTTAGTTCCCTTATTGAAGGCGAATGTCACACCTTTATAACTTAACTCATAACTGGCTTCCTGTTTGTTACTTTCAAGTGCAAATACATTGTTGGTGAAATCCACTTCAATGATTGCAGGGTCATACACCGTCACCTCATAACTTGCCGAACCACCCAGATAGGTGTCGGTGGCTGCAATGGTTGCTGTGATAGTGGCCGTGCCTGCGGCAATGGCTGTCAGCTGACCTGCGGAATTCACGGTGACGACATCAGTGTCATCAGACTCCCATGTAACAGCACCACCGCTGGGGTTGGTCAGGGCAGGCTCATCGGCATCAGCACCGATAGCCACTTCAATGCCATCAGCATCGAAGGATGCTGTGAGTGTCTTCTTCACGACGGTGTAAGCAGCAGTCACTACTTCGCTGAAGTTCTCACCGTTCTTGGCAACAGCTTTCAGCGTCAGGCTGTTCACGCCCGTCGGTACAACCACGTTGGCCGTGTTGGCATCTACGCTCGTTGCCGTGCCGCTGACCTTCGGATCCGTGCCGTCGGTCGTATATTTAATGGTGCAACCTGTCTCTGCGGTGATGGTGATGTTGTCGCTGATTTCCACTGTAGCGCCGTCGGCAGCACTGAGTGTCGGGTTCATCACCGTGGAGGCGGAGATCACAGTCACCGTGAAGGTGGTCGTGGTTGTCTTATAATAGGTGTTTCCTGCCTGACGGGCTGTGATAGTGGCAGTACCCTCAGCGACACCTGTCACTACGTAGTCGTCACCCACCTTTGCAACCGTTGCCACGTCATCATCAGAAGAGGTGAAGGTGAAAGCACCTGTCTCATTGTTCGTGGTCACGGTAGCATTGGCCGTTGCACCCTCCTTCACCTCTACATTGGCAATAGTGATTGTGGCGTTGGGGAGGTCAGTGATGGAGATATTATCTACGTACGCACGCTTGCCCTTTGTTGATGCAGAGATTGTCACCTTGGGACTATCTCCAGTCTTGGTGATATATACAGTATAAGTAGCGTATGAATTTGTAATCGAAGCAGATGTGGGCGATACTGTACAATCAGTGCCACTGAAAGACAAAGAAACGCCTGTGTCACTACCATAGCTCTTAGCCTGTAAGGTCATCTTAGAATTCGTGGGGATGCCTGTGAGCACTGGGGTCGTGATGGAACCGCCTGCACTTCCACTGGCAATTCTTGCACATTTTGTATCATCTACGCCAGCGCTTTCGGCATAGGCTGTGCTAATAGACCAGCCTGTGTTATCTGCATTGTTAAATGTCGATCCGGAAACTGAAGCATTATTAAACGTCTCCGAGAACTCAAACGGCTTGTTCACCGTCAGCACATAAGAAGCCTCTGCGTCCTTGTAGGTAGCGCTGCCGCTGACGCTGGCAGTGATTGTCGTCTCGCCCCCTGCCACAAAGGTGATGTCGCCGTTCGAAGCAACGGTAGCCACGCTCGTATTGCTGCTGGTATAGGTAGCCGTTTGGTCACTGCCATTTGTCAGCGTCGGCTTCACGTAGTCGCCGCGGTCATCCCATTCCACCTCTTTGCTGGCAGCAGAGAAAGCGAAAGTGGGCACAGAGCGGTTATCAACCACAGAAATGTCTTTCGTCGTATTATAGGCGCGATAGCTGCCATTGGCTGCCTGGCTGATATTCACCGTGACAGTTCCCACGACATCGCTTGTCAGGTCGAAGGTTCCATCGCCATTGTCGTCAAGCACGGCATTGGCGTTATCCGTAGATACAGTGATAGCGCCTGCGGAGTTAGAGCTTACGGTAAATGTCTTGACTGCGTTGATGCCAATTTCATTAGAGCTTAGGTTGATGGTCGGGTCGCTTTTACCGTCATCAACCGTCACGGTGAAACTATTCGATGCAGCCTTGTAATCGCCATTCTCGGCGATGCTCAGTGTGATGGTAGCCGTGCCGCCCTTGTCTCCTGCTAAAACATAGACATTGCCACTGCTCATTTCAACAGAAGCAATATCGTCATCGCTCGATGTGACCGAGCGTGTACCTGTGTGTGTCGTTGTTACGGTGACCGTCTGGTCATCGCCAGTAGTTAAATCTACGTTGTCATCACTGAACGTAATGCTGGGTGTTGTGCGGTTATCTACCACGCTGACATTTACATTGATGGGCGTTGCAGCAAGATAGTTCGTGCCTGCATGTGTACCGGCAGCCTGTCCGATGACGACCACAGCATCATCGTCGCCTGTCGCGGCAAGACCCGTCACCGTGCAAGATGTTCCGCTGGCGGTGCTCAGTGAAATCTTGTCGCTGGTTGTGGAGAACGTAAACGGAGTAGTACCGTTACTGGAGCTCGGATTGAGCGTAATACTCTTCAAAACGCCTACTTCCTGATCAGCAATCGCAGTGATGGTGTTGGTTGTGCCTGCGGCAGGACCTTCTATCAGCGTAATATCTGTTTGGGTATTTTTATATCCACCAAAATTTGCGGCACTCGTGTTCTTTTGAATGGACCAAGTATCATTTCCACTTGTAATAGAGAGCCTTATTTTTGAAGTTTGATTAGAGGCTGTTACTTGGATACCTGTTTCTGAAACGGTGATTTTACCATTAGCCGTGCCAGGGGCAATAAAATGCCCTCCTGAGGTCTCCAAATAATATACGCTTTTTCCTTGGCTATGGAATGTAATTAATTGTGCATCATCTTTGCTTGAAGTTTCAGTTCCACTTTGAGATCCAGTGGAATCCGTAAACTTCAGATAATATGTGGTTGCAACCTTATTCACGTTGCGCACACCTTTAATGTAGTAGGATTGTCCATCTACGATATTTTCAATGGAGGTGATTTCATCACCTTCATCCGCCCACGCCGTCCCCGTGAACGCCGCGCACATGAGAGCCACGAGCAGCGTGGCCCGTAGCCTGAAGTTTGAAAGTAGTTTTTGTTTCATAAGAGTAAGAGTTTTTGGTTGATATTTGAGTATATAGTGAATAGATGCGTATAGTTGGATGACTATGGGTACAACGGAAGCCGCCGGGCAGCGCCTGGTTAACATATTAATATATGAACAAGTGGCTCGGCGGAAAAAGCGGGAAAGAGAGGGGAGGGGAGCGTTAGGCGGGGAGTTCTCCAGCCAGCGCAGCAGGGTCACGACGCGTGTCCCAGACCGCGACAATCTATATGACGTCATCCGAGATGGTATAGATGAGCTTGTTGCAGGGCTTGATGACAAAGCTTCGATACTGCTTCGGCATATCGGCCAGCAGGGGTTCGACAGGACCGAGGTGAGGATGCCGACGGAGCAGGCAGGCTGTGTCAAGGATTCTGCGGAGATACTTTTGCTGATAGCGAGCGCCATACCGCCATCTGATTTGAAGCCCTGTCTGATGGATGGTTTCCCTCGCTGCTTTGTGCCATCTCAGAGTCATACCGCCTCGTATTGAAGAGATTCAGCTCGTGCCAGTTCGGCATCGTAGTCCATTCCAGCCTCCTCAAAGAGAGGGCGCAGGAGCTCCTCGGTGGTATAGTAGTGTCCGGCGGCAATATCGCGCTCGCCCTCTTCGACCATCGCCCGCATTTCTTCGAGGGTGTAGGGCTTCAGGTCTTGCTGTGCGGGGAGAGGCGCCAGCTCATCGAACAGCCATTGCAGATCCTCTGCCGAGAGGGTGAGCTGGATGTAATTGCGCAGGTTGATGAGTGCTTCTTTGCTCATATCGGTGGTCGTTTTTGTTGCAATCTCGTCGGCAAAGGTAGTACATTCCCTGTGAACGGCCAAACATTTCCGCCAGTTTCTGCCCTTCATTCCGCTTTTTTCGTGTCCCAGTAAGTGAAAGATCGCTGGTTGATATTTGAGTATTTGACGGGTGCCAGGAGCGGTATGTGATTCGTGCGCGTGGGGGACCTCGTCTGAAATCGGCCGCAAAGGTACATATTTCGAAAATATTTAGCAAATAAGTGTTCTTTTTTTTTTACAAATGTGAATTTTGTGTACCTTTGCCCCCGCAAACGCAAGTGGAAGTGCTTCCAGACTGCGTTTTGTGCAAGTTTTGCCCTCCGGGGTAGAATTTGTTTCAAGAATTTGGTTCCGCCCGTTGGGGTGGTCCCGTTTGAGTAAGATAGGGCGGCCAGCCGTGAGGTCCGCCGCCCTTTTACAGCGCACACATAGAGCCTGAGGTTTTCGGTTTTCTCACCAAACTACTACACACTCACCGAGAAGATTACTCGCGAAACGAAGGCTGTCAGCTCACCCCCATCGGGGCGTGGGCATTGGCAGTATTCGGCAAAGCGAGTTAGGAGGTAGTAGTCCTGGTGAGATTTGTTGTTTACTAACGATGTCCCCGCTCTTTCTCCGGGGGGAACGAAAACGATAACCAAAACCATAACCATAACGCCCAAGCACCCCGCCAGGCGTTCCTCCCCTCGGGGAGGTTAGGAGGGGGTCTAACCCAAACGCCCGCACGCCCCCGCCAGGCGTTCCTCCCCCCTCGGGGGGGAGGTTAGGAGAGGGGGTCTCAACACCTATGATAGAACTATCTGTTTTCCGGAATTTCTGGGACACCACACCGGCCGCCGGCACGCTGGAGGCGATGGTGGAAGCGATCCGCACGGACGCGCGGACGCGTGAACTGACGCTGGGCTACCGCCAGCAGCGGCGCGACCTGCTGAAGAACGAGAGCATGATGTTCGCCGTGGCCTGCCGCTTCCAGGGCGGCAAGGCTGCCGCCAACGTAGCCAGCCTCACAGGCCTGGCAATGGTCGATTTCGATCACATCGCCGCTGACGACGACGCTAACGCTAACGAAACCTCCCCCGCCCCCCGCCAGGAGTCCCTCCCCTCGGGGAGGTTAGGAGGGGGTCTCCCCCTGTCGTCCCCCCGCCAGGAGTCCCTCCCCTCGGGGAGGTTAGGAGGGGGTCTCCCCCTGTCTGCCCTCCGCCAGAAGTTGGTGGCGGATCCGCACACGCTGCTGTGCTACACGACGATCAGCGGCTGCGGCCTGCGGGTCCTCTACCGCTATGAGCTGGACGCGGCGCGGGAGCTGCGCCAGCAGGTGCAGTTCTACCGCAAGGCCTTCGCCACGGGCAACGCCTACTACGCCCGCTTAGCGGGGGCGCCGACGGACGAGAAGTGCAAGAATGTGACGCGCCTGACGGCCGTGGCCCACGACCCGGACGTCTATTTCAACGCCGCGGCCGAGGCGTTCACGACGGCCTGGATCGAGGACGAGTGGCAGGGCGCCGTGGAGGCCGGGCAGCGGCGCAAGCGCCGCGAGCGGGAGCTGCGCCGCATCGAGGCGTGCTACGAGCAGACGCTGCGACGGGAGGTGGAGGCCGAGGGGGCCGTGTATGCCGCCGGGAGCCACAACGACTACGTGATGCGGGTGGGCTACCGGCTCAACCAGTTCGGCTTCTCGGAGGAGGCCGCCGTGGCGTGGGCCGCCACGGCGTTCCCGGACTACGAGAAGGCCGCCGAGGTGGTGCGCTCCTGCTACGGCCGCACCGAGGAGCACGCCACGCGCAGCACCCGCCCCTCCCGCCGCAGCAGCGGCGCACAGGGCGCGCCGCCCTGCGCCGGCGTAGAGGACATCCAGGCGTTCCTGAAGGACCACATCCGGCTGCGCCACAACGTGATCACGGGGCGCGTGGAATATGCCGCCGCGCCGACCGACGGGGCCGGCGCGGCGGCGTGGCAGCCCATCACGGACCGGGTGGTGAACTCGCTGTGGGCGGCGATGTCGCGGGAGCAGCGGGTGAACGTGCAGGATGTCTATCGCGTCGTGGAGAGCGACTTCGTGGCGGACTTCCAGCCCTTCGCCGACTATCTCGGGGCGCTGCCCGCGCCGGAGGGGGATGCGGGCGCCATCCACGCCCTGGCGGCGACGGTCCGCGTGCGGGGTGGGGCAGAGGAGCAGGCGCTGTGGGAGGAGTACCTGCGGAAGTGGCTGGTGGGGATGGTGGCGGCGTGGGTGGATGACGCGGTGGTGAACAACGTGATCCTGGTGCTCATCGGCGAACAGGGGTCCTACAAGACGACGTGGTTCAACTACCTGCTGCCGCCGGCGCTGCGCCGCTATTTCTACACGAAGACCAACGCCAACCGCATGGGGCGCGACGACCTGCTGACGCTGGCGCAGTACGGCCTGATCTGCTGCGAGGAGCTCGACACGATGCGCCCCTCGGAACTGAACCAGCTGAAGGCCGCCGTGACGATGCCGAGCATCGACGAGCGCGCCGCCTACGCCCACTTCCACGAGCACCGCAAGCACATCGCCTCGTTCTGCGGCACGGGCAACAACACGCAGTTCCTGGGGGACCCCACGGGGAACCGGCGCTGGCTGCCCTTCGAGGTGGAGAGCATCTGCTCGCCGAGGGAGCAGCCCTTCGACCACGACGCGGTGTTCGCCGAGGCCTACGCGCTCTACCGCCGCGGCTTCGCCTTCTGGTTCTCGCGCGAGGAGATCGTGCGGCTGTCGGACCACAACCGGCGCTTCGAGACGCCGCGCTTAGAGCTGGAGCTGGTGCAGCAGTACTTCCGCGTGCCCACGGAGGGCGAGCGGGGCGAGTTCATATCGGTGGCCCACGCGCTGCAGATCATCGGCGGCGGCCTCACGCAGAAGCTCAGCCCCGTGTATATCGGCCGCGCCTTCCGCGAGCTGGGCTTCGCGCAGCGGCGTGTCCTGCACGTCAGGGGCTACGTCGTGGTGCGCTATACGGCTGAGGAGATGCAGGCGCGGCGGCAGCTGGCGGCGCAGTCGTGAGCCGCCCCCCCTCTCTCTCGTGTTCCGGTGCCCGGTACCGGGTAGGACCAGTACTTTTCCAGACTCTCACGCGCGGGCGGGCAGGAACTTACATTATGGTTCGCCGAGATAGCTGCAGATGGTGCGCACCTGCAGGGAGGTGAGGAGCTTCTGGTGCTTGCGGTAGCCGGTGCGCAGGAGCGCCTCGGCGAGTTCGGGGTTGTGGCGGATCCACGCCATGAGGCGGTTCACGGCGCCGCCCGGCGTGAGGTGGGGCGCGTAGGCCATCGCCAGCTCCGCCTTGCTCATCGGGCGCACGGCCCAAGGGGTTAGGGTGTTCATAGGTGAGACCCCCTCCTAACCTCCCCGAGGGGAGGGACTCCTAGCGGGGTGTGGGGAGTTTGGGTGAGACCCCCTCCTAACCTCCCCGAGGGGAGGGACTCCTGGCGGGGTGTGGGGAGTTTGGGTGAGACCCCCTCCTAACCTCCCCGAGGGGAGGGACTCCTGGCGGGGTGTGGGGAGTTTTCGTTGTTACTATTACTCCGCAAAGGTACGCATTTTCAGTGGAATATCCAAACATTTCGGGCGGATAATCTCACGGAATCCCACGAAATCGTGCGCCACCCTGCCGTAGGCCGTCGAAGGCCATATTCAGTCCCGCGGCGTGTCGTACCTTTGCATCGTCAAAAGAGATACGGAGGGTCGCTCCGACCCTCTATAGAGACCTCGCGCAGTCTCTATAGAGGGTACGCGAAGACTCTATAGAGGGTGCGCGCGAGCACCCGCCGACAGAGCACCGCACCGGACGTCCACGGAGCGACCCCTCCGCAGAACAGATGACAACGTTAACCAAAACCAAAGTCTAACCCAAACGCCCACGACCCCGCCAGGCGTTCCTCCCCTCGGGGAGGTTAGGAGGGGGTCCCCCCAACTATGATCGATTACGCAGTAGCCATGCTCAAGAATCCGGCCCACCCGGACGAGCCCAAGAAGGCATACGCCTTCCTCCAGAGTCGTTCCACCCTGACCATCGACGAACTCGCCGACCACATGGTCTCCCACGGTTGCAACTACGACCGCGGCGACATCATCGCCATCCTCGTGAAGCTCGTCGGCTGCTCCAAGGAGCTGATGCTCGACGGCTATCGCATCCAGCTCGGCGACCTGGGCAAGCTCTACCTCACGTGCAAGAGCGACGGCGTCGCGGAGAAGGAGAAGTTCACGCGAGCCAACATCAAGAGCATCGACGTCAACTTCCTCTCCTCGAAGCAGTTCCTGGACATGATCCAGAAGGTCTCCCTCCACAAGGTGCCCACCCGCAAGGCCGTCGCCGCAGCCCTCGAGGCCGAGCTCGCCGGACACACCAGCGCCGACTGGAGCGCCACCGAGGAGACACCCGAGACACCCGTCGAAGACCCCGAAGACCCCACGGAGGGCGGCGAGTAGAAGAGTTGAGGGCTTAGCCCTCACTCTTTTTTGAATGAGAAAATGAGAAAATGAGAGAATTAGAAATTAAGAAAATGAGAAAATAAGAATGAAAGAATCCACAAAACGAACCCTCCGCCGCATCGGCGACCTCGTCATCACCATCCTCACCGCACTGCTCACCGCCATCAGCACACAGAGCTGCATGGGGTGACAGTTGAGAGTTGACAGTTGACAGCTGACAGTTGAAAATCATCCCATGCGAACCATTACCCTGATCATCCTGCACTGCACGGCCACGCGCACCACGCAGCGCTACACCTTCCACCAGTGCCGCGCCGACCACCTGGCGCACGGCTGGAAGGACATCGGCTACCACTACTACATCACGCGCGACGGCCAGGTCCACGATGGCCGCCCCCTCCGTCAGGTCGGCGCCCACTGCAAGGGCCACAACCGGCACTCCATCGGCGTCTGCTACGAAGGCGGTCTCGACGCCGCAGGCCACCCCTGCGACACGCGCACAGCAGCGCAGCGCCACACCATGCGCGCCCTCCTGGAGCGCCTCACCGCCCAGTTCCCCGGCGCCATCATCATGGGCCACCGCGACCTCTCGCCCGACCGCGACGGCAACGGCCGCGTCGATCCCGACGAATGGCTGAAGCAGTGCCCCTGCTTCGACGCCCTCTGCGACTACGCCGACCTCGAGCCCCCCGGCCTCCTCGACGACACCATCTGACCTTGCCCCATTCCGCCCGCCACACCGGACAGTGCCCCCGCACCGTCCGGTGTGTTCGTTGTACCTCCCGCCCCGCAAATCAGCCTAATCCCCCTAAAATCTTCCCCGCCCCGCAAATTTTTCTTCCCGCGAGAGTAGCGGAAAGAAAATAATGTGTATCTTTGGCGCGGAAAACATGGATTGCAATCATGAATAACTTCCTTCCTGCACTCTTCGCCTTCTTCTTTTGGGGGCGTTCTACGGCTGATACAGAAGACCGTACGCGTCACAGCATTATCGTGGCCTCCGCATCGTCTATCTCTACGACGATGACCATGAAGAGTATATCGTGAGTGACGAATTACAAATTCTTTATGTGTGAAGCGTCGCAGGCGCCGAGCAGAATATTACGAATAAAAAGATGAGAGATAACCAACAGGAAGTGTTCCCGATTGTGGATGAAGAGGGAACGGTGATAGGAAAGGCGACGCGTGGCGAGTGTCATAGCGGCTCCAAGCTGCTGCATCCCGTGGTGCATCTGCATGTGTTCAATTCACGTGGGGATGTGTATCTGCAGAAACGGCCCGAGTGGAAGGATATTCAACCTGGGAAGTGGGACACAGCCGTCGGCGGGCACATCGACTATGGCGAGACACCCGAGGAGGCGCTATTGCGTGAAGTGCGCGAGGAACTGGGCATCACAGATTTCAGCCCTGTCTTTATCGCTAAGTATGTGTTCGAGAGCCAGCGTGAACGGGAACTGGTACATGTATTCCGGACAAACTACGATAGTGACATCACCCCCTCGAAGGATGAACTCGATGGCGGCCGATTCTGGACAATGGAAGAAATACATGGGGCGATGGGGAAAGAGATCCTGACGCCGAACTTTGAAAGTGAATTCATGCGATTCTTACTAACAAGATAACAATTCCGTAAATGGCATGACTATGCTAAAGATATTAACATTTCGAAATCTTAACAGCATCCCGATGGGAATTTATTGAAACATGACAAATACCAAAACAGACAGAAAAGATGAAAAAGATTATTAGTACAATGATTGTGACGATTCTGCTGGCAATTCCTGCTGTGGCATTGAGTAAGAAGGAAAAGGCTGCCAAGGCGAATCGCCTGGAAGTATCGTTCAACTACCAACGGCAGCAGGGGCCAGGCTCAAATCAGTATGCCGTCTGGATAAAGCTGGTGACATAACTCTGACCTCCGAGCTAACGCAGCCAGACGAGAATCACAAGGACATGGTGACGGAGGTAAAAGCAATCCTAAAATGATTCAGCAATTAGAGGTGGAGCAAGGAAACTGGTGATAACGATTATTGGAGAATAATATGATAGAGATTGGACTAAAACATACAAGCGAACTGGCGGTCACAGATGCCGTTACCGCCATGACGATCGGCTCTGGCGACATGCCCGTACTGGCCACACCGATGATGATGGCATTGATGGAGAATGCTGCCATGCTTGCCGTCAAGGATAAACTGCCAGAAGGGTGTACCACCGTGGGCGGTCATATCGACTCTTCTCACATGAAACCGTCGAAGATTGGCGATGTGGTCAGGGCGGAAGCCGAGGTGACAAAGGTAGATGGCAAGAAAATCGAGTTCCGTGTGTCGGCCTGGTCGGGCAGCACACTCCTTGGCGAAGGTACTCATCTGAGATTTATCGTTGACAGGGAGAAGTTTATGTCAAGGATATGATGACAGAGAAACAAAAGTAAACTTATGAAGACAATGAGAATGATGCTGGCCCTCGTGGCAGCTATGTTGCTGGCCGCTGCGATCGCCACAGCTGTCACCATCGGAGGTAGCTTCTATATGCTTGGCTATTCGCTGTCACCTGACCCGGTGAGGACCGATACCGCCTTCTGCTGGCGTGAGTTATACAAGAAGTACCCCGAGACACGCACGTGGGTGGATAGCCTCAAGGCGTGCGGTGCCCTGCGGGACACCTTTGTTGTCATGCCGTCGGGCGAGCGTCACCATGCCCTCTTCGTCAGGCGTGACAGCAGGCGGACGGCGCTGGTGCTGCATGGTTGGCGCGACTGCTCCATCGATTTCCTCTACCTGGCACGCCTCTATGAGCGGGAACTGGGTTACAATGTAGTGATTCCCGACCTTCATGCCCACGGATTGAGCGAGGGAGAGATGATACAGATGGGGTGGTTAGACAGGCACGATGCGCGGCGCTGGCTGACGATGTTCCAGACGGATACGATGGTGGTGCATGGCGTCTCCATGGGCGGCGCAACGACCATGATGATGTCCGCGATGGATTTCCCCGAGGACATCAAGGATCTCCGCTTCATCGACGACTGCGGCTACACCAGTGTCTGGGATGAATTTGCGGGGGAACTGCGGAATCAGTTCGGTCTCCCGGAGTTCCCCCTGATGTTCGCCACCAGCGCCCTCTGCAAGCTGCGCTATGGCTGGAGCTTCGGCGAGGCATCGGCCATCAACGAAGTCGGGAAATCCACCCACCCGATGCTGTTCATCCACGGCAACCGCGACACGTTCGTCCCCACCGCCATGGTGCACCGTCTCTACGCAGTCAAGCCCTCGCCGAAAGCCCTCTGGCTCACAGATGGCACCGCCCACGCAGAATCCTACTTCGACCATCGCGATGAGTACATCCAACGCGTCAAGGACTTTCTTCGGCAATAGGTGCCGGGAATCATATTAAGCATCACATAAAAACAATCAAATCATACGTTAGAAAATGAGACAAATAGATTACATGACACAGGGGACTTGTTCCAAGATGATCTCCGTGTCAGCAGACGAGAATGACATCATCCAGGATGTCAGGTTTTATGGTGGTTGCAACGGCAACCTGCAGGGTATCAGCCAACTGGTGAAGGGCCAGAAGGTGGACGATGTCATCCAGCGCCTGAACGGTATCCGCTGTGGCGCCAAGCCGACATCGTGCCCCGATCAGCTCTGCCGGGCGCTGGAGCAGCTGAAGAGCACGCCTACAAACCAATAGTGGGAATGTGTTACGAGGCGTGGGCGATGTAGTCGAGGAGGGTGGTGTAGGCGGGGAGACGACGGAGGAGGGGGTGATTGCCGACGAGGATGAACTGGTGGCGGGCGCGGGTGATGGCTACATTCAGCTTACGGTCGATGAGTTGGCCGCCGGTCTCTACGGGCTGCGAGAGGATGGGGAGCTGCCAGGGGGCCGAGACGGTGGTGGAGAAGATGATGATGTCGCGCTGGGAGCCTTGGTAGCGCTCGACGGTATCTATCGTGATGGCGTCGTAGCCGGGGATGGCGCGCTCGGCAAGGGCGCGACGGATCTGGGTGATCTGGCCGCGGAAGGGTACGATGATGCCGAGCTGTTGCTGCCAGTCCCGCAGGGAAAAGGCAGCGACAATGTCGGCCACGCGCTCTGCCTCGGCGCAGTTGCTCTTCGCCGTGCATTGTGAAGGGGCAGCTTCGACATTGATGGCCACCAGCCGTCGGGGGAAGAGGGCGTGGTCGGGCAGGGGAGCGCTCTGATGGGGGAGGGGCACGGGCTGGAGCTCGTCGTTGTAGTAATGGTGACTGACGAAGGCGGCGATGTCCTGGTGCATACGACCCTGACGATGCAGGAGGCCGATGACGGCGGGAACGCCCTGGCGATTAGCGAGCTCGTGGAGGCGTTCGAAGAGGGAACGGCGGCAGTCAGTCAGACAGGCGGCGCGAAGGGCGGGCGAGGTCACCGCCGATTCTTCTACGGACTGCTGCACGACGGCGGGCAGCTGCTTATGGTCGCCAATCAGGATGAATTTGTCGATGGCGACACGGCCGCGGGCGTCGGTCGCACAGAACAGAGGAAGCAGGTGGGGCTCCAGCGCCTGCGAGGCTTCGTCGATGATGGCAGCGCGGAAATGACGCAGGCGGAACAGCTCGGGGAGCGAGGAGAGGGAGGCGATGGTGCCTACGAGGATGGGAGTATGCTGGAGGAGCTGGCGAATGGCCGTACGCGTAGGGTGACTGCGGACGAGGGTCGTGAGCAGGCGGTCGCGGTGTTCGGGGGCGCATGACAGCTCGGGGCCCAGGCGCAGGTACTCGACATGGATGGTGGCCAGCATAGAACAGATCTCATCGACGGCGCGGTTCGTGAAGGCCATCAGGAGGAGACCATCCGAGGGCGTTGTCATGTACTCCTGGACCATCAGCCGGAGGGCGACATTGGTCTTGCCGGTGCCAGGAGGCCCCACCAAGAGGAAGTAGTCGAGAGCCTGACGGGCACGCAGCACGATGTCGCGCAGGTGGGCATCGGGGATCGGACGGCGCAGGGAGAGGGTAGCGTCGGTGCGGGGAGGGCGCTGTCCCAGGAGCAGCTGCTGGCGCTCTCCGGCAACACCGAGGAAGGCATAGAGCCCGCGATAGAGAACGGTGTAGCCAGAGTCGGCATGGGCGGGTTCGATGGCATAGCGCCCGGCGTGGCAAAAGACGCTGGCATCATGCTGAGGGAAGCGCAGACGCAGGGTGAGCGACGAGGGTGTGGCGTGCTCGATGATGCAGGAGGTGTAGAACGCCGCCGGGTGGCGGTGGGTGTCCTGGGCATAGAGCATCACCATATCGCCCACACGGAAGTTGGAAGACTCATCGATGGCATCGGTCACGGCTTCCACGGCCACGACGCTGCCTTCGGAAAGGATGGGTGTCAAGCGGAGGTCGGGGATGATGCGGCCGCTACGTAGCTTGGCGTCGAGGTCGGTGCGCCAGGTGTCAGCGAAGCCGCCGTGGCCGACAGGTATGTTCACGCCTTCGATGCCGGTCTTGGCCAGGAACTGCTCGCGCTCCACGAAGGCGAGCATCGCATGGAAGTATTCTCGGGCGAGGGGCGTCCCCGTCCGCAGCCCATTCAGGAAGGAGAGGATGGGGGGCCGCAGGTATTGATGGTAGAAGCGGTCATCGGCCTGACGGGTGTTGAAATGGGCCTCGGTGAGGGCATCGAGGAGCAGGGCAGGGGAGCGGCGCAGGAGGTGCTCGATGTGTACGATGCCGTTGCGCACAGCCATCGCACGGTGGATGTCCTCGCGACCGAGGCGGATGTCGAAGAGCTGAGGGTAGCGGGCGTAGAAGAGTAGCGCCTGCACACGGGCGTAGGGGAGACCTTCGTTGTAGTAGAGCGACTCTTTGTAGAGTGCCATCTGCATGGCGTGCTCGTAGCGATAGTGCTCATCGCGCTCGGCACGGCCGGACTTCAGCTCCACGACGGTGTGGTGGTCGGTGCTCATCATATCCATACGGCCTTGTATGCCCAGGGCTTCACACAGGAAAGCGGACTCCAGCGTGGCTTGCTGTGGCAGCGAGGTGTGCACGGTCTCCCAGATATTGTCGAAGACCAACCGGCACTGGTTGGCGAACGCCTGGTCGATGCCGTCGGTCGTGGCGAAGCGGAGGGCATCTGTGCGAAAGGCACGGCGCAGTGAGTCGCGGTAGAGCGCCACGCGGTCGGCATCGGCGGGGGCATTGACGCAGTCGTCGAGGAACTGGTTAGCGACATTACCGAGCAGGATGGCGGCGGTCGCGGGCGAGGGGCAGAACTTCTGCATGAGGTGCATCGCGGGCGCATCGCCGTGGTGGGTGAAGCAGCGGCAGATGGTGGTGACATCGACGAGGAAATCGGGGTCGAGGACGATGTGCTGCGGCAACAGGGCACCATCGGGCTGCACCTCGCAGAGGAGGAGGTTCAGCTGCGCACCGGGGTAGAGCCAGGCCGCAGGGATGAGCCCGGGATTCTCCACCTCCAC
The DNA here is from genome assembly GCA_017470425.1 of Bacteroidaceae bacterium. Lineage (GTDB taxonomy): Bacteria > Bacteroidota > Bacteroidia > Bacteroidales > Bacteroidaceae > Physcousia. Next base: position 29,410 of record JAFUYT010000006.1, on the reverse strand, counting down.
GCCGTCGGCGAGGATGCGCTGGTCTGTCCACGAGACCACGGTGATGCGTCGCTGCTTGATCATCGGCGGAGCTTATGGGATGAGCGTCGAGTCATTGATATAATCGGTACGCGGGCGTACGCGCGAGGGCTTCGAGGCAGAGGGCTGCGCCTGGTGGCCGGTGGAGTGGGAGCGTGCGCTGCCCCGGTAGGCAGCCCATCGATAGCGGATCTGCTGGACGTAGCCCACGGTCTCCTCGCCGCGCAGGTAGCCGAACTTCACCTGCGGCCGACGATAGTAGGCGGGGGAGGAGAGGCGGAGGACGTAGGGCTCCACGTCGATCCAGCGCCGCGGGGTGTGGCCGTCGGCCTCTGCGAGCGCCATCGCATCGCGGATGTGTCCGGCGCCGCCGTTGTAAGCGGCCAATACAAAGTAGATGCGTTCGTGGGGCGTCGTGATGTCGGCGAACGACTGGTTGAGCTGTGCGAGATAACGGGAGGCGGCTTCAATATTGCGCGCAGGGTCGTAGAGGTCGGCAGCGGAGAGCCCTAAGCGGGCACCCGTCGAGGGCATGATCTGCATCAGTCCGCAGGCACCCGCCCACGAGACCGCCTGCGGGTCGAAGCCGGACTCCTGGTAGCACTGGGCAGCCAGCAGGCGCCAGTCCCAACCCAGACGCTGGGCGGCACGGATGAAGAGCGCATCATAAGCGCTGATGGTTCCGCTGGCGCGCGACAGCATGGGCGGGCGCACCGTGCGACGCACACGGTTGGCAGGTGACATACGTGCCTGCTCCTGTGCCAGAAAGCGCGTGCGGGTGTCGGGCTGCCACCAACGGTCAACGGCTTCGGCCAACAGCGGCGAGGCGCTGCGGACACACCATCGTCCGCCTACCAGCTGCACGTCGGCAGCGTGGGTCGCACAGTAGGCGCTGTCCATCTCGAAGGCTATCATGTCGGCTTCGCCAGCAGCAAGCTTGGAGAGCAGTTCCGCTGTGTCCGACGCCATCTCCATGCGGAGACGCATGCCTATGGTGCTGGCGAAGCTCTCGGCCATCGCGTACTGAAGGCCGAAGCCCTGTCCGCGATACTCGTAGTAGGTCTCGGGACCCGACAGCGTCACGGCTATCAGTTCGCCAGCAGCTTGCATATCGGGCAGGTCGTAGTCCGCCATATCCTCCTGCGCCTCGGGTTGTCCGAACATGACCGATGGAACAGCCCTGTTCTCCTTGCGGCAGCTCGTGAGCAGTGCCAGGAAGAACAGGGCAATCAGGGTTGATGACAATCGCATCGGCATAGATGGCAGCGCAGTGAAGAGCTCAGGGCTTCAGGCGATGGATGATGTAGGTGCGCATGATGTCGATGGCCTTCTGGTTGGCTCCACCCTGCGGGATGATCAGGTCGGCATAGCGCTTCGTGGGCTCGATGAACTCCAGATGCATGGGTTTCAGGACATCGATATAGCGGTCCATCACCATCTGCGCTGTGCGTCCTCGCTCAGCCATATCGCGGCTGATGACACGGATGAGGCGGTCGTCGGGGTCGGCATCGACAAAGATCTTCAGGTCCATCAGGTCGCGCAGCTCCTTGCGGCACAACGCCATAATCCCCTCGATGATGATGACCTCACAGGGCTCAATGTGGACGGTCTCGGGCAGACGGTTGCTCTCAATATAGGAGTAGGTGGGCTGCTCGATGGAGCGCCCGGCGCGCAGCTCGTTGATCTGATGAATCAGTAGCTTCCAGTCGAAGGCGTTGGGATGGTCGAAGTTGATCTTCCGGCGCTCTTCCATGGGGATGCCCGTGTTATCGTTGTAGTAGGAGTCCTGTGGGATGACAGCCACCTGCGAATTGGGCAGGGACTCTACGATCTTGCGAACGACGGTGGTCTTGCCTGAGCCGGTGCCGCCTGCGATGCCGATGATGTACATGGAAGGGGGAGTTTAAAGTTGAGAGTTGAAAGTTGAAGGGTTATCGGACGAGAACCTTTTTGCCGTTGACCAGATAGAGGCCACGCGGGACATAGACACGGGTGGAGGCATCGCACTGGACATACAGGCGCTTGACCTCGCGACCGTCGAGGGAATAGACGTGGACGTCCTGTCCCTGGCCCACGGCCGTGATGCTGATGACGCCCTGTCCGCTCACGACATGCACGTCGGCCTCGATGGCTGTCTTGGTCTTCACGATGCCGACTGTCTCGCCGCGTGCTTCAGCGAAGCGGGTGACCTCGTCGCCGGTGAGAAGCAGCCAACGCTGCGTTGTAGCGCTGTTGTTATGGTTGAAGGACGTTCCTGAGGCGCCCGTAGCGGTGGCATTCATGGCATAGTGATTGTTGGAGGAGACCACCCAGTAGGAAGTGCCTGCGAAGGTGAAATCATCCAACGTCGTTTGAGCACGGGCGCCCAAGAGTTGGAAGGTGGTGTTGGCTGTGCCGGTGGAAGCGGTCGCCGTGCCCGTTGACATACTGAGGTAGCGCCCTGTGGCAGCGTTCTTGAAGGAGTAGTAACAAGTCTTGGGGTTGTAAGTGATGTACCACGCGCAGGAGTCGTTGGCAAAGGCTTCGTCGGCGGTCATCGCTTCGAAGCGGATGTTCGTGGCGGAGGTCTGACGGAGGTACGAGGTGGCGAGCCCGCGGTTGGTGGCCTCGCTCTTGAGGTAGTACTTGGTGTCGTCGTCCTGAGTGAAGGTGTAGGCAGGATGTGCGAAGTTCTGGTTCGGGGCAATCAGGCCGTCCTCAATCAGCGCTTCGATAATCAGTCCGTTGCCGCGATAGAGCATAGGTGCCCCCGTGTCCTCGCCAGCTCCATTGATGCCGTAGGGCCACATGTGCTGGTAGTCGCCGTTGAGGTGTGCCGAAGCATTGTTCTCCAAGAACTGCACGACACGATCCACGCGCGGGCCGAGCCAGATGCCAGATGTCGTACCTGCACGATAGGTGGCGTTGTTCCATCCCTTGTCGTTGGGGATGACGCCCACGCCGTGAGCCATCTCATGCATGATAGTTCCCGTACGCTGGTAGCTGGAGTTGGCACCCATACGGATCCATCCGCCATAGGAGCAGTCTGCGGTCGGTGTGCCAGCGCTGTAGTGAACGCTGGGCGTGAAGTTGTCGAGGGAGTTTACACTGTTCCAGATGTCCATTGCATTCTGGAAAGCCTCGCGGACGCGCTTGTTCGTAGCTTCGTCGGGGCCGCCTTCGTCGTAGTAACCACTGGTGTTGCCCTTCGGCAGTGTAGCCACCTTGACAATGTCTCCATAGAAAAGACGGTAGCCGCTGGTGAAGGCGTAAGCGCGTACGTAATAGACCGTTGCAGGCTTCACGTCCTCCATGTAGTAGATGTTGCCATTGTTGTCATAATACGTGGTAGCGCGGCTATCGAAGATGGTTGGTTCGGGCGACTCACTCCAGCAGAAACCAGCCTCCTTGGAGGTGCCTCCAAAGGTGCCGCGGGCAAACATCACGGTTGTACCCGCGATGACGGTTCCGGTCTTCACGGTCAGGTTTGTCGTACCCGTAGGATTCAGGACGTGGGCGAGTAGGGTAGCATTCTCGATATCTTTCTTGGCCTGTGTCATCTCTTCCGGCGTAGCTGTATCGCTATCACGCACGGCGATGGCAGCGTTGATAGCTGCCTCGAACTCCTCGCGTCCTTCGGTGATGACGTTGTTAGTCGTGTTGTTGAGCAGTCGGGTAGCGGTGGTGATAGAATTGTTGAGAGCAGTCCTTGCGGCGCGGCTGGCATCCGCAGCATCGTAGGCCGCCTGGAGGCGTTCGGTGACAGCAGCCACGGGGGCATCTGTCTCCAGCTTCAAGAACTCAATCGCTTCATCATAAGCTATTTGCAACGCATCCAGATAAACCTTCGCCATCTCTTTCGTCAATAAGGATGCGCTTCGGGTCGTCAGGGTCTTCAGAGCCTTGAGATCGTCGAGATTCTGCTTTGCAACCTCATGATTCTTAACCAGTTCGAATGCCAGCATGCGCAGTTCCTCGTCGGAAGTTGCCTCTGTGGCAGCCTGTGCGTTTGCGATAGCTGCAGTCAAAGCGACTTTGATGGCAGGCTGTAGGCCAGCGTAGGAAGACTTCTCGGAGTCTGTGATGACTTTCTGGGCATTTGTGATGGCAGTCTGCAACATGGTGAGGTTGGCCGAGACATAGTAGAGCCGGAAATTATCGACACACAGCCAGTTACCTGTTGCATTGGTGGCATTGAAGCCGATGGTCACGGCCGTGCTTCCGCCTTCGGTGCTGAACTCAATGCTGTAGTCAGCAGGAGCCGTCACAGTTGTTTTGTTCGATGTCTTGAGGGCGTAGATGCTGGCGCCTGTCTGTTCCTCATCCGTGCCATTGGCATCGCCGGACTGCTTCTGCTGAATGTTGTGAGCACCCACGACCATACGATAGTTGCCGGCCGGGAGCCACATAATCTTCTGTGAGGCCGACGCGTTGCCAACAGCGCCGCCGATGCCTGTCCATTTCTCGATGTAGATGGCACCGTCCGTCATCTTGAAGGATTTGTTGCCTTGTGTCACGAAATTCGTAAGCGACCATCCGTCCGTACCTTGCTCAAAGCTGGGGTTCACGATGTACGATGTCATGTTGGTGTCGTCAGCCTTTACCGTGCTGAGGAACCCGCTGAGCAAGAGGAGCATTGATGCCGTCAATAAGGAAATCTTTTTCATATTGATTTAGTTAGTTGTCCTTTTTCTTGCCGCAAAAATAGTGGATTTTCTTGATGCAGCCAACTTGATACGCTTCTTTTTGTCTTCCGTCCACGATTTTTATATGAAAGGGTACAGGGAAGCTCACCTATTAAACATAACAGGCATTAGCATTTAAGAGTGGCCGTTTTTAGATGATGCTGAATTTGGCGAAGCGCAGGAGAAGCTGCTTGGTGCCTACGTTGTCAAAGTTGACGGTGGCTTTGGCGTCGATGCCTGTGCCTGTGAGGGACAAGACGGTGCCTTGACCGAAGCGTGCGTGTTCGATGCGTGTGCCTACGGACAGGACGCCAGCAGCTGTGGGCGTTTGTTCAACAGATAGTTCTGTGGCTGGTGTGCGAACACCTGCATGTTTTAGGGAACGACTATCGTCAAAGAAAGAATTTGAGGATGTGATGCCCAAGCTTGATGAGGAGCTGGGACGTGATGAGGATGTGGAAGTTGGGCGCGGCGTGTAATTGCTGAAATCGTCATCGAAGCCGAACTTGGAGAAGCTGCGAGGACGCGGTGTTGCGGAGACATTGTTTTCGAGGCGCAAGTAACGCTCATCAATCTCTCGCAGGAAGCAGCTGGGCGTGCAGAACTCGCTCTTGCCATAGCGGTAACGATTCTGGGCATACGTGAGGAAACATTGTTCTTCAGCACGTGTGATGGCCACGTAGAACAAGCGGCGTTCTTCCTCCATCTCGCGTGGCGACGTAGCTGCCATCTGGTTCGGGAACAGGTTTTCTTCCAATCCCACGATGAATACGACTCTGAATTCCAGGCCCTTCGCCGAGTGAATCGTCATGAGCGAGACCTTCTCCGTCTGATCGCCATCGCTCTCATCGAGGTCGCTAATGAGTGACACTTCTTGCAGATAATGAGTCATATAGGCCCGTTCACTCCCCTCTTCTTCTACCCTGTCATCGACGAACTGCTGCATACCATCCAGAAGCTCCTGCAGGTTTTCCTGGCGCGAGATGTCCTCTGGCTCGCGACCTCTGAATATCTCGGTCATCACGCCCGATTCCTTCACGATCCGAAGGCCAAGATGCGCTGCATCTTCCTGCATGGCGACGGCGCGGAAGCTCTCAATGAGCTGGACGAAACTGAAGATCTTGGCCTCTGTTCCGCGATTGATACCTGCCTGATACTCATTGAGATGCGAGAGAACCTGCCAGACGCTGACGTTCTGCTCCGTAGCTACGGCAAGCACCTTGTTGACGGTGGTCTGTCCGATGCCCCGTGCCGGATAGTTAATGACGCGCTTGATAGCCTCCTCGTCGTTGGGGTTCACGGCCAGCCGGAAGTACGCGATTGTGTCCTTGATCTCCTTGCGCTGATAGAACGAGGTACCTCCATAGATGCGATACGGGATGTTCTGCTTGCGGAAGGCCTCCTCGAAGGTACGGCTCTGTGCGTTGGTGCGATAGAGAATCGCGATCTCGTCCCACGGGACATGGTCGTAGCGGTTGAGGTTCATGATCTTCTTGGCCACTCCCGCCGCCTCTTCGAGGTCGCTGTAGTAGCTGTAGGCGTGGATAGGCTCTCCCACGACCTTCTCGGAATACACCTCTTTATAAATCTGTCCGCGGTTGTGCTTGATGACGCTGTTGGCCGCATTGACAATATTCTGTGTAGAACGATAGTTTCGTTCAAGCTTGAAGAGCTTGGCACCTTCGTATAACTTCTGGAATGTGAGAATGTTGTCAATGTTGGCTCCACGAAAGCTATAAATGCTTTGGGCGTCGTCACCCACGACACAGACGCGCTTCTTGTGCTGCGTCAGCTGCCATACGATAGCGTGCTGGGCGTAGTTCGTGTCCTGGTACTCATCGACCAGGACAAAGTCGAAATGCTCCTCGTACTTCGCCAGGATTTCTGGTCGCTTGGCAAAGAGGAGATAGGTATAGACGAGGATGTCATCGAAGTCCAGCGCATCGGCCTGCCGACAGCGTTGCCAATAGCGCTTGTAGATCTCGCCCGTGGCCGGGATCTTGCTGGCTTGGTCGGCTTTGTAGAGTTCGGGGTTGGCCTGATACTGCGATGGCAGGATGAGCCGGTTCTTGGCCGCAGAGATATGAGCGAGCACAGCTCCGGGCTTGTAGATCTTCTCGTCGAGCTGCATCTCGCGGACGATGGACTTGATCAGGCTCTTGGAATCTGCGGAGTCATAGATCGTGAAGTCCCCCGAGAAACCGATGGTCTCATGCTCCATGCGCAGGATGCGCGCGAAGATACTATGGAACGTCCCCATCCACAGGCGTTGCGCCTGCTGTCCTCCCACCTGCGTAGCGATACGCTGCTTCATCTCGTCGGCAGCTTTGTTGGTGAAGGTCAGCGCCAAAATGTTCCATGGGGCCATGCCCTGACTGAGGAGGTATGCAATCTTATAGGTCAGCACACGCGTCTTGCCAGAGCCGGCTCCGGCGATGACGAGGGAGGGACCGTCGCAGTAGAGGACAGCTTCGCGCTGTGCAGGGTTCAGGTCGTCGAGGTTCAGGTTACTCATCGTCAGCTTTCAGGTGATCTAAGTCAATGATTCTAAGTTGCAGAGCTCTCACCACTAAGCGAGTGGCGTTCACGCCGTTGCGCTCGTTCTCGGAGAACAGGCGGTTGATGAGGTCTGCCTGTCGCTTCTCCAGGCTCTTCACACCGAAAGGCATCCCTTTGAGGGCTGCGATCATGTCCTTGGTGTAGCCGAGAGCGAGGTGACGGAGGAAGCGCTCGTCGTATTCATCGATATCGTAGTCGATGACAGCATCGGTACGGCGTGTCTCTGTGATGACACTCTTGCGGAAACGTGCCACGATCTTCTCGAGGATAGGCTCGTTGAAGACCAGATGGCGGCCGTCCATGACCAGTTGCACATCGTTGCGTGTGAGCAGCTCACCCGTCTTCAGGATGATACCGTGGGCACCTGCTGCGAGGGCATCCACCCATAGTCGTTCGTTGAGAATCTCGCCCGTGAAAATCAGCACTTTCACTTGTGGGTATGTTGTGTGCACCTGCCGACAGATATCTACGCCCACGGTGGTGGAGCCTCCCAGACCCAGGTCGAGGAGCAGGAGGTCAGGCAACTGCTGTCGCATGAGCTTCCAGAGCTCGCTTTCGTTCATGGCGGTTCCCAGCACTTCGGCTTCAGGAATGTCCGTTCGGAAGATCTCCTCGGTGCCTTTGAGCTCGAGTTTCACGTCTTCTACAATGATGACTTTGAAAGGATCCATGATGGTTTTGTGTATAATGGAAAATGGATAATGGGAAATGGACAATGGATAATGGACAAAATAGATAATGGGAGCTATGTGGTTTGATGGATGGTGGGGAGGGTGAACCATAGGATGTGCCCTTGCTCATGGGCTTCTGCGGTGATGCGGCAACCGGGGTGCCCAAGGAAAGTGTCGTGCTCGCGGATGATCTGCTTAGCGACGAGGAAGGGGATGCTGCCGGCGTGGGGCATGAAGAGCTCTTGCTGCTGTTCTGGGGTGAGGGCTACGACCAGGTTCTCGATAGCGAAGCGGGCGAAGGAGCCGTCTGCTGTCACGAGGATGTGGAGGGGAAGCTCGGAGAGGCCTGCACTCCCCTGCCCTATGGTCAGCGTCAGCTCTGCTTCGAGGAGCGTTTCGAGGAGCATCTGCAGGAGGTCTGTGTCGCCGCGTAGCTGGCGCTCACCCAACCTGTTCTTGATGTCCAACTCGATGGTGATCCCGTGCTTGCGCGAAAGGAGCTGTGCGCGCTGCGGCAGAGGCTTCAGCAGTTCTTCAGCCAGGATGCTACGCCGACGGAAGTTCAGGGCTTCGGACTGTCCCATCGCCTGCTCGCTGAGGAGCGTGTAGATTTCCTTGTAGTACGATGTGGTCTCACTAAGGGTTGCCAGCTGCGGGGAGGCAGCGGGTTCCTCTGTTTCCTTCAGGATGCGCTGTGCCAGCTGCTGAATGCGTCCGGGGTAGTACATGGTCTCGTGCTTGATGGTCGAGAGACAGTTGTCGATGATCTGGTTCTGCACGTGGAGCCTCTCTTCCTCGTAGAGGCGACGGCGGTGCTCATCCTCGGCCTGTTCGATAACCGTCTGGCGATGCTCCCGCTCCTCCTCGTTGGTCTGTTGCAGGAGCTGGAGACGCTGCTGGCTGAGCTCTCGCATCGACTGGCGCATCTGGAACCGTGGCCGCAGCCAGAGGATGTAGAGCGCCGTGAGGCAGATGAGCAGAAGAGCGACCATCGCGAAGAGCCCCATACGGTCGCGCTGCTGAGCACGTTCCGTCTGCTGACAGAAGGCTTCGAGTGTGGGATCTTGGTTGGTGAGCTTATAGAGATGTGTGTAGATTCGGTTGTTGTAGCGGTAGAGGGGCCAGTTGTGGAGCGCCAGTGCGGCCACGGCAATCTCGTTGCGCAGACCCAGCAGTAGGGAGTAGTCCGCCTGCTCCTGACGCTGCCACCATACCCATTCCAGGGGCTCTTGCCCAGTGTCCATGAGCGAGAGACGGTCATGGGTGGGCCGACGATGTGTGACGTGGTTGCGGCTGATGGCGTTGAGGGCGCTGTCGGCAAAGGCGATGGCGTCGGCATAGCGGCCGTGGAGGTTGCAGAAATAGACGGAGTCCGCGAGCACATAGACCTGTGCCTGCTGCCGAGGCAGCGTGCCAGCAGACGATGCCTTCGTCTCTGCGAAGAGGCTTAAGGGCATGAGGGTAAGGGACAAAGGCATCATCCATACAGCCAGTATGGCCAGCACCTGCGGCAACCGGAACCAGAAGCGACTCCCCTGCCCCACTGCGCTGTCGATGCCCATTTTGCAGACGTGGAAGAGCGGGTTCGTCTTGCGGTATTTCTCGATGATGCCCTTGCAGTTCATGAGTCCGAAGCCAAAGCCCTTCTGGCGGCTTTCGACTTCCTGTCCGATTTTCGCTGCATCATAGACCTTCTGGTGGAGGAGCGTGTCGATGTCCTCCGGGGAGAGTCCCACGCCCGTGTCCTCGACAGCGAGTTCCACATAGCGCCCTTCAGCACTCTCGCTGGCAGTGGCACTGATGGTGACGCCTCCTCCAGCCGGTGTGAACTTACGTGCGTTGTCAGCTAAGGTGTTGAGCATAAAGAGGGTAAGGGCGCGGTCAGCCTTCACGCTGAGGACGGTGGGCTCCACGCGCAGCGTCAGCCCCTTCTGTTCGTAGGCGAAGTGGCTCTTGGCGATGCTCTCGAAGAGCGGCTGCAGGGGGAAGGAGGCAATCTGTAGGCTGAGCTGCCCCTGCTCCATCTGAATCCACTGGGTCAACAGGTCGTTGAGTTCGTTGATGCGCGTGGTGAGCTCCACGATGTAGGTGAGCGACTCGCGACTGGTCTGCGCCGTTCGCGTCATGCGCCGCACCTCGTTGATGATGCGGTCGAGGAAGGGCACGATGGCCTGTACGAGCTGCAGCTTCGCACGTTTCTCCACATTTTGCCGTTTGTTGCGCAACAATCGCTGTTGGGTGGCGGCCTGCAGTTCAAGGATTTGTTCCTGCTCCTCGTCTTGCTGCTGCCGCTGCTGTGCGGCAGTCTCCTGAAGCTGGAGGTAGCGATGATGCTGGAGGCGTGCCTCGCTCTTGCTGCGTCTGCGCCATGCCCTCACGAGGAAGTAGATGAGGAGGGCGGTGAGAATGGCCACGACGACGATGATGGTGAGCATCAGGCGTTGACGGGCGCTGCGCACATGGAGCTGCTCAACACGACTCTCCAACTCTGCGTCCTCGCGTGTCTCGTCGAGAAGGTCGAGGTAGCGGTTGCGGTAGAGGTCGCTCTCGGCCTTCATGTCCAGCGCGCTGTAGGCCACGGAGAGCTGCTCGCAGATGTTGGCGATCCAGACGGGCACTGTCCGCTCGTTGCTCTCCTGCTGACGGTTCACGCAGTCAAGAGCACGCTGATAATATAGTATCGCGCGCGCGAAGTCGCCGCCGTCGAAGGCGAGCTCTCCCAGCGTGCGCAGGGCGTTGGCCTCCTGGTAGAGGTCGTGGTAGGCGGTGAAGATGTGGAGGGCAGCCTCTGCCATGTGCCATGCCACGGAGTCAGGTCCAAAGTACTGCTCCAGGACGGCCACCACCTCGGGTTGTCGCTGCCGGACAGTTTCCAGCCGCACGGAATCAGCGAAGAGCATGGCAAGGGACTGCGCCGCGTTGGCCTCGAAGAAGCGGTAGCCATCGCGCCGGGCGACCCAGAAACATTTCAGCAGATAGTCAAATTCCTCGCTGGCGACGGCCGCGGCATCGCGCTGTCGGCTGAGTCCTCCAGAACCGTGCATATAGCAAAAATAGAGCCACTGCGCCGTGTCGGCTTCGAGGCGACAGAACGACTCTGCCGCGTCAATCTCGTCAATGGCGCGCTGCTGTTGGTCGAGATAATAGAAATAGGTGGAAGCCACGATGTGGAGATCTCCGCGGGCATATTCCAGCCGCTGGCGGCTGTGCGGCGAGAGGTCCTGACGGCGCTCCAGCCGTGCGATGCGCTGGAGCGCATGTCCACGATGACGGAAGAAAGCCACGTTGTCACTCGTGCGCTGCGAGAGGCGCATCAGCATCACATCGGCTACGAGGCGCTCCACGGCATCGTCGGTCACCTGGCTGACCTGCTGGCTGAGCACCAGTGCGCTGTCAAAGTCCATGCGCTGGAAACGCTCGAAGGCGAGGTGGTTCAGCGCTTCTGCCTCAGCGGTGTGTCGGTTGCCAGCAGCGGCTTCCTGTAGTTCGCGTTGCGCGATGGAGGCTACGGAGTCGAGGTTGCGATAGTGGTAGCGGTAGGCTGCGTCGGAGAGAGTATCCAACCGCAGGCGGCCGACATCCTGCGATGTCGGTTGCCCCGTGCAGGCCGCCATCGAAGCAGCAGCCAGTAGCAGGAGGTAGCGGTTGACGAGGGACAGCTGTCTCAGGTTCACGACTGTACGTTCTTGAGAAGGCGGTCCATCTCATCGAACTCTTTGCCCATGTTCAGGTGGAGATAGATGCGATAGAGGGCCGGTGCCCAGCGCTCGATGTCCTGCGGTGCCAACTGACGCACGCGCTCCATGGGCTGCTTGGCGAGGAGGTAGAGGCTTCGCACGACTTCCTGATCACGCTGACACTGCGGATTGGTGAGGTCTGTGCAGGCTTTCTCGGCATAGATAGTTGCCAGATTGAGGGATGCCACGCTCTTGTTGTAGAGCGCCTCAAGATGGTCAGGTGCGAGGGCGAGGCAGGAGTCGCAGGCGTCGATGGCTTCGCGGTCGCGGCCGAGGCGGAGGAGCATCATGCTCTTGGCGTACCAGAAGAGGGGCACGGTGTCAGCGGCGGCGGAGAGGGAGTCAGCGAGGGCGAGGCCGTTGTCCCACTGCGTCTGCGAGGTATAGTAGTTCATCAGGTGCGTGAAGAAATAGGTGTTGGCGGCGTAGTCGCGGACGCCCTCCTTGAGAGCCGTGAGCCACTGAAGGGTGTCGCCCTTCGTCTCCCAAGCGCGTGCGAAATACTCCTGCACTTGATCGCTGCGCTGCCCTGCGCCTTTGGCGAGGGAGGCGTACTTGATGACACCGTCGATGTTGCCATCCTTCTGTGCGGAGAAGAGGGCAAGGTAGGCGGTCAGCGGCAGCTGCACGTCCTTCACCCAGAGTGAATCCTGGGCGAAGATGGGATGGTAGGCGGCATCGATATAGGTGTCGAAGAAGTTGTAGGCCGATGCCGTCTGTCCGTGCTGGTAGTGCCACATGCCTCCGGCGAGGAGGTTTCCGCGGTAGGGACGGAGCGTCTCGCGGTAGCGACGCCGTCCGGAGAGATTCACGCGCCCTTTCTCGTTGGGCTGTGCTCCTATGCTGTCTGCGCGCTCGAGATAGATGAACATATCACGGATGGAGTTGAAGAACTTCACGGTGTCGTAGGCCTGCTTCAGGTAGAGCTTCATGTTCTCCGACTCGTTGAGTCCGCGGCTGCACTCGGCGGCAAGCGAAAGGCACTCGACCTGCTGCTTATGCTTCATGCCGGGCTTGGCGGACTCTGCCAGGAGCTCCTGCATGGTCTGCTCAAGCTTCTGGCGCTTCTTGAGGTTTTCCTTCGCCGTGCGCAGCACGTTGCCCGCCGAGACGGGCAACGCGCACGCTAACAATATGATGAAAAGGGAATGTTTCATAGTGTTCTATTGAGAGAGGTTGAGTACGGCAAAGGTCGTCTGCTGCTTATTCGAGCAGCTTGTCCATCTCTGCCTGCTTGACCTTGTTCTCGAGGATGTAATAGACGGTGGAGAGGCGGCTGGCCCACTTGTGGGGATTTTCGGGCTCGAGCTCCTGCACCTTGAGGAAGTAGGGCTCTGCCTTGGCGTAGGCCTCCTTGACGGGCTTCACGGCCTCGTTGAACTGTGCCTGTGTCATCTTCTTGCCGGTGAGGGCTTCGTTGAGGTCGTAGCCGTGGTTACTCCAGCATACGCCGGCGTTGTAGTAGGCGTCGGAGAACTCCGGGTCGGTCTCAATGGCTTTGTCGTAGAACGGGATGGCCTCCTCGTACTTCTTGGCGTTCATCAGGAGAAGTCCCTTGGCATAGTTGCCGAATTTATTAGACTCATCGATGGCAAGGATCTCATCGACAAAGGACGTCGCCTCTTCATTCATGGCCCGATTCAAATAGTGAGCCATGATGTTCTGCATGACACCTTCGTTGGCATCAGGGTCTTCCAAGACAATTTCACGACCTGCCTTCAGCCACGCTGCGGTGTCGCCCTGTTCCAACAGGTTTGCCATGTAGAGCTGGTTGACCTGCGCCTTCTCCTCATTGTACTGGCGAGCCTGAGGGAAGAATTCGTTGGCGGTCTTGTAGTCTTTTGCGAAGTATGCGACGAGACAGGTGTAGTAGGCAATCTGCGGCGTCTGCTCATCGTCGGCTAGGGCCTGTGCATCGGCACCGAGGATGGTGTAAGTCTGCGGGTATCTCATCCAGCGGCTGAAGGCATCGACTGCTTTCTCATATTGTCCGTTCTGGAAGAACATCTGACCGCAGAAGGCGATGAACTGGCGGAAGCGGATGACATCGGCCTTGTTGGGCACGGTGTAGGGATCTTTCTCTCCCTTCAGACCGAGAACCTGCACGGCCTTATAGCACTCCTCCATTGCATCGAGAGTGGCGTAGATGCCTTCTGCGAGGGCGGTGGTGTCAGTGGGCTGCTTGGCGATGACGTTGTCGAGCAGAGGCGAGAACTGGAACTTGTGGAGCTGGGCCTTGATGTCCCATGCATTGGCGAGTTCCTTCTTGGTCTCGGGGCTGGTGAAGGTGGGTTCAATCATCTCGAAGCACTGCTGCAGCTTCTGCTGCATCTGTGCCGTCTCCTTCTCAGAGCGTTCACGGTTTGCCACGAGGTTCTGGATTTCCTCCTTCAGATCGCGGGCTTTGCGGACCACTTTGTCCTGTGCGGTAGCGTTGCCGACGACGGCCAGCAGCGCAATGGCAAACATGATTTTCTTCATAGTCGTTTTTTCTGATGATTAGTTTGTTGAAAGTTTATTTCTGTATCTAAGTTTCAATGTTCTATCCTCAATTTTCATTCTTAAGACCCCGCCGGGGCGAAAAGGTTTATTGCTGTTCGTCGCGGTCAAGGGTGACGGTCTGCCCGTCAGAAAGCTGCGTGGGTTCAGGAAGTTCCTTGGCGCGAGCCTCCTCGGGGAGCTCTTCCTCGTCGTCCTCGGTGGGCACGATGCACACGTTGGCGATGACGTCGTTGCGCTTCTGGAGCTCAATGAGCTTCACGCCCTGCGTGGCGCGACCCTGGATCTTGATGTTCTCGAGATGAAGACGGATGGTGACGCCGCTCTTGTTGATGATCATCAGGTCCTCGTCGTTGGTGACACTCTTGATGGCCATGAGCAGACCGGTCTTCTCGGTGATCTCGAGCGTCTTCACGCCCTTGCCACCACGATTGGTGATGCGGTAGTCCTCGACGTCGGAGCGCTTGCCGTAGCCCTTCTCGCTGACCACGAGGATGCTCTCCTCCTCCGGCTTATCGACCACCACCATGCCGACGACCTCGTTGCCCTCGCCTTCGAGGGTGATGCCGCGCACACCGGTGGAGTTACGGCCCATCGCGCGTACCGTATTCTCATTGAAGCGCACGGCGCGGCCCATCTTCGAGGCGATGACGACTTCGTTCTCGCCGTTGGTCAGAGCCACATCCACCACGCGGTCGCCCTCGGTGATGTTGATGGCGTTGACGCCGTTGGCGCGGGGGCGGCTGTAGTTGGCGAGCGCCGTCTTCTTGATGGTGCCCTCCTTGGTGCAGAACAGGACATAGTGCGATTCGTTGAACTCGTGGTCGTTGAGTTTCTTGATATAGAGGCAGGCATTGATGGTGTCGTCTGGCTCGATGTTGAGCATATTCTGGATGGCGCGGCCCTTCGATGCCTTGTTGCCTTCGGGGATGTCATAGACCTTCAGCCAGTAGCAACGGCCCTTCTGCGTGAAGAAGAGCATCGTATTGTGCATCGTGGCGCGGTAGATGTACTCGATGAAGTCGGCGTCGCGCGTCGAGGAGCCCTTGGAGCCTACGCCGCCACGACCCTGAGCACGGAACTCTGCCAGTGGTGTACGCTTGATGTAACCGAGATGTGAGATGGTGATAACCACTTCGTCGTCAGCGTAGAAGTCCTCTGGGTTGAATTCTTCACTTGAATATACGATCTCGCTCCTGCGGGGGTCGCCAAAGCGCTCCTTCACCTCGATGAGCTCATCCTTGATGACCTTCCAGCAGAGGGCGTCGTCGGTGAGGATCTGGTTGTAGTATTCGATCTTGCGCATGAGCTCGTCGTACTCGGCGTGGAGCTTTTCCTGCTGCAGACCCGTGAGCTGCGAGAGGCGCATATCCACGATGGCCTTCGACTGCAGCTCGTCGAGCGCAAAGCGCTCTTCGAGACGCTTGCGGGCCTCCTCGGGCGTCTTGCTCGACTTGATGATCTGCACGACCTCGTCGATGTTGTCGCTGGCGATGATGAGTCCTTCGAGGATGTGGGCGCGCTCCTCAGCCTTGCGCTTGTCGTACTCAGTGCGGCGGATGACCACCTCGTGGCGGTGATCCACGAAGCACTTGATCATGTCGCGCAGTGTCATCAGCTTCGGACGGCCGCCCACGAGGGCGATGCTGTTCACGGAGAACGACGTCTGGAGCTGCGTCATCTTGTAGAGTTTGTTGAGAACCACGTTGGCATTGAAATCGCGCTTCACGTCGATGACAATGCGCATACCCTCGCGGTCGCTCTCGTCGTTGGCGTTGGAGATGCCCTCGATCTTGTGTTCGTTGACCAGGTCGGCAATAGCGCGAATGAGCTCGGCTTTGTTGACGCCGTAGGGGATCTCACTGACGACAATCTTATCATGCTGCTCGCCCGGCTCGATCTCGGCGCGAGCGCGCATGATGACACGGCCGCGGCCGGTCTCATAGGCGTCGCGCACGCCCTGCATACCATAGATGTACGCGCCCGTGGGGAAGTCGGGAGCGGGGATGTAGTGCATCAACCCCTCCACATCGATGTCGGGGTTGTCAATGTAGGCGATACAGCCGTCGATGCACTCGCCCAGGTTGTGGGTGGGGATGTTCGTGGCCATACCGACGGCGATACCCGTAGCGCCGTTCACCAGCAGGTTGGGGAACAGCGTGGGCAGCACGCTGGGCTCCTTCTCCTTGCCGTCGAAGTTATCGACCATATCTACGGTCTCCTTCTCCAGGTCCTGCATCATCGCCTCGCCCATGGCAGCCAGACGGGCCTCGGTGTAACGCATGGCGGCCGGCGAGTCGCCATCGACGCTACCGAAGTTGCCCTGTCCATCGACGAGCGTGTAGCGCATGTTCCAGTCCTGTGCCAGGCGCACCATCGCGAAATAGACGGAGCTGTCGCCGTGGGGGTGGTAGTGACCGAGCACATTACCAACCGTGCGGGCACACTTGCGGTAGTCGCGGTCATGGGTGTTGCCGTCTACGCGCATACCATACAGGATGCGGCGGTGCACGGGTTTGAAGCCGTCGCGCGCATCAGGCAGCGCACGTGCTACGATGACGGACATCGAGTAGTCGAGAAACGACGACCGCATCTCACGCTCGATATCCACTTTGATAATTCTGTCTTCTGAATCTTGCATTGCTTATGTTACTTTTTCTTCTTGGTTTTGTCAATTTATTTCAGTGCCTGTTTTTGCTTTGAGGCCGTCACAGGGCAAATTTCGCGCCTTTTTCGTGATTTTCCTCCTAAAAGCGCACAAAGGTACGCATAAATTCCGACACAGCCAAAACTTTCGGCGAAAAAGTGCTCAATGGCCCGAAGAGGAAAGAAAATCGTTTCGTTTTCGAAATTTGTTACGCAAAGGAGCGGTGGTTTCAGCAAAAATGAGTACCTTTGCACTCGCAAAACGCGCGAGTGCCCGTGCGTGTATGCCCGAACATCTATATAGAAGAAGCAAAACAGAAGAAGCAAACGTATGAAGGTTGCCATCGTCAAATACAATGCCGGAAACATCTACTCTGTCGTGCACGCCCTGCGGCGACTGGGCGTGGAGCCTCTGCTGACCGATGACCCGGCGGAGCTACTCTCGGCCGACAAGGTGCTGTTTCCTGGCCAGGGCGAGGCCAGTCAGGCCATGGGCTACCTACGAGCACACGGCCTCGACCAGGTCATCCGCTCGCTCAAGCAGCCCGTCCTGGGCATCTGCATCGGACAGCAGCTCCTCTGCCGCCACTCCGAAGAGGGCAACACCGACTGCCTCAGCATCTTCCCTGTTGATGTCCGCCGCTTCCAGCCCATGCGGCATGAGCAGAAAGTCCCCCACATGGGATGGAACGGGTTGGAATTAGAAATCAGTTGTGACGGAGCCGGACAAGGCCTGTTCCAGGGTCTCCACAATGGCGACTACGTCTATTTCGTTCACAGCTACTATGTCCCTGTCTGCGAGTTCACGACGGCCGTCACCGACTACATCCTCCCCTTCAGCGCAGCCCTGCATAAGGACAACTTCTACACCACCCAGTTCCACCCCGAGAAGAGCGGCTCTGTCGGCGAACAGATCTTACGGAATTTCCTGACATTGGAGCAATAACCCCCCCCTCACATTCCACATAAAACTGTCAACTTTCAACTATCAACTATCAACTTAAGACATGCTCCTCATCCCCGCCATAGACATCATCGACGGCCAGTGTGTACGCCTGACCAAGGGCGACTACGCCCAGAAGACCGTGTATCGCGCATCGCCTGTTGAGGTTGCTCGGGAGTTTGAGCAGCAAGGTTTCCGCCGCCTGCACATCGTAGATCTCGATGGCGCCAAGTCCCGGCACATCGTCAACAGCGCCGTACTCCGTGAGATCACCAAAGCCACACACCTCATCGTGGATTTCGGAGGCGGCATCAAGACCGTTGCCGACATCGAGGCTGCTTTCGAGGCCGGTGCAACGATGGTCACGGTGGGATCTGTAGCCGTCACACAGCCAGACCTCTTCCGCCGCTGGCTTGACCGCTATGGTGCAGAGCGCATCATCCTCGGTGCCGACGTGCGCGACGGCCGCATCAGCATCAACGGCTGGAAAGAGGACTCTGGCGAGGCACTCCTCCCGTTCCTCAAGAGCTATTTCGACGGCGGCATCCGCCACGTGCTCTGCACAGACATCAGTCGCGACGGGATGCTTCAGGGCCCCGCTACCCCACTCTACCAATCCATCATGCAAGCCTACCCCCAGTGCCGCCTCATCGCCTCCGGCGGCGTCAGCAGCATCGATGACATCCGCGCCCTCGCCGCCGCTGGCATCCCCGCCGTCGTCTTCGGCAAAGCCATCTACGAAGGACGCATCGACCTCGAAGAGCTCATCGCTGAGTTCCCGCAACCCGCATTAGTCCCGCCCCAGAAACCTTAGAAGCTCCAGAAGTCCAATTATCATTATAGCTCTATGCTCGCCAAACGCATCATACCCTGCCTCGATGTCAAAGACGGACAAACCGTCAAAGGCACCAACTTCGTGAACCTGCGTCACGCCGGAGACCCCGTGGAGCTCGGGCGTGCCTATAGCGAGCAGGGCGCCGACGAACTGGTGTTCCTCGACATCACCGCCTCCCACGAAGGCCGCAAGACCTTCACCGATATGGTCAGCCGCGTGGCCGCCACCGTGAACATCCCCTTCACCGTGGGCGGAGGCATCGGCGAGCTGCGCGATGTCGATCGTCTTCTGAACGCCGGTGCCGACAAGGTCAGCATCAACAGCGCCGCCCTCCGTCGCCCGGAACTCATCGACGAGATCACCCGCCACTTCGGCTCCCAAGTCTGCGTCGTAGCCATTGATGCAAAGATGGGTTACGCAGCCAATGAGGCTGATGTGGCCCAATGGATATGCTACCTCAACGGCGGCCGCATCCCCACCGACCGCTCCCTCTTCGACTGGGCTCATGAGGCACAAGAGCGCGGAGCTGGCGAAATCCTGTTCACCTCCATGAACCACGACGGCGTGAAGAACGGCTTCGCCAATGACGCCCTCCGCCGCCTTTCCGATACCCTCTCCATCCCCGTCATCGCCTCTGGTGGAGCAGGCAGCAGGGAACACTTCCGCGACACTTTCCTCCAGGGGCACTCCGATGCGGCCCTCGCCGCCTCTGTCTTCCACTTCGGAGAGATCAAGATACCAGAATTAAAGAAATACCTTCAAGCAGAAGGGATCACAGTGAGAATATAAAACACCTTCAAGCAGAAGGCACAACAGAAGATCATGAAAGTAGATTTTGAGAAATCAGGCGGCCTCGTGCCCGCCATCATCCAAGACGCCGACACCAAGACCGTGCTCATGCTCGGCTATATGAACGAAGAAGCGCTGCAGAAGACCCTCGACACCCGCCGGGTCACCTTCTGGAGCCGCAGTCGCAACTGCCTCTGGACCAAGGGCGAGACCTCTGGCCACTTCCTCCACCTCGTGGATATCAAGGTCGATTGCGACAACGACACCCTCCTCGTGAAAGCGCACCCCGACGGCCCCACCTGCCACACCGGCACCGACACCTGCTGGGGCGAAAGCAATAATGCGCCCGCCGCTTTACCCGCCGGGAATGACAACCCGCTCCTCTTCCTCTCCGAGCTGCAGGACTTCATCGAGAAGCGCCACGCCGAGATGCCCGAAGGCAGCTACACCACCAGCCTCTTCCGCGACGGTCTGAACCGCATGGCGCAGAAGGTCGGCGAGGAAGCCCTCGAGCTCGTCATCGAAGCCTGCAACGGCACCGATGAGCGCATGATCTACGAGGGCTCCGATATGCTCTACCACCTCATCGTGCTCCTCACCTCCAAGGGCCTCCGTATCGAGCAGATGGCTGAGGAGCTGCGTGAGCGCCACCAGCCCGGCTGGAAGAAACACTGAGCCCTTTGTCAACTGTAAACTGTCAACTCTCAACATGCCTCCTACAGAGTTCCTCCCCCCCGGGGAGGTGAGGAGGGGGTCTCAATCTATGATCATCAACTATAAGGAAGTCGATATCCTGCGGGAAGAGAACACGGTTCTCTACAACGTGAACATGCAAGTGCAGGAAGGCGAGTTTGTCTATCTCACCGGCGTCGTCGGCAGTGGCAAGTCATCGCTCCTGAAAACCATCTATGGCGAGCTGGACATCGCCCACGGCACCGCCGAGGTGCTGGGCGAGGATATGCGGCGCATCGCCCGTCGGCGCATCCCCGCCCTGCGGCGACAGCTGGGCATCGTCTTCCAGGACTTCCGCCTGCTCACGGACCGCAACGTGCGTCAGAACCTGGACTTCGTCCTCCAGTGCACAGGTTGGAAGGACCGCACCCGCCGTGCAGAACGCATCGCGGAGGTCCTCGACATCGTGGGGCTCCCCGACAAGCAGGAGGCCATGCCCCACCAGCTCTCCGGCGGCGAACAGCAGCGTGTGTGCATCGCCCGCGCCATCCTCAACAACCCCAAGCTCATCCTCGCCGACGAGGCTACGGGCAACCAGGATGCCGAGTCGGGGCTCCACACGGCACAGATTCTCTACGACCTCTCCCGTAAGGGCACTGCCGTCGTCATGGCCACCCATAACAACGAGCTCATCAGCCACTTCCCCGGCCGCGTCTATGAATGTCGCGGGCACCAGCTCCTCAGCCACGAGGCCGCGGCACCTTCCACACCAACCACTCCCCTCCCCGACACCAAGGAACCTGGGGATGAGGTTTCCGACGAGGACATCCCCGTAGCCACGATGGCCACCACACCCAACGACTGAAAGAACAACAAACACCATATAACGCAAGATGAAAGTAATGAAATTCGGGGGCACCAGCGTAGGCAGTGCCCAGCGCATGAAAGATGTCTCCAAGCTCATCACCGCCGACAGCGAGCAGAAGATTGTCGTGCTCTCGGCCATGAGCGGAACCACCAACACCTTAGTCGAGATTTCCGATTACCTCTACAAGAAGAACCCCGAAGGGGCCTACAACGTCATCAACCAGCTTGAGCGTAAGTACATGGACCACCTCACGGAGCTCTATGCCACCAATGAATGGCGCCAGAAGACCGAGCAGTTCCTCAAGGAGGAGTTCTCCTACCTGCGCTCGCTCACCAAGACCCTTTTCACCTCCTTCGAGGAGAAGGTCATCCTGGCACAGGGAGAGATCATCTCCACCAACATGGTCACCAACTACCTCCTCGAGCAGGGTGTCAAGGCGGTGCTCCTGCCGGCTCTCGACATGATCCGCACGGACAAGAACGCTGAGCCCGACCTCGCCTACATCCGTGAGCACACCGACATCCAGCTCCAGGCCAACCCCGACTACGACATCTACATCACCCAGGGCTTCATCTGCCGCAACGCCTACGGCGAGATCGACAACCTCCAGCGCGGAGGCTCCGACTACACCGCCTGTCTCATCGGCGCTGCCATCGAGGCCGAGGAGATACAGATCTGGACCGACATCGACGGGATGCACAACAACGACCCCCGCTTCGTGGAGGGCACCGAGCCCGTACGCCAGCTCTACTTCGAGGAGGCCGCAGAGCTCGCCTACTTCGGAGCCAAGATCCTGCACCCCACCTGCATACAGCCTGCCAAGTTCGCCGGCGTGCCCGTGCGGCTGCTCAACACGATGGATCCTGCCGCCCCCGGCACTATCATCAACAACAAGATGCACCGCGGCACCATCAAGGCTGTCGCCGCCAAGGATAACATCATCTGCATCGGCATCCAAAGCTCGCGAATGCTCCTCGCCCACGGCTTCCTGCGCAAGGTCTTCGAGATCTTCGAGACCTACAAGACCAGCATCGACATGATTGCCACCTCCGAGGTCGGCGTCAGCGTCACCATCGACAACCGTGCCCACCTCGCCACCATCGTCGATGAGCTGAAGAAGTACGGCACCGTCACCGTCGAGGAGCGGATGTGCATCATCTGCGTCGTCGGCGACCTCGCCAGCCAGAACATCGGTTTCGAGACCCTCGCCATGGATGCCTTCAAGCAGGTTCCCGTGCGCATGGTCAGCTACGGCGGCTCCGAGCACAACATCTCCTTCGTGGTCGCAGAAGCCGACAAGCAACGCGCCCTCCAGGCCCTCCAGCGCACCCTCTTCACCTACAACGACCACATCCGCCGCCCCGCCTAAAAGCAAGCACTATGACCCTCGACCACCCCACCCCCTACTACCTCTACGACACCGGTCTGCTCCAGCGTACCCTCGCCGCCATACGCGCCGAAGTCGCTGACCACGACAACTACCATGTCCACTACGCCATTAAGGCCAACGCCAATCCCCGCATCCTGCGCGAGATTGCAGCCGCCGGCCTCGGCGCCGACTGCGTCAGCGGCGGCGAGATAGAAGCAGCCCTCAACAGCGGCTTCGCGGCCGCCACTATCGCCTTCGCGGGCGTAGGAAAGGCCGACTGGGAGATACGGCGGGCACTCGAAGCTGGCATCGGGATGTTCAATGTCGAAAGCATCGAGGAGCTCGAAGCCATCAACGACTGCGCCACCTCTTTAAAATTACGCGCGCGCGTGAGCCTACGTATCAACCCCAACGTCGGCGCCCACACCCACGACCATATCGCTACCGGCCGCGCCGAGGACAAGTTCGGCATCGACATGGAGGACATGGTGCCCGTCATCCGTAGCATCCAGGCGATGCCCGCCGTGGAGTTCACGGGCCTCCACTTCCACATCGGCTCGCAGCTCCTCGTGATGGATGACTTCGCAGCCCTCTGCCGCCGCATCAACGAGCTGCAGGAGCAACTGGACCGCGAAGGCATCTTCGCACCCAATATCAACGTGGGCGGAGGCCTCGGCATCGACTACGACACCCCCGACGCACATCCCGTCCCCAACTTCGCCGCCTACTTCTCCACCTTCAAGCAGGGGCTCCGCCTGCGCCCTGGCCAGCACCTCCACTTCGAGCTCGGTCGCTCCGTGGTGGCACAGATGGGTACGCTCGTGGCACGTGTTCTCTATGTGAAGCACGGCAAGCAGAAGCAGTTCGTCATCCTCGACGCAGGCTTCACGGACCTCATCCGCCCCGCCTTCTACGGCGCCCACCACGCCATCGAGAACCTCACGGCAGCCGAGGAACAGCGCACGCAGACAGAGACCTACGATGTCGTGGGGCCTATCTGTGAGTCCTCCGATGTATTCCAGAAGGATGTCCTCCTGCGCGAGACCCGTCGCGGCGACCTCATCGCCATCCGCTCCGCCGGTGCCTACGGTGAGGCGATGGCATCCACCTACAACTGTCGCCCGCTGCCTGCAGCCTATTTCGCGTCATCGTCATGCTGATTTTCAAGATTGTCCTGCTCACGTCGCTCGTCGTCTGGCTGCTGGCCATGCTGGCGGCCTACCAGTATGGTCGCATCGGGCGCCAGCTCCTGCGTAGCGACAAACGTCTGGCGGCCGTCGAGACGGAGTTGCCGCCGCTCTCCGTCATCATCGCAGCCCACAACCAGTCGCCTGCCCTCCGGCGTCATCTTCCGGCCATCCTGGATCAGGACTACGACCGCTTCGAGGTCATCGTCATCGACATGGCCTCCACCGACGAGACCAAGGACATCCTTGAACGCTTAGAACTGAAGTACGCCAACCTGCGCCACACCTTCACGCCCGCCTCAGCCCGCGACATCAGCATTGAGCGTCTGGCGCTGACGCTGGGCTTCCGGGCTGCCAACCACGAGTGGGTCGTCATCACCCACGCCAACTGCGAGCCCCTCTCTCCGCAGTGGCTCATGCGCATCGGCGAGACCATCGCCCACCCGCAGCAGGGCCTGCAGAGCCCTCGTCTGAAGACACCCGACATGGTGCTGGGCACGGCGCGCTACGATGAACGGCGCTCCACCTGGCTCGACCACCAGACAGGCTTCTTCCGCCTCTGGAACAACATCGCGAACATCCACCACATTCTCGACGGCCACGCCGCTGTGCGTGCCGATGCCTGCAACCTGGCCTTCCGCAAGAGCTATTTCATTGACTGCGGAGGCTTTGCCACGGGTCAGAACCTGAAGGCTGGCGCCGAGGAACTGCTCGTCAACCACACCTCCAAGCCCGCCAACACAGCCCTCATGCTCGCCCCCTCCGCGATGGTCGTGCAGGATCGCATCAGCTCGGAACAGCAGTGGCGCCAGGAACGCATCTTCTATGCCGAGACACGCCGCTACCAGCGCCATGCACGCCTCTACCGCTTCGCTCAAGACTGCAAGCTGCTGATGCCCTGGCTCATGCTTCTCGCCATCGTAGCGCCCCTCGTGGTGGCCATCATCCTCGCCCTCATGGGTTCCACCCTGTTCCCTCCCCTGCAGCTCTACATCCTCATCGGCATCCTCTCGCTGCTCCTCATGATCTACCTCCCCACGAAGCTGGCCAGTTTCTATAAGACCACCCGCACCTGGGGCCTCCGCAACTACTTCCTCACTCTCCTCCTCTTCGAGCTGCAGCTACCCTTCTGGAACGCCTCCGCCTGGCTCTCCCGCCGCTTCGCCGCCCGCAACGAGTTCCGCAAGAAATTCGTATAACCCATTCTCCATTGTCCATTCTCCATTGTCCATTCTCCATTAAAACAATATGTCTTCCTTCATAGCCTGGTGCATTGACCACCTCAACTACTGGACCATCACCTTCCTGATGACGCTCGAGAGCACTGTCATCCCCATCCCCAGCGAGCTGGTGGTTCCCCCCGCCGCGTATCGCGCTGCGACCGAAGGCAGCGACCTGAACGTCATCCTCATCGTGCTCTGCGCTACGCTGGGTGCCAATATCGGCGCAATGATCAACTACGTTGCAGCCCGCTATCTGGGACGCCCCATTATCTACGCCTTCGCCAACAGCACACTCGGCCATCTATGCCTGCTCAACGAGCAGAAAGTGCAGAAGACCGAGGAGTACTTCAATCGCCACGGAGCCGTCGGCACCCTCATCGGGCGCCTCGTGCCGGGCATCCGCCATCTCATCTCCATTCCCGCCGGACTAGCACGGATGAAGCTCTCCCATTTCATTCTCTACACCACCCTCGGCGCAGGACTCTGGAACATCATCCTGGCGGCCATCGGCTACTCGCTCCAGAGCGTCGTGCCCGAAGACCAACTGATGGAGAAAGTCAATGAATACAGCCACGAGCTCGGCATCGCGATGATCGCGCTCTTCCTCCTGCTCGTAGCCTATCTCGTCTATAAAGGCGTCAGAAATCGAACTCCAGACAGAAGCGAACACCGTGCTTCTTGACACCGGGGAAGTCGTGGTAGTTGATGCGATAGACGTAGTCTATGCGGATGATCTTAAAGATGTTGTGAAGGCCGACGTTGAGCTCCATATAGGGCACATTGCCCATCTCATGGACGATGGGCTGGCCACCTCGTGAGGGCATCTCCAGCAAGTCGTGGTCGCCGGGGTGCAGAGCCGGGTTGTTGCGGTCTGTGAGGTGGCCGTAGAGCGCCTTGAAACCTATCACCTCCCTGAGCTTGAGTTTCTTGAGAAGCGGGATCCTGTTGAGCAGCTTGCCGGAGAGGTCCCATTCCACCATCAGCGAGGCGTAGCGGTCGTTGACGAACTCCAGGTTGTTGATCATGCAGAACATATCCTTGGTGATGATGTAGGAATTGTTGGCCACGGGCATCAGCAGCAATGGGAACGGCACGCGGTTCCATTGCACGGCTCCGCGAAGGTTGAAGTCGATTTTCCCGTAGGAGTTGAGCCACAGGCGCTTGAAGGCGGTCACCTCCGTGACGTTATAGTTGTAGTCACTGCCGAGGATGCCCTTGACGCCCATGGTGTGGGACAGGGTCAGGATGGGGAAGTTGCGGTTGACATAGTGCCGGCGCTGCTTGGAGTTGATGACTTGCTCACCTGGAGCCCACCGCAGCGAGAACATGAGGTCGGAGGTTCGCAGATGGTCCATCATCTGCCCGTCCATGCGGCGATAGAAAAGTGAGCCGCAGGGGGTGATGCGGGCGTATTTGGCTTGAAGCTTGAAGCCGAGGTGCTGGTTGGTCTCTACCTCATAGCGCAAGAGGGCGTGGCGCTGGAACATCATGTGATCGACCTCCTGGGTCTTGAAGGATGTCCAGACGTTGTCTTTGTCGCGGCCGTTCTGCCACATCATGTCCGCGGGACTGAAGACATCCTGCTTGAACTCGGCAAGGATGCTGTTCTTGGGAAATTCGTGGGGAGCCTGTTTCTTCTTGAGGAATGAGTATTCGACCTGTCCCATGCCGTACCAGTTCCGGCTGCGGGTGCCGTAGGCAGCATAGCCTTTGAAGAAGAGCTGCGGGTGCAGACGTGCCGTGCTCTGTACGCCGAGGCGGAAGCGGAAGCCATCGATGAAGTTCTTGGAGATCATCGACATCACGGGGCCTATGTCGATGTAGCTCATGTCTTTCTCCCGCGAGGTCTCAAGGTAGTTGTTGATGATGGCGCGGACGATGTACAGGACGGCACCGCTGCCGGGGAGGGTGCTGACGCCCTGCATCATGTTGCCGAGGCTGCTCTCGGCCTTCGACAGGGAGTTGACGCGCTGTGCAGCCCAGAACGCGGAGTCCTTGGTCGCGGTCGTGCCCTCGCGCAGTATGTCGCTCTTGAGGAAGCGGTCGGGGCTGATGGAGTCGGTGGAGATGGAGGTGTAGTCGGTGGCACGGTGCACCATGAAGAAGCGGTTCCCCTTGAGGATGCCCAGCTCGGCAAAGAGGTCGTCGGTCTTGAGCACGCGCTGGCCGTTGGGCAGGTCGGTGAACGTCTGCTCCATCGTCAGGGCGTTGACGTAGTTGACGCTGGAGCGCAGCGGCAGGTGCAGAAGGCCCTTGTGTACACGGTAGGTGCTGTCATTCAGGATCCACAGGCGGCCGCTGAAGCCGAAATCCTGAGGGTTCTGCGGCACGAAGCTGATCTGGATGCAGCGCTTCTGATCCACCTCCACCGTGTCCTCGATGAAGTACTGGAAGAAGGAGATTGCCGCACGCGAGGAGAGCGGACTCGTGAAGCGGCGTGACAGCAGAGGGATGATATCATCGTAGATGTTGACATCGTTGAACAGGGTTTCGATGACGGTGTTCACCTCGTCGCCGATGGGCAGGAGGTCTGTGATGCCTTCGCTGTTCGTGCCCAGGACGAAGTTGCGTTCCGCCTTGGGATCGCGCCTGTAGATATGCTCTGTTGCCGATTCCGTATAATGCAGCGGCAGCACATACTTCCCTGTCTGCTCGCAGTATTCCACCTGCTGCTTGAGCAGGGGGGACTGCAGAATCTTTGCTGAGTCGGCAGCCGCCTGGGAGATGTTGTCCAGACCGGTGGTGATGCGCTGGTACTTGTAGTATCTTACGAAGTCGTTGTTCCGAAGGTCGTGCCCCGCCTTGGCCTCGATGACCTTCCTCATCAGCTCCACCGCTGGGTTCCCCTTGCGCTTGTAGCGCTGCTTCTTGGGCTTGACGGTCACCTCCTTCAGATCCCGCTCCACATAAATTGTTTTCTGGCCCCATGTCAGACAGGGAACCAGAAACAGAATCATGCAGAGAAGGAATTGGCGCATCAGCAGGCTTTGAAACTCATGTCGAGACCCTTCACGCTGTGCGTGAGCGCACCGACAGAGATGAAATCGACGCCGCACTCGGCATAGTCGCGCAGGTTCTCGATGGTGATGCCGCCGCTGGACTCCGTCTCGAAGCGGCCGCCGATCAGCTCTACGGCCTTCTTCGTGTCGGCAGGCGTGAAGTTGTCGAGCATGATGCGATCCACGCCGCCGATGGCCAGGACGCGGTTCAGCTCGTCGAAGTTGCGCACTTCGATCTCAATCTTCAGGTCCTTTCCCTTCTCCCGCAGATACTCGTGGCAACGCGTGATGGCGTTCTCGATGCCTCCAGCGAAATCCACGTGGTTGTCCTTGAGCAGGATCATGTCGAAGAGGCCGATGCGGTGGTTCACGCCGCCGCCGATCTTCACGGCCGCCTTCTCCAACATTCTCATGCCCGGCGTCGTCTTGCGGGTGTCGAGGACGCGCGTCTTGGTGCCTTCGAGGCGCTGGACATACTTGTTCGTCATCGTGGCGATGCCCGACATGCGCTGCATAATGTTCAGCATCAGGCGCTCCGTCTGCAGCAGGCTCTGCACCTTGCCCGTGACAATCATGGCGATGTCACCCGGCTTCACGTGGGCACCATCCTCGATGAACACCTCCACCTGCATCGTGGGGTCGAAGCGGTGGAACACCTCCTTGGCCACCTCTATGCCAGCCAGGATACCCTCTTCCTTGATCAGGAGCTTGCTCTTGCCCATCGCATCAGCGGGGATGCAACACAAGGTGGTGTGGTCGCCGTCGCCGATGTCTTCCGCAAACGCGAGGTCGATCAGCCTGTCATTCAATTCTTCTACTGTAAGCATATAAGTAATGATGTTTATGATTTGTGGCCGCAAAGGTACAAATATAAACGCAAAAGTCCGCAATAATCTGCGGACTTTTTGCAAATGAGCCTCAAGTCAGCTGCCTTCCAGAGCAGCTGCTCTGCCGATCCGGTGGGTTGCGGTGGGTTGCGGCGGGTCGCACCGTGGACGTTCGGTGCGGGGCTCTGTCGGCAGGTGCCCGCGCGCACCCTCTATAGAGACTACGCGCACCCTCTATAGAGACTTCGCGTACCCTCTATAGAGGGTTGGAGCGCCCCTCCGTATCATTCGTAAGCGCTGCGGTTGTCCTCCTGGAGAGTAATGCGGAAGACAGGGGCTATGGCGTTGGGCTTCGTGGCAGGAATGGTGATGTTCAATCCCTGTGGCGTCTGCTTGAATTTGATGTTCCCGTTGTAGCCCAGCAGCTGCACTTTCTTTAGCTCCAGCCCTTGATGAGATCCTTCTTCGGGCCCACGTTCACCGAGTTCCACTCCTGATAGGGCGAGTCCCAGAGGTCGAAGTTGTCGTGGTGGTTGCCGAGTGCCATGAAGTAGCGGGCACCGACACTCTTGTAGAGACTCACCAGCTCCTGCGGATTCCACGCTTCGGCCTTCCAGGCGTTGCAGAGATCCTTGAGCCCGAAGTCCTTGGGGTTGCCGAAGTGGCTGACGTGGAAGTTGTACTGCCAGTGACTTTTTCATTGTGAGTTAGTAAGTTTTGGGGAAGACCTGAGCCACGGCATCTTTTGCACCGTGAACCGTAAAACAGAAGCTTTATGACTGTCGTTAGTACCAAGGATTTCCGCACCCGTCAACCACACTACCTGCGAATGGCCCGCAATGGCGAGCACGTCGTCCTGCGTTCCCGTGGAGGCCTGTATCACCTGACATTCGAGGCCAAGGCT
>JAFUYT010000005.1 GCA_017470425.1 Bacteroidaceae bacterium | reverse complement strand
TTTCCTTCCCGAATATGTCAGCCTTATTTCAGGCGGTTATAGCGGCGGGGTCCCACCTCTTCCCATCCCGAACAGAGAAGTTAAGCCCGCTTGCGCCGATGGTACTGCACACCCGTGGGAGAGTAGGTAGCCGCCACTTTTCATGAAAGCCCCGAGCACATCACGTGCTCGGGGCTTTCTCTGTAATTACCTTTTCTTCATTCCTTCATTTACCCAATTGTTAACTGAACACCCCTGCGGGCTGGAGATCTTCGTAGTCGAGGAGGGCGTCGAAGCAGGGGCAGCGCTTCAGCCATTCGTTGGGCGTGATGCGGCCGTTGCCGTCCCGGTCGGGCGAGAGGTCGCGGTGGCCCAGGATGATGGCGGCGGGGTAGTCGTGGTGCAGCTTCGTCAGCAGGCTCCGCATACTCTTGCGCTGCGCGTTGGTGCGCGTGTCGCAGGCCTCGCCCTGCGCGTCCAGACCACCCTCGTAGCAGACGCCGATCGAGTACTTGTTGTGGCCGCGGCAGTGGGCTCCCGGCAGCGTGAGCGGACGTCCCGTGTGGATGGTGCCGTCGCGTGTGATGTAGTAGTGGTAGCCGATGTCACGGCACCCCTGCCGGATGTGGTCGCGCCGGCACTGCTCCAGGGAGTAGCACTGCCCGGCCCTTGTGGCCGAGCAATGCAGGATGATCATGGTGATGGTTCTCATCTGACGCAGCTTTGTGTGCCGATGGCGGTGAGCAATGCGGTGATGATCGTGATGATGATGTCGCCGATGCGACGGAGGGTGCGTTTAGTGGTTGGTGTCATTTTCTTTAATTTTTTGAGGGTTAGGTTTTTTATAGGATTCCCTAGGATTCCCTAGGACTTCCTAGGTTTTCCAAGGCTATCCTAGGCTCTCCTATGGCTTCTCTTTATTCGCCGCCTTCGGCGGGCTCGTCGGTGGTAGCTCCGCTGTCGCCGCTGTTGTCGGTGCCGCCGTTGCCGCCGTCATCGGTGGGTTCCGGGTCGGTGAGGGGTGTCCAGTCGGCGGTCGTGAGGCCCTCCTTCTGTGCCTTGAGGGCGGCGGCCTGTGCGGCGCGTGTGGCGACGGGGGCGAAGGAAGCCTTCTTGATGAGGTCCTCGAAGGCGCTGCCGGGGTTGTAGATCAGGTTCACCGACTTGATGTTCTCGGCCGTGAAGGCCTTCGCCGTCGGTGCGCCCTCCGAGGACAGCGACACGCTGAACTCACCCAGCTTGCCCAGCTGGACCTTCTTGCCCTCCAGGAGCTGCTCCACGAGGCACTTCGTCAGCAGGATCGCCACGGCGGTGATGTCCTCCTCGGCGTACTTCGCGCCGTGGGAGCTGATGTGCTCGGCGAACTTCTGCAGGGTCAGCACTTCGATGACCTGTGCGGTGGCGTAGGCCTTCTTGGGTTCGTCGGGGTGTGCGGGGTTCTGTCGCATGACGATGGAATACGGAATCATAATCGTTACGGTTTTTGTGAGTGAAACAATGTGGAAAGATCTCGTGGCCTGCGCAGGCACTGCAACCGTTTCCCTTGGGGCGGCGCTTCCGGGGTGCGGGGAGGAAGAGCAATCTTGTCGAGACAGGATGCAGCATCTTCAGCGGATAAGATTAGTAATCTTCAGTGGGTAAGATTAGTAATCTTATGGGCTTAAGATTAGTAATCTTATGGCCCTAAGATCGTGCATCTTCTCAGTGTGTCTATTGCTTCTCCCGGCTCCCGGAAGGTCGCCCGCCGGCGTCCTGATTGCGAGTGCAAAGGTACGGCGCGCCGTTGCCCGCCACGTAAGTTCCCGTCATGTTCGGTCACATAACCACCTGTTCCGTCATTTAAACAGGACCCGAGCAGCTGAAGCTTCCTAAGCTGAGGACGGGAAAGGCGCTGTTGGGGTAGTACAGCTCCGCCGACTGTGGGCCTTAGCCCCCCTCTAGGGCCCCCCTAAAGGGGGCCAAGAGGAGGGGCTTACGCCCATGTCGGCGCCGAGGTCTTCAACCTCAAAAATTGATGAGATAATTTATGGTTAATTCATGCGCGGTGGGTTAGGGGGGCTGGAGGGACGGCTGTGCCGTCCCTGGTTAACTCTATACGGCTGGTGCCGTCCCTGCAAACCATGCAAAGAAAAATGCTTTTTCCTTTGGTGGTTTGCCTGATTCACTATATCTTTGTCGGCAGAAAAACGGGAAGAGTTAGGATAACCATAACGATAACGACGATGGCACTGAATTATATTTGGATTGCTTTCTTTTTGATCGCTGCCGCTGTGGCGGTGGTGAAACTGGTGTTCTTCGGTGACGTGGAGGTGTTTCCCGCCATCATGAATGCTACGATGGATTCGGCAAAAAACGGCTTTGAGATCTCGTTGGGACTGACTGCCGTGCTCTCGCTCTGGATGGGCATCATGAAGGTGGGGGAGCAGGGGGGCGTTGTCAACCTATTGGCGCGGTGGCTGGGGCCGCTGTTCCGCCGTCTGTTCCCGGAGATTCCCGAGGGACATCCCGTCGTGGGGAATATCTTCATGAATCTCTCGGCCAATATGCTGGGCCTCGACAACGCGGCCACGCCGTTGGGGCTGAAGGCGATGGAGGGGCTGGAAGAGATAAAAAATGAAGACTTGAAAAAGATGCAGGAGCACGGTGAAATCGACGAAAATCAATTCTCACGCCTGCGGCATACGGCCTCCAATTCGATGATCATGTTCATGGTTCTCAACACGGCGGGACTGACCATCGTGCCGGTCTCTATTTTGGCATACCGCGCCACGATGGGCGCCGCGCAACCCACGGACATCTTCGTGCCTATCCTGCTGGCCACGATGACTTCTACGGTGTTCGGCGTGATCTTGACGAGTCTGATCCAGCGCATCAACCTGCTGAACCGCCCTGTGCTGCTGACGCTGGCGCTGCTCTCCCTGCTGGTGGCGGGGATGGCGTGGGCGTCGCAGTCGTTGTCGCAGAGCGAGATGGGCGTGTTCTCTGCCAACCTGGCCAATATCATCCTGCTGGGGATCATCGTTGCTTTCATCCTTGCGGGCGTCCGCAAGAGGATCAATGTCTATGATGCCTTCATCGAGGGCGCGAAGGGGGGCTTCTCCACCGCCGTAGGCATCATCCCTTACCTCATCGCCATCCTTGTGGGCATCGGCGTGTTCCGCGCCTCGGGAGCCATGGACTGGCTGCTGCAGGGTATCGGCTGGGTCGTGGAGGTGTGCGGCGGCAATGCCGACATCACGGGGGCGCTGCCCACGGCGCTGATGAAGCCGCTCAGCGGCAGCGGCGCGCGCGGCATGATGCTGGAGTGCATGCAGACCTACGGCCCCGACTCCTTCGCGGGGCGCCTGAGCTGTATCTTCCAGGGGAGTACGGACACGACGTTCTACATCCTGGCCGTCTATTTCGGCAGCGTGGGCATCCGCAATACGCGTTATGCGCTGCCGTGCGGCCTGGCGGCCGACTTCGCGTCGATGGTGGCCGCCATCATCGTCGCCCAGCTTTTCTTCGGATAAAGAAAAAGCCTGTTTTATCGGCTGCTATCGCCGGTAAAACAGGCTTTTTCAACTGCCAACGGATTAGGCGTCGATGTTGGCGTAGTTGGCGTTCTTCTCGATGAACTCGCGGCGGGGTGCGACATCCTCACCCATGAGCATGGAGAAGACGTAGTCGGCGCCGGCGGCGTCCTCGATGGACACCTGCTTCAGCAGACGTGTCTCGGGGTTCATGGTGGTCTCCCAGAGCTGCTCGGGGTTCATCTCACCCAGACCTTTGTAGCGCTGTGTATAGACGCCCTGCTCCTGTCCGTCGTTGTACTTCAGGAGGAACTGCATCCGCTGCTGGTCATTGTAGCAGTACTCCTCGATCTTGCCTTTCTTGCAGCGGTAGAGGGGCGGCGTGGCGATGAAGAGGTGTCCGCGCTGGATGAGTTCGGGCATGTAGCGGTAGAAGAGGGTCATCAGGAGGGTGTCGATGTGGTAGCCATCGACATCGGCATCGGTCATGATGACGACCTTGTGGTAGCGGAGCTTGTCGTAGTTGGCTTCCTTGCTGTCCTCGCCGAGGCCGTAGCGCACGCCGAGCGCCTGGATGATGTTGTTGACCTCTTCGTGCTCGAAGGCCTTGTGCCACATGACGCGCTCGACATTGAAGATCTTACCGCGGATGGGCAGGATGGCCTGGAAGTGGCGGTTGCGGCCCTGCTTGGCGCTGCCGCCTGCGGAGTCACCCTCGACGATGAACATCTCGCAGTTGGCGGGGTCGCGGTCGGAACAGTCGGCGAGCTTGCCGGGCAGGCCGCCACCGGACATCGGGGACTTGCGCTGCACGCTCTCGCGGGCCTTGCGGGCCGCCACGCGCGCCGTAGCTGCCAGGATGACCTTATCGACGATGAGCTTGGCCTCCTTCGGGTGTTCCTCGAGGTAGTTGGTGAGCGCCTCGCCCACGGCCTGCTGCACGGCACCGGCGACCTCGCTGTTGCCGAGCTTGGTCTTGGTCTGTCCCTCGAACTGAGGTTCGGCCACCTTGATGCTGATGACGGCGGTGAGGCCCTCTCGGAAGTCCTCGCCGGAGATCTCCACCTTGTTCTTCTCCAGCTTCTCGAGCTCCTTGGAGCACTGCTCCTCGGCGTACTTCTTCAGCGTGCGGGTAAGAGCCATGCGGAAGCCCTGAAGGTGGGTGCCGCCCTCGATGGTGTTGATGTTATTGACGTAGGAATGAAGGTTCTCGCTGTAGGCGGTGTTGTACATGATGGCGCACTCGATGGGGATCCCCTGCTTCTCGGTGTTCAGGTAGATGACATCGTTGAAGAGGTGGGTGCGGGTGCTGTCGATGTAGCGCACGAACTCCTGGAGGCCGTCCTTGGAGTAGAAAATGTCCTGACGGGTAGGCCCCTCTCCGTCTCCCCCCGTGGGGGGGAGGGAATCGTCCTTGCGAAGGTCGGTGAGGGTGATGGTGATGCCGGCGTTGAGGAAGGCGAGCTCGCGCATACGGTTGGCGAGGATGTCGTACTTGTACTCGGTGGTGATGAAGATGGTGTCGTCGGGCCAGAACTGCTGGCGTGTGCCGCGCAGGGTGGTCTCTCCCACGACCTTGACATCGTAGAGGGGCTTGCCCTTCTCGTACTCCTGCTGGTAGATCTTGCCGTCGCGGAAGACCTGGCTGAGCATGTGCGTGGAGAGGGCGTTGACGCAGCTGACGCCGACACCGTGGAGACCGCCGGAGACCTTGTAGGAGCCCTTGTCGAACTTACCACCGGCGTGGAGGACGGTCATGACGACCTCGAGGGCGCTCTTGTGCTCCTTCTCGTGCATATCGACCGGGATACCGCGGCCGTTGTCCTGCACGGTGATGCTGCCGTCCTCGTTGATGGTCACCTCGATGTGCGTGCAGTAGCCAGCGAGGGCTTCGTCGATGGAGTTATCGACGGTCTCATATACGAGGTGGTGGAGTCCCTTCTCGCTGATGTCGCCGATATACATGGCGGGTCGCTTGCGCACGGCTTCGAGACCTTCCAGGACTTGGATATTACTGGCGCTGTATTCCGCGCCGCTCTTGATTTCTTCTTCCATGAGAGATGAATGTTTGCTTTGTTTCGTTTTGCGTGCAAAGATAGTAAGAAAAGTTGAGAGCTGAAAGTCGGGAGTTGAAAGTTTTGTCCCTTTTCACATCTTTTCACACGCGCACGCGCACGCGCACGCGAGCGTCTCCCGCTTCGCGGGAGGGCATAAAACGAGAACAATGAACCTCACGGCCCATTGTTCTCACAGAAGTATTACAAAATTGCTATGGACTTGTTTGGATCACATATCCAAACGGGGATGGAAACATTCGCGACAGGGGTCTTATCCAAGCTTCTGGATATGACGGGCGAGCTTCGACTTGAGGTTGGAAGCCTTGTTCTTGTGAATGATGTTCACCTTAGCGAGCTTGTCCAGCATCTTCTGGACAACGGGGTACTGCTTCTCGGCCTCAGCCTTGTCAGTGGTGGCGCGGAGCGTGCGCACAGCAGCGCGCATCGCCTTGGCATAGTAGCGGTTGTGGAGGCGGCGCTTCTGTTCCTGACGGATTCTCTTCAGTGATGACTTATGATTTGCCATTTTATCGTTTAATATTTAATGTTTCAAGTAGTCCATAGCAGAGTCGAACTGCTCTTTAGAGAATGAAAATCTCTCGTCCTAACCGATAGACGAATGGACCAACGGCTTAATTTGCGGGTGCAAAGGTAGTGCAAAAACTAATATGCACCAAACATTTCCTTGAAAAATATCGTTTTGAGGACGATTTTCGCCCGTTTCGGCCTTCAGATTCGCCCTTTTGTGCTACTTTTGCAGGCAAATATCTGTCACATCCCTCATTTCCTGCCATGCAGCACAGCCACGGAATCGTCCTTCATTCTCTCCGCTACGGCGACCATCGCATCATTGTCGATGTCTTCACGGAGGCGGCGGGTGTCGTGTCCTTCATCGTCAGTGCCTCGCGCGGCGGCAAGAGCGGACTGAAGGCGAGCGTCTGGCAGCCGCTGGCGCTGGTGGATGTGGCGTGGATCCCGCGCCCCACGCAGGCGCTGCAGCATCCACGGGAGCTGACGCTGTGGCGCCCGTGGCGTTCGCTGGCGATGGATCCGCGCAAGACCGCGATGAGCCTGTTTCTCTGCGACTTCCTCTACCACGCCCTCCGGCGCGAGCAGGAGAACGGTGTGCTCTTCGACTTCCTGGTGAATGCCTTCACGTGGTTCGACGAGTGTGACGGGCAGTTCGTGAACTTCCACATCGTGCTGCTTCTGCACCTGACGCGCTTCCTGGGCTTCCTGCCCAATGTCGATGACTGGCAGGAGGGCTGTTTCTTCGACCTGCAGGCTGCCTCCTTCTCGCGCGTGCGCCCGAACCATATATATTATCTGGAGCCCGAGGAGGCGGCGCTCGTGCCGAAGTTCCTGCGCATGGACCTGCGGTCGATGCGCGCCGTGGGGCTCAACCGTGTGCTGCGGCGCCGTGCGCTGGAGATTGTCACGGAGTTCTACCGCCTCCATATCCCCGAGTTCCCCGAGAACCGCAGCCTGGCGGTGCTCGCGGAGGTCTTCGAGTGAGGTCAGCGCAGCGTCTCGATGGCTTTCCGGATGTTCTTGTCGTTGCGGCTCTGGTGCTGGAGGGCTCCGCGCTGGTAGTAGTAGCGGCTGACGAGCTCTGTCTCCAGATAGGGCTGTATGTGCTCGCGGAAGCGCACGAGATCCGTGCGGAGGTCGTGGGTCTTCAGCTTGGCTTCGAGGCGTTCGAAGTCCTCCCGTACATCTTCCTCATGACCTTCCATGCGTGCCACCTGGCGCACCTGTTGCAGGGCTGTCGCAGAGCGTGCGTTGTAGGTGAAGTCGCTTGCCGCGATGGCCTCTACGAAGGCATCGTAGTCCTCGTCGGTGAGCAGGAAGTCCGTGGGCGGGGCGATGGTCGGGTGGGTGGCCACGAAGTGGTTGGCGTAGTTGAAGAAGGCATCGGAGTTGTAGAGGTCATAGACCATCGTGGGCACGCTATCCACGGCCAGGATGCTGTCGGGCAGGATGCCGCCGCCGTCGCGCACGGGGCGTCCCAGACGGGTGCGGAACTCATGCGTCAGGCTGTCGGGCAGCGTCGTGGCGGCGCCGTCGATGGTGCGGTGGCGGTAGTCGTAGGCCTGGATGCAGCGCCCGGAGGGGATGTAGTAGCGGGCGGTCGTGATCTTGAGCTGCCCGTTGTAGGGAAGCTCCCGGATGCCCTGCACGAGGCCTTTGCCGTAGGTGCGCTGGCCGAGGATGACGGCGCGGTCCAGATCCTGGAGGGCACCGCTGATGATTTCTGCTGCCGAGGCGGAGCCGCCGTTGACGAGCACGGCGAGGGGCATCACGGTGTCAATGGGCTCCGCGGGCGTGCGGTACTCGTGGCAGCTGGAGGGCACCTTGCCGCGCGTGGATACGACGAGGCTCCCGCGGGGCACGAACATCCCCACGATCTCCACGGCTTCCACGACGGCGCCGCCCGGGTTGTCGCGCAGGTCCAGGATGAGGCGTTGCATACCCTGGTTGCGCATCTCCGTGATGGCGTAGCGTACGTCGCGCGAGCAGCGGTCCGTCACGCTGGACAGATAGAGGTAGCCGATGTGCGCCGCTTCATCGACGATGCCGTACCAGGGCACGGCGGGTGTCTGGATCTGGCGGCGCGTGATCTTGAAGGCCAGGGGCTTCTTCTCGCCCTCGCGCTTCACGCGCAGCTCGAAGGTGGTGCCCGGTTCTCCGCGCAGGTTCTTGCTCACCTCGGCGACGGGCCATCCCTTGATGTCCTTGCCGTCGATGGTCAGGATGACATCTCCGGCGCGCACGCCGGCCTCCTGTGCGGGGCTCCCCTCGTAGGGCTCCTCGATGGCCGCGCGGTCCTCCTGTTTATAGGGCCGTATGATGGCCCCGATGCCGGCATAGCGCCCCGTGGTCATCGTGCGCAGCTCGTCCTGGTCGTTGCCGGGGTAGTAGATGGTGTAGGGGTCGATCTCGGAGAGCATCCCGTCGATGGCCCATCGCACGGCGGTGTCGGCAGAGAGCGTATCGACATAGAACATATCCAGCTGGCGGTAGATGTCGGCGAAGACCTCCAGGTTGCGGCTGATGTCGAACCCGGTCTGGGGCTTGCGCTGCTGGGCGGCCAGAGGCGATGCGATGGCGAGGAACGCCAGCGCAGTAAACTTTATTAGATTTTTCGACATTTCGATATTTCGTTATTTCGACATTTCGATTATTCTTCAATGGTCAGGCACTTGCGCAGCCGTTCCGGCTGCACTTGGGTGCCCATGACCTGGATCACTTCTGCGGCGGTACGGTTGCCGTAGTCGAGACAGGTACCGATGCTGCAGCCGTTGACCAGGCCGTGTAGGAATCCGGCGGCGAAGAAGTCGCC
Organism: Bacteroidaceae bacterium; assembly: GCA_017470425.1. Classification (GTDB taxonomy): domain Bacteria; phylum Bacteroidota; class Bacteroidia; order Bacteroidales; family Bacteroidaceae; genus Physcousia. The sequence continues at coordinate 10,581 of JAFUYT010000005.1, read as the reverse complement.
GGCGGCGGTGGTGTCGATGGCTTTCTTCTGGAGGCCCGGCGCAAAGAAGACCTGGTCGCCCGTCTCGCGGGTCATGGCCATGGCGCCGCGCTTGCCCACCTTCACGATGGCTATCTTCGTCCGCTCGGCCAGCTGCCGCAGGGCTGCCTCCGGGTCTGGCCGCCCGCAGAAGGCGACGGCCTCCTCCTCGTTGGCGAAGACGATATCCACGTACTGCTCGATGAGCGACGTGATGAGGGCGTGGTGGTCGCGCACGATGTTCCACGATGCCAGGTCGTAGCTGATGCAGAGACCGGCGGCGTGGGCAGCTTGCAGGATGTCCTGGATGAGGATGTGGTCCTGCAGGAGGTAGCCCTCGATGTGCAGGATGTCATAGTCGCGGAGCTCCACGGCGTGCAGCGCCTGTTCCAGGTGCACGGCGGCGCCGAGATGGGTGGCGAAGGTGCGTTCGTGGTCGGGCGTCACCAGCGTGGTGGCGGTGCCGGTCTGCTCGTCGGGGATGACCGCCAGGTGGGCGTCGATGCCCCTGGCGCGGCTCTGCTCCGCAAAGAAGCGCCCCGTCTCGTCATCGCCGATGGCCCCGATGAGGCCCGTCGGGTGTCCCAGCATGGAGAGTGCCAGGATGGTGTTGGCGGCGCTGCCGCCGGTGGCGCGCTCGAAGGGAACGCCTGCCAGACGCTGCCGCAGACGCATCAATCCCTTGCGATCGACATGCGTCATTCCGCCCTTGGGTAATCCGAGCTCTAAAAGAAGCTTTTCGTCCTCGATATGGACCAAAAAATCGACTAAAGTGTTGCCAATTCCTATGATTTTTGCCATGTTTCGTAAAATTTTCTGCAAAAGTATTGTTTATTTTTGAGAAAAGCACTACTTTTGCCCCGCAATTCTGAGAAAGAGCCTAAAAAAACTGCTTCAGTAGCTCAGTTGGTTAGAGCACCTGACTGTTAATCAGGGGGTCGTTGGTTCAAGCCCATCCTGGAGCGCACAGCCGCCGCAAGGCGAGGCTCACCTCAGAAAAGCACTGCTTCAGTAGCTCAGTTGGTTAGAGCACCTGACTGTTAATCAGGGGGTCGTTGGTTCAAGCCCATCCTGGAGCGCAGGGCGTTGATCCGCAATACTCTTCGGAGATTGCGGATTTTTTTTGATGCCCTTATCATAAAGAGAGAGGAATGGCATTGCTGCCATTCCTCTCTCATATCAGGGTGATTCGCGCGGATGTTTACTTCACGGTCACCTTGGTTCCGTTGAGGATGTAGATGCCCTTGCCGTAGCGGCCGAGGTCGTTGAGGTTGGCCTTGCGGCTGACGAGGCGTCCGTCGATGGTGTAGAGCTCACCGCCACGGGCTACGTTGTCGAGTGCTGCAGCAATGCCGTCCTCGCCTTCACCGTCGATGACGAAGGAGAGCTCGGTAGAGGTGGCGTAGGGCTCCTCGTCGCTGATGTAGGCGGTGTTGGCGCCTGCCACGCGGTCGGAGGTCTTCGTGACGACAAACTTGTTACCTTCTGCCACGATGACACCGATGCCCACTTTCAGGCTGGTGAACGTGCCCTTCAGGATGTTTGTCGGTACGGGTTCCTGCACGAAGTCATAGCCATGCTTGAAGGCGACGGGTTCGGAGAGGTCTTCCTCGCTTTCGCTGTTGTAGTCCTCGGTGTTGCCATAGATGCAGACGAAGGGACGGCCCGCATTGACGGCACCCTGGATGGGCACGAGCGTCAGCTCGGTGTCTTCCAGCTTGCTGATGTCATAGAGGTTGGCTTCCTCGGTCGAAACCTCCTCGGGGAAGCAGAACGTGCTCACGGAACCCGGTTCCAGCGGTACCAGGAAGGCTGTGCCGTCGTAGTCGGGGGCGACATCCTCCACCTCTTCGATGTAGAGGCCGCTGCGGCTGCCCGGATAATCGACATCCCAGGTCACGAGGACATTCTGTCCCACCTGTGCGTGGAGATTGCTCTGGCGCTCACCGCTCAGTGCCTTGGCGCCGATGACGTTCTGGCCGTAGCCGATGGCGCGGACATTGAAGAGCGAGAGGCCGGCGTTCAGGGAGACAGCACCGCTGGTGCCTGCGGCGCGGACGAACAAGCCTGTGGCGCGGTTCTGGAGGGCGTAGGCCGTGTCGCCGACGGCGATGAAGCGGAACTGCGCGTAGGTCGGCTCCTCGATGTCCTCGGCGTCGTCGAAGTAGAGCTTATGCCCCATCATGACGGGCTCTGTGGTGGGATCGGGAGACCAGTGTACTTCCGGCTCACCGGTGGGCTGCTCGAACTCGGCCACGGTGACGTACTTACCCCAGAGGCTCTCGGTGGTTGTGGTGCCGTTGCCGGCCACCATATCCCATTCTCCGGCGGTGAACTCCTCTTCGGTGCCGAAGCGGATGCGATACCACTTGCCAGTCTGGATGCCGATGACGGCCTTGTCGATGGCATCTTCCTGAGCCTCTATCGTCTCGATGTAGTTCTGGCTCTGCTCGGCGGTGTAGGCGCCTGCAGCGTCATAAGCTGTGGCTGCATCGACAGTAGCTTGGAGGGCTGTGGCTGTTGAGAGGTCGCTCCAATAGCCGGGCTGTGTGCCTTGTGCGACAGTGCCGAGCTTTGTCTCAGCTACGGCGATGGCATCGCGCAGGGGAGCGGGATCCACGAAGCGGGCGACGAAGGCTTCATAGGCGGCTTTCAGCTCGTTGTATTCGTCGATGGTCAGGTTGTCCATCTCGATGTCGGCTTGTGCCTCGATGACGGCCTTCAGGGCATCGGCCACGTCGGCTAATGCTGCAATCTGCGGTGTGGGGTTCTCCTTCTGGTAGAACAACTGGAACTCGGCAACGTGCCAATAAACGCGGTTGCTGGGTTTCTCTTCCTCGGAGTAGAAGCGCAGGTACTTGTAGCCCTTCGGGTCGAAGGGATCGGTGGTCAGGGTCTCATTGGTAGCGCCCAGCGGAGTCTCGGGCGCGAACAGCACCTCGCACTCTTCCTTGTCTATCATAGGATCGTTCAGGTCGGTCTCCAGTTCGTCGTTCGTACCGCGGATGGACCAGAGGGTGGTGTGGTCGTTGTTGACGTTGCGGCGCGTGAAGCGGAGTCTGATCTGCAGACCATCACTGTAGTAGCCGTCCGGCATCTCCACTTGCAGGTAGTGGCTGCCCTGTACAGAGTGAGGCGGGCTTTCGTGCCAGGATGAATGCCAGAAGGTGCCGGCATCGCCGTCAATCAGGTTGTTCAGGCTGCCCTCTCCGGGATCTGTCCAGGGTGAGCTGAACTGGCTGTTCTTGGTGATGAGGTTGACAACCTGTATGTCCTCGGCTGTCTCCAACTTGCTCTTCGCATCGGAAAGCATCTCCTGGTACTGTTCCACGAGCAGGTCGTGGTTCTTGATGGGCTGGTATGCCTCGATGATGAGGGCGGCCTCTTCATCGCTCACGGGGTCGAAGACCCACTCGGATGCCTTGGGCTCACCGGCGGTCTTGTCGTAGGTCGTGCACCATCCCACGATGTTGCCACTCACGTTCACACCGCCGCCGTGACCATTCTGGTGGAGGTAAAGGTAGCCTCCGGCCGCCTGTGTGGAAACGCGGATGTTGACATAGGTGATGCCGTCCGTGGTAATGACCGGGTCAAGGGCCATCAGGTTCTCGTTCTCGACGGACATCTCCACGGCTGTGCTCTGTGCCACATTGTTGAAGCGTGCTTCCGTGTCGGCGTTGACGATGTCGAAGGCACCGTCCTTGTTGGTGATCCGCCAGAGGCAGGTGGCATCGGCGGTCAGGTCGCGCGGTGTCTGCCAGCGTGCGACGATCTTTTCGCCTTCGACGGTGCTGTAGAGGTACTTATCGACCAGCATTTCTTCGGTGATGTCGTTCCCGTCGTCGTCCTTCCCGATGACGACATTGTTGGTGTACTTCATGCCACCGCGGATGCGGTAGTAGCCGTCGGCGAGGGTCATGGGAACCTTCGAGGCAACCAGCGCCTCATAAGCCGCGATGATGGCGTCGCGGAACTCTAAGAGATCTTCCGCCGTCAGATCGGTGGCGCCTTCCGCAGCGTTGGCAGCTACAATAGCTTCCTGGAGGGCTTGGAAGGCCGCTTCGCTGTACTGCCCGGGATCTGTGCCGAACGGGAAGTCCTCTTCGGTGTAGGCGCCATATTTGTCGATGGCGTCGAAGAGGTCGCGCAGGGCCGCCTCATATTCCTCCAGCATCACGACCGGGTAGAGCTGGAAGGTGCCGACATGGAAGAAGCCCTTTTGCTCGCCACCCTGTCCGTTCGTCTCCTCGCTGTAGAAGCGCAGGTACGTGTACCCTTTCGGGTCGAAGGGCGTGGAGGTGTGCACTTCGCTCTGATTGTTGCTGTTGAAGGGCGTGGAGACCTCTGCCAGCAGTTCGCAGTCGGCCTTTGCTGCATCGAACTCGTTGGTGCCGCGCACTGACCAGCGGATGGTCTGGTTGTTGGCGTTGGGGCGACGGCCATAGACGAAGGCGATGAGGTTGTATTCTCCGTCGGGCATTTCAACCTGGAAGTAGTGCGTGCCGGGCTCTACGGCGCCGTTGCTCCAGGCAGAATGCCAGAAAGCATCGTTGGGATGTGCGCTTTCTGACTGTTTGCCAAGCAGTGCCTCAAGGGATCCTTCAGAAGTTTCCGTGTAAGGACTGCTGAGTTGGCTGACATCTTCAATCAACGGGCTGGACTCGTCGATCTCGTAGGCATTCGACGACTGGGCAAACGCCGAAAAACCTGCCCCCCCCAGCCAAGAGAGGAGGAAGGTAAGGAAAAGGTAAATTTTCTTCATGATGGGTTAGTAATAGGTGGTTAGTTAATGTTCATATCTGGCGACAAAGATAAGTGCTCCACGGGATTCGTGGAGCACTTCCTGTCAGATTCTTTCACCGTTTTAAGTTTCTTTAACTCTTAAGCGGTCATAATTACACTGAATCGTCACGCTTGATGGACTGTGATTTGCGGGAAGGGGAAGCTGATACCCTTCTCGTTGAAGGTGCTATAGATCTTCTCGCGGTTCTGGAAGAGGACGCTCCAGTAGTCATCGTTGTTCACCCAGCAGCGGACGACGAGATCGACACTGCTGCTGTTCAGCTCCTTCACCCATACGACGGGCGCGGGATCCGTGAGCACACGGCTGTCAGCCTTGAGGATGTCGAGGACGGTCTGGCGGGCTCGCTCCACGTCCTGCCCGTATTCCACGCCGATGACCCATTCGACGAGACGCGTGGGGGTGAGGGTGTAGTTGGTGATGGTGCCGCTGCTCATGGCGCCGTTGGGGACGTAGATGAGCTTGCCGTCGGCGGTGAGGAGGATGGTGTGGAAGATCTGGATGGCCTGCACGGTGCCTGCGGTGCCCTGTGCCTCCACCCAGTCGCCGACCTTGTAGGGCTTCAGGAAGAGGATGACGATGCCGCCCGCGAAGTTCTGTAGGTTGCCGCTCAGGGCCATACCGATGGCGACACCGAAGGAGGCGAGCAGGGCTGCGAAGCTCGTGGTGTTCACGCCGAGGGCGCTGACAACCGTGATGATCAGGAGCACTTGCAAGAGGATGCTGATGAAGCTCTTCACGAAGGTCTGCACGCTGATCTCAATCTTGCGGCGCTCCAGGAAGCGGGCTACCAGGTAGTTGAGGAACTTGATGAGGTAGTGGCCGATGAGATAGACGACGACGGCGATGAGGATGTGCTTGCCGGCATCCAGCGACCATGTGATGAGTTGACTGATGACCTGGTCCCAGTGTACGTTGCCCTGGGCGATGTCCTGGGTGATTTCTTCGACGTTGGGGATGATCTCGAGAGAATCCGCGGGCAGGTCGATGGCTTGTAGGAAATGAATCATAGGTGAGAATGGGCCCCCCTCCTAACCTCCCCGAGGGGAGGAACGCCTGATGGGGGGCGGGAGCGTTTGGGGTTAATAGTTAATGGTTATTTACTTTGGAGTTTCAGCTTCGCGGGCTTGATGCCGGGGGCTGTGGCTGTGAGGGTGACGGCGGCGGGTTGCTGACCGGCGCGCAGGATGGCGAGGGCGCGACCCTCGTAGAGGCGGCGGTGGTCGGCCTGCGTGAGTTCGTCGCTGTAGTGGTCGCCGGAGGAGACAGCGATGAGAGAGGCAGCGGACTCTCCCCCCGCCCTCCCTATGAGGGAGGGAGCAGTATCTATTGAGAAATGGACATCGTGGGTGGCGGTGGGAACGACGCGCCCTTTCTTGTCAACGGCTTCTACGACGACGTGCTGGAGGTCAAGGCCGTCGGCGCGCCATTCCTCGCGGTCGGGGGTGAGGCGGAGGGCGACGGCGGGGCCTGCGGTCTCTGCGCGGTGGCGCGCCACGACCTTCCCTGCGGTGCGGGCCACGGCCTCGATGTAGCCGGGCTCGTAGGTGAGCTTATCCCAGCGGATCTGGTTGCGGACCTTCGGGTTCTGGCGGTCGTTCTGCTTGGTGCCGAGGCTGCGGCCGTTCATGATGAGCTCCACTTCGTCGGCATTCGTGTAGATGGTCAGGTTCAGTGCGTCGCCGGGTGTGCGCGTCCAGTGGTCGGTGAGGCGGCGGATGCGCTGCTTGACGCCGTTCCACTCGATGTCGCGTGCCTGCTCCTGGAAGCAGAGGCGCACGACGGGTTCGTCCGAGAAGATGCTCTTGGCCAGATAGGCGTTGGGCTTCGTCGAGAGGTCGATGTAGAAGACACCTTGCGCCCAGCCCTTCGCGGGCCAGCCCTGGCTCTCGCCCAGGTAGTCGATGGCGCCCCAGTAGGCGAGGCCGATGACCTTCGAGAGGTCCATCTCGTAGAAGTTGGGCCCCATGGCGGCGGTGGTGGCCTCGCTCTGGTAGAACATCATCCACGGGAACTTCTGGCCGTCGCCGGGGAAGTACATATACCTATAATTATATGCGGCGATGTCGGTCTCCATGACGAGGGGCGCCGGCAGCGAGTCGGTCTGCTGGGAACGGCCGCGCGGGTGCATGGCCACGGTGATGAGGCGTGAGTCGTCGTAGCGCTGCAGCAGGGGCTTCATCATGCGGTAGGGCGTGACACCCCAGTCGGCAAAGGGGATGTTCCAATAGGTCTGCAGCTCGTTGCCGAGGCTCCAGAAGACGATGCTCGGGTGGTTGCGGTCGCGGCGGATCCACTCGGGGATGTCGTGCTGCCAGAGATCCATCCACGAGACGCGGCCGCCGGTATATTGGCGTAGCCATTTGTCGTAGAGCTCATCGACGACGAGGATGCCGAGCGAGTCGCAGAGGTCCAGGAGACTCTCGCTGTAGGGGTTGTGGCTGGTGCGGATGTGGTTGAAGCCGAAATCCTTCAGCAACCGCAGGCGCCTCTCGATGGCGCGGGGGTAGGCCGCGGCGCCGAGGGCTCCGAGCGTGTGGTGGTTGGCGATGCCCTTGAGGAGCACCTTGCGGCCGTTCAGCTTCATGCCGAAGGCGGGCGAGAACTCCAGCTGACGGATGCCGAAGCGCGAGCGCGTGCAGTCGGCCACGGTGCCGTCGGCGTGATAGACGGTGACCTCGGCGGTGTAGAGGTACGGGTCGTCGATGTCCCAGCGGTGGGCGTTCTCGAGGGTGATGGCGGGGAGGGCGTACTCGCGTGTCCTCTGGTTGCTGCGGAAGGGTTCTTCGGTGACCTGCTCGGCCACGGTGCGGCCGTCGCGGTCGAGGATGCGGACCTGCATCTTCAGCGTCTTCAGACCCCGCTCCAGCGCGGTGACCTCAGCGTTGACGGAGATGAGGCCGCTCCCGTCGTCTCCCTGGGGAAGGGCGGTGATTCTCAGCGGATGGCGGGTGAAATAGACGTCGGGGTCGGTGGTGACGAGGTGCACGTCGCGGTAGAGGCCGGCGCCCGTGTACCAGCGGCTGTTGTTGGCGGCGCGCGTGTCGGCGCGCACGGCCAGCACGTTGGGCTCGCCCCATCGCAGGAGCTTTGTCACGTCGGCCTCGAAGCCGAGGTAGCCGTAGTCCGTCTTGCCGATGAACTGGCCGTTGAGGTATGCGTCGCCGACGTAGAGGATGCCCTCGAAGTCGATGAGTACGCGCTGGCCGTGCCACGTCTCGTCGGGCGTGAAGGTCTTGCGGTACCAGCCGATGCCCATCTCCTTGAAGCCGCGCGGTGAGAGGCGGCTCTTGATGTTGGCGCCGGGGTCGCTCGTGTCGGGGCGCTCGTCGTCGCCGGGTGCCACCCAGGGCTGCTCGATCTGGAAGTCGTGGGGCAGATCGACGGCACGCCAGTCGGCATCGTTGAGGGTGGGGCTGGCGGCGTCGGCGAGGTCGCCGGCGTGGAACTTCCAGCCGAAGTTAAACAGGTCGGAGGTGCGTTGCGCTGCCAGCGGCGTGGTCAGCAACAGGGCAGCAAGGAGGAGTTGTTTCATGAGGCGGTGTTAGGAATGGGCGGATGCGAGGAGCGCTTCCGCGATGGTGAGGTCGAAGGGGGTGGTGATCTTGATGTTCTCGCGGTTGCCCTCTACGAGGGTGATGGGGTGGCCGAGGGCTTCCACCACGGAGGCGTCGTCGGTGAAGGTCTCGCGGTAGGGCTGCTCGTAGGCGCGGCGGAGGAGCGGGAGCTGGAAGGTCTGCGGGGTCTGCACGAGGCGGTAGCGGCTGCGGTCAACGGTGAAGGAGGCCCCGGCGGGTAAACCGTCGGACACACTGCCCGAGGGGGAGAGCTCGCGGAGGGTTTCGACGACGGGGGTGACGGGGACGGCGGCGCCATGTTGGCGGGCGGCGTCGAAGCAGCGGCGGATCACGGCCTCGGAGGCGAAGGGACGCACGCCGTCATGGACGGCGACGAGGGACCCCTCTCCGACTCCCCCCGTGGGGGGGAGGGGACTAATGGGGCTATTAGGGCCATTGGGACTAATAGGGCTGCTGGGGGGGATGGCGGCAAGGCCGTTTTGCACGGAGTGGAAGCGGGTGGGGCCGCCAGCGACGATGGTGTGGGGGAGGGTGAAGGTGTGGCGGAGGCAGAGCGTTTGCCAGAAGTCTTGCTGCTCCTGGGGGAGCACGAGGATCTGGCGGATGCCGGGGCAGGCACGCTCGAAGGCTTCGAGCGTGTGCATCAGCAACGGACGCCCGCCGATCGGCAGGAACTGCTTGGGCAGGTCACTGCCCATGCGGAGCCCTTTGCCACCCGCAACGATAATGACAAACTTCACGGCTCAGATCTCATTGTACAGCATCCCCTGACGCAGCGCGTCAGCCGTTGCCTTGTCTTTCAGCAGCTCCACGAGGGCATAGCCAAACTCAAAGACGGCAGCCGGGCCTTTGCCCGTGATGAACTGGCCGTCGCGCTCCACGAGGGCTCCCGTGCAGGTGGCTCCCGCGAGCTCACCCTCGAAACCGGGGTAGCAGGTGGCGCGCTTGCCCTGCAGCAGGCCCAGGCGTCCCAGCACCAGTGGTGCTGCGCAGATGGCAGCCACGGGGCGTCCTACGATGACGTGGTCGCGGATGCGCTCGTTGAGCGTGGCGCAGTCTGCCAGATTCGTGGCGCCGGGCATTCCGCCAGGCAGCACAAGCAGGTCAGCGTCGAAGAACTCGACGTCGTCCAGCAGGGCATCGGCTTCCACGCGGATGCCGTGGGCACCGGTGACGGTGCGCTCTCCTGTGATGGACACGATTTCTACATCCAGGCCCGCACGGCGCAGGATGTCGGCGGTGGCGAGGGCTTCAATCTCCTCGGTGCCGGTAGCGAAGAATAAGTAAATCATAATAGTAGGGGGGAGGGGCTTAGTTGTTTCAAGTATTGCTTGATGGTTTCCTCGAGGCCGAGGTAGAGGGCGTCGCAGATGAGGGCGTGGCCGATGCTGACCTCGTCTGTCCAGGGGATCTGCTGCTTGTAGTAGGCGAGGTTCTGGAGGCTCAGGTCGTGGCCGGCATTCAGTCCGAGGCCAAAGGCCTGTGCTGCCTTGGCGGCGCGGATGAAGGGCGCGATGGCGGCCTCGCGGTCTATGGCGTATGCGGCGGCGTAAGGCTCGGTGTAGAGCTCCACACGATCGGCGCCGGCACGGGCGGCATAATCTACCATCGCCTCGTCTGCACCCACGAAGATGCTCACGCGGATGCCCGCCTCATGGAAGCGGGCTGTGACGTCGCTGAGGAAGTTTAGATGGGTGCGCGTGTCCCAGCCGTGGTTGCTGGTGATCTGGTCGTGGCCGTCGGGCACGAGGGTGACCTGCGTGGGACGGTTCTCCAGCACGAGGGCGATGAACTCCGAGATGGGGTTCCCCTCGATGTTGAACTCAGTGGTGAGCCGCGGCTTGAGGTCGCGCACGTCCTGATAGCGGATGTGGCGCTGATCGGGGCGCGGGTGTACGGTGATGCCCTGTGCGCCGAAGCGCTCGCAGTCGAGTGCCACTTGCAGGACATCGGGGTTGTTGCCGCCACGCGCATTGCGGATGGTGGCCACCTTATTGATGTTTACACTTAGTTTGGTCGGCATATTGATAGAATGACGAAATCTGCTGCAAATATAGATAAAATCTCCGAGCTTATAAGCCAGTCGAGATAAAAATGTGAACAAATTGCCCCGAAAAAAGAGATCAAGGCTCACATACGCTCTATTTTTATCCTTTTACGTGCTCTAAGTCACAAATCTTTTGT
>JAFUYT010000004.1 GCA_017470425.1 Bacteroidaceae bacterium | reverse complement strand
TCAACTATCAACTTTTTCCGTACCTTTGCCGCGCAAAAGCAAAACAAGACGTCTTGGGGCTGACATGGATTTGACAGCAGGACGGAATGTTGCGTAAGCACGCAGAGAGTCGCTGATCGCTCTCTTGAATCTCTGGTCTCCAACAATTATCTGGCGAAACTCGTTACGCTCTCGCTGCTTGATTGAAGTACAGTAGATCAGCTTCTCGCGGCACAAGGTGCTGCGACGGGACATCACTCAGAGACTCTGCCCCAAAGTGCTCTGGTTCAGTGGTGCAGCAAACTTGGGGATAGTCGGCGCCGGCCTCGCGGCGACGATGAAGCTCTTCAGAGGATAAGGTATGGGTCGGTGGTCCGGGTCTTGCCCATGCCCGACAATCCAGTCCGGAATAAGCGTGTAGAAAGCGCAGGATTTCCCTGTTTGGACGCGGGTTCAATTCCCGCCAGCTCCACTACTTTTCGCTCGGCGGGAACTGAACCTGCCGAGTTTTTTTATTTCGGCACGGCCGAAGGTCCCGCCAGCTCCACAAGAAGTAAAAGAAGCGGCTGTGTCAAGATGATAGACACAGCCGCTTCTTTATTTCTTGTGCCGGTTGGCACGGGCACGCCGGATGTCGGCCTTCTTCTTGGCCGACGCCGAGCCGTGGGCACCGGTGATGTAGCTTTTCTTCTTGGCCTTGGTTTTCACCTTGCCAGTGTCATCACGCTTGGGGCCTTTGCCCGCACCCTTGAACGTCACGCCATGCAGGATGACGCTGTCGATATCATCGCCGCCAAAAGACCCACGCGAAGTTTCCTTGTTCTGTTTCTCTACCATAGATTATTAAGATATTCAACTGACAGGTATAGACGCCCCTCCCTGTTTAGGGAGGGGACGGGGAGAGTCTTAATGGTGGAACAGTCTCACGCCCGTGAAGGCCATCACGATGCCGTACTTGTCGCAGGTCTGGATGACATGGTCGTCGCGGACGCTGCCGCCAGCCTGGGCAACATACTGGACACCGCTCTTATGTGCGCGCTCGATGTTGTCGCCAAAGGGGAAGAAGGCGTCGCTGCCGAGGCAGACGCCGGTGTTCTGTGCGATCCACGCTGCCTTCTCCTCACGCGTGAGCACCTCGGGGCGCTCGGTGAAGAACTGCTGCCAGGCGCCGTCGGCCAGCACGTCGTCGTGGTCCTCAGAGATATAGATGTCGATGGTGTTGTCGCGGTCGGCACGCCGGATGCCGGGCACGAAGGGCAGCGCCATCACCTTCGGGTGCTGGCGGAGCCACCAGATGTCGGCCTTCTGACCGGCCAGACGCGTGCAGTGGATGCGGCTCTGCTGTCCGGCGCCGATGCCGATGGCCTGGCCATCCTTCACGTAGCAGACGCTGTTCGACTGGGTATATTTCAGGGTGATGAGGGCGATGATGAGGTCACGGCGCGCCTCCTCGGGGAAGTCCTTGTTGGCGGTGGGGATGTTGGCGAAGAGGGCGGGGTCATCGAGGCGCACCTCATTTCGGCCCTGCTCGAAGGTGATGCCGAAGACCTGCTTGCGCTCGATGGGCTCGGGGCGGTAGGCGGGGTCTATCTTGATGACGTTGTAGGTCCCCTTGCGCTTCTCCTGCAGGATCTGCAGCGCCTCGGGCGTGTAGTCTGGAGCGATGACGCCGTCGCTGACCTCGCGCTTGATGAGGAGGGCGGTGGCGGTGTCGCAGGTGTCGGAGAGAGCGATGAAGTCGCCGTAGGAACTCATGCGGTCGGCACCGCGGGCACGGGCGTAGGCCGTGGCAATGGGCGTCAGCTCAAACGGGACGTCATCCACCCAGTAGATCTTGCGGAGCGTGTCGCTAAGGGGCAGTCCCACGGCGGCACCGGCGGGGGAGACGTGCTTGAAGGAGGCCGCAGCGGGAAGGCCCGTGGCAGCCTTCAGCTCGCGCACCAGCTGCCAGGCATTGAAGGCGTCGAGGAAGTTGATGTAGCCGGGGCGGCCGCTGAGGACTTCGATGGGGAGTTCACTGCCATCGGACATGAAGATGCGCGACGGCTTCTGGTTCGGGTTGCAACCGTACTTTAATTCTAAAGAGTTCATGATTGTCTTGGGTTAATGGGGCTGATGGGACTCATTGGACTCATTGGGCTTATTGGGCTCATAGGGATTATTGAGCTCATTAGCCTCACTGAATTTGCGATGGCAAAGGTACAACTTTTCCATGAGATGCCACCACGGTTTCCTGCAAAACTTTGATTGCGGACAGCCTTTTTCAGACATTTTCAGCCATCGAAGGCATAAAAAGAAGATATTTTCAAAAAAAGATGACATTCTCTTGCTGTCATATCAACCTTTTTCTCTACTTTTGCACCCGCACTACGAAAACAAACGTTAGAAAAAGCAAAAAGGAAATAGCCGAAAATCCATAAAAGAGTAGGCGCCATTAAAATTCATTTTTTACACGCTATGAAAAAGGTATTTACTTTCTTCGCAGTAGCTGCTCTGGCTTTCACCATGGCAAGCTGCGGTGGCAAGAAGGAAGCTGCTGAGGCTGTTGATTTCGACGCTCTCCTGGGCGAAATGACCGAGCTGGCCGAGAAGGCTGAGGCTGCTGGCACACAGGAAGCTAAGGACGCTCTGAACGCTGAGTTCGAGGCTCTGGGCGAGAAGCTCGTTGCTTTCGAAGGCACACTGACCGAGGAGCAGCAGGCTGCTCTCGACGAGCTCAACGAGCGCTACTGGAACGCTTACAACAACGTCGCTCTCCCCGAGGCTGAAGAGGCTGCTGAAGAGCCCGCTGCTGAAGAAGCTCCCGCTGAAGGCGAATAAAAAGCCCTCATAAAAAAGGAACCCCGCAGACCATTGATCTGCGGGGTTCCTTTTTTATGCCGTGATGGATGGCTTAGAGCTTGTCGTTGGAGCCGAGGACATTCACGATCTTGTGGATGTACATCTTCTTCATGCTCTCGCGGGCGGGCTTCAGATACTGACGGGGATCGAAGTGACCGGGGTTCTCAGCGAGGTACTTGCGGATGGCAGCGGTCATGGCCAGACGGCTGTCGGAGTCGATGTTGATCTTGCAGACAGCGCTCTTGGAAGCCTCACGCAGCTGCTCCTCGGGGATACCTACTGCATCGGGCAGCTTGCCGCCGAAAGCGTTGATGGTATCGACCTCGTCCTGGGGCACGGAGCTGGAGCCGTGGAGCACGATGGGGAAGCCGGGGATGCGCTTCTCGATCTCATGCAGGATGTCGAAAGCGAGGGGAGGAGGCACGAGCTTGCCGGTCTTCGGGTCGCGGGTGCACTGCTCGGGAGTGAACTTGTAAGCACCGTGGCTGGTACCGATGGAGATGGCGAGGCTGTCGCAACCGCTGCGGGTGCTGAAGTCCACGACCTCCTCAGGACGGGTGTAGTGGCTCTTCTCTGCCACGACGTCGTCCTCGACACCGGCGAGCACGCCGAGCTCAGCCTCAACGGTGACGTCGTACTGGTGGGCATACTCCACAACCTTCTTGGTGATGGCGATGTTCTCCTCGTAGGGGAGAGCGCTGCCGTCGAACATCACGCTGGAGAAACCATTGTCGATGCACTCCTTGCAGATCTCGAAGCTGTCACCGTGGTCGAGGTGCAGAGCGATCTGAGGATTGGGGCAACCGAGCTCCTTGGCATACTCCACAGCACCCTGAGCCATGTAGCGAAGGATGGTGCCATTGGCATAGTTGCGGGCGCCCTTGCTGACCTGCATGATGACGGGAGACTTGGTCTCTACGGCAGCCTGCACGATAGCCTGCATCTGCTCCATCGTGTTGAAGTTGAAGGCGGGGATGGCATAGCCACCAGCCACAGCTTTCTTGAACATTTCACGGGTGTTCACCAAACCCAGTTCTTTGTAGCTTGTCATTTTGAATTACAATTTAATGATTTACAGTTAACTATTTATTTCTAACAAAGATTTCCTCTTAGGGTGTGCAAAGGTAGCTAAAAAAGCTTAGAAGGAAGGGATTAAGGAAAAAAGTTTAGCTTTTTTTAATCTTAGCCTCTCTAGGGTATCTCGGATATCTAGGGTTACCTCGGATATCTATAGCTTCTATAGCCTCATAGCCTCTATTGCCTCTTGACAAAGTAAGTCACGACAGGGAGGTGGTCGGAGTAGCCGTCGAGCCAGACACCGCCAGCGTGGGTGCGCTTCGGGTTGCCCTTGTACTTGCCGCCATCCTGGAAGAGGTAGTCGCGGGTGAAGATCTCAGCCTTGTAGAAGGTCAGCGATGTGTAGTCCTTATCGGGCACACCCTTGATGCATCCGGGCGACATCACGATCTGATCGAAGAGGTTCCAGTTGCCGTTGTACTTCAGCGTGCCACGGCCGTCGAGGAGGATCTGCCACCAGGGATTGAACATATCGCCGGCCTTGACGTCGGCCATCTTGCGGCGCGCGCTCAGCGACTTGGCCATCGAGGGGCTGAAGGGGTCATCGTTCATGTCGCCCATGACGAGGACTTTCATCTCCGGGTTGGCGCGGAGGATGCTGTCCTTCTCGACCTTCACCTGCTCACCCGCCCACTCACGCAGCGGTGAGCCGCCGAAGCGGCTGGGCCAGTGGCAGACGATGACGGTGATGCTGTCGCCCGCCAGTGTGCCCTGCACGGTGAGGAAGCCGCGGGTGGGCCGTGAATTGATTTCCTCCTTCAGCACGTAGGGTTGCAGCCACACCTTCGCCGGCGTGAAGAAACGGGGATTGTACAGTAGGCCGCAATCGACACCGCGGTTGTCCGGACCTTCGATGTGCACGAACTGGATTCCGCGCTTGGCGAGGGGTTCCTGTGCGCAGAGGTCGGTGAGGCAGTGGGCGTTCTCCACCTCGCTGACGCCGATAATGGCGCAGCCGGTGCGCAGGCGGTCGGTGCCCATCTCGGAGAGCACCTGCGACATGTTCTTCAGCTTATGCGTGTATTTCAGCTCGCTCCACTTGTTGGCGCCATCGGGCAGGTACTCGTAGTCGTTCTTGCCTTCGTCGTGCTGGGTGTCAAAGAGGTTCTCCAGATTGTAGAAACCGATGGCGTACATGCCGATCCGACCTTCCTGTGCAGCCAGCGGGAGACAGAGGAGGGAGAGGAGGAAAAAGACCCACCCCCGTACCCCTCCCGTGAGGGAGGGGAGAAGCTGGCGCGAGGTAACTTTATTATACTTCATAAGATTCAAGTTTGCGATTCCTTTAATATTTTTCCCTGCTCCTACTCCCCTCCCTTAGGGGAGGGGTTCTCGAAGGGTCGAGCGTCCCTTTGGGCCGAGCGGGGGGCTTTAGTTCATCCACAGTCCTACGGAATACTCGGCCTCCACCTTGGTCTCGATGTCATCGGGCAGGTTGTGGAAGAAGTCGATGCCGGTGAGCTGCTCCAGCTCATCCACCGAGACGATCTGGTGGTTGTCCTGGAAGACGGTCTTGGGCACGGCGACGTCGTCATCGTAGCCATAGTCCTTGTGCTCAATCCAGAAGGCGATGCTGTTGTAGGAGGCCCCCTTCACGCGCAGGAGCGCCATGAAATAATGTCCGGGCACAGCCACGCTCTTGCCATTGCCGCGCGATTGCCAGCCGAGGAGATCCATGTCATCGTCGATGTAACCGCCCTTGACGACATAGAGGGTGTCGGCGAAGGAGCTGTTGTGGCCGTGGTTCTGCACGATGTTCTCCAGGCGCGACCAGTACGGAGCATTGAAATTGCTGATCTGCGGACTCATGTTCGACATATAGAACGTCTGCTCATTGGCCTCCTGCGAGAAGAGGCGGTCAGCGGAGGCGACGAGGTGGCCGCGGCTGTAGGGCCAGCCGAAGGTGCCGGAGCCGATCCTCATGCTGGAGGGCAGCTTGGGGTCGTCGGCAAAGGGTTCGTTGCTGCGCGAGACGTTGCGCTGCCGCGTGTCGCCGTCGAAGCGGAAGGCGACCCAGCGGGAGTGCATCTGGTTGGGGTCGTACTCCACGCAGAAGTTCATCACCTCGTGACCGCCGAACTGCACGGTATGCGCCACGAAGGTGTTCCCGGCCTTGCGCGCCGGCACCTCGATGCGTTCTTCATAGGGGGTCGTGATGATGGCCCCTGCAGCCTTGCCGGAGCTGCGCCACACCACGTCGGAGGGCATGTCATAGCGGTCATCGTCGTTGTCGCAGGCGACAAACGCCATCGACACGGCAACCACGGCCAAGGCGGCAAAGCCCCAATATGTGCGATTCCTGTTCATAGTCTTATTGGTTCTTGGTGATAGTGAAGTCATCGACGAGGACGTTCTTGTCCTTGCTGCCTGTGGGCACTGCCACGATGAGGGCCACAGGCACCGTCTCCTCGATGGTGAAGGAGTAGGTGATCTTCGTCCAGTCACGGCCAGTCACGTCGGTACGGATATTAGCCCCCGTGGCATCCTTGTCATAGATGGCAGCGGCAGCGCCCTGCGGCCAGTAGCCGGCCTGCACACGACCTTCATAGAGAGCGGCCTTGGCATAGAAGGAGCAAGTGTAGGTGCCGGGCTCGAAGTAGAGTTCCTTGTAAGCCAGACGACGCTCGCCGAGCGCCACACCCTCGATGCACACACTATAGCTGCGGCTGTAGCAGTCTTCGGACTTGGAGAGCTTGGCATTGCCCTTAGTGGCATCTTCCTGCCATCCCGTAGGCGTCGCGTCATCAGCCTCCCAGTAGTCGAACTGTCCGTTCGAGAAGTCCTCCCAGGTGATGCCATTGATGCCCTTCTC
This sequence comes from Bacteroidaceae bacterium, assembly GCA_017470425.1. Taxonomy (GTDB): domain Bacteria; phylum Bacteroidota; class Bacteroidia; order Bacteroidales; family Bacteroidaceae; genus Physcousia. The sequence goes on along the minus strand of JAFUYT010000004.1, from coordinate 107,786 downwards.
GCCATAACCGGTGACCTTGAAGTTCTTCACCTCCCACGTGCCGGCGGAAGCGGTGCTGCTGGTATATTGGAAGGCAATCTGCACCTTCGTGCCCACGAAGTCGGAGAGGTTGATGTTGGCGATAGTGACGAACTTGCCGCTGGGATATTCCTCGACGGGCAGCACGGTCCACTCGCGGTCGTTCTCGCTCTTGGCCTTCACGAAGACCTGCTGGGAGGCATCGACATTGAACTTGCTGCAATCGTGATCGAAGGTGAGGTATGCCTCTGTGGCCTTCTTCAGGTTGATGCTCGGGGAGATGAGCCATCCCTCAGACTCCTGCGTAGAACCGCCCACGTAGCCGGAGGCCTTCGCGCAGTGGTAGGTCTTGTCGCCCGTCCAGACATACGAAGAAGTGCCGGGCAGCTTGACATTGTTCGTGGTAAAGTCACCCAGTGCGCCGTCGAAAGCGTTCTCGTAGAAGGTGACATCGCCGAGGATATCCACGGTCTCGCCGCCACCCGAATAGGTGTTGGTGGTGGAGAGCAGCCAACTCTGGTTCTGGACAAACTCCAGCGTACCGTTGTAGTTGGTCACGGTACCCTGCACAACGACGACATCGCCCAGCTGCACCTGCTCGTCGGCAGTGAACTTCTCCTTGTTCAGTCCCAAGCTGCGATAGACATAAAACTGCTCAGTGGTTTTGCCGTTGTCGGAGATATAGTAGGACAGGTTGCCATAATCGGGGTTGAGGTCGTTCTTGAGTTGCGAGACGATGCCTTTCACGACCACCTCCGTGGGCCAGTTCTGTCCCGCGGGCAGGTTAGCCACGGCCTGTATCAGACCCGCCACGTTGTAGGGATCAGCAACTGTTCCGCTACCGGCAGGCAGGATGATAACCTCCTCTTCATCAGCGATATTACCCGCATTGATGCCGTAGGGCTCGGGCACATCCACACAAGCGGTAAAGGCAAACACTGCCAGCGCCATCAGGATAGAAAAATACTTTTTCATAATATGTATCTTGTATATTTACGATTGAACGAAAGATGAATGAGTTATTGTTGGGTGGCGTTGGGCTGCTCCTCTAAGACGACGAGGTCTCCCAGGTCGCGCATCTGGAACTGCCAGTCGGAGCCGTAATAGGTGAGGATGCCCGTCAGGCGCACCTTCCCGGAGGGGATGATGGTCGTGGAGATCTCGTTGCGCGTGGAAGTGCGGACGAGGATCTTCTGGCTACCCACCTTGAGGGTTCTGTTGCGGGCGTAGCCGGCATCGTAGCCGTTCAGCGGGTCTTCGGCCTCCGAGACGTTGGGCGTGAAGATGCGCTCGCCGTCGGCCTCGGTGAAGACTCCCTCCACGGTCGCCAGCATGGGCGTGTTGTTCACATTTTTGTTAGCAGCACTGCCCAGCCATGTGGCATCGACCTTCGTGGGTGTCAGGAGCTGCTCCTTCGTGGCGTCGTCGGGACCCTCCACGATCTGCACATGGGTGCGGCAGTCTTGCAGGAGGATGACACCCAGGCGCATATTGCCCTGGCTGGTCTTATAGGGTGTGCCGATGGTGGGCACATAACCGTAGTTGCCAATCCACAACCCCTTCAGGTTCACGCGCACCGTCGTGCCGAGGGGGAAGTAGGAGAAGAGGTTCGTGCACTTGATATTCAGATAGATGCTCTGCACCTTTCCATCGGGTGTCAGCTCGCTCAGGCAGAGCTTTTGGTAGAGGTTACCGGTGATGTCGTTACCCACGACGGTGCCCTCGAAGACCTGATCATCGAGCACCTTCTGGTAGGTGTTGTTGGCAGTCATCTTGGTGCGGTATTTCACTTTCAGGTCGGCGATGGTCGTGTTGACCTCGCCCACCGACGTGAGGCTGTAGATGCCGGGATCTGCATCCACGGGCGGCTCATCGGTTTCGTCCATGCAGGCGGTGAAAGAGAGTGCGGCGAGAACGGTTGCCGCCAGGATCATATACTTATTCATACGCGTGTACATTTAATTAGAAGCGGAAACCGATATTCAGGAAGAAATTGAAGCCCTGCGCATAGTAGTACTTGGGGTTCTTGGAGAACTTGTACGCCTTGGACTCACCGACGGAACCGTCGAGGTTGTAGTAGTTATCGTCGCGGTTCTGCTCGTAGCCACTTGTGCGCATGTTCGTATTATTCAGTAGGTTGCTGAGGCTCAGGTTGACGTTCAAGCTGCGACCGTGGCGGAGGTAGAAGGAGTGGCCGATGGAGGCGTCGAGCATGAAGCCGCCGTCGAACTTCTCCTGTTTGGCGGAATAGGCATGGATGATGTTCCCCTGCTGGTCGTAGAGGATGCCACCTTCGTTCTTGAGCGTCTCGGCATCCACGTCGGGGAAGAGGTGGCGCCCTTTCTCATCGACGCCGGAGGCGACGTACTGCGCCATGACATTGGACAGACGGCGGTACTGCGAGAAGCCGAGATAGACGCGGTCGTAGTAGTTGAGGTCCAGACCGAGGTACCATCCCTTGATGTTGTAGTTCACGCCGATATTGAGGGCGGTGAGGGGCGTGCCGTTCATGTGCATCCCTTCGGCATACACGCAGAGCGGATCCTTGGAAGTGCGCTTCGTGACGGGGTTCACCCAGCGGTTCACCTTGGCAATGGTGGTAGCGTCGGAGCCTTCGTAGGCGAGCTGCGCCAACGGATTGTTGTCGTACTTGGCCTCGGAGATGGTACCGAGGACATGGACGCTGAGGCTGTTGGTGATCTGCAGGTTGAAGGCGGCTTCGAGACCGTAGTGCACGCGCTGGATGCCGTTCATGGTCAGGTAGGTGAAGCGCGACTGGTCGTCGTTGTAGAAGGCGGTCTGCTCTACGCCATTATTAAAATAGGTGTAGTAACCGGCGATGCGACCCGAGAAGATGCCGAAGCGGAAGTCGTAGGCGAGCTCGGCGTTGAAGATGTCCTCCAGGTCGAGGTTGTTGATGTAGTTGTTCTGGATACGGGGTGCCACAAAGCTGTTGGCGGGCATCGGCGCCTCGCTATCCCAGCTGCCGGAGAGGGAGATACGGTGGTTCGGCGTCGGGTCGAAGGCCAGGCGTGCGCGGCCGCCGCCATGCAGGAACTTGGCCCATCCGCTGCTGCCGTAGGAGTTCTCGGGAGCACGGCCGTTCTGCATCAGGCCGTCGCGCTCGAAGACGGTACCATCCACGTGGGCGGCCATCGAGAAGTCCCACATGCCGCGGTGGAAGAGGTACTGTCCCCAGAGGCGTGCCTTGTGGACGTGGATGTTGTAGTCGTAGCCGAACTTATCGCCTACGCCGATGAGGCGGTGCGGGTTGCGGAGGTCGTTCTCGGCCTCGATGCTGCTCTTGCCGTACTCGTTGGCGGCGAACTTGTCGTAGTCATAGTAGGTGACACCGCCCAGCAGGTCGGCCATCGTCTTGTAGTGCATACCCTTGGTGGAGTTGAACTGGAGGCCGAGGCTGTACTTGTTGCTCTGGTCGATGGTGCGGTTCAGCGTGGAGCTGAGGTTAAGCATCAGCTGGTCGTTGTGGCGGCGCTCCTGGTAGTAGAGGGTCTCACCATTACGGGCTGCCTCCGCGCGGTTGACGGCATACATACGGTCCCACTGCACCTGGCGGTTGGCCTTGTCAGCAGTCCAGTAGTCGTAGAGCGTCTGCCACTGGTCGAGGAAATACTTGTTCTGTCCCAGATAGCCCTCGTTGTTCAGCTCATCGTCATAGACGTTGAAGATGCTGGAGGGGAAGTTCTTGTAGTAGTCGGGACGCGGGTCGGCGGCGTTGCCGTTCCAGCCGAGTGCCGTGCCGCTGTACATGGAGTAGCGGAAGCCTGCAGCGGTCGTGAGCTTGGTATATTGGTCGATGTCGAAATCCCATGTCAGGATGGCCGTGGGCTCGTAGTCGCGCACGACGCGGCTGTTGCGCTTTTTCCCATCCTGATAGCCCCAATTGGGGTTGTAGTAATGGGAGTTGGCGAGCCAGTAGGCTTCCTCGGTGCTGGCGCCCTGCTGGCCGCGCTCCGTGGGCGCGCCGAAGGTGATGAGCGAGAAGGAGTGGCGGTCGCCCAGCTTCTTCTCCACGCCGAGGTAGTAGCTCAGCGAGTTGTAGAACGTACCCTCGATGTTGCCTTCCTTCGACCAGCGGTAACCGACGGCACCCGAGAATGCCCAGCCCTTGGCGTTGAAGCCGGAGGCAAAGCTGTAGGCGGCACGAGCCACGTAGTTACGGTTGCAGCCGGAGAGCGTGAGCTGGTTGCCCTGTCGCTGCGAGCCGGGACGCAGGTTGATACTGGTGGCACCGCCGATGCCGGGGAGACCGAAGACGGTGTTCTCGAAGGCCGAGGCACCCTCGCGGTTGGGGTTGACAATCTGGTTCAAGCCGCCTATCATGCTGTAGCTGAAGCGCCCGCGCTCGGCGTCGTTGTACATGATACCGTTCAGATACGTCTGGTTGTACTGGTTGTCCAGACCGCGGACGCGGAAGCGCATGGGACTGAACAGGAAGCCGACCCGCGAGAGATAGGGATCGGTCTTGGTGGCCACCAGCGATGACACGGTCGTCGCCTCGTCGCCCTCGTCGAGCTGCGACTCGGTGAAGGTGAAGTCCGCGTTATCATCGTCAACCGGGGTCTTAGGGGTAGCAGTGCCTTGCGGTTGCTGTGCGAACATAGCCGATGCCAAGCACCAAGCCATAGTCGCGAGCTTTACCCTGTTGGTCATGAGATAATGATTTTGTTTTAGTAAAGTGATGTTGTGAATAAATATTGGTGCAAAGATAGCAAAAGAGTTGAGAGCCGCCAAAAAAGCCGCTCTTTTTGTTGACATAAAATAGCATGTAATAGAAAAAGTGCAAAAAAAGGAGCGGAATGTTTGGCCACGTCGGAGAAAAGCACTACTTTTGCGCCGCAATTCAAGTAAGCAGGGTCGAGAACCCTGATATTATTCACCGCCGGTACACAAGCCCGGCTAAACTACTCAACAAAACAATGAAACAAGGTATTCATCCCGACAACTATCGCCCCGTCGTGTTCAAGGACATGAGCAATGGCGATATGTTCCTGAGCCGCTCCACCGCCAAGACGAACGACACGGTGGAATTTGAAGGCGAGACCTATCCCGTCGTCAAGCTGGAAATCTCCTCCAGCTCCCACCCCTTCTACACTGGTAAGAGCAAGCTCGTTGACACCGCCGGTCGTGTCGATAAGTTCATGAGCCGCTACGCTCGCAGCCGCAAGTAAGCGCCTCACGACTCCCCCCAAAAAATCAGGACCTCCAGCAACGGAGGTCCTGATTTTTTTGTCAGAAGCGGAGGCCGTAGGTGATGCGCAGGCGCGCCGTGAAGCGCTGCGTGGGGCGTGTGAGGTAGAGGGTGTCGTAGGTTCCCGTCCTCTGGTATCTCACGGCGAGGATGCTATCGACGTCGCGGATGGAATGGATGCTGTCGATGTTGTACTCTTCCCGCAGATGCTCTACCCTACCCTTCACCCTCCGCCGCAAGGAGGAGTCCGCCGAGGCCGTGTCGGCCGCAGCGACAACCGTGTCGCAGGGCACGGCGAGGGTGTCCGGGCGCAACATGGAAGCCTGCACAAGGGTGCAGGGAAGCATGAGCAACAGGAGGCTAAGGAACACCTTGTACGCCCTCAAGCTATTCATGAGTGGTTGCTTCAACAAACTTTCCTTCATTCCACCGCATGACCACGGCCTTCGGTGCTTCCTTCATCTCCTCGCGCTCCTCTATGGTCATGAGCGCCGTCTGGGGTGTCAGCGTGAGGGTGAGATCGTCGGCCGAGAGCGCCATCCGCAGGAAGGGGTTGTCGGCGAGCCGCTCGAAGGGTACGGGCGTGGGCAGCGGCGACCAGTCGGAGGCGAGGAAGCGGATCTGGGAGTCTTCGAGACGGCGCGACGTACCCTCCTCGCCGGTTTGGATGGTAGTGACGAGGCAGAGCACCGCAGTGCTGTCGCTGACGGGCAGCAGCTTCATCTCCAAGACGGCCAGCGCACTGGTGCGGAAGCGGGCGTAGTCGGCGGTCAACGCCTCCAGCGTCACATACTCGTCGGCCTTATTACGCACCCTTGCCTCCATGTGATTCTCGATGAAGTCGATGCAATCCAGCCGGTTGTTCTTCGTGACCATCGGCAGGATGCTGTCGGGCATCGCGGCGAAGACGTCGCGCATGGCGATGGGCTGCGCTTGCGCAGCCGTCGTGACCCAACAAGCAGCAAAAAGGATCTTCCAAAACGTGTTACGTAGCATGATTTCCTTTGTTTGTATGATCTATTGCTCTACTATCTGTATATTCTCTTGTATGATTGCCTCGGCATACCCCTCTACAGAGTCCGCGCAAACCCTCTATAGAGACTGCGCAAACCCTCTATAGAGGGATCGCGTACCCTCCATAGAGGGTGACGGTGCCTCACTGACTGCCCATCCACAGGAACACCATACTTAATAGTACCAGGACAAGGTCAACGGCTTTCGAACGGAGGTTCTTCTCGTGGAAGACCCACGCACCAACCGTGAAGCTGACCAGCACGCTGCTCCGCCGGATCATGGAGACCACGGAGATGAGGGCGCCGGGAAGGGTGAGGGCGTAGAAATAGACGAAGTCGGCAGCCGAGAGGAAGAGGGAGATGAGGAAGACCCAGAAACCCCTCTCCCCGCTTCCCCGTAAGGGGAAGAGCCTCGCTACGCTCGAGAGCTGCGCGCTGCCACTCCCCTCCTTCACGGGAGGGGTTTGGGGGCGGGTCTTTATCCACACCGCCATCATCATCAGAAACTGATAGAACACGAAGTAGCTCTGCACCGCCATACGGTTCAGCCCTACCCCACCCACCTCAGGGGATGCCATGAGATATTTGTCGTAGAGGGCGCTGACAGCCCCGAAGGCGGAGGCGAGCACCGCGAGGACCACCCAGCGGTTGTGGCGGAAGTTGATGCCTTCTTTCTTGCCGCTGCGGCTGAGGAGGAAGAAACCCAGGATGGCCAGCAGGACACCTATCCATTGATAGAGGTTCAGGCGCTCGCCGAAGACGAAGACTGCGCCGAGCAGAACCATCACGGGGCGCGTGGCGTTGATGGGACCCACGAGCGTGAGGGGCAGGTGCTTGATAGCGTAGTAGCCACAGAGCCACGACGCCAACACGATGACAGCCTTCAGGACGATGTACCTGTGCACCTCCCATCCGCAAACGGGGACGTAGAACAGCGAGTCCTCCGGCAACCGTCCCGCCGCCGAGAGCACCACCAGCGGCAGGAAGATGAGCGAGCTGAACAGGGTGTTCAGCGTCAGCACTGGCACGACGGCATTGTTCTTCAAGGCTTGTTTCTTGAAGACGTCATAGAAGCCGAGCAGGGCGGCTGAGGTGAAGGCTAATAGTAACCACATGTTAATACTCTACATTCTGCAAAAACAGCCCCCTCGCCGGGACACTGTCGCCGGCCGCAGAGCGGTTCTTATCTTCTATCACCTTACGGAAGCCGTCGAGGGACAGCTGGCCGCGGCCGACTTCCATCAAGGTGCCCACGATGGCACGCACCATATTGCGCAGGAAACGGTCGGCGGTGATCTCGAAGCGCCATTCGTAGTCGGAGAGCTGCACCCAGCGGGCACTGCGGACGTGGCAGATGTTGGTCTTCGTGTCGGTGTTCACCTTGGAGAAGCTGGTGAAGTCCTCGTACTCCAGGAGCGTGGCGGCAGCGCGGTTCATGGCCTCGAAGTCGGGCGTCTTCACGAGGCGCCAGGAGCGGTCACGCAGGAAGGGCGACTTACGCGTGTGTACATAATAATAATAGGTACGCGCGAGGGCGGAGAAGCGGGCGTGCATATCATCGGCCACGGGATAGATCCGGTGGATGGCGATGTCGTGGGGGAGGATGCCGTTGAGGCGATATACCAGGTTCCTCTCAGGAGGCCCCTCTCTAACTCCCCCCGTGGGGGGGAGGACTTCCTTGTACTCTTGAGAGGATGAGGATGACATAGGCTCTGCGGCTCTCCCCCCCACGGGGGGGAGGACTTCCTTGTACTCTTGAGAGGAAGAGGATGACATAGGCTGTGCGGCTCTCCCCCCCACGGGGGGGAGGACTTCCTTGTACTCTTGAGAGGAAGAGGATGACATAGGCTGTGCGGCCCTCCCCCCCACGGGGGGAGCGGGGAGAGGGGCCTCTATATCCACATGCGCCACCATCATCGCGGCATGAACGCCGGCGTCGGTGCGCCCGGCACCGGTGACGGTGACCTCCTCACGCAACAGCAGGGACAGCGCCCGCTGCAGGGTCTCCTGGACACTGCTGCCGTTGGGCTGTATCTGCCAGCCGTGGTAGGCTGTGCCGTCGTAGCTGAGTTCGATGAAGTAACGCAAGGAGAGTTGAGAGTTGACAGTTGAGAGATTATTTTCTAATTTTCCTATTTTCTTATTTTCCTATTTTCTTATTTTCCTAATCTTTTCACCTTGGCGGACGATGTAGATGCCACTGCGCGAGGGCACCGTCGTGCCGACATAGCGGCCGTCGAGGGTATAGACGGCGGTGGCGCTGTCGTCGAAGACCCATTCGATGTCGCGGAGGGCGGTGGAGGTGCCGTAGTTGCTCATCTGGATGTCGTCGATGTTGATGCGCTTGTTCTGGTTGCCGTCCTGGGTGTTGAACTTCAGGCGGATCAGGCCGTCGCGGTTGATCTCATAGGCATAGCGCTTCCACTCCCCGCTGGTGAAGGTGAGGTCGCTGACGACGGGCGTCCATGTCATGCCGCCGTCGAGGCTGTAGCTGACGGTGAGCATCACGCCCGTGTCCTTGTTGTAGAGTCCGGCGTAGAACCAGAGGGAGTCGCAACCGCCGACCTTGTCGCCCTGCATGGTAATGGAGCCACCAATCTTCATGCGCACGCTGCGACCGTCGTTGCGGTTCTCGTCGGCAGCGAGGAGGGCGTTCACCATGGACCACGTGGCGGCATTGCAGGTGACGACGCTCTCGGCGTAGCCGCCCTTGCTGCCCAGCTCGAAGCTCTCGAAGAAAGCCTTGGTGGCATCGACGCTGGCGGACATCGCCACGACGAGATCCTTGACATCTGCGAGCGAGAGGGTCATCTCCTCCTCGTAGGTTCCCTCATAGGCGGCACCGCCGAAGCGCACCTGGAACTCCAGCTGCGAGGCGTTCAGCGTGAGCTCATGCGTCCACGTCTCGCCGTCGGTGCTCACCTCGAAGGGAGCCGGACAGCTGACGGCGACGCTGTAGCCACTGATGCCGAGGACGGTCAGCTTCACCGTCTGCGCCTGCGAGGCGGCATCGGGCACCGTCGCGAACAGCAGGTTAGAAGCCGAGGCGGAGAAGACGGGCGTGATGGCGGGCATCACGACCTCCACCTCATTGCTGGTCATACCGGCGGCGGTCACCTCATAGTAGTAGGTGGTGGAGGCGACGGGGTTCTTGACGACGCAGAACGTGTCGGTCAGCTCCACGGGGTATTCGCTGAAAGAGCGACGAGCGCCCCCGGCATCCTTGGTATAGACATTGAGGGTGTAGCGGGTGCCCTCGGCGAGATGCATATCCATCCACGAGGCCGTGAACGAGCGGCTGTTGACGGAGCACACGACGTTCTGAGCGGGATAGGCGGGGATGCCGTCGATGACGGTCATGTGCAGCGGCACGCGCTGCTCGAAGGCATCGTCGCTGCGCAGGATGAGGGTGGCCGCGTAGTCGCCGCCCTCGGTGGCACTCATCGTGATGGGCAGACGGCCACCCGCAGTCACCTCGTCGGCACTGAGGTCGGCCGCGTTCATGGCGAAGCCGGTGCCTTCGATGGAGGCGTGCAAGCCCGCGGGGAGGTTACGACCGCGGACGACGAGGTGGCGCGTCATGCCGAGGCTGAGCGCCTGCAGGCCGAAATCCACCGGCGCATCCTGCACCGGCACGAACACCTCGGGCGCCGTCGAGGCAGGATCCACGTAGAACACCTGTTCGCGGCTGGCACCCCAGACGTAGTCGGCCAGCTCGGGGACATCCACGTAGGGGTTGCGGTTGCCTTGAATCGAGTAGATGACTTCGTTGCGGTCGCGCTCGATGTCATCGACAGGGTCGTCGGCCGCCCACTGGAGCATCAGCTCATAGACCCACGGGCGCATCGTCGTCCACGCCTCGGGATCCACGGTCAGCAGCCCTTCGGTGGTCTGCCACTCGTCGGTCATGTGCTGGTAGGTGGTGGCCATATAGAAATAGGTACGCGCGAAGTCGCCCTTCCACTCGTCGGCGGGTTCCCAGGCAGTGATGGGCTGCGTGGCGCTGTAGCTGCTGCTCTTGCCCACCTTGATGACGCCGTTGTCGAAGGAGGTGGCGCCATCGACGATGCCGATGGGGTTGTTGCTCTTGCGCTGGTTGGCGGGGCCGTCGGAGGGATAGAGGTTGAAGAGGTCGCAGTAGGCGTTGTTCACGGTGTGTCCCCACCAGGAGTTCGCCCAGATATGCTCGATGTTCATCCCTGCGACGGCGTTCAGACCGTCGAAGGAGCGATGTTCGCTGCTGTAGCGGTCGCGGACGGAGCCGTCAGGCATCACATCGGCCACCGCGAAACCGGCCCACGTATAGCCCTCGCCCTTGCCGCCGTACGACGGCACTTGGCGCGGTTGGATAAGGTCGTGGAGGGCGGTCTTCAGCGCTGCCTGGTTGAGGCCTTGCACCTGACGGTAGTAAGCGGGCGACAGGGGCTGTGCCCACAGGCATCCTGCGAACAGGATGAAGAGCGAGAAGAGGGCGGTCTTTTTCATTTCACGAGGATTTTCTTGATGTTCTCGCCCTCACGTACCAGATAAGTGCCGCGACGAGCAGGCACACGACTGCCCACACGACGACCCTGCCCGTCGAAGACGAGACGAAAGGAAGGTGCGGCGGGGGCAGCATCAATGCCGGTAGGGTCGGCGGGGGCGATGGTCACGTCGATGCCGGAGAGGCGCGACTGCTTGTAGGCCTTGCAGATAAAGGGGTTCATGGAACCTTCCCAGGTGGCGACGCCGTCGGTGAAGGTGTAGCCGTTGCCGTCAATGTTGATGGAGCAGTCGCTCTTGGAGCCGCCGGCATCGTGGAAGACGACCTTCGTGACCTGGGCGCCTTCGATCAAGAAGACGGACTGGTCGTAGAAGCGGAGCTGGCTGTACTGGCTGACATTCACGGGATTGGTAGCGGACTCGGCCTTGTAGTAGCTCAGCGTGAGGCCGTTGGTGGTCGCGGTGAAGCCTGCGCCGTAGGTGGGATGCGTGGTGCTGGTCCAATTCAGCTGGCTGAAGTCTATCGTGCCGGATGTTGCATCGGGGTTGACGTCGGGGTCATCGGGATCGTCGGGATCATCAGGGTCATCCGGATTGTCGGGGTCATCGGGATTGTCGGGGTTGTCGGGAATCTCCACATCGCTCTGCCCGTGAGGCAACGTGACATCGAAGGCGTAGCTCACGCTGTCGCCCCACACATACTCGCACAGCGAGGGGTAGTCCACGAAGGGGTTGCGGTTCTTCTGGATGGCATAGACGCCCTCGTTGCGGGCGCGCTCCACGTCATCCACGGGATCCTGTTTCGCCCAGCGCAACAACATCTTCAGTGCCCAATCCTTCAAGCCGGGGTACTTCTTGCCGTCGAAGACCTGCGAGGCCTGGCCGCCGTTCCAGTTGGGGTGGGCGTTCTCGTAGCAGGCGAGGACGTAGAAATAGATGCGGGCGATGTCGCCCTTGATCTCGTCGTTGGGCTCGAAGCACTGGCCGCTGTAGCCGCTGACGGTGCAGGCACCCAGCTTGCTGTAGCCGTTCTTGGAGGTGTAGGTGCCGCCGTTGTTCTCGCCGAAGGGATAGTTGCCGCGGCGGTTGTTGACGTAGCCGTCAGTGGGCACGACCTGCACGAGGTCGCTCTTCATGAGCGATGTGCTGCCGAACCAGCTCTGCGGCACGGTGTGCTCGCGGTTGTAGGAGTCGCCCTCCTTGCTGTAGGATTTGTTCTGGGCCGATCCGCCGATGACGTAGTTGGTGGCATTGGAGTACCAGTCACGCAGGTAGCCGTCGGCGCGGCGGTCGGTGGTCTTATAGGCATCGAGCAGGCCGTCGTAGCCGATGTTGGTGTGATTGGCGATGATGCCGTGCATGGCGGTCTTCAGATCGGCGGCCTTCTTGTTGTTGGCCTTGGCATAGTAGGTAGCGAGGTCGATCGCCTGAGATGTGGCGACAGCGCCACAGGCGAACAACGTCAGTAGGGTACGAAACAGTAGCTTTTTCATCTTCTTTGTAGGTAATTTGGGGCAAAGATAGCTCAAAAAGCTTGAACGACAAAAAATATAGACAAGAAAAGAGCCAAGGCACGAAACCTTGGCTCTTTTTCTTAGATATATCCCCTCTGGGAAACCTTTGAATGGGCTCTCTTTACTCCCCTCCCCTGGGAGGGGGCGGGGGTGGGCCCTCACTTAATCACGACCTTGAACTACGTTCGAGCTCGTTCTCGTTCGGAAGTATGAACAAGTTCTACTTCGCTCACTTAATCACGACCTTCTTGCCGCCGACGACGTAGAGACCAGCCTTGTTCATGTTCTGCACACGCTGACCGGCAACGGTGTAGATAGCCTGCGCTGCGGGAGCAGCCTCAGCGGCGATGCTGTTGACGCCGGTGAAGGTCACGCCGTCGAAGCTGTAGGTGTGGACTGTCTTGAGCGCGGGAACACCCATGTACTTGGTGATGTGACCGCACATCCAAACCTGCTTACCCAGATTACCTGCATTGTCAGCGAGATTCAGACCATCACGGACAGCGCCGGTAGGCAGCTGCACGGGAATCACATCAGCAGCAGTTGCTGCACTGGCAGCGTCGCCAACGAGGATGTTGGAAGCGGTCACCTTCAGCGGATTGCCGTCCTTGTCGGTACCCTCGGGAGCATCAGTGCTGAACATAGCGGATGTAGCGGAGAGAGAGCTGCCGTTGATGTAACCAACGATGTATGCCTTCACCCACACGTTCTCTTCGAGATTCGTCTTCGTGTCGTTGGCTTCCTTGTGCTGGATGTCAGCAACGGTGTAGGGCTTCTCCAAGGTGCCGTCGCCCTCGAACTCGTAAGTGGGCTGCTCCTCGCCGTTGTCGAGGTCGGCAGCGCTGCGGGGATAGATCTGTACGATGGTGCCCGCCTCGGAGGTATAGAGGGCAACCAGACCGGTGACGGTGTATGCGAGCTCATCGGTGAAGACCATCGAGGTGGCCACGCTCCAGTTGTCGCGCACGGCGACGATACCGGCAGATGTCTCGAAGCTGTCATCGGTGTAAGCCTCGAAGTTGAGGTTCTTGGACTCAAAGGCGGTAGCCTGTGCCACCAGGTTCTCCAGAACGATCAGCTCGTTCTCGTAGGCAGCGCCATTGGCGAGCAGGTCTGTAGCGGCCACCTTCTGGGGCTCCACGGCATTGTCAGAGCTGTTCACGGTAACATCGTAGGCGGGGCTGGCCAGCTGTGCGTTGCCATAGCGGCGATAGAGCTTACCCTTGATCGTACCACTGATCTTGTCACCAGTCTTCAGGTTCTTGCTATTGGTGCCAAAGACGAGGATACCGTCCTGACCATCATAGAGATAGACGCTCTCACCGTTCACATAGGTCACGAGGGCGTTCGTGAGATTCAGCTGAGCAGGAATAGCGCTGGAACCCTGGGCATCAGATTCAGGAGCAGCCTCCTTCACAGCTGCGAAGTTGTTGAACTCGCTGTAAGCTACTTCGGGCAGATCGACCTTCGTGGCAATCACATAGACGTAGTTGCTGGCGATATAGACAAAGAAGCCAGTAACCTTGATGGAGGAACCGTCCTCAATCTGGGCCAGCACATCGGTAGGAGCCAGCAGAGAACCAGTCTTGCTGGAACCGGCAACCGTCAGGTTGTAATAGTTACCAGATTTCTTCACGGTAGCATCGAACTGCACATAGGAAACCGTGGGGGTAGCCAGGGCTGCAAAGGCAGCGCCGTCGAGCACAGTGGGTTCGGGATAGGTCACGCTGGTCGTGCCGGTCTTCTGGACAGAGGGAGAAGCGAACTGCAGACGGCCGCCGTACTCGGTCGTATTGCCGGAAACAGCTACCACATCACCGACAGCCACCTCGGGAGCGGCGCCCGTATAAGCATAGATATAACCGCTATTGTCACCGAGCAGGAAACCGCTCTGGCCCACGGCCACGACGGTAGCGCTGACGCTGGCAGCACCGACACCGGCGGTCAGCACGCTGGCGATGTTCTGCGTCTGGAGCTTCTCGATGGTGATCACGCTCTCGGCCACGTCACTCCAGTGGTCGTTCTTCTGAGCGGCAGCCTTCACGGTCGTTGTCTCGGAATCCTCTGCGAGCGTGAAAGGTGCTGCGTACTTCATACCGCTCTCGCGGGGATCAGCACCATCCACGGTGTAGTAGATGACAGCATCAGCATCCGTGCTGGTAATCGTCACCTCCTGAGCGGAGTAGTAAGTGCCGGTGGCGGGAGTGATCTTCGGAGCGGCAACGTAGTTGGGATCATCGTTCTTCAAGACAATTTCAATCTTGGTCGCACGAACCTGTGCCCCGGAAGCTACAAACTGAACGGAAGCTGCATTGCCCGTCCATACGCCCGTGTTGCCTTCGTAGGAATAACCCGTCTGCTCTGCGAAACAGCCAGGACCATACTGAGCTGTGCCACTGGCAGTGCAGGTGAAGGTGATGCTCGCAATTGTACCGGAAGTTGTGGAGATTGTCGTGGTGCTATTCTTGGCAAAACGGTACTGAGAGCCCGTACCGAGGCCACCAGCGGTGGTGGCAATCGTGACGCCACTCTTGGAAACTTGATCGGCACCGCTGGCAGTCGTGTTATTACCCTTGTCAACAGTAGCGTCAAAAGTAATTGTTTGTGCCTGTGCCACACCGACTAAGGCGAGCAAGGCAACGAGTAAAGAGTAGAATTTTCTCATAAATATTTGATGTTTTAAAGTGAATACGGCGCAAAGATACGGCGACTTTTCCGAACTGCAAAATAAAAACGTCACTCTTTTTGCATTTCGCCTTTTTTCACTTCTATCTGATTCCCTGCATACGACTCCGTCCTCCCAGATGCCGGGGAGATCGCGACACTGCACACCTGTCCTGTTCTACCCTTGCGCCTACAACCAAGGCGCAGGATAAGGACAACTGTGCAGCTGTAAGCTCCCGGAAGTTAAGACACACCCCCCTGTATCCCTTTAGTGGATACATCCCCATTGGTACACACACTGCATGACACCGAAAAAGGATGCATCCTTCACGCAACAAGGACGCATCCTTCACGCAACAAGGACGCATCCTTCACGCAACAAGGATGCATCCTTCCACGAGAAAGGACGCATCCTTGCATCATGCAGCGCGCTGCATCAGAAATCGGAGCCGCCGAAGCCGCCCTGCGGGCCACCGCCGAAGCCGCCACGGCCACCGCCCATGCCGCCGCGAGGACCACCCTGGCCGCCACGACCGCCCTGCTGCATACGCTGACGGTTCTGCTGTTCCTGCGGCTGGAACACCTTGAGGAGCTGCTGGGGCGTGAGGAAAGCGGAAAACTCGGCGCAGTACTTCTTCTGGATGTCCAGACGCTGCTGCGACAGCTCAATCTCCTTGGCCTGACGGTCGAACTGCTCCTGCAGACGAGCCGTGGCAACGGCGTCGGTCAGCTCTTCCTTCGCCTTCTTGCCAGACTGTTCCTGGGCGCTGGCGCCAGTCTGTCCATCGACTTTCTGGCGCTGCGGGCGCAGGGCGCCGAGCTCCTTCTGGTAGTCCAGATAGAGGGGTTCGAACTTCGCCTTCTGCTCGTCGGTGAGCTTCAGCGACTTGACCAGACGCTCCGTCTGGCGGGCTTGCATGTCTGCACGGCGGCCTTCACGACCGTTATTATCTTGTGCGTTTGTGTTGTTGACGCTGCCGATCAGCATGGCGGCAAGCGCGAGTGTGAAAATTGACTTTTTCATCGTGTTGGGATTGTTTAATGTGTGAATGATTTAGATTCTTTTCTCTGTTGCTTTTTCTCTGTTGCTCTGGTTCTACGACAGAGAAACCGCGAAAGGGTTTACGCCCCTCCGCGGTTTTTTTAACTTCATTAACAAATCACCTGTCAACTCTCAACTGTCAACTGTCAACTGTCAACTCTCAACTGTCAACTCTCAACTGTCAACTCTCAACTCTCACCTCACCGTCACATGGAAGCACCCCTGCTTCACCTCGTACTTCACGTAGCAGCGCCCTTCCTGACGCGCATCGCGCAGTACCTCACAGAGGATGTACTTCAGCGAATCACTGCGCACAGCGCGCCGCTGCGGGTCGTCGGGCGGGCAGACGGTGTGGTAGCGGTTGTAGGAGATGTCGAACGTCGTGCCGAAGCGATGACAGCTCTGCTCGGAGACGTTGCCGTTCACGCGCTTCAGGCGCCGCACGTCGTCCTCGGTGCGCAGGACGCTGGTGACGATGATTTTGTGCAGTGGCACACCCTTCACCGCCAGCGAATCGAGGAAGCGGCGGCCGATGTGCTGTAGCAGCAGGCTGGCCTTCGGCACCAGGTACGGGATGCTGCGGTTCATGCCGGGGTCCATCTCGTAGTAGGGGTTCACCCCCACGAAGAGGAGATCCCTCTTGCGGCCCTCGGCCTCCGCGCGGTTCGCCACGGGCGGCACGCCGTTCGCCACGGCGGCGGGGAACTGGACATCCTGCACGTCCGGGAAGGCGGCGCGGTAAGAGACAACGCCGCGGATGCGGTGGCGACGGCTGAAGTCGAAGCTCGGAGCACTGAACGCCAGATGCGGCAGCACGCTCTGCCGGGCACTGCCGGCAGCGCTATATACACTATCTTGAGCAGCGGCCTCCTCTGCGGCGGCCTCCTCTGCTACGGGTTCTTGAACGGCAGCTTCCCGCAAGGGCGCTGCCACGCTATCCTGTGCCGCGGCCTCGCCGCGAGCAGTAGCCCCGTCTCCCATGACCGGGAAGCAGAGGCGGATGATGAAGAGCAACGCCACCACAGCGACGACAGCCTTCACAAAAAGGTCCTTTTTCGGCAGTTTCAACATGTAATCTCGTAAAAAGCGTTGCAAAGATAAAACAAATTTCGCGAATTGCACCTATCTTTCGTAGGTTTTCATTATTTTTGCACCCGAAAAACAGATCGAATGACCGAGAAACACTTCATCCTGGAGGAAGCAGACCCCGTCATCTTCTACGGTGTCAACAACACCAACATGCAGATGATCAAGGCGCTACACCCCAAACTGCGCATCGTAGCCCGCGGCAACGTCATCAAGGTGATGGGCGACGAGGAAGAGCTGTGCGCCTTCGAAGAGAACATCGAGAAGCTCCAGGCGCACTGCGCCAAGTACAACAGCCTCGGCGAAGAGGACATTATCCATATCGTGCGCGGCGAGCGCACACAGCGCGACGGCATCAGCGGCGCCATCGTCTTCAGCGTCACCGGAAAGCCCATCACCGCCCGCAGCGTGAACCAGCAGCGCCTCGTCGATGCCTTCGAGCACCACGACATGGTCTTCGCCATCGGCCCCGCAGGCTCCGGCAAGACCTACACGAGCATCGCCCTCGCCGTGCGCGCCATGAAGAACAAGGAGGTGCGCCGCATCATCCTCAGCAGACCCGCCGTGGAAGCGGGCGAGAAGCTGGGATTCCTGCCCGGCGACATGAAGGAGAAAATCGACCCCTACCTCCAGCCACTCTACGACGCCCTCGAGGACATGATACCGCGGCAGAAGCTGAACGAGATGATGGAGCAGAACATCATCCAGATTGCGCCCCTCGCCTTCATGCGCGGCCGCACCCTGAACGATGCCGTCGTCATCCTCGATGAGGCGCAGAACACCACGCCCGCACAAATCAAGATGTTCCTCACCCGCATGGGCATGAACACCAAGATGATCATCACCGGCGACCTCACGCAGATCGACCTGCCCCCCTCGCAGCGCAGCGGCCTCCGCGACGCCCTCGACATCCTCCGCGACGTCGAAGGCATCGCCCGCATCGAGATGACCCAGAAGGACATCGTGCGGCATAAGCTGGTGACGCGCATTGTGGAGGCCTACGAGAAAATAAAGGCCCAAGACTCTCCCCCCACCCTCCCCAAAAGGGAGGGAGCAGTCACCCATCAAGAAGTGTAAGTGATTCATTGAAACATATAACCAACAAATAAAGACCGAACTACTATGAGTGAAAAGCAATCCTCAGGAGTAACCGCTCCCTCCCTTATAGGGAGGGCGGGGGGAGAGTCCGCTCTCACCCAGACAGATTTCCATTTCAAGGGACAGAAAAGCGTCTATCACGGCAAAGTGCGCGACGTCTATGACCTCGGCGACCTCCTCGTGATGGTCGCCACCGACCGCATCTCCGCCTTCGACGTCGTCCTCCCCAAGGGCATCCCCTTCAAGGGACAGGTGCTGAACCAGATCGCCGCCTCCTTCCTCGACGCCACCGCCGACATCGTTCCCAACTGGAAGCTCGCCACCCCCGACCCGATGGTCACCGTAGGCCTCAAGGCCGAAGGCTTCCGCGTGGAGATGATCATCCGCGGCTACCTCACAGGTTCCGCCTGGCGCGAGTACAAAGCCGGCTGCCGTGAGCTCTGCGGCGTCCGCCTCCCCGACGGGATGCGCGAGAACGAGCGCTTCCCGGAGCCCATCATCACCCCCACCACCAAAGCCGACGAAGGCCACGACGAGAACATCTCCCGCGAGGAGATCATCCGCCAGGGCATCGTCAGCGCCGAGGACTACGAGGTGATGGAGCGCTACACCCGCGCCCTCTTCCAGCGCGGCACCGAGATCGCCGCCCAGAAGGGTCTCATCCTCGTGGATACCAAGTATGAGTTCGGCAAGCGCGACGGCAAGGTCATCCTCATCGACGAGATCCACACCCCCGACTCCAGCCGCTACTTCTACGCCGACGGCTACGAGGAGCGCTTCGCCGCCGGACAGCCCCAGCGCCAGCTCTCCAAGGAGTTCGTGCGCCAGTGGCTCATCGACCACAACTTCATGAACCGCCCCGGCGACGTGATGCCCGAGCTCACCGACGACTTCGTCCGCAGCATCAGCGACCGCTACATCGAGCTCTACGAGCACATCACCGGCCACCCCTTCCAGCGCCCCGCCATCCCCTCCGGAAGCCCCTCCGCTTCAGCCCCTGAGAGCCCTTCCGCCTCCCCCGAGAGCCCTTCCGCCCCCGAGAGCCCTTCCGCCTCCCCCGAGAGCCCTTCCGCCCCCGAGAGCCCTTCCACCTCCCCGACAGCGCTCGGCGATTCTATCGCCGAGTCCCCCTCCTCCCCCGAGAGCCCCGTTGTCGGCGGTTCGTCCGCCGACCTCGCCGCCCGCATCGAGAATAATGTCAAGGCATGGCTAAGCCGATAACCCCCAAGCGCGAACAGGTGGAGACGATGTTCAACCACATCGCCCCCACCTACGACCGCCTCAACCACACCCTCTCCCTCGGCATCGACCGCCGCTGGCGCCGTGAGGCCATTGACGCCCTGAAGCCCTTCGCCCCGCAGACGATCCTCGACATCGCCACGGGCACCGGCGACTTCGCCATCCTCGCCGCGCAGCGCCTCGACCCCGACCGCATCATCGGCGTCGATATCAGCGAGGGGATGATGGACGTAGGCCGCGAGAAGGTCAAGGCCGCAGGCCTCGACCACGTCATCTACTTCATGAAGGACGACAGCACAGCCCTCTCCTTCGACCGCGGCACCTTCGACGCCGTCACCGTCGCCTACGGCGCCCGCAACTTCGCCGACCTCGAAGCAGGCCTCTCCGAGATGTGCCGCGTCCTCAAGCCCGGCGGCCACCTGATGCTCGTGGAGCTCACCACCCCACCCCGCTTCCCCATGAAGCAGCTCTTCTGGATCTACTCCAAGGTCATCATGTCCGTCATCGGACGCCTCGTCAGCCACGACGACAGCGCCTACACCTACCTCCCCCGCTCGATGGAAGCCTTCCCCCAAGCCGAGCGCCTCGTCCCCCTCCTCCGCCACTGCGGCTTCAGCGACGTCCGTTTCAAGCGCTTCACCTTCGGGCTATCAACCATGTATCTGGCCACCAAATAGCAGACCCTCCCCCCGCCCTCCCTTCTTGAAGTGTCAAGCGTCCCTTCGGGCCGAGCGGTAGGGAGGGAGTGAATACCAATCAAGAATTGAAAACATTGCAAAATAAATAGCCATTCCAAAATAGGACCCCATGACAAAGCCAGCGCACAGCAATAGTAACCACTCCCTCCCTCATAAGGAGGGCGGGGGGAGAGTCTTCGGTCTCCTCGGCTACCCCCTCGGCCACAGCTTCTCGCGCGCGTTCTTTAATAATAAGTTCGCCGAGGAAGGCATCGATGCCGAGTACCTCAACTTCGAGCTGCCCAGCATCGAGCAGCTGCCCCAAGTCCTCGCCGACCACCCCGCCCTGCGCGGCTTCAACGTCACCATCCCCTACAAGCAGGCTGTCATCCCCTACCTCGACGCCCTCTCCGACGAAGCCCGCGCCATCGGCGCCGTGAATGTGGTGAAGGTTTGCCCTAACCCCTCTCTAACTCCCCCCGTGGGGGGGAGGACTTCTGAGGCTAAATATTTACAAGCGGAAACGAGGCTCTCCCCCACACGGGGGGAGCGGGGAGAGGGGCCTTACCTCAAAGGCTACAACTCCGACATCATCGGCTTCATGGACAGCATCCGCCCCCTCCTGCAGCCCCACCACCGCCGCGCCCTCGTCCTCGGCACCGGCGGCGCCTCCAAAGCCATCTGCCGCGGCCTCGAGAAGCTCGGCCTCCAGTGGCGCTACGTCAGCAGAACAGGCTCCCCCGCGGCGTGTCCGGTGCTCGGCGACTGTGTCGCCGAGTTCCCCCCCCTCTCCTACTCCGCCCTCACTCCCGCCCTCCTCGCCGACTACACCGTCATCGTCAACTGCTCGCCGCTCGGCATGTACCCGAAGGTCGATACCTGCCCCGCCATCCCCTATGAGGCCCTCACCCCCCGCCACCTCCTCTACGACCTCGTCTATAACCCCGAGGAGACCCTCTTCATGAAGCGCGGCCGCGAGCACGGCGCCACCGTCAAGAACGGCCTCGAGATGCTGCACCTCCAAGCCCTCGCCAGCTGGAACTTCTGGACGGAGGAATCAGAATGACAAATGATAAATAATAAATAAGAAATGATAAATAAGAAATGATAAATAAGAAATGATAAATAAGAAATGATAAATAAGAAATGATAAATAAGAAATGATAAATAAGAAATGATAAATAAGAAATGATAAATAAGAAATGATAAATAATAACATGAAAACAAAGCTATCTCACAAAGCCAGCGGAAAGGGAAGCACATTCCTTTCCTCTACCATTTATTATTTCTTATTTATTATTTCATATTTATTATTTCCAACAATCTGCCGCGCCGCCACCTACACCCCCGACAACCTGCCCATCCCCTACCTCCAGGACAAGACGAAGTACGTCTCCAACCCCGACGGTCTCCTCTCCCAGACGGCCGTCGATTCCCTGAACCTGTGGCTCGGAGAGATGGAGGCGGCACACGGCGTGCAGACCGTCCTCGCCGTCGTAGAACGCGTGGAGGGCGGCGAGACGTATGACTTCTGCATGGCCCTCGGCCGCAAGTACGGCATCGGCTCCAAGGAGCAGAACACGGGGCTCATCATCCTCCTCTCCACCGGCGACCGCGCCTACACCATCCTCACCGGCCGCGGCCTCGAAGGCACGCTGCCCGACGCCATCTGCAAGCGCATCGAGAACCGCCAGATGCTGCCCGCCCTCCGCGAGGGCGACTGGGACGAGGCGATGCTCGCCACCGTACGCGCCATCACGCGCTACGTCGATGGCGACCCGTCGCTCGTGGGCTCCTCGGACTTCGACGACGACGACGACACCGCCGCCCTCATCGTCTTCCTCGGTATGATGGTGCTCGCCATCGGCCTCATCGCCCTCGGCATCTGGCTGGACGAACGCAAGAAAAGCTACTGCCCCAGCTGCCATCAGCATAAGATGAAGAAAATCAGCAGCTACACCACCAAGAACAAACGCCTCGGCATACGCACGCACCACGACACCTACCGCTGCGCCCACTGCTACTTCACCAAGGAGCTCCACTGGGATGAAGACCTCCACAGCGGAGGCGGCGCAGCAGCCGCCGGCGGCGCCCTCGGCGGCAGCTTCTTCGGCGGCAGCGGCAGCTCCTTCAGCGGTGGCCACTTCGGTGGCGGCTCCTTCGGGGGAGGCGGCGCCAGCGGAAGGTTTTAGGGAAATTAGAAAATTAGAAAATTAGAAAATTAGAAAAATAAGAAATTAGAAATTAGTAGATTATGAAAACTTTAAAATCATTGTTAGTTGCCATATTGGCAACGATGGCTTTCACCAGCTGCACCTACAACAAACTTGTCGAACAAGAGGAAGTAGTAGCCCAGAAGTGGGCCGACGTGCAGACGCAGTACCAGCGTCGCGCCGACCTCATCCCCAACCTTGTGAACACCGTCAAGGGCTATGCCGCCCACGAGAGCGAGACGCTCGAAGCCGTCGTGGCCGCCCGCACCAAGGCAACACAGATCACCGTTAACGCCGACGACCTCACACCCGAGAAGCTGGCTGAGTACCAGGCCGCACAGGGCGAAGTCAGCCAGGCCCTCGGACGCCTCCTCGCCATCACCGAAGCCTACCCCGACCTGAAAGCCAACGAGCAGTTCAGCGAACTCCAGGCACAGCTCGAAGGCACCGAGAACCGCATCGCCGAGGCACGTCGCCAGTACAACGAAGCCGTGCAGACCTACAACGTCAGCGTCCGCCGCTTCCCCAACAACATCTGGGCTATGATCTTCGGCTTCGACAAGAAAACCCCGTTTGCAGCGGAGGCGGGAGCTGAGAAGGCACCGGAAGTGCAGTTCTAAGACTCTCCCCCCGCCCTCCCTATGAGGGAGGGAGCAATTACTTTTCAAGAAGAGTGAAGATTTACATACATCATACATGAAAGAAAACCACATTACAACAGATACTGCTCCCTCCCTGATAGGGAGGGCGGGGGGAGAGTCTGCCTCTGCCCGCTACCTCTCCCGTGGCGTCTCCGCCGCCAAAGAGGACGTCCACGCAGCCATCAAGAACATCGACAAGGGCATCTTCCCGCAGGCCTTCTGCAAGATCATCCCCGACATCCTCGGCGGCGACCCCGAATACTGCAACATCATGCACGCCGACGGCGCCGGCACCAAGTCGAGCCTCGCCTACGCCTACTGGCGCGAGACGGGTGACCTCAGCGTGTGGAAAGGCATCGCGCAGGACGCCCTCATCATGAACACCGACGACCTCCTCTGCGTCGGCGCCGTGGATAACATCCTCGTCAGCAGCACCATAGGCCGCAACAAGATGCTCATCCCCGGCGAAGTCATCTCCGCCATCATCAACGGCACCGACGAGCTCATGGCCGAGCTCCGCGACATGGGCATCGGCATCTACGGCACGGGCGGCGAGACGGCCGACGTGGGCGACCTCGTCCGCACCATCATCGTGGACAGCACCGTCACCTGCCGTATGCGCCGCGCCGACGTCATCAACAACGCCAACATCCGCCTGGGCGACGTCATCGTGGGCCTCGCCAGCTTCGGACAGGCCACCTACGAGCACGAGTACAACGGCGGCATGGGCTCCAACGGCCTCACCTCCGCCCGCCACGACGTCTTCAGCAAGTACCTCGCCGAGCGCTACCCCGAAACCTACGACCACGCCGTCCCCGAGGAGCTGGTGTATAGCGGTAAATACAAGCTGACAGATAGCCCCTCTCTAACTCCCCCCGTGGGGGATGGAGCCCCCTATAATCCCCCGGCGGGGGATGGAGCCCCCTATAATCCCCCGGCGGGGGATGTTAATACAGGCAGTTTACAGTCGCCCCCCACCGGGGGGCCACGGGGGGCTACCCTCGGGAAACTTGTATTATCCCCCACCCGCACCTACGCCCCCGTCGTCCGGCGCCTCCTCGATGAGCTCCGCCCCCGCATCCACGGCATGGTGCACTGCACTGGCGGCGCCCAGACGAAGGTGCTGCATTTCGTGGGCGACAACTGCCGCGTCGTGAAAGACAACATGTTCCCCGTGCCGCCCCTCTTCCGCATCATCGCCGAGGAGAGCGGCGCCGACTGGAGCGAGATGTACAAGGTCTTCAACTGCGGCCACCGCCTCGAGGTCTATGTCAGCCCCGAGGATGCCGACCGCGTCATCGCCATCTCCAAGAGCTTCCACATCGACGCCCAGGTTGTCGGCCACATCGAAGAAGGCCCCCGCAGCCTCACCATCCGCAGCGAGTTCGGCGAGTTCCACTACTGAGCGTTCCCGTGAGCCACCGATGAAGAGCCCGACGGAGCACAGCATGAAGCGCCGCAGCTTCACGCATGAGTACAGCTATCGCGGTTACTTTCATGTCACCATCAGCATCTCCCGCGACCTGCCCTTTCGGCAGGAAACGGGAGGTGATGGCAACAGATCCACAGCAAACCCGCGACAGCCGTTAGGGAGAGTATGCGGCGACCTTGGCAGGCCTGACGGCGATGCCGAAGCCCCGCATGTAGCCCTGTCCCCCATCGGCCAGATGGTGGAACAGGAGCTGCTACACAGCATCCCGCAGCACTACCCGATGCTGGAAGTCGATGAGTATGTCATCATGCCCGAGCACCTCCACATCCTCTTCCACGCCACCCGCGACATCTTCAACAAAGCCGGCCAGCGCACCCACCTGGGCCGCGTCATCGCCGGCTTCAAGCAAGGCTGCAACCGCCACTACTGGGAAATGACCGGCCTCATCCCCGCCTCCGAAACGCAGGCGATAAAAACGCCTGCCGCTATCGGAACACCCGCCCCGCAACAAACCACCGCCACCCCGCAACCAGCAACACCCGGCCCGCAACCAACAACAGCTGCCCCACAACCAACAACAGCCGCTGCCCCACAATCAACACCCGCTGCCCCACAATCAACAACAGCTGCCCCACAACCAACAACAGCCGCCACTCCGCTATCAACAACCGCCCCGCAATCAACCGCTGCCCAGCAATCAACCACCGCCCAGCAATCAACCACCGCCGCCCCGCCCAGCATCCCCCCGATAGCGCTCGGCGTTTCTATCGCCGAGCCCCTTCCCTCCCCCTCTCGCCCCTCCCTTCCGCCCCTCTTCGAGCCGGGCTACTGCGATGTCATCCCCGTTGATGAGGCGCAGCTGGAGACCCAGCGCGCCTATATCCGCAACAACCCGCGCAGCCGCCTCATGCGCACCATGAACCGCGCCAGCCTCATGCCACGCCGCGGCGGCATCGACACAGCCGTCAGCCTGCCCGCCATGTGCGGCTATCTGCGCCGCGTCTGTGCCCCCACCCAGTTCACCCCTGCCATCTGGGAGGATCTGCAGAAGCGCTTCCTTGTCACCGACGGGCGCATCAGCTGTGACAGCTTTGGCGACCGCGACCTGCTGTCAGCCCGCCTGCTACCCGTCGTCTGCCACCGCAAGGACGCCGCCCTCTTCCCCACCCAGAAGGCGCGCTGCTTAGCGGCCGCAGCCGCCGGTGCCATCCTCGTCTCGCCCCGCATCGCCCGCGGCGAACAAGAGATCCTCGATGCCGCCCTGGGCATGGGCTACCCCGTGGTACGCATCGAGGACAACGGCTTCACCAACCGCTACCATCCCTCCGCTGACAAGCTGGCCGCCTGCGCCGCCGGCCGCCTCCTCCTCGTGACACCCTGGCGCTTTCTGTTCCGCCGGAAAGACGATCCCATCCACGTGCCATTCTGCAAAGCGATGAACTGCATCGCGCAAGCCCTCTGCCACACGAAGGACAGCTGGTGGAAGGGTTGATGCATCGCCGTTCTGGACAGGAAGCCCTCAAAAAAACACCGAATCCGCAGAAACAACAAAAAAAATTGCAGAAAACGATGGCTGTTTCAAAAGAATGTTGTACCTTTGCAGCCGCAAACCCAAGGATAGGAGCGTAGCTCAGTTGGTTCAGAGCGCTTCAGTCACATTGAAGAGGTCATCGGTTCGAGCCCGATCGTTCCTACTACCCACAGCGAGGCGGGCTTCCACAAGGAAGTCCGCCTCTTTCGATATAGAAACAAGGAAATTACTTTGCGATACAGAACCCACAGAGTTTGCTTTTCGATACAGGAACACGGAGTTCACCATATAGAAGATATGTTTGAGCAAGAAATAGACCGATACGAGCACACCCGCCAGGAGTACGAGCAGCGCATCATGAAGAAGATGGCGCCGGAGGACTATCTGGAATGGCACGAAGTGCTCTTCTCGACGCACTCCTGCGCCATCGAGGGCAACTCCTTCACGGTCGATGACACGCGCATCCTGAAGGAACAGGGACTGGCGATGGTACCCGTCGGCCATTCGCTGCTCGAGTGTACCGAGATGGCCGACCACTTCCGCGCGTTCCGCTACATGACGACCCATCTGGATGTCCCCTTCGACGAGACACTGCTCCGCGAGACGAACCGGCTGGTGACGGCAAACACCCTCTCCTATCGTGCCCCCGGCGCCGTCCCCGGCGAATATACGACCCGGGACATGGCAGCCGGAGATACCGTCTTCGGCGACCACGAGACATTGGTGGCACGAGTGCCGGCGCTCATGGCCTCCACCGCCGAGGCCCTCACCCGGGACATCCATCCGATGATCATCGCAGCCCGCTTCCACGGTTTCTTCGAATACCTGCACCCCTTCCGCGACGGCAACGGCCGCACCGGCCGTCTGCTCTCCAACTGGATCCTCCTGCGTGCAGGCCATCCGCTGGTCATCATCGACGTCAAGGAGCGCGACGCATACATCAACGCCCTGCGCCAAATCCGCAGCGAGGGAACAGACGAATTCCTCATCTCCTTCTTCTTCCAGACGGCTATCAAGCGGATGGAGAGCGAGATGGCACAAAAGCACCACAACACCCACTTAGGGCTGTTTCTCTTCTAGAAGCAACGAGGTCGTGCTGCGGCACGACCTCGTTGCTTTGTTGAGTATTTCAGTTCTTCGAATTAGTCATCATTGCTATATTTGTAAGTATAGGCGCCATCGCTGCGGAGGGTGCCGTCATTCTTCAGATTGCAGCCGTAAGGCAGCTTGGCCGGACCCTTACCGAAGATGCCGAAGGGAATCAGAGGATAGATCTCAGATGATTCGATATAACCGCCGAAGACCGAGTTGAAGAAGGCTATACCCATCATCTTCGCAGCGTTGTCGGTCGAGCTATAGTAGAAATTATCTTTTGTCTGTTCCGCCTTCTCCGTGCCATTCTCGGATTGCTTCAGCGTGCACTTTTTCAGGTTGCCATCTTCCCACGTCAGATCAAACTTGTAGTAGTAGGTGCCCACTCTCGCGCTGCCGCCAATACGAGCGTTCGCATTTTGGTTAATAACCATGGACGTTAGTTGATCGCTGGCATTATACGTACATTCCACCGTTTCAGTCAACGTTCCATTGGTACTACCTTGATTGTCATACTGGCTCTGAACCGACGTATATGACTTCACCAGACCGGAAGCCGTGGTGTTAATTGTGAGCGTTTCTTTCTCAGTCGTTCCGTTATTCGTGGAGCTGTAGGTCACCGTGAAGGGAGCATCCAGATAAGTAGGCTTGGCCGTGCTACCATTGCTGAGCGTCCAGATAATCTTGGAGAGCTTGCCAGCATTGTTATAATAATAGTCATACGTTTGGGAGCCCTCCACCTTCGATAATTGCACCGCATTTCCATTCTTGTCAAAGATGGAATGGATGGCTACACCAGAACCTTCCTTAATCGTTTCCTTAGTAGGTTCGTCTTTGCTGCAAGAATAAGCGGTTCCGAGCAAAGCGGCTGCCATGAGCGCTAAAGATAAAAACTTGATGTGTTTCATAAGTGATTGAAAATTATAAATGATTAGTGTATTCTTTTGCGCTGCAAATATACGCATATTCTTTTATTCCATACACAAAAAGAGGAAAAAATGTGCGATATCTCTGATAATTTATCTTTTTTGCGTACCTTTGCACCGCAAAAAGCATATCAACGACATGGCAATAGAGAACAACGAACTGTTAGAGAGGCTTGAGGGATTGGTGAGCCGCTACGAGGAGGTGGGGACGCTCATCACGGATCCCGCCGTCATCGCCGACCAGCGACGCTACGTCAAGCTGACAAAGGAATACAAGGACCTGGGCGCCATCGTCAGGAAGCGCGCCGAGTACGTCCAGACGCTCACCACCATCGAGGAAGCCAAGGAGATGCTCGCCACCGAGGACGACGCCGAGATGCGCGACATGGCGCGCGAGGAGCTCAACGCCGCACAGGAGCGCATTCCACAGCTCGAGGAGGACATCAAGCTGTTGCTCATCCCCGCCGACCCCGAGGACGACAAGAACGTCATCATGGAGATCCGCGGCGGCACGGGCGGCGACGAGGCGGCTCTCTTCGCGGGCGACCTGTTCCGCATGTACTCGAAGTACTGCGAGACGAAGGGCTGGAAGATTGCCGTGTCGAGCTTCACCGAGGGTGCCGCGGGCGGCTACAAGGAGATCATCTTCTCGGTGACGGGAGAGAAGGTCTATGGCACAATGAAATACGAGAGCGGCGTGCACCGCGTGCAGCGCGTGCCGGTCACCGAGACGCAGGGCCGCGTACACACCTCCGCCGCCACCGTCGCCGTGCTACCCGAGGCGGAGGAGTTCGACGTGGAGATCAACGAGGGCGCCATCAAATGGGACACCTTCCGCAGCCAAGGCGCCGGCGGACAGAACGTGAACAAGGTGGAGTCCGGCGTGCGCGCCCGCTACATGTGGACGAACCCGAACACGGGCGAGACGGAGGAGATCCTCATCGAGTGTACCGAGACACGTGACCAACCAAAAAATAAAGAACGCGCGCTCGCGCGCCTGCGTACCTTTATATATGACAAGGAGCACCAGAAGTACATCGACGACATCGCCGCGCGCCGCAAGACGATGGTCAGCACCGGCGACCGCTCCGCCAAGATCCGCACCTACAACTACCCGCAGGGCCGCATCACCGACCACCGCATCGGCTACACCATCTACAACCTCGCCGCCTTCATGGACGGCGACATCCAGGAGTGCATCGACCGCCTCACGGTGGCCGAGAATGCGGAACGCCTGAAGGAATCGGCATTGTGAAGCCCCCCAGACCCAACCCCGATCCCTCAGACCCACCCCCGACCCCTCCCGTGAGGGAGGGGAGAGCCTCCGGATTGTAGCGGAATAGGGTTAAAGAAATCTTAATAGACGAATTATTAGCATAACTAAGATGAAACCAAACATGATAGAACAAAGTCACATGGAATCTAACAACCATACATCGCGCCAGCCCCTCCCCTCCCTCACGGGAGGGGTCGGGGGTGGGTCTTTATTTGACAAGATCCTCCGCAAGCGGAGCTTCCTGTGCGTAGGCTTAGACACCGACCTGCAGAAGGTGCCGCAGTTCCTGGTGGAGCGGGCGGCGAAGGAGCCCGGCTTCGACCCGATCTTCGAGTTCAACAAAGCCATCATCGACGCCACCGCGTCCTACTGCATCGCCTACAAGCCCAACCTCGCCTTCTATGAAGCCCACGGCGTGAAAGGGTGGATGGCCTTCGAGAAGACCGTGAAGTACATCCGCGAACAGTACCCCGACCAGTTCATCATCGCCGACGCCAAGCGCGGCGACATCGGCAACACCTCGAAGCTCTACGCCCGCACCTTCTTCGAGGAGCTGGACGTCGATGCCGTCACCGTCGCCCCTTACATGGGCGAGGACAGCGTCACCCCCTTCCTCGGCTACCCCGGCAAATGGGTCATCCTGCTTGCCCTGACGAGCAACAAGGGGAGTGAGGACTTTCAGAAGAAGCCCCTCTCTAACTCCCCCCGTGGGGGGGAGGACTCCCTATCCTCTGGGGAAAAGGATCACACGGCTTTGCGGCCCTCCCCCCCACGGGGGGAGCGGGGAGAGGGGCTTCGCCTCTTTGAGCAAGTCATTCTGAAAAGTCAGGAGTGGGAGAAGAAAGCCTCCCCTCGGGGAGGTTTGGAGGGGGGCGCCGGTTCCCTCATGTACGTCGTCGGCGCCACCCAAGGCAGCGCCTTCGCCGACATCCGCCGCCTCGCCCCCGACCACTTCCTCCTCGTCCCCGGCATCGGCGCCCAGGGCGGCAGCCTGGAAGAGGTGTGCGAGTACGGCTGGAACGACCACTGCGGCCTCATCGTGAACTCCTCCCGCGCCATCATCTATGCCGACAGCAGCGAGCGCTTCGCCGCCGTCGCCGGCGAGAAGGCACGTGAAGTGCAGCAGCAGATGTCCGCCATCCTGCGCATTAAGGGCTGTTAACATTTCTGCATAGATCAGGGGTGTGCCGACAAATCGGACATAATTTAAGAGAGAACGACGATATTTTAAGATTTCAAGCCCGAAAATGCGTCATTTCTTTCTATGTTTAATATTTATTAACATAAAGTATCGTATCTCTTAACAAAAAACGCCCTATCTTTGCACCGCATTTAGAAAAATAAACTTTATTCATTCTTCTTAATTATTAACCATTAAAGAAAAACAAAAAATGAAGAAGATTCTTTTCTCTGCCCTCATGGCTTGCTTTGCCCTGACCGCATCTGCTCAAATCTCTGAGGGTGCTCCTTCTGCAAAGAAGTACACTACGGGTAACCGTCCTACCGCTGGTACCTATGGTCTTTACATCGGTGCTGAAACCGACCTGTTCCAGGATCTCCCCAACACGGGCGCTTTCCACGCTATCCCTGTTGTGAACTTGAAGTACATGGCTACCGACAACTTCGAGCTCCGTCTGGGCATGAAGTTCTGGAAGCAGCGCGAGAGCTTCTCTGGCAGCATGGATGCTAACGCTGACAAGGGCGTTGTCGAAGAGACTCAGAAGACAAAGTGGGTGAACGCTGACAACCAGTTCCGTCCCGGTTTCGCTTATCACTTCACCAAGAGCAACCTGCTCGACGTGTATGCTGGTATCGAGGGTATCGTAGGTTGGCGTCGTCAGAACGTCACCACCAATTGGGATGTTGACGGTCAGAAAGGTTATCAGAACGCTCGTAACCGCAACGTGCAGTTCGGTGCCGGCGCTTTCATCGGCCTCCAGGCTTTCATCGCTCGTCTGCCTCTGGCTCTCGGCCTTGAGTATGGTATCAGCACCGTATGGGATGGCGCTCTGAAGACCCGCAACAGCTTCAAGCCCGACAATGACACCGATGCCATCGTCACCTACACCGCTGACGCTGCTCAGCTCCCCAACCTCGCTGCCATTGGCATCCCCACAAACCAGGCTGGTGCTGCTGCATGGGATAGCATGAAGGCTCGCAAGGGCGCTTGGGGCAACCAGGTTCGTCTGACTCTGTCTTACTACTTCAACCGTTAATCGGTTCTCCCTCACACACTCTAAACACTTAAGTCAACTAAGGACATGAAGAATTTAAAATATCTATTCATGGTTGGTGTGGCAGCTCTGCTGTTCACCAGCTGCGGAACAACGACCAGCACACGGTCCTTCAGTCCGCAAATCACCCAGCTGATTTACCAGAACGATGATCTGGAGTTCGTGGGTGAGACAGAGATCAGCGTGAACTACAGCACATGGTTGTTCGGTATCTTCTATCAGATCCACACCGTGAACGGCGTAGAGTACGATAGCAGCAACAAGAAGAACACCAACCTGAGCAACGGTATCAGCCTTCCCATCATGAGCAGCAAGCTCAACAAGGCTACCTACAAGGTTGTAGAGCAGTTCCCCGAGGCTCGCTACTTCCAGGTTGTTCGTACGACCTCTGAGAAGGAGAAGCTCTTCCTTGGCAGAGAATACACCAAGAAGGCTCTCATCCGCGCTTACAAGATCCGCAAGAGTCACTACCACTGCCTCCCCTGCACCATCGAGAAGCAGAACAAGCAGTAAGAGTTCACTCTACACATCTTATCGCATCCCGCCCTTTCCCTCTGGAGAGGGCGGGATTTCAGAATTTCATCAACAGACACTCGCGAAATGAAAAAATTACTTCCATTTCTTGCTGCTATCTGCCTGGGAGCAATCATCTGGGCTTGCGACGATGAAGGAGGAGAGGACGAGAAGGAATCACCCGTCTATATCATCGCCGACTGGTATAAGAAGGATAGCGTCATCGGCGGCCGCCACTACTTCTTCAAGATGGAGATACAGGCCACACAAGGCACGCTGGAGAAACTCGTGATGACAGCCGTAGATGGCTACAACGGCCGACGCGAACTGGAAACCATCGAACTGAGCGGCACAAAGAAGAAGACAGAATACGACTATCTCCTGCCCATCTTCCCGGACTCCGTAGTAGAGATGGAGCTGCGCGCTACCGTGACCACCAGCGAGGGCGAAGAGTGGAATGGCTCGAAGAAGCTGAAAGTCTTCGCGGCCGACTACACACTCACCGAACAGGAGTTCACCCTCGTAGAAAAGCCCGCGCCCGGCAAGTACAACGCGCTCCGCTTCAGCGGCGGTAAGCCCGAAGCCATTTCCACGGAGGACATCACGGACGCAGCGATGCAGCACCTGGTCATCGCCTACAACAAAGACCAGACAGATAACGTCGCCTCCAAAGGCATCCGCACCTACGCCTCCAACATCCGCATGGCGCGCGTCAACTACTTCGACTACTCCAACGCGAAGTACAACAGCGTCCTCAACACCTTCCAGGATCGCTACAATGTGGGCGAGATCTACACCAGCATCGGTGACCTGAAAGCCGGCGACATCATCCTCATCGGAACCATCAATGAGAGCACCAAGAAAGCGACGGCACTGGCTGCCATCAAGGTGAGCAAGGTTCCGGAGACCAATGACCAAACGGACGACACGTACAGCTTCCTGGTAAAAGGCATGGCCCGATAAGCCACGCGTCCAAGGAGAAAAACGATAGAAAGCCCAATGGACTTCCCCGCGAAGTTCATTGGGCTTTTTCTTTTTGCTCGCAAAGTGATGGGGATAAGCACGCGAGGTTACGGGCAGAAGCTCGCGAGGTGATGCGGATAAGCTCGCGAGGTTATAGCCGGAAGCACGCGAGGTGATGCGGATAAGCTCGCAAGGTTGCGGGTGGAAGATAACGATCTTAGGGGCGGAAGATAGTAATCTTATGGGTTTTATCACGCGTGATAAAACCCATAAGATTAGGGGGTGATGAAGGGTAGGTGCTGGAGGGGTGAAGGGTGGGTGCTGGAGGGGTGAGGGGTGGGTGCTGCGGCGCGGCATCAACGATTATTAGGGAATAATAAGAAGATAATACATAGAGAATTGAAATTAGGCAATTAGTCCACCTATAATTTATAATAAATTGAAGAATAGATGATTATTTAGGTGGAGCAGTTATGAAAGAGGTGGAGCAAGAGAAGTAAATGTGCAGAAAAACGACATTAGGAGCGAACATTTTTAAGAAAAAGTTTGCACGATATGGGGAATTGTGCTATCTTTGCAGCAGAAAATAAGGAAAGAGTAAGAAACTAAGGTAGGAAACTACATGGAATAAGAAGCCATGATAGGGAACTACCACTGAGAAAGCGACAAGAGTAAGAAACAAGAGTAGAAAACCATCGAGTAAGAAATGAGTAAGAAATGAGTAAGAAATGAGAGAAGGAGATAAGGAGATAAGGAATTCTGCGAGGTTGCGAGAGGTTGCGGCCAATTTTGGGTAAGCTATGCTGAAATGTGCAATATATAGTAAGACGATAAGGAGTAAGAAAGAGCGCGTCAGCTCATTGGGTATGGAGCCGCTCATGGCTCGCATCAGAAATGATGCCAGAAAGTGGGCAACGGTGGAAGCCGTGCGGGCAGAGATGCCGGCACTTCCACCGTTGCAACGTTCCAGCCTGTTGGAGTCGCTGCCGCTGATCTGCCCCGCCCTGGACGTGCGCAAGCGTCGCAACGGCGAGGTGAAGATGCTCTACAACGGTGTCGTGCTGCTGGAGATCGACGACCTGAAGAACAAGGCGGAGATCTCCGACATCAAGCAGCGCGCCGCCAGCTGGCCCACGACGCTGGCGGCGATGACGGGCGTCAGCGGCAAGAGCGTGAAGATCATGGTGCAGGGGACCTACGCCGACGGGAGCCTGCCGAAGGATGCCGACGAGGCGCGCCGCTTCCACGCGCTGCTCTACGAGCGCTGCGCGGCGGTGTATTCGAGCGTGGTGGGGCGCTCGTTCCACAGCAAGAACGCGACGCCGGGCGACCTGATGCGCTGGACGGCCGACGCGAACGCTTACTTCAACGCCGACGCCTCGCCGCTGCGCCTGGCGCCGCAAGAGCTCTCGGCGACCCTCTACGCGACGGCAGACCGCAGTCGGGAGTACGGCACAGAGACGGTGATGCCGTCGGAGGACATGCGGCGGTACTACGCGCTGCGCTTCGCGCTGGCGGTCAGGAAGGCGAAGGAGCTGGAAGAGAAGTTCCTGGAAGACAGGAAAGAACGCGGTGAAGGCGACGGCGGCCTCAACGCCCAGCAGCGGCTGACGGCCATCGCGGAGCAGTGCGTGCTGCTGGGGATCCCGATGGAGGAGGCGCGGCGGCAGGCGTACCACTGGATCTTCTTGAACTGCGACAGCCGCAACGAGGGGCGCACGATCATCGAGAGCGTCTATCTGGCCCACGCCGCGCGCTTCGGCAAGGACCGCAGCCACGGGATGCAGACGCTCACGATGACGCTGCAGGCGTTCATGAACGAGCGCTACGACCTGCGCTACAACGAGCTGACGAACAGCGTGGAATGGCGCCCGAACCACAGCGCGAGCTATGTGTTCCTGCCGTTGGACACGCGCATGATGAACACGATGGTGCAGGAGGCCCACGAGAACGGCATCGACGTCTTCGACCGCGATATGCGGCGCTTCCTGGGCTCCACGCGCGTGAGGAACTACAACCCGGCGAGCGCGTATCTCAAAGATATTGACAGATCATGGGACGGCACGACCGACCACATCGGCGCCCTCGCCGACCGCGTGCCGAACCGCAACCCGCACTGGCGGGAGTGGTTCCACACGTGGTTCCTGGGCATGGTGGCGCAGTGGGAGGACCTGAACTACGCCCACGGCAACGCCGTCGTGCCGCTGCTCATCGGGCAGCAGGGCTGCGGCAAGAGCACCTTCGGACAGCTCATCCTGCCGCCGGAGCTGCGCGGCGACGGCTACCGCGAGCTCGTGGATTTCTCGAGCAAACAGGAGGTGGAGCGGATGCTCACGACGAGCCTGCTCATCAACCTCGACGAGTTCAACCAGATCAGTGAAAAAATCCAACAAGGATTCCTCAAGAACCTCCTCCAGAAGAGCAGCGTGAAGATGCGGCGGCCGTACAGCACGGCCGTCACGGAGGAGCCGCGGCGCGCCTCGTTCATCGCCACGACGAACATGAACGACGTGCTGAGCGACCCGAGCGGCAGCCGCCGCTTCATCATGGCGGAGATCCGGGAGGGCCACGAGATCGACTTCAGCGGCCCCATCCCCTACCCCAAGCTCTACGCCCAGGCGCTGACGGAACTGTACGAGCACCGCCGCCGCCCCTACTTCACGCCGGAGGAGGTGCAGCAGATCGAGGCGTACAACACCCACTTCGCCAACCTGCGCCCGGAGGTGGAGCACCTGCTCGACGTCTTCGAGACGACGGCCGACACGTCCCGCTGCGAATGGCTGAGCACCACGGAGTTAGCCAGTGAGGTGCGCCGCCGCACACATTTCGAGTACAGCAACCGGGGGCTGAACTACCTGGGGCGCTGGCTGACGTCGGAATCGCGCGCCATGCGCCTCTCGAAACGCCTCAGCCACGGCATCGCCGTCTATTCG
Organism: Bacteroidaceae bacterium; assembly: GCA_017470425.1. Classification (GTDB taxonomy): domain Bacteria; phylum Bacteroidota; class Bacteroidia; order Bacteroidales; family Bacteroidaceae; genus Physcousia. Next base: position 71,987 of record JAFUYT010000004.1, on the reverse strand, counting down.
GTTCGTAGGAGAAATTAGCCCAAAAAGGCCGTCAATGATGAAAAACCTCGACAAATAGTAGGTCATCTCCGACTTTTTTTATACCTTTGCCCCGCAAAAGAACAAAAAACATGGAATTCACCGCCCAACAGATCGCAGACTACCTCCACGGCACCGTGGAGGGCAAGGCCGATGCCGCCGTCCACACCTTCGCGAAAATCGAGGAGGGCGTGGCGGGCGCGCTGTCGTTCCTCTCCGACCCGAAATACGAACCCTATCTCTACCAGACGGCCTCGTCGGTCGTCCTGGTGCCCGCCACCTTCCAGCCCGCGCAGCCCGTGCGGCCGACGCTCGTCCGCGTGGAGAGCCCGCGCGAGGCGCTGGGGCGCCTGCTGCTGCTCTATGAGAGCATGAAGCCCAAGCGCACCGGCATCGACCCGCAGGCCTACGTGGCGCCGACGGCGAAGGTGGGCAAGAACACCTACGTCGCACCCTTCGCCTACGTGGGCGACAACGCCGAGGTGGGCGACGACTGCGTCCTCTACCCCCACGCCGTCGTCTATCACGACTGCCGCGTCGGCAACCGCTGCATCCTGCACGCCGGGAGCGTCGTCGGCGCCGACGGCTTCGGCTTCGCCCCCACGCCGGAGGGCTACGAGAAGATCCCGCAGATCGGCATCGCCGTGCTGGAGGACGACGTGGAGCTCGGCGCCAACGCCTGCGTGGATCGCGCCACGATGGGCGCCACCATCATCCACAGCGACGTGAAGATCGACAACCTCGTGCAGGTGGGCCACAACGTGGAGGTCCAGAGCCACACCATCCTCTGCGCGCAGGTCGGCATCGCCGGCAGCACGAAGGTCGGCGAGTGGTGCACCTTCGCCGGACAGGTCGGCGTGGCAGGCCACATCAGCATCGCCGACCACACCACCCTCGGCGCGCAGGCCGGTCTCCCCGGCAACGTCCGCAAGCCCGGGCAGACGCTCATGGGCTACCCCGCCATCGACCCGAAGGTCTGGTCCCGCGCCTCCGCCGTCTTCAAGACACTGCCCGAGATGGCCGTGGAGCTGCGACAACTCAGAAAAGAACTGGAAGAGTTGAAAGCTAAATCGTAAAATCGTAAATTCGTAAAATCAGATATTGTGCTCAAACAACATACCTTAGGCAACAGCTTCACGCTCGAGGGCAAGGGCCTCCACACAGGCCTGCGCCTCGTCGTGACCTTCTGCCCCGCCCCCGCCGGCCACGGCTATAAGATCCAGCGCACCGACCTTCCCGGCCTGCCCGTCATCGAAGCCCTCGCCGAGAACGTCGTGGAGACCACCCGCGGCACCGTCCTCCAGCAGGGCGACGCCCGCTGCAGCACCGTGGAGCACGCCCTCGCCGCCCTCTTCGCCCTCGGCGTCGATAACTGCCTCCTGCAGGTCAACGGCCCCGAGGTGCCCATCCTCGACGGCTCCGCCGAGATCTACGTGGAGAACATCCGCCGCGCAGGCATCGTGGAACAGGACGCCCCGCGCGACGTCTTCGTCGTGCGCCATCCCATCACGATACGCGACGACCAGACCGGCTCCGTCATCACCATCGAGCCCGCCGCGCAGTTCGGCGTCACCGCCCACATCGCCTTCCAGTCCAAGGTCCTGAGCAGCCAGACCGCCACCCTCGACAACGTCGGCCTCTTCGAGCGCGAGATCGCCCCCGCCCGCACCTTCTGCTTCGTCCGCGAGGTGGAGATGATGCTCGCCGCAGGCCTCATCAAGGGCGGCGACCTCGACAACGCCATCGTCATCTACGAGAACCAGAAGACACAGGCCGAGATCGACGAGCTCGCCGACCGCATCGGAGCACCCCACCACGACGCCACCGAACTCGGCTTCCTGCAGACCAAGCCCCTGCAGTGGGAGAACGAGCCCGCCCGCCACAAGCTCCTCGACATCATCGGCGACATGGCCCTCATCGGGCGTCCCCTGCAAGGCCACATCATCGCCCACCGCCCCGGCCACACCATCAACAACAAATTCGCCCGCCTCGTCCGCCAGACCCTCTCTGCGTCGTAAGGTTCGTAAAGTTCGTAAAGTTTTTCACAAAACTCTCCATTGTCCATTCTCCATTCTCCATTTTCCATTGTCCATTTTCCATTATAAATGATTTCCCCCCTCGCATACATCGACCCCGCCGCTAAGATCGGCGACAACGTAGAGATCGGCCCCTTCTGCTACATCGACAAGAACGTAGAGATTGGCGACAACAACACCCTCATGAACAGCGTCACCATCCTCTCCGGCGCCCGCATCGGCAACGGCAACACGTTCCACCCCGGCTGCGTCATCAGCGGTGTGCCCCAGGACCTGAAGTTCCGCGGCGAGGAGTCGCTGGCCATCATCGGCGACAACAACAAGATCCGCGAGAACGTCACCATCAACCGCGGCACCGCCTCCAAGGGCAAGACCGTCGTGGGCTCCGGCAACCTCTTCATGGAAGGCGCCCACATCGCCCACGACGACGTCATCGGCAACGACATCATCATCGGCAACTGCTCCAAGCTCGCCGGCGAAGTCACCGTCGATGACCACGCCATCCTCTCCGCCTGCGTCCTCGTGCACCAGTTCTGCCGCATCGGCGGCTACACGATGGTCGGCGGCGGCACCGGCGCCCCCCAGAGCGTGCTGCCCTACACCATCTGCGCCCGCCACCCGGCCACCTACTGCGGCCTGAACATCGTGGGTCTGCGCCGCCGCGGCTTCGACCGCGAGGTCATCAACACCATCCACGAGGCCTACCGCATCATCTACCAGGGCGGCATGTCCCTCGCCGACGCCCTCGCCACCATCCGCCAGGAGCTCCCCCTCACCCCCGAAATCAAATACATCCTCGACTTCATCGAGGACACCAAACAACGCGGCTTCGTCCACTAAAAGAAATGCTCTACACCATCACCGTCGTCAGCCCCGAAGTCGAGGACTTCGACCTTGAACTCCAGATTGAGTCCAGCGCCACCTTCGCAGACCTCCACCGCCTCATCCGCGAGAGCTGCGGGTGGGAGGGCGATGACGCAGACCCTGCTCTGCAGCCCGCCACCGCAGGCCGCACGCCCCGCCCCTCCACCTTCTATGTCTGCGACGACCGCTGGCGCCGCGAACGGAAGATCCCCGAGAAGAGCTTCGAGGACGACACCATGGACGACGTGGAGCTCGGCGACCTCCTCGACGACGAAGGCCAGCGCCTGCAGTACATCTTCGACCCCGAAGCCCAGCGCGGCTTCCTCTTGGAAGTGAGCCGCATCGCCTACGGCAAGCACATCGACGCCCCCCTCTGCCGCCGCCACCACGGCACCGCCCCCGCGCTATCAGACCTGAGCGAGCCTGCGGCCGCAGCGCCTCCCGAGAAATCGCGCGAGCAACTGCTGACAGAGCTCAACGCCGCAGCGCTGCTCGACGACGACGACCCAGAACCCACCGACGACGACCTCTTCGACATCGAAGAGCTCGACCTCGAAGGCTTCGACTTCACCGAAGAATAACCATGCCTTCCCCCGCAGCCTCCCCCGCCAGCGTCCACACCTCCCCTGTCAGCGGCCCCTCCCCCGCCAGCGTCCACACCTCCCCTGCCCCCCTTGCGGCGTGTTCGGTGCATCGCGACTGTGTCGCGATGAAGGAGAAAACCCTCCTCATCCTCCTCGGCCCCACTGCCGTCGGCAAGACAGCGCTCGCCCTCGAGCTCGCCGACCGCCTCCGCAGCCCCATCCTCGGCGCCGACAGCCGCCAGCTCTACCGCGGCCTCACCATCGGCACCGCCGCCCCCACCCCCGAGCAGCTCGCGCGCGCGAAACATTATTTTGTAGGCACCCTCGACGTCACCGACTACTACAGCGCCGCCCGCTACGAGGCCGACGTCATGGCCCTCACCGCCCAGCTCTTCCGCGACCACGACACCCTCCTCCTCACCGGCGGCTCCATGATGTACATCGACGCCGTCTGCCACGGCATCGACGACATCCCCACCATCAGCCCCGAGACGCGCGAGCTGCTGCGCCAGCGCTACGAGGCCGACGGCCTCGAGCCCCTCCTCGCCGAGCTCCGCCTCCTCGACCCCGCCTACTACGCGCAGGCCGACCTCCGCAACACACGCCGCATCCTCCACGCCCTCGAGGTCTGCTACCAGACCGGCCGCCCCTTCAGCACCTTCCGCAGCGCCCCCACCTCCTCCTCGCTGCGCACCGCCGCCCGCAAGGAGCGCCCCTTCCGCATCCTGAAGCTCGGCCTGCGCCGCGACCGCGCCGACCTCTTCGACCGCATCAACCGCCGCGTCGATCAGATGCTCGCCGACGGCCTCCTCGACGAAGCCCGCCGCCTCCTCCCCTTCCGCCACGAGAACGCCCTCAACACCGTCGGCTACAAGGAGATGTTCCAGGTCCTCGACGGCAACTGGACCCTCGACTTCGCCGCCGAGCGCATGAAGAAGAACACCCGCGTCTATGCCAAGAAACAGATGACCTGGTTCCAGCGCGATCCCGACATCCAATGGTTCTACCCCGACGACCCCGCCCCCCTCTTCGACGTCGTCAGGAAACTATGAAAATATCCGACAATCAACCGACGCAAGACGATTCCCTTCATCCTTAAAAAAACATAATATTCACCCCCTTTCGCCTTTCGTTTGCACACTTATACCTATCTTTGAGGCATCAAAATCATTTTCCATCATGAAACTACGTACCCTTTTCGGCGCCCTCCTCGTTTTCGCTGCCGCCGGCAGCGCGGCCGCCAAGCCCAAAACCACCGCCTATCTCTTCACCTATTTCACCGGCAACGCCCCCGAGCAGGAGCAGATCTGCTACGCCATCTCCGAGGACGGCTGGAACTACACGCCCCTCAACGACGGCCAGCCCGTCATCGCCTCCAAGGACATCGCCCGCACAGGCTGCGTCCGCGACCCCCACATCCTCCGCGGCAAGGGCGGCTGGTTCTACATGGTCGTCACCGACATGAAGTCCAGCCTCGGCTGGAGCAGCAACCGCGGCATGGTCCTCATGCGCTCCAAGGACATGGTCCACTGGCAGCACCACGCCATCCACTTCCCCGACCGCTACAAGGGCACCATGTTTGAGCACGTCACCCGCGTGTGGGCGCCCCAGACCATCTACGACAAGCGCACCGGCAAGTACATCGTCTATTTCTCCATCCTCACCGACGACGGCTCCTGCCCCTACGACCGCGTCTATTGGGCCTACGCCAACAAGGACTTCAGCGACCTGGAGGGTGAGCCGCAGCTCCTCTTCGACATGAAGAGCGCCAGCATCGACACCGACATCGTCCAGGACGACGAAGGCCTCCTCCACATCTTCTTCAAGACCGAGGGCAGCCGGCAGAAAGGCATCAAGCAGTTTATTGCGAAAGATTTTTACGACGGCCACACCTGGGAGCTCCAGCCCGGATGGTGCCAGGACACCAACAAACAAGTCGAGGGTTCCGGCGTCTTCCGCCTCCATGACGGCACGTGGGTGCTGATGTACGACTGCTACACCAGCGGCCACTACCAGTTCTGCAAGAGCACCGACCTGAAGACCTTCCGCCAGGTACAGGACACGAAGACCGAGGGCGCCTTCACCCCGCGCCACGGCACCGTCATCGCCATCACCGCCAAGGAGCTCAAGCGCCTCCAAAAGGCCTTCCCCAACACCCACTGATCTCCCCTCCCCCGCATCGCTTCCTCAAGGGTGCGCCGACCTCGGCGCACCCTTGATGTTTGTACACCATTATACACTCATTATCTCTTAAAAAACCTTAAACATTCACTTTTCTTTGCACGAAAGCACACGAGTAAATAAAAAAAGCCTTAATTTTGAGCGCTTGAAGTGCAAAAAAGCATGAAAAGCACCTTGCTCTGCAAGGGCAGAGATACTAACTAAATCGAAATAAATCAATCAACTAATAAACTCAAATCCAAGTGTATGAAAAACCGTTTTAGCACGTTCGGCTCGCATGTTTTGCGCGCGCTGTGCATGATGGCTCTATGCGGAACAGCTTGGTCTTGTAAAGACGAGTACACTCTCGACGACGAGAAACCCGACTGGCTTTACGAGAACATCTACTCCTACTTAGAGCGAAAAGGCACTTTCACAAACTACCTCACACTGCTCGGAGACAAGGACATCAACACCGAGGGTGCCCGCGACCTGAAAGAGGTGCTCAGCCAGACCGGCTCCAAGACCGTCTTCGTCGCCGATGACGAGGCGTGGAACCAGTTCTTCCGCCACAACGCCACACTGCCCGTCACCAACCCCTGGCACAATGCCACCAGCTACCAGAACCTGTCGCCGGCACAGAAGAACCTGCTCATCCACACGAGCATGCTCAACAACGCCATCGTCATGGAGAACCTCTCCGCGGCCGACGGCAACGGCACCTCGGCTCCGGAGCCCGGACAGTATATGCGCCGCTACACCGACGTCTCCGTCCTCGACACCATCACCTACCTCCCCGCCGATCAGGTGCCCCACTCCTACAGCCCCGTCGATGAAGACTACTGGAAGGACTTCCGCGGCACCGAGGATAAACCCGGAAACGGCATCTACCTCGTCACCGATGCCACCCGCAACATGATGCTCCACTTCACCCGTGAGCACATGGGTCGCGGCGACATCCAGATTACCGACGAGGACTTCGAGATCTTCGCAGGACAGACACGTGAGCCCTATGACGTGCACATCTACAACTCACGTCTCGTCGAGAAGGACAGCGTCGCCGAGAACGGTTACGTCAACCTCACGGAGAAAGTGCTCGTGCCCCTGCCCAGCATGGCAGAGGTCATCCGCACCAGCGGCCGCACCTATATCTTCAACCACCTCCTCGACCGCTTCTCCTATCCCTCGCCCAACACCGAGCTCACCGAGAACTACGGACGTCTGCACAACGAATTCATCGGTAACACCGCCTACACGAAGAAGTACTTCGCACAGCTGGGTCCCAACGGCGCGCAACGCGTGGATCCCAACGGCACCACCGTCGCCGACGGTATGCTCCTGCAGTTCGACCCGGGATGGAATGAGTTCAGCCTGAGCTCTGAGGCACGCACCGACATGGCCACCATGTTCGTCCCCAACGACGAGACCATGATCCGCTATTTCTCCATCGGCGGCTCCGGCTCCCAGCTCGTCGAGACCTACTCCCCGAACCATCAGGCACAGACCTTCGACATCAACGACCTGGAGGCTCTCTACCAGCAGATCGACTACATCCCCCTGCAGACCCTCAACAAGTTGATCAACGTCATCATGTTCCCCTCCTTCGTAGGCGCGGTTCCCAGCAAGATCCAGACGCTGCGCGACTACGAGTCGCAGGAAGAGATGTTCACGCCCGACGACATCGCCGAGATCGACACCTGCTTCCTCGCCAGCAACGGCGCCGTCTATGTGATGAACAAGGTCTATGGCCCCGCCTCCTACGAGTCCGTCGTAGGCCCCGCCAACATCAGCGAGACCAACCTCATCATGCAGTGGGCCGTCAACAACGGTAGCGACCCCAATCAGGACAAGATGCACATGAACTACTACGCCTACCTGATGGCCATGCGTTCCCGCTTCTCCTTCTTCCTTCCCAGCGACGAGGCCCTCTTGCGCTACTACGACCCCATCAGCTTCACCAGCCAGCACCCCCGCGTCATCCAGATTGAGCTGAAGTATGACCGCAACGGCAAGCCCACAGGCAACCCGCCCCTCAAGGATGGACGTATCCTCCACGAGTACGACGTCACCGAAGGCACCATCAAGGAGACTGCCTTCAACCTCGACCAGCTCAGCATGAACCCGCTCGTGAGCCGTCTGCGCAACATCCTGGAGAGCCACACCATCGTGCACAACGACCTCAACCCCATCGACAACGAGGACGAGTACTACCTCGCCAAGAACGGCATGGGTCTGAAGGTCACCAAGGAATTTGACCCCGCCACAGGCAAGTACAACGTCGTGAAGGTGCAGGGCGGTTTCCAGATTGAGAACGAGCGCGCCGGCATGGTGGAAGCCGAGGACGGCGGCACCGGTGCACGCGGTACCGTGCACATCGACATCGAGCCCAAGAACGCACAGGAGAAGCTCAACGGACACACCTTCATCCTCGACGATTCCCCCATCATCCCCGCCAGCCGAAGCATCTATTATATATTAGATAAGGAGTTCCCCGAAGAGGGAATGCTCTTCTATTCGCTCACCGACATGGAAGGTAACGCCGACATCATCAAGGACTGCGGCCTCGACGCCAGCAACCTCGCCATCTGGAACACCAAGGGCGCCATCGACCGCAACGTCTCCTTCCTGAGCAACTACAACTACACCGTCCTCGTGCCCACCCCCGATGCCCTCGAAGCGGCTCACGCCGCAGGTCTCCCCTACTGGGACGACATCCGCGAGGCCTACGAGAACGGACTCGTCTATGCCGAGAATGAGGAAGGCGAACTCGAGGTGCAGCACTGGGGAGGCTCCGCGAACGGCCCCGTAATGTGGAAACATCGGATTGACAGTGAGACAGGCGAGCCCGAAGTGGAGAGCACGGACAGCACCCAGGTGACCGCCATGATCACCTACCTCAACAACTTCATCCGCTGCCACTTCCTCGACAACAGCTTCTTCGAGGACAAGACGGCACGCGCCGAGGAAGAATACACCACCTCCAGCTATGACAACGTCAACGGCGTCTTCGTGAAGGTATATATGGGGCGCAACCCGTCGCAGCTCTACGTCCGCGATGCCGTCAACGGCACACGCCTCTCCACGACCGGTAACCTCCGCAATATCATGACCAATGATATGTACTGCATCAAAGACACCGAGGGTAATATGTCCGGTAGTGCTTCGAGCCCCACAGGCCAGCCTACCATGAACAATATCGTCTTGAAGAGCTCCAGCGCTGCCGTCATCCATCAGATCGACGGCGTACTCTGCCACACGAAGCTGCAGAATGGGCGCCACGACAGCCAGTGGGCTGACGCCAAGGCCGCCAAGAACTACCTCAAGCGATTCTCCATCCCTGCTACCTCCAGTATCAAAAAAATGAAGCGCCATGAATAAATTCCTCAAACTGATCCTGCTTTGCGCAGTGTGCCTCACGGCCACCACTGCCAGTGCACAGCAACGACGCATCTCGGGTACCGTGTCGGATGACTTCGACGTCGTGCCGGGTGCCAACGTGGTCGAGCGCGACAAGAACAACCGTATCATCAGTGCCACCGTCACCGATATGAACGGTCACTTCACCCTCGCCATCAAAGACCCCAAGAACACGCTCAACGTCACCTTCATGGGACTCAAGCCCTTCAGCAAGGTGATCGGCAGCCAGAACAACTGGAACATCAAGCTGGCCGACAACACCAAGACGATGACCGAGGTGAAGGTCACCGCCAAGAAACGCCAGCAGTCCGGTGGACTCAGCATCCCCGTGCGTGAGTTGGCCGGCGCCACACAGACCTTCAACATGGACGAGATGGAGGGTATGGCCTTCGAATCCGTTGATCAGGCCCTGCAAGGACAGATTGCCGGTCTCGACATCGTGCAGAACTCCGGTAACCTCGGCTCCGGTACCACCATGCGCCTCCGCGGTACCACCACCATCAACGGTAACGCGCAGCCCCTCATCGTCGTCAACGACCACATCCAGGAGCTTCCGGAAGACGCCGTCAAGGACATCGACTTCGGCGACCTCGACAACGAGGAGCAGTTCTCCACCCTCCTGAACGTCAACCCCGAAGACATCCAGAGCATCGAGGTCCTCAAGGACGGTTCCACCGCCAAGTGGGGTGCCAAGGGTGCCAACGGTGTCATCGAGATCAAGCTGCGCCGCGGCCACAGGGGAAAGACCAACGTCACCTTCTCCTACAAGTTCAACGGCACCTGGCAGCCCGACGGCTACAACATGCTCAACGGCGACGGCTACACCATGATGATGAAGGAAGCCTACTTCAACCCCCAACAGAGAACATCCATCACCGATGCCATGCCGGAGCTGAACTATGACCAGACCCGCACCAACATCTACCCCCACTACAGCAAGAACACGGACTGGGTGGATGCCGTGCGCCAGTTCGGTAAGGAGCACAAGTGGTACGTCACCCTGTCGGGTGGCGGCGAGAAGGCCACCTTCCGCGTGTCCGCCGGCTACGACAAGTCCTCTGGCTCCATCATCGGACAGACCTTCAACCGCTTCACCACGCAGACGGCCCTCGACTACGACGTCAGCGACCGCATCAAATTCCAGTCCAACATCAGCCTCGCCTTCTCCAACAACCACAAGAACAACCCCAACGACATCCTCGCGCGAGCCTACAAGGCCATGCCGAACATGAGCATCGACGAGATGAAGGCAGAGAAGGTTGACGGACGGCTCACCTACGTGCCCACCGGCAACTACTTCAACATGCTGCCCCTCAACCCGACAGCCATCGACTTGGAGAACTACAACTACACCAGCTACTACCTCTACGATATGTTCGTCAACGGCAACCCCGTAGCCTACGGCAACGGTGGCTGGAACATGGAGAGGAGCTACGAGCTGCACCCGCAGTTCAACATCGAGTACAAGCTCCTGGGCAAAGACAACGACCACACCCAGCTGAACTATAAGGGCGACGTACAGCTGAACATCATCAACAACTCCAACGACAAGTACCTCCCCGCCGAGCTCCGCACCATGAACTGGATCTATGGCGGCGAAAACCCCTGGGAGCACCACAGCAACTACAAGATTAACAACGAACGCAACACCGTAGGCAACTCCGAGTACAAGAGCCTGGAGTTCTTCACCCGCCACGACATCGCCTTCTACCCCCACTTCAAGAACGAGGACTGGAGCGCCAGCGCCCTCGCACGATGGGAGATGAAGTCGGGCACGTCCAGCAACCAGAGTTCCGGCCTCTGGAACGTCCCCAATGGCATCACCGACCCGACCGTCGTAGCACTCCTACAGAGCGCCGACGCCTACAACGGCGAATGGCGCGAGACCAGCTTCTTCGTGCAGGCGCACGCGTCCTATAAGAGTAAGTACAACCTCGACGTCAGCGTACGCTGGGACGGCACCACCGCTATGGGCACGAGCAAGAAGTTTAGCAGCTTCCCCTTCATAGGTGCACGCTGGAACATCATTGATGAGCCCTGGATGAAATGGTCCCGTAAGTGGTTGAGTATGCTCTCCGTACGCCCCACATGGGGTATCACCGGTAACCCCGGCGGCGGCAGCTTCAGCCAGTACAACAGGTACTACACCGCCGGCACCCTCTACAACGGCCACACCATCATCATCCCCGAGAACCTCTCGCTGAGCTCCATCAACTGGGAGAAGACGCGCAAGCTGAACCTCGGTTTCAACCTCGGACTCTTCGACGACCTCATCAACGTGGAGGTGGAACTCTATGACAACAAGGTCACCGACCTGATCATGAAAGACCAACGCATCGCTGCGGCCAACGGTTTCTCCACTCTGGCCAAGGTCAATGCGGGCGTGATGCGCAACAAGGGATGGGAGCTCAACGTCTCCACAGGTTGGTTTGCCAAGGTCGGCAAGTTCTCCATGAAGCTCCGCGGTAACATCTCCCAGAACTTCAATGAGATTGAAGAGATGGATCCCCTCATCATCGAGGGCCTCAACCCCGCTGAGACCTACGAGCCCACCAACCTCGACTACGACGGCCTGCGACGCATTCAGGTACACAACGCCTTCGGCTCCATCTACGGTCTGAAGTACAAAGGCGTCTATCGCTACGATTACGAGCACAGCGGCTACACGCTGGAATCCATCAGGAAGTACGGCTATGCCGAGGTGGACGAGAACAATGTCAGCTGGGATGAAGCCCAAAGGAACCACATCCAATGGGGCACCGGCACAGGTTATGACAAGAACGGTCGGCCCATCAACACCGCAGCTGCTGCACAGCGCCGCGGCGAGGAGAACGTCACCTGTCCTATCGCCTACGACGCCAACGGCAACATGCTCACCGACCAGCGCGGTAACCCCCTGCACATCTACTACTGCTACACCACGGGTGACAAGAAAGCCTTCCAGGGCGGCGATGCCATCTATGAGGACGTCAACCACGACGGACAGATCAACCGCCTCGATGTCGTCTATCTCGGCAACTCCAACCCCAGCTGCAACGGTGGTTTCGGCTTCACGCTGAAGTATGACCGCTTCCAGCTCAACACCGGCTTCAGCTTCCGTATGGGCAGCGACATCGTCAATCTGGCACGCATGAGAGCAGAGAGCATGAGATCCAACGACAACCAGAGCTACGCCACCACATGGCGCTGGCGTAAGAATGGCGACATCACTGACATCCCGCGCGCCCTCAACTCCTTCATCACGGCCAGCTGGAACGCACTGCCCAGCGACCGCTATGTCGAGAAAGGCGACTTCCTGCGACTGCAGTACATCCAGCTCAGCTACGACTTCAACCCCAAACTCCTCAAGAAATGGGGCATCCGCAGCCTGAAGCTCTTCGCCTCCGCCAACAACATCTTCGTGTGGAGCAAATACACGGGAACCGATCCGGAGGTCGCACCGCAGGGATGGTCCAAGATTGCCATCGACGCCTCGAAGACACCCCGTGCACGCTATTTCACCGCCAGTATCAACTTGGGATTCTAAATGTACAGCGATATGAAACGAATCACATATAAAACAACCGTTGCCATCCTGGGGCTCGCCAGCCTCACGATGATGTCCTGCAACGATTTCCTCACCCTCTACCCGCTGGACAAGGTCGTGGAAGAGAACTTCTGGGAAGACAAGAACGACCTGGAAGGCGTACGCTACGGAGCCTATTCACAGATGGGAGGCACCATCGAGAAGTTCATCGCATGGGGTGATGCCCGATCCGATGCCTACAAATACAATTTCGAGAACACCTATTCCTCAGACTACACGGACATCTTGGAGGCTGACCCGGACTCCACCATGGGCATCTTTGACTGGGGAGGTGTCTATACCACCATCAACTTCTGCAACAAGGTGCTCGCCCACGGCGAGGAAGTGCTGGCCAAGGACCCGCAGTTCACGGCTACTGAATGGCAGCAGATGAAGGCGGAGATGGTCGCCCTGCGCGCCCTCAACTACTTCTACCTCATCCGCTCCTTCAAGGACGTGCCCTTCACCTTCGAGGTCATCAACTCCGACGAGGACGCGCATACCTTCACCATCACCCCACAGATGGACATCCTCAACACGCTCATCGATGATGTCACCGCCGTGGCGGGTTTGGCCAAGAGCCGATTCCCCAGCGACAAGGACACCAAGGGACTGATCACCAACACGGCCATCTACGCCCTGCTGGCCGAGATGCACCTCTGGCGCGGCGCGCTCCGCGAGGGTCGTGGATTCCCCGAGGATCAGGTGCAGGAAGATGCTCAGAAAGTCATTGAATTCGGACAGAAGTCACTCGATGCGCTGGCACTCCAGAACCAGCAGATCACCAACAGCTCCTTTGACCGAAACGCCAATGACAAGGACGACTTCGGCAGCGGGCTGACCAATGCACTCCTCATCAAGAACGACGATATGCAGAGCGACTACAATTCGCGTTCCCGCAGTATCGAAGTCAACAGCTATCAGGCCACCTTCGAGAGGGGCAACAGCGAGGAAAGCATCTTTGAGCTGCAGTTCGCCAGCAGCGACTACCGCGAGAGCGCCTTCCTGCGCAGCCTCTTCGGCTACTCGGCCGACAAGCACTTTATCCTGACCGTCAGCAACGACGCCGTCAAAGCCGCCCTCAACGGAAACACCACGCTCTATGCCAATGACTGCCGGACATGGTACAGCTGTGTCGAGGCGAAGTATCTCGATTACGGCCAGTCACAGGCATCCGGATCGGGTTCCTCTTCCTACTACTATCTTACCAAATGGATGAGCTCCCAGTTCGACATGACGACCGGAAACCTCACCACAAATATCACGCAGGGATATGGTACCAAGAGTTACCACAACTGGATCATCTACCGCATGACCGACGTGATGCTGATGATGGCCGAGGCATACGCCATCACGGGCGAATACACGAAATGCGACGACATCGTTGATGCCATCCAGAAGCGCTCACAGCTCGACCAGACCACCGGACTCTCCAAGAGCGGCAGCGCCCGCGAGAAGACCCAGAAGGCCTGCATCGACCTCGTCATGCGCGAGCGACTCGTGGAATTCCTGGGTGAAGGCAAGCGCTGGTTCGACCTCGTGCGCTATGCCGAGCGCATCGGCGGCGGAACCAAAGCCGACCCCCGCGAACCTGAATATATGGACGGCTCTGACGGCGTGAAGGCTATGGTCAACGACTACATGGCCAAAGGTTACTACTCCAAGCTCGCCGCCAACCTCATCAGCCGCATGAACAACCGCTACGGACTCTACTGCCCCATCTACTATCGTGAGCGTAGTGCAAATGACTACCTCATCCCGCAGAATCCCGTGTGGAACCGCGAGAAAGGCGACAACAACAATCAGTCTGCTGAATAATCATGGAACCGAAAAACAATACCACTATGAAATATATTGCACGTATCTTCAGAATCCAAGCGATTCTCGCAGTAGCGGCCATCACTGGCAGCCTGACGTCGTGTAAGGAAGAAATCGACACCGAATGGACCTTCACAGCCAAGGATCCGACCATCCTGGAATACCTGGAGGAAGGCGAACATGCAGAGAACTATACGGAGTACGTACAGCTCCTGCACGTCGTACCCATCAGCCGAAAGTCCACATCGACGGTGGCGCAGCTGCTCTCCGCACGCGGGCACTACACCTGCTTCGCGCCCAACAACCAAGCCATCTACGACTATCTCAGTGAGCTCCACCAGAAGGGCATCATCAGTGAGCCCTCCTGGAACGGCTTCGACACCGAGGAGAAGCTGGACTCCATCCGCAGAGTCATCGTGCTGAACAGCGTCCTCGACGGCACGAATAACGAGACTGTGCTGGAGATGGGTGATATCATTTCACAGGACGATGATCAAGAATTCCTGCTTCCCAACCTGAACGACCGCAAGCTCAAGAAGAAGAAAGACGCCGAGAACCCCGACTACATCTACATGAATGGCATCGCGCTCATCGACCTCAACAACCGCGACATCAAGTGCCTCAACGGACGCATCCATGAGGTGCACGGCGTCATCGCGCCCACCAACGACACGATGTCCGATATCTTCCGCGAGATGATTGCCGAGAGCCAAAAAGGATTCTCGGTGATGGCCAAGCTCATCCTGGCCTGCGGACTCGACGACACCCTCACCGCAACGAGGGACTATGTCTGGGAGGATATGGTGCTCTCCGGAGAGGTGAAAGACCTGCCTCTGCATCCCACCGAGCAGATTGGTTCCATTCCCCTCTACCGCAAGTACGGCTTCACCATCTTCGCGGAGCCCGACGCATTGTGGGAGAGAGAGATTGGCAAGACCTACGACCAGATCACCGTAGAGGATATCAAGACCTACCTCATCGACAGAGGCGCCTACCCCAACGCCAAACAGGACAACGACTACACGAACGAAGACAACATCATCAACCAGTTCGTGACCTACCACATGCTGCCCGAGAAGCTCACGCCCGGGCGATTGGTCATCCACTACAACGAGATGGGCTACTACTGGAAGACCTCTGATTTGGATTATACGATTCCTGTCTATGAGTACTACACCACGATGGGCAAGCGCCGCCTGCTGAAGATCTACCAGAGCAAGGAAAGTGCCGATGAAGATCCCGAACGACGCGGCGACAACATGGACGGCATCTATCTCAACCGCTTCCCCATCCTACGCAACGGACGCGGCGAAGACAACAACCCGAATGATCCCAACTACAACGACTACCACGAGTCCGGGAAGTTCCGTGAGATCGGAACAGCCGCCGGCTTCAGGATGAAGACGGACACCCGGGCGAACGAGAACGTGGGCGTCAAGGTCAGGATGGAAGCCGAGGATGAGGCCAAGCACCAGAACCTCGAGTACAGCTGCATCTATCCCCTACAGGAAGTGCTGGTCTATACGGAGAACGTACAGAACCGCATGGCAGGCGAACGTATCCGCATCGACATGGCAGCCATGTTCCCCGAGATGATCAACAACGACATCCGACGTCCTTTGGCCAACTATCCCGACGGCTCTACCCAGACGAAGGGATTCCCCGTGGAATATCCTTATCTGGAGAACGTGCAGATGCGCGATGGCACACTGTTCTACTACTTCACGGGTCACGACCGCGGATGGAGCAACTATCAGATGGACGAGTTCAACATCATCGGTAAGTATGAGTTTACCATGAAACTGCCGCCCGTGCCCAAGAAAGGACACTACGAAATCCGCTTCGGCGTCAGCTCCGGTTCTTCATGGCGAAGCATGTGTCAGGTGTACTTCGGCGACAACATTAACTACCTCCCGGCCAAGGACATTCCTATGGATCTGCGCATCGGTTTCGTCAATCACCGCTTCCGTAACGGCACACAGACCTCTAACTTCGGCTATGCCACGGCTGCGGAATACAAGGCTGAAAGCAACTTAACGATGGAGGAGCAGGACGAGGTCACGAAGTCCCTCCGTGCACGAGGCTTCATGAAAGGCCCGAAGTACTTCCACATCGGAAACGGAACCACTGCTGACCTCGGTATTCAGGGTGAATGGGTCACCCGTCGCATCATGGTCAGCGAGGACATGGATCCGGACAAGACCTATTACATCCGATTCAAGAATGTGCTGAACGACGAGCAGTTGCAGTTCTTCATGGACTACTTCGAATTCGTCTCCAAGGATGTCTATGACAACCCCGTAGAACCTGAAGACATTTGGTAACCAACCTAAAACCGAATAGATTATGAAACGTATTCATCTTAATAGAATCATTCTCCTCGCAGTGGGGGCCGTCGCTATAGCGACTGCCTTCACCGCCTGCAAGGATGATCATTTCGATATTCCCGAGGGCGGGGAGGGCACCGGCAGCGTGGCCACCGAGACCCTTTGGGAACTCATCGAGAGCAATGAAAGTCTCTCGAACTTCGCACGCATCGCGGCACAGACGCCCGCCTTCAAGGACGAGAAGCACCCCATCGAGGGCTATACCTTCAAGGATGTCCTCAGCGACAACCAAGTGCTGACCGTCTTTGCACCCGACAACGAGGCCTTTACGGCGGCCGACGTACAGGAGATGGAGCGACTCCTACAGGAGAGTCCCTATGATGTTTTCCTGCGCCTCGCAGGCAACCACATCACCACCAGCCGTTATGTGGCCTCCGGCCTGAATCCCAAAGGCGAAGCCGAACGCATCATCTTCCTCAACAACAAGAAAGGATACTTCGACCGCGAGAAGAAGACCATCAAGGAGATCCACTTGAAGACCGCCAACCTCCACGCCACCAACGGCGTGCTGCACATCATCAGCCAGCAGGTGCCCTTCAACTACAACCTCTACGAGTATATCCGCGCGACCAAGGAATTCAAGCACCTCAACGAGTGGATCAGCCAGCACGACACGCTCTACTTCAACTCCAACCTGAGCGCCATCGCCGGCACCGACAACGAGACGGGCGAGCCCATCTACGTGGATAGCGTCTATACCCGTTTCAACTCCCTCTACTACTACTCTTACCAGCCCAACTCCGTGGAGTGGTCGATGCCCCATAAGGGTAT
Organism: Bacteroidaceae bacterium; assembly: GCA_017470425.1. Taxonomy (GTDB): domain Bacteria; phylum Bacteroidota; class Bacteroidia; order Bacteroidales; family Bacteroidaceae; genus Physcousia. The sequence goes on along the minus strand of JAFUYT010000004.1, from coordinate 54,367 downwards.
TGCAGCCAACATCGAGCAGGAAGACAGTATCTGGGCCATGATTGTCCCGACGGATGCTGCCTGGGAAGAGGCGGTGGAGACGATGCGCCCCTGGTATGAATATGCCGAGACCTATTTCGACATGAGCCAGGAGGACAATGCACTCATCAACAACACCGTGGCAAACCGCAAGACGCTTCAGGTCAAGAATCCCGACTACGCGGGTATCATAGAGGTCATGCGCGACTCCGCCATCAGCATGGATATCGTGTCATCTCTCGTGTTCAACGCCCGCCAGCAGCGCTACGACCGCACACAGACAGAGTTCCTGACGGTAGAGTCGTTCCTCGAGCACAATTTCAACCGGCTCTTCAACACCCGCCTGGACACCTTCTATATGCATAATCCTGAAGAGGATGTGCGCAACTTCCTCTGCGAAGGCAAGGAGCCCGTCCGGGTGAGCAACGGTCTGGCCTATCCCGTCGATCACTGGAACTTCCGCAAGACCGATAAGGCTTCGTGGGTGGAAATCGAAGCAACGCCTGCAACCATCTACCAGCGCGTGCGCTACAACCTGACGGAAGCTGAACAGAAAGACAAGGAGCACTACACCTATAATGGAGACTGGATTCAATGGACCATCGACAACAGCAGCGAGCTGACCGAGAAGTACGGCAAGGTCTATAAGGGCACTTTCCTCGACTTCTCCATCGCTACAGGTGTACCCAAGGCCACCTTCAAGCTGAGAGGCAACGAAGCCGACCAGCAGGTGATGAGCGGCATCGAATACGAAATCGGCCTCGTCATGGTGCCTGACTTCTACCGCACGCTCATGGATCCCGAGGAGAATCCCGAAGCCATCAAGAAGAACAGGATCATCGTCAGCATCACCTACCTGAGTGACAACAAGAAAGAGAAGACGATGACGGCCAAGTACTTCGACTACGCGGGTGAGAAGGTTGATACCGTCTGGATTAACGAGACCCTCACCTTCCCCTACTCCTACCGCAATCTGAACAAGGCTTATCCGGTGCTGCAGGTAACCTCTGCCAACATCACGAACGCCTTGATCAGACAAGGCTTCCAGAATCGGTTCTACATCGACCAGATTTTCCTGCGCCCGAAACAAGCGGCAGCGAGCGATGAATAACCATGAATCTTTCACCTTATGAATATACTATAGTATGAGATTCCATATCATTCACAACAAGAATAGGGCCATTCGCTTCTGGCTGTGCCTCGCCGTGGCTGCCTTCACAAGCACCACGCCGCTGATGGCCCAGGGCATGTTCGAAGAAGTGTCCGTACAAGAAGATCAGGCCGAGGCGGACAGCATCGCACTGGCGAAGCGACGTCTGGCCAAGAAAGCTGAGAAGCAGTATCCCATGAAGTCCGTGGCAGGTAAGGTCATTGACGATGCCACAGGACTGCCCATGAGCGGCGTGCGCGTGCAGGCCCTCCAACTGCCGAAGTATTCTGCACTGACCGAGGAGGACGGCTCCTACAGCCTACAGGTGCCGGAGTTCTGCCATGCCCTCGTCATGGACGCACCGGACTATAATCTCCTGCAGATGCCCATCAAGGGCGAGACCGACCAGGATGCACGCCTCATCAGCAGCCAGTTCCGCAGCTACTACACCGGCGACACGGAAATCCTGTCACAGAAGAAGATCATGGTCAATGAGACGAGCTCTGCCAGCATCGAGACAGATATGCAGAACCTGCTGGCGGGAGACATCCACTCCACCAACCGCAGTGGTCTGATCGGACAAGGTGCCTACTTCACCATCCGAGGCATCAACTCCCTCAACGCCAACGCGCAGCCCCTCTTCATCATCGACGGTAACATGGTCGATCTCGAAGAGGACCGCACCAGCCTCCACGAAGGCTATTACAACAACCTGCTCGCCGGACTCGACCCCGAGAACGTGGAGAGCATCCAGGTGCTCAAAAACGGTACTGCACTCTACGGTGCCAAGGGTGCCAACGGCGTGGTCATCATCAACACCAAGCGCGGCCACAGCATGGCCACCAAAATCAACGTGCGTATCTACGGCGGCATGGAGCTGATGCCCGACCGCCTGCAGGTGATGGACGGTGATGCCTACCGCAACTATGTCAGTGAGCTGGCCGGAACGGTCAAGGAGGTGCGCGAGTCCAACACGGCCGCACTCAATAAATACACCTTCCTGAACAACGCGCCCGAGAGCAGCAACTACTACTACAGCGTGTTCCACAATAACACCGACTGGCAGAAGGATATGTACCGCAACACGTTCACACAGAACTACAAGGTGAGCGTGGAAGGTGGCGACGAGATTGGTATGTACGACCTCTCGCTCGGCTACACCAACGGCACCTCTACCCTCAAGGGCAATGACTTCAGCCGTCTGAACCTGCGCTTCAACACCGACATCCAGATCTTCGAGAAGCTACGTACCGGACTGGACATCGCCTACAACCAGACCACCTACAACGTGCTGGACAACGGATGGAGCGAGAACTACGAGATGCAGAACATCGGCTCCACCAACGTGCTGGGTCTCATTCAGGCTCCGTTCCTCTCCCCCTACGCCTACTACCACGACGAGAACACCGGTAAGCTGGAGCTCTCCGACTCGTATGCCGGCAAGTATGCCTCGACGGCTTCCTTGGGACAATGGATCCAGAACCCGTTCCAGTTCGCCAACCAGCTCGACCCGGACATTAACGAGAGCCTGCGCAACCCCTACTGGATTCTTGAGAACGGCAAGGGAAAGAACAAGAACTACGCCGAGATGACGCAGATCAGCATCAATTTCTCCCCGAAGTACCAGATCACCAAGACGTTCGCCATCAGCGACCGCTTCAACTACACCCTGAACCGCAACAACGAGAAATACTTCCTGCCCATCAATGGTACGACAATGTACATGCTGAAGGACATGGGACGCATCTCCTCTGTGCTGAAGTCACAGTTCACCAAGGAGACCACCATCAACAACGACCTGCGTCTGGAATGGGCCAACACCTATGGTGCCCACCACATCGACGTCTTCGGCGGCTGGCGCTACAACAACTACAGCTACAGCTACTCCTTCATCCGCGGCTACAACAATGAGAACGATAAGCTGCCCAACATCTCCAAGAGCATGGCATACGTCAACTACGGCGGTACGAAGGACAACTGGATTGACATGGCTTACTACCTGAATGCCGACTACAACTACCAGAACAAGTACTTCGCCGAAGTCACCGTCTCCTCACAGGCCAGCAGCCGCTTCGGTAAGGAGACAAAGGGCGGCCTACACCTCGCCGGTGTCAGCTGGGGTATCTTCCCGAGCGTACAGCTGGGATGGCTCATCTCCAACGAGAAATGGTTCAAGCCGGGCAAGGGCATCAACTACCTGAAGCTCACCGCAGGCTTTGACCAGAGCGGTAACGACGGCATCGACTACTACGCCGCACGCACCTACTGGGAGAGCCAGCGCATGACGGAGAACACCGTGGGTCTGGTCCTGAAGAACATCGAGAACACCAGCATCCAGTGGGAGACGACCACACGCCTCAACGTGGCACTGGAAGGCTCCTTCATCCAGAACCGCTTGAACGCAGGCGTGGAATTCTTCATGAACGCCACTGACAACCTGCTGACGACGGGCGAGATTGACTACATCTCCGGCCTCGGCACTTACTGGACCAACGACGGCCAGATGAAGAACAAGGGCTTCGAGGTGCACGCCAATGCCGCACTCATCAACCAAAAGGACTGGAAGTGGGAACTCGGCTTCAGCATGGGACACTACAAGAACGAGATCACCAAGCTGCCGACCTACCAGAATCCCGTCATCGTAGGTGGCGAAGCCGTGAACGGCAAGACGAACAGCATCTATGGCACCGAGAACATCCTCACGGCTGAAGGCTATGCCGCAGGCAGCTTCTTCGGCTGGGAGACCGCTGGTGTCTTCAAGAACGATGCCGAGGCCAGCCAGGCTACGCCCGTGACCCGCGACGGCAACAACTACCTGAAGTACCCGACCTACATCACCAACCGTCCCTACGACGTCTTCCAGGCCGGTGACGTCCGCTTCGTGGATCAGAACAACGACGGCATCATCGATGAGAAGGACAAGGTCGTGCTCGGCAATCCACACCCGGACATCTACGGTAACATCTTCACCAGCCTCGCATGGAAGAGCCTGCGACTGGACGTGAACTTCAAGTACTCCCTGGGCAACGACATCTACAACTACCAGCGCTCCATCCTCGAAGGAGGCAATACCACCTACAACCAGACGACCGCCCTACAGCGCCGCTGGAGCTACGAGGGTCAGCAGACGGACATCCCCAAGGTATGTTACACCGATGCCGACGACTGGCGCAACAACGAGCGTATGTCTGACCGCTGGATTGAGAACGGCAGCTATCTGAAGCTGAAGAACGTGCGCCTCACCTACGTGGTACCCCTGCGCAACGACTACCTGCAAGGGCTGAAGGTATGGGCTGAGGGCAACAACCTGTTCACCCTCACCAAGTACTTAGGCACCGATCCTGAGATGAGCGCACGCAACAGCGCCCTCTACCAGGGCATCGACACGGGCCTGCTGCCCTCCAGCCGTGGCTTCAACATTGGCGTAACCATCAACCTCTAATACGATACGATGATGAAAAAGAATATATTTGCACTGATTCTCCTCGCACTGACCATCAACGTGAGCTTCACGTCCTGCGAGGACATGCTTACGGGTGACATGGATCGTAACGTAGGCATCGAGGAAATTGCCGCCGACACACTCTACAGCTACTGGGGTATCCTCAAGAGCCTCCAGAACGTGGCCGAGCGCTACGTGCTCCTCGGCGAATGTCGCGGCGATCTGGTGGATGAATCCGGCTACGTCAGCGACTCCATCAAGGCCATCCTCACCTTCGGACAGGAGGGCAGCGTGGCCGACGGCTCCAACCGCTTCCTGAAGGCGGCTGACTTCTACCATGTCATCAACTCCTGCAACGCTTATATCCTGCAGTGCGACACGGCAGCACGCTCGGGTCTGAACCGCCCGCTGATGAAGAACGAGTACGCACAGGTCGTCACCATCCGCGCATGGGCTTACATGCAGCTGGTGCTGGCCTACGGTCGCGTGCCCTACTTCGAGACCCCCATGCTCTCAACGGCTGACATGGAGGAGTTCCGCAATGCCCAGCAGTACGTGGATGCCAACACGCTCGCCCTCAGCGGCGTGGCACAGAAGGTGGATGAGGTGCGCCACGTACCGACCCTCCTCTCCGACGATCCCACGAGCATCATCGGATATCCGAATTATGGCTCCTACGGCGGCACTTCGTTAACAGACAGCAAGACCATTGCCAACGCCTCGCAATGCGTGTTCCCGCAGGATCTCGTGCTCGGAGACCTCTACCTCCTTCGCGCACAGGGCGCCGGTTCCGAGGCTGACTACCGTCAGGCGGCTCAGTACTACTACAACTTCCTCAACTCCGAGAAGGGAGGTCCGCTCCGCCAAAGCTACTACACCTACTTCCGCAAGTCTGACTTGACAGAGCAGTACTATCCCAGCTCCATCAATTGGGGCACCATGTGGTACAACAACCTGAGCACCACCAGCCAGACGAATGAATTCGTCACTGTCATCCCGTCGTCCAAGAACAAATTGCACGGCACGGTGTTCCGCGCCCTCAACGAGCTCTTCGGATTCGACCAGACGCTGAGAGTGACGGCCGACAGTACTGCCACCGGAAGCATCATCCTGGAGCCCAACTTCCAGCACCAGCTGGATGCCTCCAAGGCATACGAGGCGCTCAACAAGGCACAGGATTTCGAGGTGTATATTGGCACAGAGAAGAAATGCCACATCTTCGAAGGCGCTGGCGATGCCCGCTACCGCTACTCTACCGAGAACTATACGGACACCCGGACGGGTAGTGCCGACGAGGTAACCTTCGTGACCAAGCAGAACCCCCTCGGCGCTTTCACGACCACCTATCCTGTCATCTACCGCAAGGGCAGCATCTGGCTGCGCTTCGCAGAGGCGCTGAACGGCGCCGGCTTCCCGGGCTATGCCTTCGCCATCCTGCGCCACGGTCTGGTTGGCTCCAACGGATGGGTGCCCACGGGCGACGAGTCATACGGCTACCTCTCCTTCGAGTACTTCGATCCCACCCCCGCGGATGACGGCACACCCGCCACAAATCCCAACCCCACCTACGCAGAGTATGAGTTCTTTGATCCCACAACAGCCACCGAGGACACTCCGGCTACCATCTACACGGACTACAAGGCCTTCTTCGATGAGATGTTGCATCCCGGTCTGGAAACGTTGACCACTCACGCAGACACGGTTGCCTACCATACCGCACACATGACCGCGGTAGGAAAGACCAGAAGCCTGACAGCCACAAACAACATTATTTGCAATTACATCTGCGCCCGCGAGACACAGGCTGCAAAGAGCGCTCCCTTCCTGAAGTTTGAAACTCCTTACCTCCAAGATGGTAGCAGCTACTTCTACTATTTTGGTGACACGGAATATTACGTAAGACAAACTGATACAGACGTTAGCGGTCTGACAGCTTATTCCATGGGTATCCACGCCCGCGGTTGCGGCTTCCTGAAACTGCAAGATGATGACGAGACAAGCTACACCTACGTCAAGCAGATCAACAAGATGCGTAAGCTCTACGAAGGCGCCACGACAGACATGAGCGAGGTGGAGATCTACGACGAAGCCAACCTGCGCAAGGTGCAGGAGGCCATCGCTGACCTCATCCTCGACGAGCTGGCGCTGGAGACCGCTTTCGAAGGCAACCGCTTCTTCGACCTCCTCTGCTACAGCCGCTTCGTGGGCGGACAGGCAGGTGTGGAGAAGGTGGCACGCAAGATCGCATCGCGCAGCGGTGCCTTCAACAGTTCCCTCTACAGCCGCCTCTGCGACCAGAACAACTGGTACTTCCAGCTCCCGTAAAGATAAGCCCATCATCTCATCACCCAATGATGATCTCTCACCATCGGCTGCCTGACTTCTTCAGACAGCCGATGCTATTTGATCCCCCGCAGAAGCGAATCTCCCTTGTTTATAGATTTTTTAAGACAGAATGTTTGGCGCGAGCGGCTTTATTCCGTACCTTCGCACACAAAATACAACTAACTCAACCCAATCAAGCAATGAAACGACTTCTCCTCGTCCTGTCTGTTGCGACTCTGTCGCAACTCTCCACCTTCGCCCAGGATCAGAAAGAGCCCTGGCTGAATCCCAACATCACCCGCGTCAACACCGAGAAGCCCCGCGCCAGCTTCTTCGCCTTTGAGAGCGCCGACAAGGCCGCAAAGGGTGACAAGGCTGCTTCGGACCGCTACCTCTCCCTCGAAGGGAAGTGGCGCTTCAACTTCTCCCTGAACCACAACGAGGCACCCGCCGACTTCTTCTCTCCGAAGTTCGACGACAGCCAGTGGATTGATTTCCCCGTCCCCGGCCTCTTCGAGATTGAAGGCTTCGGCGACAAGATCTACAAGAACGTAGGCTACTCATGGGACACGCAGTTCGACTCGAACCCGCCCTACGTAGAGGAGCGCAACAACTACACGGGCTCCTACCGTAAGATGGTCACCATCCCCGCCGCCTGGAAGGGACAGGACATCTACCTCCACGTCGGCTCCGCCACCTCCAACCTGCAAGTGTGGGTCAACGGCAAGGAGGTAGGCTACAGCGAGGACTCCAAGATGGAGGCTGAGTTCAACCTCACCAAGTACCTCAACCCTGGCAAGGAGAACCTCATCGCCATGCGCGTCATGCGCTGGTGCGACGGCAGCTACCTCGAAGACCAGGACTTCTGGCGCTTCACCGGCATCGCCCGCGAGGTCTATCTCTATGCCCGCCCGAAGGCACACATCCAGGATATCTTCATCCATCAGGACCTCGTGAACAACTATAAGGACGGCCAGCTCACCGTCGATATCACCGCCCCCACCGCCAAAGGCTACACCATCGAGGCCACCCTCGCCGACCCCGCCGGCCGCCCCGTTGATTCCACCGGCCGCCCCGTTGACGGCGGTGTGTCCGCCGTCACCTTCACCGTCCCCAATGCCCAAGCCTGGAGCGCTGAGATCCCCAACCTCTACACCCTCACCCTCACCCTGAAGGACAAGAAAGGAAACGCCCTCGAGACCATCCGCCAGCACGTCGGCTTCCGCAATATCAAGATTGAAGGCGGCCAGGTGCTCGTCAACGGCCAGCCCATCCTCATCAAGGGCGCCGACCGCCACGAGCTCGACCCCGACGGCGGCTACATCGTCAGCGTAGAACGCATGATCCAGGACATCAAGATCATGAAGCAACTGAACATGAACGCCGTGCGCACCTGCCACTACAGCGATGACCCACGCTGGTATGCCCTCTGCGACCAGTATGGCCTCTACGTCGTCGCCGAGACCAACATCGAGAGCCACGGCATGGGCTACGGCGACCGCACCCTCGCCAAGAACCCGATCTACCATAAGGCACACGTGGAGCGCAACCAGCACAACGTGCAGGTGCAGAAGAACCACCCCAGCGTGATCTTCTGGAGCCTCGGCAACGAAGCTGGCTACGGCAAGAACTTCGAGGATGCCTATGAGGCCGTGAAGGTCATCGACCAGAGCCGCCCCGTGCAGTATGAGCAGGCCGGACAGAACGGCAAGACCGACATCTTCTGCCCGATGTACTACGACTACCGCAACTGCGAGCGCTACAGCCAGAACGACAATCCCCGTCCCCTCATCCAGTGTGAATATGCCCACGCGATGGGCAACAGCATGGGCGGCTTCGCCGAGTACTGGCGCCTCATCCGCAAGTACCCGAAGTACCAGGGCGGCTTCATCTGGGACTTCGTCGATCAGGGAATGCGTAGCACCAGCCGTGTGACGGGCAAGGAGATCATGGCCTACGGCGGCGACTTCGGCCGCTATCCGGCTTCAGACCACAACTTCAACTGCAACGGCGTCATCGCCGCCGACCGCAGCCTCCATCCCCATGCCTACGAGGTGCAGTACTACTACCAGGACATCTGGGCTACCTTGCCCGAAGGCAAGACCCTGCTCGACGGCGAGGTGGAGCTCTACAACGAGAACTTCTTCCGCACGACCGACGATGTGGAGGCTGTTGCCACCCTCCTCACCTATGACGGCACCACCCTGAAGGAGACCCCCAACGACCATCCCATCCCCGTGAAGCTTGCGCCCCAGCAGCGTCAGCGCTTCCAGATCCCGGCCCAGCTGCTCGATGCCCTCAAGAAGATCACCAGCGAGAGCCAGTGGGCTGCCGTCAATGTGCAGTTCCGCCTCAAGGCCGACCGCGGGCTCCTCAAGAAAGGCGAAGTGATTGCCAAAGCCCAGTTCGAGCTGAAGGACTATCCCTATCAGAAGGTTGAGGACATCCTCGCTGCCGCTACACCCGCCGTTGATGCCACCGCCAAGAAATCTGCCAAAGCCGCTAAAGGCTCTGTGGCTGGCGGTGCGTCCGCCAGCACCCCTGCCGTCCAGGAGGACGACGCCAAAGCCTGGCTCACCCTCTCTGCCGCCGGCACCAGCGTCACCTGGAACAAGTGGACCGGCAACATCGACTACTTCGACATCAACGGCAAGCCCGTCCTCGAAGACCGCAAGAGCGTGGAGCCCAGCTTCTGGCGCGCCCCGACCGACAACGACTACGGCGCAGGTATGCAGCGCACCTTCGCCAAATGGCGCAACCCGCACTGGAGCAAGACCGCCATGGAATGTACCCAGCTCGACAACCAGAGCAAGCAGGTCCGCGTCTCCTACGAATGTAAGGATCTGGAAGCCAAGCTACACATGACCTATATCCTCACACCGAAGGGCGAGCTCATCGTCACCGAAGCCCTCGACGTGCCTGACCACGCCGACTGGCAGATGTACGCCATGGGCATGACCTGGCGCCTGAACAAGGATTACAGCAGCGTCCGCTACATCGGCCGTGGCCCCGTGGAGAACTACTGCGACCGCAAGGACAACGCCTTCAAGGGCATCTATGGTGGCCCCGTCAGCCAGCAGTACTGGAACGGCTACGTACGTCCGCAGGAGAGCGGCAACCACACCGACATCCTCTGGTGGCGCATGGAAGCGGCTGATCATCCCGATATCTACTTCGAGGCCTGCGGCCCCATGGAAGTCTCCGCCCTCCCCTATGAGATAGAAGACCTCGACGACGGCCCTCGCAAGGATGCCCACCAGAGCCACAGCGGTGACCTCGTCGCCCGCGACTACACCGTCCTGCAGCTCCGTGCCTTCCAGATGGGCATCGGCTGCGTCAACAGCTGGGGTGCCTGGCCGCAACAGCAGTTCGTGCCCCAGTACAAGAACCACACCTTCACGTATATCGTCAAGGCTGCAAAGTAAAGACCCCAACCCCTCCCCGCCCGAGGGCGGGGAGGGGCACATTACAAGAACGGAGTTCTTAGAGACTCTATCATGTAATCTTGTTGATAATGGCTAAGAATAATAAGCACACGGCAGAAGTTACCACTCCCTCCCTCATAGGGAGGGCGGGGGGTGAGTCTGCTTCCTCTCTTATACAGAAAGTCGGGGGTGGATCCTTATGGTGGCTCCCCGTCATTGCCCTCCTCCTCATAGCAGGCATTCGCCTCGTGCAACAGGAGAGCGAGCTGCTGCTGCGAGCCCAGGAGCTAAACCTCTGGCTCCCCACAGGGCTCTATTGGAAGACGCTGATGCAGTACCCGGGCGGCGCTGCCTCGTGGTGCGCCACCTACCTCACGCAGTATTTCTACTATCCGTGGCTGGGCACCGGCATCCTCTGCGGCCTGTGGTTGGTCATCTGCCTCCTGCTGGCATGGAACTACCGTCTCCGCGGACCGTGGCTCCTGCTGACGCTGCTCGTGCCCCTCGCCCTCATGGCCTGCTTCGTACAGACAGGTTACTGGATCTTCTACCAGAAGCTGCAGGGCCACCTCTTCGTGCCCACCCTCGGCATCCTCTTCGCCACCCTCTGCCTCGCCGTGCAGCGTCTGCTGGATGACCATCTTCCCGAGAAGGCAGCCTGCTGGGCACGCCTCTGTTGGATATCTCTCGTCTGCATTGTCGGCTACCCCTTCTTCGGCGCCTGGGCCTTAGGAGCTACGGGGCTATTAGGAATACAGCCCACCCCTGACCCCTCCCTAAGGGAGGGGGAAACGATGGAACCTAGCGCCTCAATAGTCTCCCCTCCCTTAGGGAGGGGCTGGGGGTGGGCTTCTCTTCTTGCCCTCCTCCTCATAGCCGCTGTTCCGCAGCTCTACTACCAGCAGCTGTTTGAGATGACCGAGCGCAGCCTCGTCTATGTCGCCGCCCTCCCCTCTTTCCGTTATAGTGCGGAAAGCTTCGGACAATACCGCCTCCCCTACTACGCCATCATCCTCACCTTCGTCATCCTCGCTCTGGTGAGTGTGGGCGAAGGTTTCCCCTTCGCCAAAAAGCTGAAGCCCTGGGTCAAGTCCGCCATCGCCCTCGTCCTCATCGGCGCCGCTATCGTCGGCGTCAGCACCGTCTGGTACCGCGACAGCAACTTCCATAAGGAGTTGGCCATGAACCGCGCCGTAGAGGAGCTGGACTGGGAGCGTGTGCTCACCATCGCCCGCGACGGCAGCAGCGACGTGAAGCCCACCCGCATGATGGTGCTCTACAAGAACCTCGCCCTCTTCCGCCTCGGGCGCGCCGGTGACGAGATGTTCACCTACCCCGAAGGCGCCACGCCACAGAACGCGCCTTGGAAGGTGCGCATCACGCAGGTAGGCGGCAAGCTCATCTACTACCACTACGGCAAGGAGAACTTCTGCTACCGCTGGTGCATGGAGGACGGCGTGGAATTTGGATGGAAAGCCGAGACGCTGAAGTTCATGGCGCGCACGAGTATGCTCAACCACGAATGGACCGTCGCCCGCAAATACCTCAACCTGCTGAAGAAGACCACCTTCCATCGGGCATGGGCGGAGCGCTATGAGAAGCTGCTCGCCACACCCGATGCCTTGGACCTCGAGAAGCTCGAAGCCTCTGCCAAGGCAGGCAAGCCCCTTCTCGACGAGCAAGGCATGAAGGAGTTTGCGCCCATTCTCCACATGATGACCTACCCCGACCGCCTCGACGGCGACAACACCCTCGTGGAGATGTACCTCCTCCAAACCTTCGCCAAAGGCAACGGCGACGACCCGCTCTTCCAGGAGATGACGCTCATCTGCGCGCTCATCATGAAGGACATCGACCTCTTCTGGCCCCGCTTCATGAAGTTCGCCACCATGAACCCCGAACGTCACATGCCGCTGCACTACCAGGAAGCCGCCTACCTCTACGGCCACCTCGAGAACAAGGTTGATATCAGCCGGATGCCCTTCGACCCGCAGGTCCGCGACACCTACGACCGCTTCATGAAGTTCAATGAGCAGTGCGGTCCCATGACCGAGGAGCAGAAAGCCGTCGCCTTCTATCCCCAGTTCGGCGGCACCTTCTACTACTTCTACTTCCTCGTCAGAAACCAAAAGACCAATTAAAAGACTCTCCCCTCACCCTCCCTATAAGGGAGGGAGTGGTCACCTTTCAAGACATGTTTTTCAAAGCAAGACTATGAAGAGTTTTATCAGTCATCTCATACAAAAGATTTCATCTAATCTAATACAAACCGCTCCCTCCCTTATTGGGAGGGCGGGGGGAGAGTCCATTGTTATCCTCTCCTTCATATTCTGTGCCTGCTCTTCTCCCTCCGTACCTTCCACCTTCGTGGAAGATGACACCCTCCCCGCCATCTACCCCGACTACATTGATGTCACCGTGCCCGCCAACATCGCCCCCCTCCACTTCCACATCGACCACGAGGCCGCTGCCACCGACTTCGTCACCCGCTTCACGGCAGGCGGTGAAGAATGGGTGCTGGGCGGCGAGGACGTGCGGCCAGGCTTGAAGCGCTGGGCGAAGATGAAGGCAGCGGCCCTCGCGGCAGACGGCACCATCGCCATCGAGGTGTTCATCAAGGACAACGGACAATGGAAACGCCAGAAGCCCTTCACCATCACCGTCTCGGGCGACAGCATCGACCCCTATATCTCCTACCGCCTCATCTCACCCAGCTACGTCACCTACGAGGACCTGACGCTGAACCAGCGCTGCCTGGAAACCTTCGATGAAAGCCTCATCTATGGCAACATGATCAACAGCGACGAGGAAAACGGCCAGTGCATCAATTGTCACCATGCCCAATGGTACAACCCCAACCGCATCCAGTTCCACGTCCGCCAGTACCTCGGCGGCACCGTCATCGCCTACGACGGCAAGGTGCAGAAGATCGACCTCAAGACTGACAGCACCATCTCCGCCGGCGTCTATCCCACCTGGCATCCCTCCAAGCCCTGGATTGTCTATTCCACCAACCACACCGGCCAGAGCTTCCACACACGCGACGTGCAGAAGATCGAGGTGCAGGACACCAAGAGCAACCTCATCTTCTACGACCTCGAGAGCAACACCGTCACGCCCATCACGCGCGACACCACCGACTTCGACTGCTTCCCCTTCTGGAGCCCCGACGGCAAGTACATCTACTACGTCAGCTGCCACTGGGAGAAGCGCGACACCGTGCAGATGGACTTCGAGCTCATCAAAAACTACAAGGACGTCCAGTACAACCTCTACCGCAAAGCCTTCGACGAGCAGCACCGCACCTTCGGGCCGCGCGAGCTCATCTACGATGCCGTGGCACGCAACCGCAGCGTCACCCTCCCGCGTGTCTCCCCCGACGGCCGTTGGCTGATGTTCACCGAGGGCCGGTTCGGCGTCTTCCACATCTGGCACAACGATGCCGACCTCTTCCTGATGGACCTCACACAAGCCGAGCCTGTAGCGCCCACGCCCGTCGTACGCTACACGGAGGACAACCTCCCGGAGTCGGTTCTGGCACAGATCACTAACAATATCGAGCGCGATGCCGCCATCGACAGCCTCAACGAAGCCGCTGGAGCACAGTATGCACTCCCCTCCTCTATCCGCGCCATCGACGAGCTGAACTCTCCCGATGTGGAGAGCTACCACTCGTGGTCCAGCAACGGCTGCTGGATCATCTTCTCATCGCGCCGCGACGACGGTAACTTCACGCGCCCCTTCATCGCGCACCACGACGGCCACGGCCACTTCTCACGTCCCTTCGAGCTGCCGCAGGACAACCCGCAGTACCACCGCCAGTTCCTCCGTAGCTACAACATCCCCGAGTTCCTCAGCGGCCCCGTCACCATCAAGCCACAGGACTTCGCCGCCGTCATCAAGCAGGATGCCACCAAGGCACAACTCCGCATATCCGATACGACCATAGACGGCCACACCGCAGCGTCACCCCAAAACCCGAAATGAAGATGAAAAAATATTTCCTATTTCTTATTTATCATTTCTTATTTATCATTCCGATCGTAGCCCAAGGCACCCTCGACGACTACAACCGCGCCTACTTCCTCCAGCGCACCTTCACATGGGCGAAAGTCAAGAACCACGTCGATGACGCCCGCTGGCTCCCCGACGGCCGCTTCCAGTACCACCTCACTGATGGCGCCAAGGGCACCTGGCATTTCGGGCAGGTGAACGCCGATGGCACCATCACCCTCGCCGACAGCACCGCGGATCGCCCCATCGAAGAGTCCCGCCATGACCGCCGTCCCCGTTGGGGCAGTGCACGTGGCGGTGCCACGAACGCCCACTTCATCGCCAATCCCTCCAAGCGCCGCCAGGAGCGACACTGGATGGAGACCGACGACGAACGCAGCGGTGACCCCGTCCTATCCCCCGACTCCTCCCTCATCGCCTTCATCCGCAACGACAACGTCTATGTCGCCAAGCCCGATGGCAGCAATGCCCGCGCCCTCAGCACCGAAGGCACCATCAGCCACTATTTCAGCAGCTATATCTATTGGAGCCCCGACAGCCGCTACATCGCCGTCAACCGCATCCGCCCCATCGACAAGCGCTACGTCTATTACGTCGAGAGCAGCCCCGCCGACCAGCTCCAACCCGTCCTCCACAAGCAGGAATACGCCAAGCCCGGCGACGAGCTCGCCCAGAAGACGCCCTACATCTTCGAGGTGGCCACAGGCCGCGCCGTCTGCCCCACCCCCGAAGCCATCGCCAACCAGTACGACCTCTCCGGCCCCACCTGGTGCCGCGACAGCCACGCCATCCGCTTCGAATACAACCAGCGCGGCCACAAGCTCTACCGCGTCTATGAAATGACAGTCCCCACAAGTGCGCTCGGCAATTTTGTTGCCGAGACCGTCTCCCCCCGCCCCCTCATCGAAGAGCGTGCCGAGAAATATGTCCGCTACTCCAATAACTTCCGCCGCGACCTCTACGGCGACAGCCTCATCCTCTGGCTCTCCGAGCGCGACGGCTTCCCCCACCTCTACCTCTTCGACACTGGGCTCTCCGCCAAGAGCACCCCGAAACCCGCCAAGAGCGGCTCGCCCTCATCTAAGGCCCGCGTGCGCAGCGGTTTTCCCGCTGCGTCCCCCGAGTGCCCCGCCCGTCAGCTCACCAACGGCTCCTGGTGTGTCCGCCGCGTCCTCCACGTGGACGAAGAGAAGGGCTTCATCATCTTCACTGCCAACGGCCGTCACTCGGCCCAAGGGGACGCTTCGAAGAACAAGGACGAAGACCCCTACCACATCCACTACTACCGCGTGAACCTCGACGGCACCGGCCTCACCGACCTCACCCCCGAGCCCGCGCACCACAACGCCCGCTTCAACGACGACTACACCGCCCTCATCGACACCTATTCCACCGTCGATACCCCTCCCATCACCAAAGTGAGAGCGCTCGGCGATTCCATCGCCGAGAAGCCCCTCTCCACCTCCGACATCACCGACCTCCTCTCTGCCGGCTGGACAGCCCCCGAAGTCTTCGTAGCCCCTGGCCGCGACGGCGTCACCCCCATGTGGGGCATTATCCAGCGCCCCACCCACTTCGACCCTGCCAAGAAGTATCCCATCATCGAGTACATCTACGCAGGCCCTGGCGACAGCTATGTCCCCAAGTCCTTCCAGCCTTATAACTACTACACCACCGCCCTCGCCGACCTCGGCTTCATCGTCGTGCAGCTCGATGCTATGGGCACCAGCAACCGCGGCAAGAAGTTCGAAGAGGTCTGCTATAAGAACCTCAAGGACGCCGGTTTCCCCGACCGCATCGCATGGATCAAGGCCGCTGCCGCCAAGTATCCCTATATGGACATCGACCGCGTGGGCATCTATGGTTGCTCCGCCGGCGGTCAGGAGAGCACCGGCGCCGTCCTCTTCCACGGCGACTTCTACAAGGCCGCCTACAGCGCCTGCGGCTGCCACGACAACCGCATGGACAAGATCTGGTGGAACGAGCAGTGGATGGGCTATCCCGTCGATTCCTCCTACATCGAGTGTTCCAACGTCGAGAACGCCTACCGCCTCGAGCGCCCGCTGATGCTCGTGGTCGGTGAGCTCGATGACAACGTCGATCCCGCCAGCACCATGCAGGTGGCCGCTGCTCTCATCAAAGCCAACAAGCCCTTCGAGCTCGTCGTCATCCCCGGTGCCCACCACACCGTCGGCGAAGCCTACGGCGAGCACAAGCGCTTCGACTTCTTCGTCAAGAACCTCCTCGGCGTGGACCCGCCCGCGTGGAGCGAGGTGAAGACCAAATGATAAATGATAAATAATAAATAATGAGCCCACGTGCCGCGCGCTTCCCCGCGCGGCCGCCTCATCCCTAAAGCCCCCCTCCCTTGACCCCACTCCTTACCCCCTCTCAACTAGCCCTCTGGCACCAACTTCTCCCCTCTGCCCGCCACATCGTCATCACCTGCCACCGCGGCCCCGACGGCGATGCCATCGGCTCCACGACGGCACTGGCCTCGTGGCTCCGCCGCCACTACCCTGCGGCCGACATCCACATCATCGCCCCCAACATCTTCCCCGACTTCCTCAAATGGATTCCCGGTGCCGAAGACATCCTCATCTACGATAAACACGAGGAAGAGGTGCGCCCCATCATCGAGGCTGCCGACCTCTTCATCCTGTGTGACCACGGCGAACTCAAGCGCATGTGGATCCTCGGCGATGCCATCAGGCCCCGCCTGCCCATCGGACAGGGGTTGCCCCTGCAGCCCCTCGATGCCACCCACACCGACACCGTCCGCTGTATCATGATCGACCACCACCTCGACCCCGAACCCGGCATTGCCGACCTGGTCATCTCCCACCCCGAGCTGTCTTCCACCTGCGAAGTGCTGCTGAGGGTGATGTTGGAAGTCGGAAGACCCACCCCGCCCGTTGGGCACCCCTCCCGTAATGGAGGGGAAGCTAGCGCAGAGAACGCCAGTGGAAATGAAAGTCTCCCCTTACGGGGAGATTTAGAGGGGTCTGAAGCCACCAGCCTCTACACCGGCATGATGACCGACACCGGCGCCTTCACCTATGCCAGCTCACGCCCCGAGATCTACGAGCTCATCAGCATCCTCCTCCACTACGGCATCGACAAGGACAAGATCTACCGCAACATCTTCTACACCTACAGCCCCAACCGCATGAAGCTCATGGGCTACCTGCTCTACGTGAAGCTCGATGTCTGGAAGAAAGCCCACACCTCTGTCATGACCTTCACCAACGCCGAGCGCCGCCGCTTCGGAACCCTCAACGGCGACACCGAAGGCTTCGTGAACCTCCCCCTGCAGATCCTGGGCATGAAGCTCTCCGTCTTCCTGCGCGAGGACACCGAGCACCCCTGCATCCGCGTCAGCCTCCGTTCTGTCGATGACTTCCCCTGCAACGAGATGGCCGCCGAGTTCTTCGGCGGCGGAGGCCACAAGAACGCCGCCGGCGGCGAGGTATGGGGCACCATGGACGATGCCCTCGCCCTCGTCAAGAAAGCTGTCCAGAAATACATGCCACTCCTCAAAGAAGGAGAGAATAAATAATACCACCAAGCCTAACTTCCCTCAAAGCCGAATAAACGATGAAAAAAATCCTCTCCCGTATCGTCATTTATCTTGCGATTCTATCGCAACCCCTTCCCCTCCTCGCCTCCACCGATGACGCCGCCGTCGTCTTGGACCAGATCATCAAGGTCAACAACTACTGGCAGGCTCACAACACGCCCTACGTGCGCTCCTTCTGGGACCATGCCGCCTACCACACCGGCAATATGGAAGCCTACCGCCTCACCGGCCGCGCCGACTGGTACGCCTACACCGACAAGTGGTGCCGCCACAACGACTGGAAAGGCGCCAAGAGCGACGACCGACGCAACTGGAAGTACAAGACCTACGGCGAAGGGCAGGACTTCGTGCTCTTCGGCGACTGGCAGATCTGCTTCCAGACCTATATCGATATGTACAACCTCGTGCCCGCCCCCTACAAGGTGGCCCGCGCCATCGAGGTCATGAGCCACGAGTGCTCCATGGAGGACACCCATTTCTGGTGGTGGGCCGACGCCCTCTATATGGTCATGCCCGTGATGACGAAGATGTACAAGCTCACCGGCGAGGTGAAATACCTCAACAAGCTCTACGAGAACTTCCTCTGGAGCGACAGCCTCATGTACGACCCCGACGAGCAGCTCTACTACCGCGATGCCAAGTACATCTACCCCAAGGTGAAGACCGCCTGCAACGACGGCAAGAGCTTCTGGGCACGCGGCGACGGCTGGGTACTGGCAGGCCTGGCCAAGGTGCTGGCCGATATGCCGCAGGACTACAAGAACCGCGCCATCTTCGTGCAGCGCTTCCGTGAGCTCGCCGAGGGCGTAGCCCGTGTGCAACGCCCCGACGGCTACTGGAGCCGCTCCATGCTCTGCGAGGACGATGCCCCCGGTCCCGAGACCTCCGGCACCGCCTTCTTCTGCTATGGTATGCTCTGGGGTGTCAACCACGGCTACCTTGACAAGGCCACCTACGCTCCCGTCATTGAGAAAGCGTGGAAATACCTCAGCCAGACCGCCCTGCAGCCCGACGGCAGCATTGGCTTCGTGCAGCCCATCGGCGAGAAGCCCGACCCCACCAAGACCGTCGATGCCCACTCCCAAGCCCCCTTCGGCACCGGCGCCTGGCTCCTCGCCGCCTGCGAGATGGTCCGCTACATCAATGCCGACCCGCTCGTCCCCGCCCCCTCCGCCGCTACCTCCGCCGCCTCCGCTGCCGCCCCTGTGCCCGAGGGTTCCCCCGAGGGTAACAGCATCTATCACCACACCCCCGGCACCCCCGCCGTCAGCGGCCCCATGGGCGGCGGTTCATCCGCCGCCATCGCTCCCTCTGGCTCCCCCACCGCAGCCGACCCGATGCTCCGCTATGCTGGCCACGAGGACTGGGGCAATTATGAAATCAAGAACCCCACCGACGACAACATCGCCCAAGTCGTAGAGCTCACCACCATCAACGCCCTCCACAAAGCCGGTCGTGCCGTCGCCCGCGAATTTTTCTTCCTCGACGGCGACCGCAACGAGGTGCCCTACCAGATCACCCACGACGGCCGTGTGCTCGTCTTCTGCAGCGTGCGCCCCCATAGCAGCATCACCCTCACCATGTACAAAGGGCAGCCCCTCGACTACGAGCTCACCTGCAACGGCCGCATCTACCCCAACCGCTGGGACGACCTCGTCTGGGAGAACGACCGCTGTGCCTGGCGCTTCTACGGCCCCGATGCCCACAACCACATGAAGAACCCCGCCTACGGCTTCGACACCTTCACGAAGAATACCCCCCACCCCATCCAGGACCAGCTCTACCACAACGAGCTCACCTCCTACGGCGTGCATGAGCGCATGAACCGCGACAAGTCGCCCCTCAACTGGAACGAGGTGCACCGCGGCTACACCTACCACCGCAACCACGGCGCCGGCATGGACGCCTACACCGTCGGTGCCACCCTCGGCGCCGGAGCGGCGGCGCTATTAGCCCCCTCCCAGCACTCCCAAGAGGGGGAGGATCAATCCTCAATCAAACAATATGCAAAGAAAGCCTCCCCTCGGGGAGGTTTGGAGGGGGTCTCCCTCCTCTACCCCCTCTATTATGACAAGGCCGAGATCCTCGACAACGGTCCCCTCCGCTTCACCGTCCGCATGACCATGCCCGACCAGACACTCCCCCCCACGGGGGGAGCTGGAGAGGGGCTTTCCTATCGCGAGATCCGCCTCATCACTCAGGACTGCGGCAGCCACTTCGCCCGCGTGGAGATCACCTACGAAGGTCTCACCCGCGAGACACCCGTCTGCGCCGGCATCGTCGTCCACGAATCCGCCCCCGATGCCTACACCCTCAACCAAGAGGAGGGCTGGGTCACCTATGCCGAGCCCCTCGACCACCCCGAGACCATGAACGGCGAGCACTACCTCGGCATATTCATAGCTCCTTCTCAGCCCCTCCGAGGGGGGGAGAGCAGTCCTTCCGCTCAAACTTCAAAAAAGAAATCTTACGCTAAGAAAGCCTACCCTCGGGGAGGTTTGGAGGGAGTCACCCTTTCCTACCTCCCCCTCCCCGAGAAGCGCGCCGGAGGCATCGGCCACGCAATCATCCAGACCACCTACCGCCCCGGACAGCCCTTCGTCTATTACACCGGCAGCGCCTGGAGCCACTACGACGTGCCCACCCGCGCCATCTGGCAGGAGACACTGCGCCATGAGGCCAGCATCCTGCAGAACGGTCTCCAGCTCGTTGAGCACTAAGCTTTTTCGCTATGTCGCATCCTCCACGCTGATATAGCCTCCGGCTATTGCCTTTATGATGAGGCCTGCCATGTTACGCACGCCCAGCTTTTCAAAGATGTTTTGCCGGTGAGTCTCCACCGTGTTTTCTGAAATGAAAAGCTGGCGTGCTATTTCTTTTGTGGACAACCCACGGGCGATGGCGCGTACCACCTCTATCTCACGCTTCGTGAGCACTTCATTTTGCAGTTGCAGCCTGTTCATCAAGCGACGGAATTTCTGACAGTAGTACTGCTGGCCGTTCAAGACTGCGATAAGGGCCTCCTGCAACTGTTCCAACTGGTTGGTCTTATACATCACTCCGTCCACCTTCTCCTCCACCAACCGACTGACGACCCACATCTCATCGTGGATGGTGCTGATGAGAATCTTTGCCTCCGGCTGTCGCTTCCTGATGCCGTCTATAAGTGTGGAGACATCAAGGTCGGGCAGTTCTACATCTACGATGAACACATCGAACCTCCTTGCCTGTATTCTGTTGAGTAAGGCGTTGGCATTTGTGAAAGCCTCAACAAATGCCACTCCGAGCTTTTGCAGATAGCTTCGGTAACCCTCGAGCACTACTTCGTGGTCGTCAACGACAGCTACACGGATGCCATCAAACTGATAGGTGTCTATATTCTGTTTCATTTTGTAAACTCTCTGTCATCAAAAAAGGCGTAAGACAACTCCAGTCATCCTGTTGATGGGCTCTCGACAGCCTGAAATCGGACGATGGAACGGCTCACGCCCCAGAGTTGTATATAACAGAGTATATAATCAACACCAGGGAGAGAACGTTTTCTTATTTCAGATTTCAGTTCCATGATGAGTTGTCGAGATTCATCAACATTGAAACAAGCTTAACGCACTTCCTTACTATCAATGCACATTCACTGCTGAACGGCGTTGCAAAGATACATAAATCTGTGCATTATCACGTCCTTTTGTGAGCCTTTTTTTAATTATCGGCTGCAAATATAATGGAAAATCAAGAATCTGGACTGGCGGAAATCCATGATTTTGCTCTCGGTATGCCTTTAATCAGATAATTTTACTGCTGTTCAGGCACGCTGACAACCAGTTTGGCCACCCTGCCATATTGATGACGCATCGTTTCCAACGACCCGCCAAGTGCCTCTGCCCTCTGTTTCATATTACGAAGACCGATGCCAGTCGAAGCAGCAACATCATCGGCCTTATCCTCACCATTGTCGCTAATGAGAACCATTATGGTACGCGCACCATCATGATGCAGTCCCACGGAGGTCATGGTGGCCCCTGAGTGTTTTAGAATGTTGGTGATAAGTTCTTGGACAATACGGTAGATGTCAAGAGCCGTAGTAGGAGGAATGAAGGACCAGTCGGTGTCAGCGGGCGAAGCCGAAAAGCTCATACTACACTGCCGCACACCATCCAATTGAGCCACATAGCCTGCAAGGACTTCTGCAAGCGTGACACGGTTGAGCTCGGGCTGTACCAGTTCGTGAGACACGCGACGCACCTGCTCACGGCTCTCGTCAAGCAGTTGCATGGTATCGGGTGTCAGCCCTTCTGTGCTGAGTTTCATCTCCACGGCCAACAACTGGTTGCTCACGCCATCGTGCAACTCACGAGCCAGACGATTACGCTCATACTCCTGTCCCTCAGCATATTTCTCAGCCATCTGATGTTCAATCTCCTTCTGCCGCTTCCGTCTGTTGCGCCGGTGCCATACATAGTAAAGTCCCGACAGCAGGACAGCAATGCCCGCCAGCATCAGCAGCAGATAGAGGTAAGAAAAACCATGCTGCTCGCCTACATCAGTGTGCTCGGCGGTTTCCCCGCCGAGTTCAGCTCCCTTGACATCCACACCATCTGACACACTATCTTTACCACTGGCATCCACCCTGTCATCATATTTGCTGACGAGCGCCTGCCGGATCTTCTCATATTCCTCTGCTGCACCACGCGTAGTCACCAGTGGCACGATGCCGTCAGCCTGCAGCATCCACGGACAGTCGTCAGGGCCGCGACCGAAGCACTCGTCCTCGCACCTCATGAGATAGGCCGCCATGACCACGGCGAGGTCATACTGTTTCAGATCCAGGGCATCTGCGAACGTCTGCTTCATCAGTTCGTAGGCCGGCAGCCACTCTCTGCCTGCAGCCAGTGCAGGCATGATGCACGACATGACGCCCACGCGCAACTCAGCCTGATTCACGTATGACACCCACCGCAGTGCCGTGCGGGCATAGTGCAGCGCCTCCACCTGATTACCCTGGTTCTGATAGCGCAACGACATCTCACCGTACATCGTGGAGAAGAGAGCCAGGATTGTGCCTGTCTCATCACAGACAGCCTTCTCTAATAGATGATGCTGCTCGGCAATGGACGCACTGCGCATATACTCCTGCTGACCTGCCTGCAGGCGGTTCGAGCGTGAGAGTGCAAAGCCTGCAATGCCATGCAACGCGGCCTCAGCCAGCACATTTCCATTCTCCTGCGCCGCGGGCAGCAGACGGCGCACCTGCACCAGTGTCGAGTCATAGCGCATCTGCTTGAGCAACACCCCCGTCCGGGCCACCTCTGCCATCAGCAAGCTGTCCGTCATTGCCTTAACAGGCATGACGAAGGCCATCAGCCACCAGATAAGAACAATTCGCTTGCGTATCATCTTGTTGATTCTTGACCGCAAAGATACAACATTATTTCAACTCGACAGTCGTTGTCATCTAAAAAATAGCGGATAACCACTATTTACTCGTATGTAAAAAGCAGTTACCTTTGCAGCCGTTTATATACTATAAAAATAAAGATAAAGAGAATTATGACAAGGAATGCTTTTATCCGTGCCTTCATCCTTTGCCTGCTGGCAATGGGCACGAGTGTTTGGGCGCAGCAGGTGTCGCAGAACGAGGCCATGCAGCGCGCACAGAAGTTCTTCGCCAAGCCGTCGCAGGCAGACGGCATGAAGAAGGCGCCGCGCAAAGCGCCGCGCATGAAGGCCGCAGAGGTCAACGATGCCTACTACATATTCAACGACGAGGCCAACGGCGGCTTCGTCATCGTGTCGGGTGAGGAGCGCACACCCGACATTCTCGGATATAGCAATGGCGGTCGGTTTGATACAAAGAACGTGCCCGTCAATATGCGGGCATGGCTCGACGGGTACAAGGCGCAGATCAAGGCCGCCGCTGCTTCCACCACACTGACAGCCACAAGCGAAACCTACATCTCGCGGACGCCCATCGCTCCGCTGCTCCGCACAGAGTGGAACCAGCGTTCACCCTTCAACCTGCTCTGTCCCATGGACAACGGCAAGCAATGCGTCACCGGCTGCGTCGCCACCGCCATGGCACAGGTCATGAACTATTGGCAGCACCCCGCACAGACGACGGCCGCCATCCCCAACCGCGTCGCTGAGCGCCTCAACTTCACACACCCTGACATTGCAGCCGGCACAGCCATCGATTGGGCGAATATGCCGCGTGCAGAATGGGAAGCAACCACCGAGACCCAGCAGAAGGCCGTCAGCGAGTTGATGCTCTACTGCGGCATGGCCGTGCAAATGGACTATGGTGCTAATTCCTCCGCAGCCTACAGTCAGAATGTGGCACCCGCACTGGCAAACTATTTTGGATATGATGCAAATTACCGTTTTATTAAGCGAGGAGGGAACAGCGTTAGCTATGTAGCCTCTGGAGGTTACAACTATGAGGACTGGCTCTACGTCATCTATAACGAATTGCGGCAAGGACATCCTGTCTATTACAGCGGACAAAGCAGTAGCAATGGCCACGCCTTCGTCTGCGACGGCTATGCATCTGAAGACTATTACCACATTGACTGGGGTTGGGGCGGCGCCTACAATGGTTTCTTCCGCCTGTCGGTGATGAACCCGGAAGGTCGCGGCACTGGCGGTGGCAGTTCCCGCGATGGTTACGCCTCAGACCAGGATGCCATCATCGGAGTGAAGCCCGCCGGATATATTGACAAGCAGCCTGCCATGGCCTGCCGCAGCATAAAGACAAACCAGACATCATTGACTCGCAATAGCATCGGCAACTTCCCCACGGTGACCATCACTCCAGAGCTATTTGCCACTACGGCTTGCAACAGCATCGACTACGCCCTGACACTATGGCAGAACGAACAGCAACTGAAGCTTCTATCGTCAGCAAATAGATCTTTACAGGTAGGCGAATCTTTCAATAACGGGATAGATGTTGTCTTGGGCGAAGAGATACCTGACGGCGAATACCAGATTATACCCGTCTGCCGCAGAGCAGGCGAGAGCGCCTGGCTGCGCTGCTTGGACAGCGATGTCGCCTATATCAAGGCTGTCATCAGCGGAGAGATGCTCACACTGACACCGATGGACTACACCGAAAAGACGGCATCTGCCGCCAAACTTATCTGTACGGCATCGCCTGTTATCACTGGCACCTACCACTACACAGACCACTTCAACGCATCCTTCACCATCCGCAACGATGGCGAAGATTATACAGGCCCACTATGCATCATCAACAGCACTACACAAGATGTGCTGGCAGAGGACATTGTGAGTATCGCGGCAGGCGAGACCAAGACCGTCACGATGACAGACATCATACCATGGAGCATACGAACAGACAACACCCAAAATCACTTCTACATGGGAAGCTACATCGGTGACGTCCACATCAGCGGCAGTGAGTTCGCACTCTCACCCTTCCCGCGACTCCGCATAACCACCAATATCCCCGACCTGCCAGAGGCAGAAGAATGGTATGGCTCCTACTGGATCTACGACACGAAGCTTAACACGACATTGCACATAGAATACCCCGAGCCTGATGGCTACGCGCCTACGGTCAATGGTAGGGTGAACGTGCAGCTGGCAATAGCCAATTCGGAGTCCCTCGTTTCCACCGACCTTGATGTTAACTTACAGCCCGGACAATCGGTAGAATTACCCATCAACATCCCAGATGCTACAATGGAAGCATACTACAACCACGCTCTGCGCTTCTCCGTAACACCCGTTCAGCAGGAGAACAGCAAGCGTTACTGGATAGAGAACAACGGACAGCCAGACTATGCCATCATCGTAGCCGGAGGAAAAAAAGTTCCCGGCATAGTCAACTTCAC
This sequence comes from Bacteroidaceae bacterium, assembly GCA_017470425.1. Taxonomy (GTDB): domain Bacteria; phylum Bacteroidota; class Bacteroidia; order Bacteroidales; family Bacteroidaceae; genus Physcousia. The sequence continues at coordinate 28,560 of JAFUYT010000004.1, read as the reverse complement.
CGTAGATGTTACACCGGAAGGAGCAGGCAGTGTGAATGTGATAAGTCCCAACTCCATCGTAGCCGGCTCGGAGATGTCTGTCACGGCAGAACCCTTCATGTTCTACAACAGCCATACATATTACTGGGATGAAGATACATATAACACAAATCTGCACTTGCACATCAATCATTTCTTCAGTCACTGGACGAAGAATGGGCAGATTGTCAGCGAAGATCCAACGCTCACGCTGACCATGAACGAGGACTGCGCCCTCGTGGCACATTTCAAGCCCAACCTCAAGCTGACGTGCATCGACACACCCGTCATTGAAGGCACACGGGAAGCGGGAAGCGACAACACCTACAACGCTGTCATCTGGAATGAAAGCGAAGAGGACTACGAGGGAGACATCGAACTCTTCTACAGCACAGAGTATTCAATCAACGCCAGTGGCTATTCTCCCGAATCCAGAACCGCCACCACACACGTTGCCATCAAGGCGGGCGAGACACAAGCCGTCAGCATCCCCTTCCAGAACATTGCCTCCGCTAACCGCGAGCTCACCGGAAGCCTCTCCTTCTCGCACCCGAAGATGCCGGAACGTGAATGTTGGATTTCCGGCAGCGACTTCGAGATTCCCGCTACACCCCAGCTCAGAGCCACATTCACCGTCCTCAACGCCGATGCAAACCAATATATCGACTCCGACTCCTTGAATGTCAGCGTGCGCATTGAGAAAGCGGCCAACAGCAAGGCATACAGCGGCCCGCTGACCATACAACTGATGCAGAAAATGAAGAATGGAAGCAGCTGGTTTGGCGAGCAGACGATTACAGCCGACCTGACGAGCGACGACATCATTGAACAGACATTCACGTTCCACAGCGGCAACTCACAGACTCAGGCCATCTATGGTGAATACCAACGCGACTTGCATTTCCAGCTTCCCTCGATATATCCAGACTATTATGTCAGTTGTATCGGCGACGGCAACATCTACCACCTGAAGACCGACTGGGGCACACGCGGCGAAATATATGTCTATGCCAGCTCCAAAGAAGGTGGCACCGTGGGCCTTAAAGACGATAACCACTCTGCCAATGAGGAACTGTTCTTCTCTACAGGTATGACCGCCCACGCCCATGCTACTCCCGCCACCGGTTACTACTTCCGCTGCTGGACAGACAAGGACGGCAACATCGTCTCGCGCGAGGCCAACTACACCTTCGTCACCTCCTTCAAGACTGCTGGGGAGCGTTACACCCTGAAGGCCAACTTCGAGAAGGGTACAGCACCTGCCATACGAACCATCACGACCGAGTCACAACCTTTCGGACAAGGCTCTGCCAAGGGTGGCGGACAATTCTATGACGGTGAATCGGTCACCTTGACAGCCACGGCCAACAAAGGTTATGAATTCATCTGCTGGCAAAGCGAAGACGGCACCAAGCTCTCCACCAATGCCACCTATACCTTCACCGTCAGCCAAGACGCCACCTGCACCGCCATCTTCGCCGTCTATGAGAACCTCACCATCACCGCCGAAAACAAGTCAATGACATACGGCGATGAAGTTCCTGAACTGACATACAAGGTAACAGGACAGGGCACCCTCAAGGGCGAACCAGGCCTGCAGTGCGCGGTCAGAAGTACGAGTATGCCTGGCACATACGACATCATCGTCACGCAAGGCACACTCAACAACCGCCGTTATACCCTGAAGAACGGCAAATTCACCGTGAGGAAAGCGACCCTGACAGCGTATGTTGAGGATGCCACGATGAATCTTGGAGATCCGCTCCCGGACTTTGTCTTCACACTGACTGGATTCATCGGCGACGACACCATGGAATCAACCTTCACGACATTGCCCAACTGCTACGTGTCTGGCGGAACGCCCACGAAGGCCGGAACCTATATAATTAAATTGAGAGCCGGCACATCGGCCTATTATACAGTGACCCAGGGTGCTGAGGGTACCTTGACGGTGCTCGCGCCCGATGCTGTCGGTAACGTGCAGGCTGAACAGTCTGCCCTGGAGATTTTCACCATCAGCGGCATGAAGGTGAAGACCGATGCCCAAGACATCAAGTCACTGCCCGCAGGTGTCTATATCATCAATGGAAAGAAAGTAGTCGTAGGCCAGTAACCATTGGCTGCGCGGATTAGGCGTTACGCCATATATTGAATTTTTAACGAGCTATTGATTTAACGACAAACCCTGAATAGGGAAAAAAGTCTTGTGCTATCTATGCGCAACTTCATAATCTTATCGGTTTTCCATGTATGGGGAAACCGATAAGATTATATTGCATAATAATACATTTCTCAAAAAAAATTTGTTTGGTCAGCACTCTTTTGCTACCTTTGTACTCGCTAATGATTTAACAATAACGAAAGTTATCAACCAACCATGAGCATACCCCTATCTTTCTGGCTTGTGCCCATTGCCTCTGGGGTGGCCCTCGACATGGCCTACTATTTCGTCCGCTCCATGATGTCAGCGGACGAGGACGCGCACACAACCTATTGAAGAAACGATGCAGATCTATCACGCGAACATCATCCATACCCCTGAACGCCAACGCTTCGAGGTCATCCCGCACGGCTACGTCGCCGTCAGCGACGGCCGCGTCGAGGGCGTCTATCGCGAGCTGCCCGCCCATCTGGCCGACTGCCCCGTCACCGACTGGGGCGACCGCCTGCTCATCCCCGCCATGAACGATATGCACGTTCATGCGCCCCAGTACCGCAACCAGGGCATCGCGATGGACGAGGAGCTCCTGCCGTGGCTCCAGAACTACACCTTCCCCGAGGAACTCAAGTATGCCGACACTGCCTACGCCGCTCGCATGTACCGCCATTTCGTGCACGACCTGTGGCGCCACGGCACCATGCGCGCTGTCGCCTTCGCCTCGGTTCACTTCGAGAGCACCCGCATCCTCATGCGCCTGCTCGACGATGCCGGCATGGGCGGACGCGTCGGCAAGGTGAACATGAACCGCAACTGCCCCGAGGGTCTGCAGGAAAGCGTCGAGGAGGCACGCGCCGCCTGCGATGCCCTCGTCCAGGAATTTGAGCGCGAGGACAGCCGCGTGCGTCCCATCGTGACGCCCCGCTTCATCCCCTCCTGCACCCCCGACCTCCTCGCCGCCTGCGGCGAGATGGCGCGCCGCTACCACCTCCCCGTGCAATCCCACCTCTCCGAGAACCACGACGAGATCGCGCTCGTCCGGGCGCTGGAACCCGAGAGCCGCCACTACGCCGACGCCTACGACCGCTACGGCCTCCTCGGACCCTCCACCGTGATGGCTCACTGCGTGTGGACCGACGGCGATGAGTTCGAGATGCTGCGGCAGCGCGGTGTCATGGTGGCCCACTGCCCGACCTCCAATTTCAACGTCGCCTCCGGCCTCGCACCCGTGCGCCGTTTCCTCGATGCCGGCATCCCCGTGGGACTCGGCAGCGACGTCAGCGCCGGTCACGACTTCAGCATCTTCCGGATGATGGTCTATGCCATCCAGGTGAGCAAGATGCACTACGAGCGCGACCACTCATGCGCCTTCCTCACCCTCTCCGAGGCCTTCTGGATGGCCACCAAGTGCGCTGGTGCCTTCTTCGGCCGCGTCGGTAGCTTCGAGCCCGGCTACGACTTCGATGCCCTCGTCATCGATGACAGCCCCCTCGTCATCGATGACAGCTACACCCTCCTCCAGCGCCTCGAACGCTTCGTCTATATCGGCGACGACCGCCACATCGCCGCCCGCTACTGTCAGGGCCGCCTCATCCCCGACCCGCTATCTATTCCTTAAAACCTCACGACCATCAACCTCACAACGCGACATGACAAAAGAAATATATTTTGCAGGAGGATGCTTCTGGGGGACCGAGCACTTCTTCAAACAGATAGAGGGCGTGGTGGCCACCGAAGTGGGCTTCGCCAACGGCCACACCACGAATCCGACATACAAGGAAGTCTATACCGATACCACAGGCTTCGCCGAGACCGTCCGTGTGGTCTATGACACGGAGAGAGTGGGCCTGCGCTTCCTCCTCCGGATGTTCTTCAAAGCCATCGACCCCACCAGCCTCAACAAGCAGGGGCACGACGAAGGCACGCGCTACCGCACCGGCATCTACTACACCGATGCCAGCGACCTCCCCGTCATCGAACAGGTGTATCAGGCTGAACAGGCGGCCTGCAGGCAGCCGTTCGCAGTCGAGAAGCAGCCCCTGGAGAACTTCTTCACTGCCGAGGAGTACCACCAGGACTACCTCGACAAGAACCCCGACGGCTACTGCCATCTCCCCCTCTCCCTGTTCCGCTTCGCCAAGGAGGCGAAGCCCGAAAGGGACGATTGAGAGGTTTGCACCGCAATTAGCCCGAAACGGATGAAAATTGTCGTCGCCATAGACTCGTTCAAGGGCTGCCTAACCTCCCAGGAGGCGAATCAGGCGGCAGCGGAAGGCATCAGGAGCAGCTGCCCCGATGCCGAGGTGGTGCAGGTGCCTGTCAGCGATGGCGGCGAGGGATTCCTGGAGGCTTTTCATGCGGCTATCGGCGGCGAACGGATCAAGGTCTTCGTGAACGACCCATTGATGAGACCTGTCACTGCCTGGTATCTGCTGCGCGGCAAGCTGGCTGTGATAGAAGTCGCACAGGCCTGCGGGCTGACGCTGCTCACCGAGGAAGAACGGAACCCAATGGTGGCTACGAGCTACGGCACAGGGCAGCTCGTGGCCGATGCCGTCGGGAGAGGAGCTGAACGGATCATCGTAGGGCTGGGCGGCAGTGCCACCAGCGATGCGGGCATCGGGATGCTCCAGGCGCTGAAGGAAGCCCTCCGCTGCGGGGAGGATTTCGAGGCGCTGAAGCACGTCCGCTTCACAATCGCGTCCGACGTCAAGAACCCGCTATGCGGCGAGCACGGGGCTGCCCATGTGTTTGCGCCACAGAAGGGAGCGACATCGGAGATGGTACAGCTCCTGGACGAGCGCGCCAGGGCGTTTGCTGAAGCCTCTGCCGAGCACTTCGGCTACGACCGCTCCGGCGCAGCGGGCGCAGGGGCTGCGGGCGGCATGGGCTATGCCTTCCTGCAATATCTGGATGCCGACTGCAAGCCCGGCATCGAGCTGTTGCTGGACGTCCTCAAGTTCAGCGCGCTCGCGAAGGAGGCCGACCTCATCATCACCGGCGAAGGCGCTGCCGACCGCCAGACGCTGATGGGCAAACTGCCTATGGGCATCCTCCGGCAAGCCTGCGGCGTGCCTGTCTGTCTGATTGCCGGACGAGTCTGCGACCGCGATGAACTGCTGAAAGCCGGCTTTGCCCATGTGCAATGCATCAATCCCCCCGGCCTCCCGCTCAAAGAAGCCATGCGACGGGAGGTTGCCATGCGGAACATCAGCGACACCTGCGCAGCCCTTTCCAGAAAGAAGTGAAAACAAGACGATGTATGTAAAGGCTCCCTACGACCGCTCCACGAAGCGGAGGAAGATGTCGAAGAAGTCGTTGTTGATCCACTCGTCGAAGGTAAAGAGCGGACGGTCGTCCTCGTTGAGAGCTGTGGCGTAAAAGGAGATGGTGCGGTTGTCTATGAACAGGTTAGCGCTGAGCACGCGGTCCTCCAGTTCCCCGATGACCCAGCCGTTAGCCTGCCCGAAGACGAGGCGCAAGTGGTGCTCCCGGCCGTCGGCGGTCTGGCAGGTGAAGGGGAGTGCCTGCGGCGCGAAGGTCATATAGAGCTGGTCGTGGAAGGTGAAGCCGTAGTCGATGGTCAGCTCCTGGTCGGGCATGGCAGCAATGGCGGTGCGCAGGTCAGCGAGGGAATCGGGCAGAGCAGGCGCGAGGGTGGAGAGCGGGAAGTTGTGGACGATGAGCTTCATGCCGTTGTCGTAGTCGAGGATGGTAGCCTTCAGCTGCAGCGTGGAATCCTGACTCTCGAAGTATTCCACGCGCTTGCCGTTCTCTATCTTGACCGTGCGCTCTGCTCCTGCAATCGACGAGATCACGCGCACCTCGGTATCATACAGGCCGCTCAGGGCTGCGGCATATTCCTTTTTCATCTCCGTCGTGACCTTGGAGGGATGAATGGTCACGCCGTGGTGGCAGGCGGTGAGCAAGAAGAGTCCGCAGAGGACCGTGCAGAAATGTTTTCTTAACATAATGATTAAAGAATTAATGAATGGACTTTTCGAAATAAACGTCCCCGCTCCCTCGTTTATTGCTTCCGAGAACTGTTTTTTATGAAACGAAAGCAGCACCAACCTCACGGCCAGCGCTGCTCCAGAGAAAAAGTATTTATGGATATGTTGCAGAAGTGTTGTCAGGGACGCCCGGCGAGGAAGTCCACGGCCATCGACTGCGGAAAAGCAGCGAGGAGGCTGTCGGTGAGCTCGAAAGCAGAGCGAGCGTTGCGACGGGCGTAGGTGGTGACGTAGGCAGCTGTGGCGTCGGGCGTGAAGGTATAGACGGTCTTCTGCGTAGCCTCGTCGAAGCAGTGGCGACGCGGATTCCAGCGGGAAAGTTCAACGGTGTAACCCGTGGTCGTATAGTGATACTCCCATCGCAATGCCGGTAGCCATTCTTCGCCGTTAAAGGCGTAGGTGATGCGAGTCGTGTGCCGGCCTGCTTTGTCGTATTCATGCTGAGTCTTCAGCTGAAGTCTGTTCTCTGTTGTTGCTGCGTTCACGGCGGTAGTCATGAGGGCAGCGGTAGCGATTGTCATCAGCTCCATAATCTTGTTAATCTGTTAATGCGTTTGATACGTTAATCTGTAATCAAGACCTGCGCAGGACTGAATTATTACATCTTTCTGTTTGTTAGACGTAGAATCAGGGACGAAAGTTGCACATGCGGACTGATTTTTGGGGCTGACAGGCAGGCGTCAGGCAAATGTCAGACAAATGTCAGGAAGAATATTTGGAGGGAAAGGGGAGGAATGCGTACCTTTGCGGCAAAAAACGAAGGACGCATGAAAAGATTGATTCTGACAATGATGGTCGTGGCTGCCGCAGCGGTGGTCGCAAGGGGACAAGAAGAGAAAAGCACCACGCTCAAGGAAGTGGCTGTGAAGGCGGCACGGACGGTGCAGAAAGAGGACGGGATGTGGCTCTACCCGACGAGGCAGCAGTTGGAGAGCTCCACAGACGGTTACTCGCTGCTGGCGAAACTCGCGCTGCCTCGCATCCGGGTGGATGAGGCGGCGAACAGCATCACGGCACTCACGAACCTCGGCAGCGTGCAGGTGCGCATCAACGATGTGGTGGCCACGCGGGAGGACTTGTTGGCGATGGACATGCGGGGTGTGCAGCGCGTGGAGTTCATCGATAATCCCGGCTTGCGCTACGGCGAAGGTATCGCGTACGTGATTAATATTAAGGTGCGGAAGCCGGACAGCGGCTACGTCCTCGGCTCCTCGCTGTCGAACACGCTGACGACAGCCCTCGGCGACGAGACGCTGTACGCCCGAGTGAACCGCGGCCGCAGCGAGTTCTCCCTAACCTACGGCCTCGACTACCACCGCCTCACCGGCGAGGAATACGACGAACAAGCCACCTATCACCTGGGGGCAGCTTCAGGCGGGCAAATCGCCGAAAGCGAGACGCATCTCGAAAGTGATGCAGATGTCACCGAAACCCTCCACCGCCACCTGACCTCCGCCCGCAGCAGCGCCCTCGGCCACAAAGCCCAGCTGGCCTACTGCCTCAGCGACAGCAACTACGTGCTGCAAGCACGCCTCTCTGCCGACGGCCAACTGCGGCCCACCCGCTCTGAGCGCACGATGGAGGTCGATGGCACGGCCTTCACCAACCGCAGCTCCTCACGCGCCACCACGCCCTCCCTGGACATCTACTATCATCAGGACTTCCGCCGTCACCAGTCGCTGACGGCCAACGCCGTGGGCACCTACATCAAGAGCCGGGGCCACAACGAGAACAACGAGGGCGGCACCTACGCCTACGACACCCACGGCCGCACCCGCTCGCTCTGGACAGAAGGTATCTACGAGAATCGCCTGCGTCCCTTCACGCTCTCCACGGGCATTCAGTTCAGCCAGCGCTACAGCCACAACACCTACGAGGGCGACGCCGAAGCCACCAACGACCTACACGTGTCCGGCCTCTACCTCTTCTCTCAGTTGAAGGGAAAGCTGGGGCGGCTCAGTTACGTCGGTGGGGTAGGGGGTAGCCACCGCTACTACAGCCAAGGCACCACCCACCAGCACTTCTGGCTCTTCCGCCCCAAGTTCACCGTGAGCTACGCCCTGACCGACCGCCTGCAGGCGCGCTACGGCTTCGAGCTGAGCCAGCACGTCTCGCAGATAGCGCTCATCAGCGACGTGAGCATCAAGCAGAACCGCTTGGAAACGCTCGTGGGCAACCCCAACCTGCGCCCAAACCGCGTCACTACCCACGACCTGCACCTCACCTACACCACGCCGCGCCTGACCCTGGACCTGCAAAGCTACGCACGCCTCAACGCCAACTGCAACCTGGAACAATACAGCCGCGTGGACGGTCATTTCTATCAGACGCAGTCGAACGCCGACAATCAGTGCAACCTCTTCTACACCCAACTCTACAGCCAGTGGCAGGCCATCCCCGAGAAGCTGTCCTTCTACATCTATGGCGGCCTCTACCGCTTCTACAACCGCGGCGAGGACTACCGCCACACCTACAACGCCTTCAACGGCGGCGCCAGCGTGCAGGCCTACTTAGGCAAGTGGACCCTCAGCGCCTACGCCGACAACGGCTGGCACTTCATGGAAGGCGAGCACCGCGGCTACGGCTCTCCCACATGGGTGCTCACCGCCTCCTACCGCCTCAGCCGCGCCGTCACCTGCTCCCTCTTTGCCCAGCAACTCTTTGCCAGTCACCCCGTCACGAACCGGACCGAACTCCTCAACCGCTACATCCACAAGACCGCCACCCTGCGCCAGCGCGACTACGGCAACATGATCACCCTGAAGCTCCTCAACCGCTACATCCACAAGACCGCCACCCTGCGCCAGCGCGACTACGGCAACATGATCACCCTGAAGCTCGCCATCCGCCTCGACCACGGCCGCCACTACCGCGACATCCAACGCACCATGGAGCACCAGGACACCGAGACGGGCATCCTCTCCACGACGAAATAGATATCTTCTCTCTTTTGCACGTTCACCGAAGCGAAGCTAATCGAAGACGCGACTCTCTTATGATTTTCCAAGGAGAGAAGCCATAACTTTCAATCATTCCAAGGCCATGGAATGATAATTCCAAGGTCACGGAATGATTATTCCATGATGATGGAACAATCAGAAGACTTAAGAGGGCATTCTACTCTGCCCTGAGCTCCAGAACTACTGCTCATGGATGCGCTGGGTGTAAAAAACAATACATCCCCGCCCGATTTGTGCATATTTAACGTCGATGAAGCAACAAGTCAGCGAAAATTGTTGTACCTTTGCCGCAGAATTCAAACAAGAATTGCAATTATGGAAGACTTGGTATTAACTATTCCCTTGCAGGATGCGGCTTTCATTGAGGCGCTGGCATCACGTATGGGCTGGACGATGCGCAAGCGTCGTACCTCAGTCGAGCGGTTCATCAATTCATGCCCGAAGACTCCGCAGATGACCGATGAGGAGATACAGGCAGAGGTCAACGCAGTACGTTACGGAGGATGAAGATTCTGTTCGACACCAATCTTTGGATTTCATTCATGATAGGCAAGCGGCTCTCGACGCTGGCCGATGTATTGTGCCGTCACGACGTCGAAGTTTACATCAGCGAGCAACAGCTTGACGAAATCCGCAATGTCATCGCCCGCGAGAAGTTCGACAAACTGATCTCTGCAGAGACACGTTACTATTTCTTTGAAATGGTATATGATGTCTGCTTCATGACAGACATTACCGTTGAGGCAAAGTCCGACATCCGCGACCCGAAAGACCTTTACCTTCTTTCGATGGCCGAGAGCGTCCCCGTGGACTACATCGTCAGCGGCGACAAAGACCTCACCGACCTCGGCTCCCATGCGGGCATACCCATCCTAAAGTACTCTGAACTGCTAAGTAAACTCTAATCCCCCCATGCCCTACCCACAACCTGCATAGAGACCGTGAAGCGGGAGGAAAGAATGGCCGGAAAGATGGGACGATACGATAATATATAATAATGTGGAGAAATAAAGGGCGGGAAGCCGGTAGCCGAGAATATCGGCACGGCTTCCCGCCTAGTATAACAAAATGAGCTATACGCCTACATTTTGTTCTATGCTTTTCTGAATCCTAAATAATGTTCTATAAAGTCTTTAATTATGAAATCTGAAACAAATTTTGTCTCTTCCATAGTATGGTTGTTGAAACGCGAATCCCCAATGTATAAATAGTTTATTCTTACGACATTATTATCTAAGATTTCTTGATAATCATACCATTTCTTGTTTTCAGCCTTTGCTCTTTTAAAATCTATTTGGGATTGTCCGTTTAGCCCTATTCCCCAAATATTCTCTTTGACTAAAGCAAAAGGTTGAAATGTTCCTAAATCGGTATGAACTAATTTTGGCTGATAAGGCTTGGGCTGAGTTTGTCCTATGAGTATATTTTGGCCAAGCGAATTCTCTTCAACGATTGGAATACTTATTTCTTGGAGCGAATGTATATAATGATGGCATTTTTCGCACAAGGTTACTAAGCAATCATCTTGGTAGTCCCATAAATGCCGATTCCGATAATATATTTTGTGGTGTACATTTAATCGTGGCATCGCTAAATGATAGCAAGGAAAGAAATCAAAATTGATAGTAAAATTATAATCTTTGACATGTATCATGTACCGACTACTATCTGCCTCATACTGATGATATGTTTCATATTCCCCTTGCTGGACAAAAATCAGTCCTCCATACATCGGATTAAAAGCATGACAGAGCTGGCAGGTATAATTGTCACGGGCCTTAATCGAATTACTTTTCTCAATCCATCTTGCATCATCATATCCTGTTTGTTTCTCTTCTGCATAGTGCATATGTTCTCTAACCATGTTCGGCATTTCAATCTGTTCAAGATTATCTTGCTTTATTTCAAAACATGGTTTGGCACCTTTGTGGAAATCAAAAAAATTATTCATCATAGCTATATGCTATTAAGAGTAGATACAATTGCTCACCTAAATCCGGTGCAAAAATACACCTAATATCTGAAATAGGAGGCGGAAAGGCTTAAAAAATATTAAAACCGGGGTAGAACATGACATTATTATGTGAAATGGCTTGCGGGTAGGGTAAAGAAAGGATTATCCCTATGAACAGTTGGAACTTGAATAACCACAGACGTCAGTTCTTGGCAGAACCTTCTACCTGAGGTTCAGTTCCATGAGGATGTCGCAGCGGTCGTAAGCCTGTCCGTGCAAAGGCACTTCGCGGAAGCCCAGCTTGCGATACAGGGCGATACTGGCGGCCAGGTGCGTGTTGCCTTCCAGACGCAGGAGCCGCACGCCATGACTGCGGGCGTAGGCTATCAGCGCCTCACCGAGTTGGCGCCCTACACCTTGGCCTTGGGCGCTGGGTGTGACGGCCATCTTGGCCAGCTCATGCCACGCCTCTTCGGGTGAATGGCCGGGGTGCGGGATGAGCGCGCAGCAACCCACGGCCGTCCCCTCCTCGTTCAGTGCAATGAAGATCTGTCCGCCGGGGCGGAGGATGTAGTCATCAATCTGCGCAAAGGTGCGGAGGTCTGACTCTTCGAGGCGGAAGTAGGTCTCGATCCACTCTGTGTTGAGGCGGATGAAGTCCAGGCGGAAACGTTCCGCGAAGGTGACGATGCGTATCATCGGGACGGCGTTTTAGATAACGTACTCGGCATCTTCCTCGCTCAGCAAATGGCGCATGAAATAGACCACCTGTCGACGCCACCACGCCCAGTCGTGCGCCACGTCGCGTCCCCAGTAATCGACCCACGCGGGCACGCCCTTTCCGGCCAGCAGGGCGTCCATCTGGCGGGTGCTGTCGAGCAGGTCGTCCTCCCATGCCCCCTGGCCCACGCAGAGGATGATGCGACGATGGCGATACATGTCCCAATAGAAATGGTCGGCGGGCATCCGCTGGAGGAAGTCGAAGGGCGAGTTGTCATAGACCAGCGGGTCGGTGTAGCCGGGGAAGAAGTAGCCTGCATAGTAGAGGCCGCTCAGGGCCAGCAACGTGTCGAAGAGGTCGGGGCGGCGGAAGAAGAAGTTGGCTGCATGGAAGCCGCCCATGGAGCAGCCCGTGGCAATGAAGGTCTCGTCGCTGCGATGGCGCACCTGCGGGATGAGTTCATCCACGATGTGGTGGTACCAGCGCTCGTGCAGTTCGATGCGGCGATGATGGTCGCCGCCGATGTCCGACCACGTCTCGCGGTCGATGCTGTCGACACAGATGAGGCGGATGCGTCCGCTGTCGATGAAGCCCGAGAGGACACCCACCATGTCGAAGTCCTGATAGTCGTAGAAGCGGCCGTCCTGCGAGGGGAAGACCAGCACCGCATGGCCCTCGGTGCCGTAGGTCTTGTATTCCATGTCACGCCCCAGGGCGTGGCTGTAGTGTTTCACGTAGTTAATGTTCACCTTGGTAATTTACTATTTAATGATTTACGATTCTATTTTGGCGTGCACATAAGCCACAAAGTCATTCACGGCCTCCATCGTCCGGAGCTTGGCAGTGTACATCTGTTGCCCCATGGCCGCCGAGAAGAGGTCGGGCATACGCTCGCACATGACGATGCTGCCAGCGTAGCGCGAGAGGATTTCCTCGTGCGTGTGTACATATTTGTAGATGTCCCTCTGGCTGGCAAAGACGCAGTAGAACTGTTCGCCCTCGGCCGTGCGGCGCTCGTCGAAGGCCACCATGTCGGCCCATATCTGATAGACGTCCGTGGAGTGCGCGAAGTTGATCATATCGGGGGTGTAGCCTCCTGCCGGGCGCATGTTCACCTCCAAGGCGATGAAGCCTCGCCTGCTGCGGAAGAACTCCAGATGCACGAAGCGGCTCCTGACGGCGAAGGCCTCCACGGTGCGGCGTCCCAGCCGCCGCAGTTCATCGGGCATCTCGGGCGCTACGTAGTAGGAGAGGTCCAGCCGTTTGTTGACGATGTCCATGATGCTGGGCGGCCACACCGTCATCGACTCAAAGAGCGGCTGGCCCTGAGCGCCGACGACGGCATCGTAGGAACAAATCTCGCCGCTGATGAACTCTTCGATGACATAGTTCACGCTGTCGGGCACCTCGGCAAAGAACCTCCTGAGCTCTTCATCGTCGTGCAGCTTGTGTGTGCCGCTGGCTCCCACGCCCACGTCAGGCTTGGCGATGAGCGGATAGCCCACCTCGGCCGCGAAGGCACTCACCCGCTCCTGTCCCTCCGCGGCCCTGATTTGCCGCGCCGTGGGGATATCGGCGCGCTCGTATATCTTCTTCATCTCCGACTTCTCCTTGATGCTGCGTATGCGGTCGGAGCGTATGCCGGTAGTGATGTTGAAGTCGGTGCGCAGGCGGGCATCCTGTTCCAGCCAGTACTCGTTGTTCGACTCAATCCAGTCGATACGTCCATAGTGAAAGGCAAAGTAAGCCACAGCGCGATATACCTGCCCGTAGTCCTCGAGCGAATCGACGCGGTAGTACTCTGTCAGTGCCTCGCGCAGTTCGGGCTGGAGACTGTCGAAGGGCGCATCGGCGATGCCGAGCACCGTCACACCATTCTGCCGGAGGCGCCGACAGAACTCCCAATAGGTATGGGGAAAGTGGGGCGAGATGAAGATGAAGTTCATGTATCTCATTCTGTATTTGCCCTGCAAAGGTAGAACGAATTGCCTAAAAGACTCAAGGCTGTGGCAAAGAATCAATCAAACGCCACACATTTAGAATATTCCCCTGTCAAAAGGCTTATTTTAGAATAATATTCTACATCAACAACTTCCTCCCCCGCGGCAGAATAAACTATCTGTGCTGATGAATAAGTTCATGCTTACGTGTAAGGGGGAAGGGGGAAGCGGTTAATTGGCGATTATTAGGAAAAAAGTCACGGTGGTTTAAGTCTTTTTCGCTACTTTTGCGTCATATAGATAAACAAGACTGCAAAATGAAATTGCTGAGTATTCATCATAGGACAAAGGACGTGGAGCGGCTGATGGCTTCTGAACGACGCGGGATGCTGCAATACGCCTGCTACCGGCTGGGAAATCTGGACGACGCGGAGGATGCTGTGCAGGACGTGTTCGTGAGGCTGCACCAGCGGCTGAATGAGGGCGAGGCAGAGGTGCGGAACCTGACGGCCTACCTCTATCGCACATTGGCCAATCTCTGCATCAGCCGCCAGCGGGAGGCCGGACGCATGCCGACCGTCCCCATTGAGAGTCAGCCCGGACTCATCGAACCCGAGGCGGAGGACTTTGAACAGGAATATCGCCGCATCAGTCGTTTGCTGGCGGAGATTCCCGACGAACAGGCCGAGGTCATCCGGCTGCGCTTCTATGGCGACAAGAGCTTCCAGGAGATAGCCGACATCCTGGGCATTCCGCTCACGACGGCCAAATCCCGCTTCACCTACGGTCTGGAAAAGATAAGACGAGGGATGCGCGCCCCTCACGCTGTATAACCCTAATAAACGACGAACAACTATGGATTGCAAGGAATTCAAAACAATAGTGGCCGACCTCTTTGACAAGGATGTCGATCCACACGTCAAAGCTGAGTGCGAAGAGCATATCAGCCAATGCGCAGAGTGCAGAGAATACTATGAGGAGCTACAGGCAACAGCAGCGCTTCTGCGCCCCAGACATTCACCAGTCCCAGAAAGAGAAGCACCAGCCAGCACCCACTTCCTGTATAAAGTTGCTGCCATATTCCTTGGCGTGATACTCCTGTCAGGCATCGCATACGCTGCCGTCCGCGTCTTCACACAGAATAAGGAGACAGAGCCTGCGGCCAGCGAACAGCAGGAGCCAGAGCAGAAGATGCTGGTTCCCTTCTTCCTTCCAGACGATGCAAGCGAATGGCATAAGAAACATTTTGGCGATGCCATCTGCGTTGACTGGAGTCGGGGTGCTTGGATTCAGAACGGCGGCGACTCTTTTATCGAGGAGCATCCTTTCTGTAAGATGGGAAAGATGTTCAGGGTAAATAACTCCACCGTAAGGCTCGATGGAAGAGAACTCGACATCCATCATCTTCCAGACCTGCCAGCCAAGGCCCTGAAGAAGATGGAGATACGCTACGAGAATGAACGCATTTTGGTCAACATCATCACCACGCCCGTGCAGGTTCCCGCCGACGTGAAGGGCAATATCAATCCCGAACTGACCGTCCTTCTCACGGGAACGCCGCCGAAGGACAACCCCATCAAGTCCTCCATCTACGTGAAGGGCGGTATTCATGACAGCTTCAATTGGAAGCAATATACCTACACCTCTTGGACGTCAACAATAGAAAACATCGGAATGCAGCTCGAAGAAGTGGCCATCCGCAAAGACCATCACGTCCGCATCAACGTCTGCCGGGGAGTACCGCAGAAGCACATCGAGCGCATCCAGAAGTTGATGCAGGAGAATGGCGTGACGAATTATGAATTAGTGAACCAACAATAACCCCAACACTTTATGAAACATCACCTCTTTCTGATGAGGGCAACCACCCTCATCCTGCTGCTCCTATGTTCATTCGCGAGCAACTCCCAGGCACAGGACACACTCCTCTGGCCCATCCGCAATGCACAAGCGGGCGACAACGTCCTGCTGCGCCCTCAGGACCTGCTCGACCATGAGTCGAATTTCTGCACACTGGTCATCGGTGCGCCAGAAGGCACGGAGGTCATCGCTCCTGTTGACGGCGAAGTGAGTGGCATCTTCCTCACTTACATGCCCAACCTCGTAACCAGCAATACGTATGGCTACGACGATGCCAAAAGCTTCGAAGCCATGCGGCAGAAGATGGATACCGACCCTGACGTGCGCGACCCGAAGAAGTTCATCAACGGCTCACTGACCCTGAAACTGGATGATGGGCGCAGCCTGCACTTCGAAGGTTTGCGCGGCAACACCGAGTGGCGCTCGGGGCAGCGCGTGAAAGCGGGCACGCTACTGGGCACCGTCAGCTACGTCTTCCAGAAAATCGGGCAGCCGCACATCGCCTTGAGTATCGACAAAGGCGGCAAGTCCATTGACCCGATGTCGCCTTTCGGGCTGCAATCCACCTTCAAGGAACCCGAACCCTTCACGCCGCCCGCCAAGCTCACCCGCGAACAGGCTAACGAGGACTTCGATGTGTTCATCCAGAGCATCCGCGAGTGCTACCCCTCGCTGCGCGACATCATCACGCCTGAGCGGGAAGAGGCTTTCATCCGCGAGGGACGGGCTCGGCTGGATTCCGCAGAGGTGCATTTCAGCACGCTCTATGACCTCATCGGCGATGCCTTCACGGCCGACTTCCTGCACGACAGCCACGCCTGGCGGCAGTCCTCCAACCCGTTCTTCAACAACCGCACGGACGTGCAGTACCCCACGGTGCTGCTCTGCACGCTGGGCGAACGAATGTCTGTCCGCCTGGTGCAGCCTGGCTATGAGGAACATATCGGCAAGGAGGTGGCGACCATCAATGGCGTCAGTGCCAAGGAACATGCCGCCTACGTACGTTCGAAGACGAGTCTCTTCGACGCCCAAGTGGAATCGACGCGCGACGTGCAGACGCTGACAAACTGGTGGATGCAGTATCGCGGCACCTACTGGGACAAGCCCGTGCAGCTCACCTTCACGGACGGCACCAGCGTGGAGGCTCCTTTCCTGAAGCCTAACCAGGTGAAGCGCTACACACCACAAGCCACAGCGCCCACGGCTTATTACAACCACCAGCGCCAGAACCGCCGCGAGGACTGGAGTTTCCGTCTGCTCGAAGACAGCGTTGCCCTGCTGACGCTGGCACACTTCCACCTCAACGAGGTGCAGATGGATGCCATCGAGGACAGCCTGCGCACCTACGCGCACGTACCTTATCTGATTATTGACGTGCGCGACAACCCCGGCGGCGACGCCGATTGTGAGGAGCGTCTGGTGCGGTTCTTCGTCAAGGACGAACCGTCTAACTTCGGCTATCAGAAGGTGATGAGCAACACCACCTACCCCTGTTTCGCCCACAGCTACAACTGGACAGCCGACATGAAGCCGTTCGAGGGGTTTGTTGAGGTGGAAGGGATGGAGGGGTATTATAACAAGAAAGACCTGGACTCTCCCCCCGCCCTCCCTATCAGGGAGGGAGCGGAATCTTCTGATGGCAGCGTACTTTTATCCTCTAAGGTGACTGCTCCCTCCCTTATAGGGAGGGCGGGGGGAGAGTCCGGGGCGGGGGGAGAGTCCGCTTTTTCCATCTATATCCTTACCAACGAAAACTCCGCCAGCGCCGCCACAGACTTCCCTGCTCACCTCGTCCGTGCAGGACGTGCCAAGACCATCGGCAGAGAGACAGCCACCGCCTATCACTACATGACCGCCCTGAAGTTCGCCCGTTTCTTCCTGCCCAACACCCACATCGAATACCAGTTGCCACTTGTCAAGGCCGTCACCGCCACCAACATCTCCGACCGTTTCCCATACGGTCGTGGTCTTCTGCCCGACTACGAAGTGCCCCTCACCCGTGAGGAAATCTTCTCCTCCACTGAAGACATCATCCTCAATCGGGCTTTGGAGATTATACATGAACGGTGAGTGCCACGAAAGCCGACACTCAATGGACCAAGCCTTGGCAATAATCGCTAAAGTAAATTTTCTTCATTGCCCCGCTGCTTCTCACAACGCAACGGGGCTTTCTGAGTTACCCCAGTGCAGAACCTTCTACCTGAGTTCCAAGAGAAACCTCTCAAATCGCTCAGGCAAAAGCACGATGGAGGATGGCACAGACGATGTCAGCGGGGAAGCCTTCAAAGCGAGTGCGGATGCGCTGTGTCGTGTGGTTCACAAGACGGAAGAGATAATCCTCGAAGCGAGGAAGCGTGGAGGCATTATCCTGTGGTTCTGTGGCATACTTGCCAATACATTGTCCTTTCTTGGGATCATAGAACGATGCCTGATGGTTATGGACAAACCACCAGTATGTGTCGTAGAAAAGAGACTGTTGTTTGAAAGTCAGCACGGGTTCCACCAGAAACAGAACGCGCGGGTTGCTGAGGAAGGACTCTGCGGGTTCCCCATTCCAAGGAAGGCCGAGAGCCCCAGGATATTGAGCACGGAAGGACGCTGGGGTTGACAAAATTTCCCCAACAAACCGATACAGCTGCGACCGGCGCCCCACGCCGAAGTTCTCCAGAGCTGTCAGGAAAGAAACAGCATCCGTGGCGGCACGTGCTGCAGCTATCAACGCAATCTTCTGCTCATCATATCGCACCCTTCCGAGGCGGTAGGCCAGCAGGACTGTGTCAATGAAAAGGAAATCGGGAGCCGTCTGCGCTGTCATTGATCCATATGTTTTAATTAGAATTGGGGCAAAGATACGGAATCCCTTCGAAACATCACCACATTTCTTCCGAAAAGTTACTGTTTTAAGTCTATGATAAGACAAAAAGTTGTAACTTTGCCCCCGTAAAACATGTCGTTCTCCGTTATTTAGGTTCGACTAAAGAGACCGAAGCCTTCCTAAAAACATTGTAATAACAATTGTTGTCTATGGCAAGTAGCACAGATTTTGTACAATTCATCGCCGACCAGTGCGCTGGCGCGGGAGTGATAATCGCCAAGAAAATGTTTGGCGACTTCGGCATCTATTGCAATGGCAAAATCTTCGGTCTCATTTGTGACGACAAATTCTATATCAAACCGACGGAGGCTGGGAAGGCCCTGATCCGCGCCCTCGACCTGCAGCCGCCATACGAGGGTGCAAAACCTTATTTCTACATCGCTGATGTGGATGACCGTGACTACCTCTCCGCCCTCGTCCGCGAGACCTGTCAGGCCCTGCCTGAGCCCAAGCCCAAAAAGAAAAAGTAGCAATGGAGTTGACAGAAAGGAGCCCACATATGGAGCAGACAGAAAAGAGCCTGCATGCGGCTCAGACAACAAGAAGCCAAAAGGCTGTGCAGATAGAGCGCATCCGACAGATGGAGCGCTGTCTCGACCGTGCCTCGCAGGCCGTGATGCACCTCTCTGCAGCCCTCGACGAGTATGCCGCGTCGCAGGATGCCCTCCGCCTGTTGAGCGACTACTACGGCAGCGAACTATGGAAGCAGGACTTCGCTGCCGACTCTGCAGGCCTCTTACCCCAAGACCTGAAGCGCGATGTCCTCTCTGAAGATGCCATATGGAACCTGCTGGAAGACAACCGTGAACTGCAAGAACGGATGCAAAATATGGAATGAGGGCAATCCTATAGTCTAACTCCTCGCCTGAAAATGCAAGGCATAAACGTTAAAGAATATAAGTGTATAGTCGTTCCCTTACAGGTTCAAAGCTACAAACGCCTATGTGCAAATTCAGTTCTTGCCCGTGGAATCTGCGTTTCCCGTCGGGAAACACACGTTTCATGGCCAGGAAACACGCGTTCACCGTCGGGAAACGCAGAATGTTTTTGTAGTAAACTTCGGCGACGCTCGTGGTTTAACGCTTTTTGTTGACTGCTTGGTGCCTTATTTGCGATGAGGTTGACTCGGTTGTGTAGTAAACTTCGACAACACTATTGCTACAGCTCCAAATCATCCATTGGCAGCTCTCCCTTGTTTTGTTGGCAAGTAAGATGAGTAATACAGAATCATGCTGACATTTCCAGTGAAAGTTTGAAAAAAGAGCTGGAACCGATGCCGAGGATGTCGGCATGGTTCCAGCTCTGCTATCTTACTGATGAGAGTATCTGTCCTAGAAAGTTTTTTTACTTGACAGTAGCCTTTACATAGCTTTTCCCTGCTGGAAGATTCTGGTCTTGATCATATTGTGTACCATATTTCCCTTCTGGCATATCACTTAAGACAAACACTGTACACCTACGTCCAGCCACAACCTTGTCAGTTGCTGCTGTATTAATAGCAGTTGCAACGAGAGAGGCTAATGCTCCAAAACCGCCACTTCCAGCTTTTACACTTGTGTCAACGCTTATTAAGCCTTCACGTTTATACAATGTCTCGCCTGTCTTTGTGGAACGAAGAATGTATTCAACACCAGCTGTCAGTTTACCTCCAATCTTGTTCCTTTTCCATGACTTAATAATAGTAAACATGGCTGCATCTGCTCCAAGTACATTCCGGAACTGGGAAAGATCGGCTTCAATGAATTGCTCTGCATCGTAGGCACTCTCTGACTGGAACATTTCCATAGTCATCATAGGAGAATAGACATAGTAGCCTTTCTCACAAAGTGGAGCATATAGCGTGGTGTAGAAATAATCTTTTGCCTCTACAAAGTTTGTCTGATTGATTGGAGGCATCACAGCAATTGTAAGAGGCTTTTCTTCGTACATTTTGGGATATTGAGCAAGACGAGTAACCTGCTCTGCGCATGACGACATTAACAATGTCATCAAGCCAAGAATGACATATTTCTTCATTTTTCCAGTTGGTTGATGATTCGTGAAATGAATTTCTCAGATTCAGGATAGGCTGTGATTTCTGCACGAAGAAGGGTTAAACCTTCCTCTTTCTTTCCTGCTTTGAAAAGAAGATAGCCATACTCTGCGTTCACTCCCGGAGGAACAACCTTGCGAAGTCCTTTCTGCTTACTAATAACCTTTTCATACTGAGCCATTGCTTTTGCAAGTGTCTCTTCTGTACCACGTTTGGTGTACGTGTAGGTCGCATCCTCAGAATCATACCAAGAATATAGCGACTGCTGTGTTTGGCAAGAAGCCATAGCCATCACGCAGACGGCTGAAATAATGAATTTCTTCATGGTAAATTTATAATTTTAGTTTCTTGACTTGACAGGAACAATTGCTTCTGATAAACGGTTTGACCGTTGAACTTAACGGTAACATTTCTACGACCAGTCGCAACTCCGTACTGAGTTCCTTTTCTGTTCGCCGTCTTTGGCTTTACTACCTTGGCATCAAATTTGGTTCCGTCCACTTCAACTTGCACGGGTTTCGAGCCATTTCCATAAGTTTTCAGAGGTCCGACAAACACCAAATATGCCATATCTTCCTTTCCACTCTGTTGAGCAACAGGATAATTTGCTTTGCAGCCAATCATTAAGAAGGCAATGGCAAGCATTGAAAATATAACTTTAGCTTTCATACAATGATTTTATTTGATTTCCTCGATAAAGTATTCTGTCAGTTTCTCGGCATCAATAGCTGTGCCGTCACCAGTGAATGTAACGAAGGAGAACTCTGTTTCTGGGGTATCACCACTCGTTGCAGATACAGTCACAGTTCCTATCTGCTTGCCTGGTAGTTCTATCATAATGCCAGTTTGAGGATTTTTAACCTTCTTTCCCTTAGTTTTGACTGCGAATGTGTCGCCGACCTTGATGCCTTGACTTGCGCCACCGGCAATTAACTGAGCATCGTTGTCAAATGAAAGGAAGAATGTGCGCCAAGGCTTGTCCGTACATTTATTGATGATATTCTCTACGAGTTGGCCTATTGCTTCCGAAATTGCTTTATCGCTCAATGTTGCGTCGTAGCTGGCCTGTCCACCAACGCCCATAGTGGTCTTTGTCGTAATTTCTGCGGAGCCTTTACCTTCGTCTGAATAGATGATAAGACCCGTTGAGACGTCAACAAGGCGAATAGCAACGGCAGCTTCTACTGTTTGCGTCTTTACGTTTGTGAAAACGCCATTCTTGCCAGTATTCTTTCGGCCAAACTCAGTGATAGAGCCGATAATCATATAATCAGCACCGATTGTGGCTAGGCCATTATCACTCTTCTTCGCCTCTTCCAATAGAGACGCTATGTCACTTCTTTCAAGCAATAAGAATTTGCCAGATGCTGCCAGCTTAGATGACAGGATGTCAAGAGCTTGTTTGCCCATCGGGTCATTCTCCTTGTCATAGAAGATGCCTTTAGCATACTGTGTTTCATTACTAAAGCGACCAATTGCCACTTTGCGCTTAATCACTCGCCCCCCTGCATCAGCCAAATCTTGCTTTACAGGTTCCACAATCTCCACTTTTCGTTGTGCATTAGTAAACGTACAAAGTGAAAATAGCATCATAAACAAAACATTTTTTTTCATTTCGCTTATTATTATTGAGTTAAACATAAAATGCACACGGACGGGCATAAAAGAATGGCGTGGCCACTCTTATGCACTTACCTAAGGGGCGAGCCTAGGAAATTTGGAAGCCCTCACTTCAATACAAGAATGCTCCACGCCAAAGGCGTGTGCATAGCTAATGCTTGAAGTGAAGAATGACCATTCTTTGGCCTTTCCCTTTTGCTTCCTAAATCGAACTATTCCAAATTAGTTTCATAGGCTTCTTCGGTAAGTGCGAAATAACAAGCTAATGCATCAATGAAACCGGATTTCTCCCCGATTTCGATTGTAAAAGTACATAAAAATCTTCAATCCACCACCTTTTTTATATAAAAAGTGCTAGTCATATGTGATTTTTGCAGAAAAGGAGTCGCAAAAGTCACAAATACGAGTTCTTTTGCCACATTTTCATTTAGAATTTGATCTTTGGGGAAAGAGTGCCAACCGTTGTTACATCAATAAGGATTTCAAATGGAAAGCAAAGGAAAGAGGTAAAACACTACGGAATTATTGAAATATGATATGAGCGCAGGCGTGGAAGCTTTTTCTTCGCGAAGGGAACCGGTGCTTCCTTATCCTGTGGTTCAAGGACATTAGGTTCACGGGTTCCAGGTGGCCATGATTGACAGGCCTGTATAGCGGCATTGTATTTTTTGTAAGAAATGTGAGTGAAGGCAGGGTGATCGGGGAAAGAGATGGTCAAATGATTGTCTTACAAGATTGACTTATCTGAAAAATGTGCGTAAATACGCAAAACTTTCGGAAATATAGATAGAATAAACAGGAGTTATTATCTCAAGCAACTCATAGAGTTGCGCGACCACATCATACCCTGGTTCGACGAGAACGGCATCTACTATATCGGACTGGAGGATTTCTGCTTGGAGTACATCGACGAGTTGGATAGCACGCTTTAACCATACTCAAGTTATAGCGGCATTGTGTTTTTTGCAAGAACACACGTTCTCAATGTATGAAGTTGCTTAAATTAGACCATTTTGAGAATTCTGGAAGCAACTTTTGAGAATTTTATTTGGTCAAATTGAGAATTTTGTCTATCTTTGCAGCAGAAAATCAAGCAACTATGTTTAAAAGAGCACAATTCCAAGAATTATACTCTAGAATTTCAGAACCGAGAAGCAAGATTCAAGTTATCTCTGGACCTCGTCAGGTGGGTAAATCTACGATGGTGAAGCAGGTGCTTCAGGAAACTGATATACCCTTTATGCTGGTCAGTGCCGACAATATAGACCATACCAACACGGCCTGGATTGGCGAGATGTGGGCTACGGCACGTGCACGCATGAAAGTGGCTGGGGCTAAGGAATACCTGCTCGTGATTGACGAGGTACACAAGAGAGATAACTGGAGCGAGGCTGTCAAGAAAGAGTGGGATGAAGATACGTTTAAAGACCTCAATATGAAAGTCGTCATCCTCGGTTCTTCCAGGCTGCTTCTGAAAGACGGTCTGACGGAATCGCTGGCAGGCAGGTATGAACTCATCAGAATGCCACATTGGAGTTATGCAGAAATGCACGAGGCATTTAACATGGACATTGACCAATATATCTATTTTGGCGGCTATCCTGGAGGTGCCATGTTTATTAAGGACGAACGACGATGGCGCAGGTATATCAAGGACAGCATAGTGGCTCCAGCCATAGAGAAAGATGTGCTGATGACAAAGGTTGTCTATAAGCCGGCCTTGATGAAGCAGCTGTTTGAACTGGGTTGCGCCTATTCCAGCAAAGAGTTGTCGCTAAACAAAATGCTGGGGCAGTTGCAGGATGCAGGCAATGTGACGACGTTAGCAGGTTATCTGACCACGCTCGACGAATCGCGACTGCTCTGTGGACTGCAAAAATATGCGTCGGACAATGCACGCAAATACAATTCCGTGCCAAAGTTGATGGTTTACAACACGGCACTCTTTTCAGTACAGAGCGGTACGACGTTCAATAAGGCATTTACCACGCCTAACCTCTGGGGACGCTGGGTGGAGAGTGCCGTGGGAGCGCATCTGCTGAATCAGGCCGACGAGTACGACTACAAGCTCTACTTCTGGCGTGAGAAGGACGACGAGGTGGATTTCATCATAGAGTACGACAAACAACTTATTGCCATAGAGGTTAAGAGTGGGCGTAGGACCTCCAATAATGGTCTGCCATTGTTTGGCGAGCAGTTTCATCCTCTCCACTCTTTCGTAGTTGGTTCTGGTGGTATTCCCATAGAAGAATTCCTCACATGGGATATAGGTCGGTTACTTGAATGATTTCGTCATCATAAAACAGGACATCCTATGGAATTGTTGAAATATGATATGAGCGCGGACGCATCATTAATGCAATATGTTTATGTTGATTGACTTACAGATACAATTAAGAGGTCATGTCTGTTACTTTTGACACGACCTCATATCCATAACATCATAGGGGCTCTTACTAAGCCTCTTTGATTCTCTGATTGTGTATCTTATAGCTTTTGATAACGCATGACAGTATGTTCCTTATATGTTCCTTTATGACCTAAGCCATCAGAAGTTATTTCAAGCTTAGAACCAGAAAGTTTATATGCGCCCCAGTCTTCCCAACCATCTGTATCACCCTCTTCATCTTCCATCAGGTACAGATGGTTGTTTTCAGTTTTCCACTTAAACATATCAGGTTTTTCATCTTGATCGTAGGTGCCATCACCTTTGACATAGATTTCCTGCGCAGAACCATCTGCATTGATGATAAGCCCATGACTCGCGACATCTGGCTCATAGTTTTTCTCCTCTTCATTAGCCTTTACCCACTCTCCATTCTGTTGAGTGTATTCTATTTCATACTTATGTATGCGGCGCCATGTACCGACCAGCCCATTAGCATTGGCATTGGAACTGCCACGGTCATTGTCACTGTCGCTACTATCATCCTTACTACAAGAGACGAAGCTAACGGCGAACACCGCTACTACAATAAAGGTGAATAATTGAAAGAAACTGATTTTTTTCATGTCTTATTATATTGTTTGTTTTTAATAGGCTACGGGTAGGATAATCCTATCCGTAGCCTGTTGATTATGGAATGTCTGTGCCTTATCCCAGACTCCAGTCCTCCTGCGTCTTGCGGACGTAGGTCTTATAGCGGAGCTGTGCCATCCGCTGTGCCTCGACGAAGAGTTCATCGGCCTCGTTGGGATAAGCCTTTTTGACAGAGAGGTAGCGAACCTCGCCGAGCAGGAAGTCGTGGAAGTTTGCCCAGTTCGGCTCCTTGGAGTCGAGGCTGAACGGATTCTTGCCTTCCTCGGCCAGAGCGGGATTGTAGCGCCACAGGTGCCAGTAGCCGCACTCCACGGCCTTCTTCTCCTCAGCCTGGCTCTTACCCATACCGCCCTTGGCCTTCAAACCGTGGTTGATACAGGGAGCGTAGGCGATGACGATGGAAGGTCCGTGCCAAGCCTCGGCCTCGCGGATAGCCTTCAGGGTCTGAGCGTGGTCAGCACCCATAGCAATCTGTGCTACATATACATAACCGTAGGTGGTGGCAATCATGCCGAGATCCTTCTTGCGGATGCGCTTACCCTGGGCAGCGAACTGAGCGATGGCACCGAGCGGGGTAGCCTTGGAGGCCTGACCACCGGTGTTAGAATAAACCTCAGTATCGAGCACGAGGATGTTCACATCTTCGCCGCTGGCAATCACGTGGTCGAGACCACCGTAACCGATGTCGTAGGAAGCACCGTCGCCACCGATGATCCACTGGCTGCGCTTCACAAGGTAGTGGTCGAGGGTCTGCAGTTCCTTGTTGACCTCGCAGCCTGCAGCGGCAGCAGCACGGATGAGCTCGCGCAACTTCGGAGCAATCTCCTTGTTCTTGTCGGCGTCCTCCTTGTTGGCAATCCACTCGGCGGCGTGAGCGTTGTACTCCTCAGAAGGCTGGGGAGCCTCACTGGCTTCAGCGATGAGTTTGGCCACCCGCTCCTTCTTCTTCTTGTTACCGCGAGCCATACCGAGACCGAACTCGCAGAAGTCCTCGAAGAGGGAGTTGTTGAAGCAGGGACCCTGACCCTTCTCGTTCTTCGTGTAAGGCGTAGAGGGAATAGAAGCTGAGTAGATAGAAGAGCAACCGGTAGCGTTGGCAATCATCTGACGATCACCGAACAACTGGCTGATGAGCTTGACGTAAGGAGTCTCACCGCAACCAGAGCAAGCGCCGGAGAACTCGAACAACGGCTGAGCGAACTGGCTGTTCTTGACGTTGGAGCGGATGTCAACGAGATCCTGCTTGCTGGGAACCTTCACGAGCTTATCCCAGTCGGCAGCCATCTTCTTCATGTCGGCTGCATCGGGGTTGAACGGAACCATGGTGAGGGCCTTGCCGAGTTTCGGGTTGCCCGGGCAGATGTCGGCGCAGTTGCCGCAGCCGAGACAGTCGAGTACGCTGGGCTCGATGACGAAGTGCATGCCCTTCATGGCGGCGGGAGCCTTCATCTCGAGGGTCTCCAGACCGTCGAAGCCAGCCAGTTCCTCGTCGGTGAGGACGAACGGACGGATGGCAGCGTGAGGACAGATGTAAGCACACTGGTTACACTGAATACAGTTGTCCTTGTTCCAAGCGGGCACGAAGGCCTCCACACCGCGCTTCTCGTAGGCGGCTGTACCAACCTCCCAAGACCCATCGACGGTGCCGTGCTTCACGAATGCGCTGACGGGCAGCAGGTCGCCGGCCTGAGCGTTGATGGGGCGAACCAGCTCCTTGACAAATGCGGGAGCGTCGTCCACCTTCTCAGCGTCGTCGGGCAGGTTAGCCCATGCGGGATCAACAGCAAACAGCTTGTACTCACCACCGCGGTCGATAGCGGCGTAGTTCTTATCGACCACGTCCTGACCCTTGGCACCGTAAGACTTCAGTGCAGCAGCCTTCATCTTCTCAACGGCGAGCTCCACGGGAATCACCTCGGTGATGCGGAAGAAGGCCGACTGCAGGATGGTGTTGGTGCGGTTGCCCAGGCCTATCTCCTGTGCGATTTTCGTGGCGTTGATGGTATAGACGGTGATATTGTTTTGAGCGAAGTAGCGCTTCACCTTATCAGGCATGAACTTAGCCAGCTCCTCGCCCTCGAAGATAGTGTTCAGCAGGAACTGACCATTCTTCTGCAGGCCGCGCGTCACGTCGTACATGTGTAGGTAAGCCTGTACGTGGCAAGCCACGAAGTCGGGCGTGGTGACGAGGTATGTGGAGCGGATGGGCGTGTCGCCGAAGCGGAGGTGCGAGCAGGTGAAGCCGCCGGACTTCTTGGAGTCGTAGCTGAAGTAAGCCTGGCAGTACTTGTCGGTGTTGTCGCCGATAATCTTCACGCTGTTCTTGTTGGCACCCACAGTACCGTCAGCACCGAGGCCGAAGAACTTGGCCTGGAACGTACCCTTGCCACCGAGCGGCATTTCGGGCACCTCGGGCAGGCTGGTGAACGTCACGTCGTCCACGATACCGATGGTGAAGTGGTTCTTGGGCTCGGGCATAGCGAGGTTGTTGAACACGCTGATAATCTGAGCCGGGGTGGTGTCGTGGCTTCCGAGACCGTAGCGTCCGCCTACGATGACGGGACGATTCTCGCACTCGTAGAAGGCATCCTTCACGTCGAGGTACAGGGGCTCGCCATTGGCACCGGGCTCCTTCGTGCGGTCGAGCACGGCAATCTTCTTCACCGTCTTGGGCACGGCGGCCAGCAGGTGCTTCACGCTGAACGGGCGATAGAGGTGAACCGAGATCATACCCACCTTCTGGCCGTTGGCGTTCAGGTAGTCGATAGCCTCGCGGGCAGCGTCGGTAGCAGAACCCATCAGGATAATCATGCGGTCAGCATCCTCGGCTCCGTAGTAAGAGAAGAGGTGATACTCACGACCCGTAATCTTAGAGAGCTCGCCCAGATACTTCTCAACCACCTCAGGCACTGCATCGTAGTAGGGGTTGCAGGCCTCACGGTGCGTGAAGAACGTCTCGGGGTTCTCGGCGGTACCGCGTGTGATGGGGCGCTCAGGACTCATGGCACGGTCGCGGAAGCGCTTGATGTACTCCTCGTTGACCAGCGGACGGATGTCGTCGTTCTCCAGGAGTTCAATCTTGTGATACTCGTGAGAGGTGCGGAAACCGTCGAAGAAGTTGACGAACGGCACGCAGGTCTCCAGCGATGCCAGGTGGGCAGCAGCGGTCATGTCCATCACCTCCTGAACAGAACCCTCGCAGAGCATGGCGAAACCAGTCTGGCGGCAAGCCATCACATCCTGGTGGTCGCCAAAGATACACAGCGAGTGAGAAGCAAGTGTACGGGCGGAAACGTCGAACACGGTAGGAATCAGCTCACCGGCAATCTTGTACCTGTTAGGAATCATGAGCAGCAGACCCTGCGAAGC
>JAFUYT010000030.1 GCA_017470425.1 Bacteroidaceae bacterium | reverse complement strand
CAATGACCAGATAAGTCAGAGCTTTTGTCAGTCAAAAGAGAAATGCGACGATGCGAAGTTACATGTAATGAGCAAGGCAGAAGAAAAATGAGGAAAGAAACCGTCGGAATTTTGGAAGAGTTAACTTCCGAGTATGATTTTTCGGCGTTTTCCATACTCTTAATTTGTTTGATATGCTCTTTTGCCTTCGATTTATTACCATCCGAAAAGGGAGTGCAATCGGCTCCTTTTTGTGCCACTTCCAGATGCCAAATCCGACAAGTTGCATCAGTGAAAAAGATAATCATAGAAAATCGCATTAGTCTCAGATTTTTTTCGTAACTTTGCACCATGTTTCAGTGGCATATGCACCACGTTTCGTTTGCTTGGATTTATTTAACACAATTTTGGTGCATGTTTGTTACGTTTGAGAAAAACAAATTTTGGAACCACTGAAACACAATGGATTACAAAATTCCTGAAACCTACGAAGTACAGGATGGCACTAATTTCACCACAGCCCCGAGGATTGGTGGATATAAGGTTAAGGCGAATCCGAATGTGACGGTAAATGGTGCGGATGTTGTGGCCAAGGTTACTTATGAAGAGGTGCTTCTGCCTTCAGCTAACAAGGGCTACAAGCTGAAGATGAAAGGAACAGACTTGTATGTGAAGTTCCGTATTTCAGACTATTCAGAAGATGCAGCTGTAAATGCTACTATTCTTTCTTCGGAAGGTTCTGTTTTCAAGATAGGAACCAATGAGGAGGGATATACGTTGATGTGGCGCAACGAATATATGAAAACCAAAGGAAGTTATTATTGGAATTCTGGACATGGTGCAGACACCGCAAACTCTACATGGTACATAGAACCTGTTGATGGAGAGGACGGTACTTATTATATAAAGAGTGCAAATCCTACGTATGCAGGATCTGAGTTTTTAGGCAATAACAATGACACTCCCGCAGCTGACCAATATCTATATACGAATCAAACTTCTAGTAAGCTTAACATCAAATGGGTTATTGAAGAGACTACCATGAACGATCGAATGGTGGAACAGGGCTACTGGCCTGAGACCTCCACAGCAGGCTCTCCCAAATGTTATACCATCAAGAATACGCGATGTGGCAAATATGCGAAGTATGTAGGTGATGCAGAGAAGATGGCACTTGAAACGAATCGCTTAGAATCCAAGGCCAAT
Source organism: Bacteroidaceae bacterium (assembly GCA_017470425.1). Lineage (GTDB taxonomy): Bacteria > Bacteroidota > Bacteroidia > Bacteroidales > Bacteroidaceae > Physcousia. The sequence goes on along the minus strand of JAFUYT010000030.1, from coordinate 45,148 downwards.
GCATTCTGGTTTGAGGCTGTTGATGCAGATGTAGCGGATGATGTGTTGTCGGTGAAGATTCATAATGTCGCCGCAGATAAGTGTGTGGCTGCCACCAACTCATTCACCGACGACGGTATCATCTGGTATCTGAAAGCTAATGTTTATACGGGAACACCATCTATTGCTATCAATAGCAATGCCACTATATGGGATAATAATAGCTATGGATGGAACAATGAATCCAATGGAGGACAATACATAGCTCCTTATAGATCTACGGAAATAGGCTCAGCTTGGTGGGTTGATGCGCTAACAGACGAAGACCTGGAAAATATGGAGAACTATTATACCCGCGTGGTGGCAAACATCCAGCCTTTCATCGACAACGCTGGCGACGGGTATTTCAAGGTGAGTACGGCGAACGCTTCGACCCTGACATCAATGATTACAGATGCAAACTCAGATGGAAAGATCAGTAGTGAAGAATATGAGGCATTGTTAGAAGCTCTGGATGGATATATCCGTCGTCCAGCTACAGGATTCTATCTACTGAAGAGCTATTATAATGATTATATGTTCAACGAGACGGGTGTCGTTAAAGCCAAGAAGACGGAAGCGGAAGTGTCAACCATTGTTCGATTGGAACGTCAGGGTATAAAGAATTACAAGATTGCTATCCAGGGCTCTTATTTGGGTACTCCCACGCAAGGTAATGACGTGCCACTTGTCGCAGAAGGTGCTACCTTCGAGGCTGTAACGACTACAGGTACTATTGGTAAGGTTGCCTTTAATGCCGGCGCTTCCAGTTATGCCTCTTTGCATACCTCATCAAGTCAGGAGTATCGGGTGGTAGGCTGGACTGTTGATGCCGGTGCTTCTCAATGGACGGTAGAAGATGTGACAACAGTGGACATCCCCCTCACCGCTGCCAAGGACAACACGAGTGCGGCGCACACGTATGCTACGCTGTGCGTGCCGTTCGAAGTGACGAAGCTGGTAGGTGCTGACAGCAAGGAGGTGAAGGCGTATGCGCCCACGAAGAGCGGCAGCTATATCGTGCCGGGTACGGGCGCTGCGACCATTACGGAGGGCGCGCCGGTGATGCTGATCGGTGAGGAGGGCGCTACGAGCGTGACCGCTACCATTGGCAGCGGCTATGCTACTTCGCCTGCAACATCGAATGTGCTGACGGGAACCTTCACGGGTACGACCATCGACTGCACGGCAGACACGGGCACGAACTACGTTCTTGGTTTCGATTCTGAGAACGACAACCGCATCGGCTTCTACCATGTGAACGATGCTTCCTTTGCGCTGAAAGCCAACCGCGCGTATCTGAGCACGGCTGGTGGTGGCAGCGTCAAGGGCTTTGCCATCAACTGGGATCTGGCGGATGGCATCGAGGCAGTTGACAGTTCAGAGTTGACAGTTGATAGCAAAGAAATCTACAATCTCGCCGGTCAGCGTGTAGACAATTCACAATTCACAATTCATAATTCACAATTGAAACGTGGAATCTACATCGTGAATGGTAAGAAGGTATTGGTAAAGTAAAAAAGAATTCGTGAAAAATTTATGATATAATTTATGGTTAATTCATGTAAGAAAGAAACATGACAACCACTTTATAACGTGTAGTTTTATTTTACATGAATTAATCATAAATTAAATCACGAATTAATCATAAATTATTAAATGTATCTGACTATGAAAAAGCTATATAGCACACCACAGACTAAAATCTTTCATGTTCAAATCCAGAATGCTTTGATGCAGGTATCAATGAGTGAAAAGGAAATCAGTGGAGAGCACGCAGGCCTCTCCAAAGAATCCAATTCCGACTGGGGCGACATCTGGAGCGAGTAATTGACCCCCTAAGCTCCACAACAGCACAGCAGCTGCAACCAGAATGGTTGCAGCTGCTGTCGCTCTTTTTTTTTTGTCCGCCATGCAGAATTTGGCGGGAAACTTTTGAAGGTTGAGGAATAATGGCTACCTTTGCAGCACAGTTTCTACAAGAACAACCATGACATCAGCCAGACGACGACATATCATTCAGGCTATTTCGGATAAGGCCAGGGCGATTGTCCCTGCCGACTCGGAAATCATTCTGTTCGGGTCTCAGGCTCGTGGCGATGCGCGCAAGGACTCTGATTGGGATATTCTTGTGTTGCTCAACAAACCTAGAGTAATGCCGACAGATATTGACGAGGTGGCCTATCCTTTGCGGGAATTGGGGTGGGATTTTGGCGAGACCATCAATACCATTCTCTATACAAAGGACGAATGGAACCATGACATCGCCAGTCCGTTTTACGAGAACGTAACAAGGGAAGGTGTACGGCTATGAGTTTGGCAGAGGACAATAGAAAGGATGTTGTGAAATATAGGATAGAAAGATCCTACACGGCATTGAAGCAGGCAAAGCTGAATTTCGAGATGAATTGTTTGGAGGTCACGGCGAACCGTCTGTACTATGCTGCCTACTATGTTGTTTCTGCGTTGCTGATAGCGAACAAAATTCCTGCACATTCGCATGAAGGGAATGTCACGCAGTTCGGATTGCATTTCGTCAAGACGGGTAAGGTAGATCGTGAAGACGGGAAATTACTGAGCCATTTACTCAGTATGAGATTGAAAGGGGATTATAGTGACCGTTTTGGACTCACGGAGACAGATGTACTTCCCTATATAGAGCCAACAGAAGCTTTTATAGAGAAGATATCTGCTTTGGCATTGCGTCAGGTAGAATGACATTGTCGCTGGACTTACAAAAATAATCGTTGCGCCAAGGAATGGATGCGGCCCGTCTCCCGACGGGCCGCATCTTCTTACTCAAATATAACCAAATTCATGATGCGAGCGGTCCGGAATGGGGAACCGGCAGGCTCACAATTTGATTTCGGGGGCAAAGATACAAATAATTAGTTTATCGTAAAAAAAAACAACATAAATTTGCAATTCCGAGCAAAGCGAGGTAACTTTGCGCCCGAATTCGGGTGCAAAGTGTCGCCTCGCTTCGCTCGGTACACGTAAGTGCCTGAGCCGGAGCGGCATTGGCCACCGGGTTAACAAAAGATAGAAAACGTTCGCTGAGAACTTACTCTTATGAAACAAAAACTACTTCACAACTTCAGGCTACGGGCTGTCATGCTCGTGGCACTCATGTGCGCGGCGTTCACGGGGACGGCGTGGGCGGCACAGGAAGTAAGAAGTAGTTTGGAGATGGCAAGAGAGGCTGCGTCACTTGTCGCCGTAGTGGGAACGCAGGGAGACAACGGTCACGATGACTTCGACGTCGTGAATCTCATAAATCATGCGATAGTGCTTGTTAATGCGCCGCGACCACGTTTCCTCGAAAGCAAAGTGCTTCAGATGCTCTACCTGCCCCGTACCCGTGCGAGGGTGCTCCTGCAGCTCAAGCAACAGGTTGGCCACCTTCTTGATGGTAGCCTTATCGCCGCTTTTCTTGATCATGGAAAGCTCTGTCCTGGCGGCTTCCGAGAGAAGAACTGTGTAGGGCATAGCTTAGAGGGCGCTCAACATGGCGGTGATGTCCTCGGCGGTCTCCAGACGAGTAAACGACGCCTCCGGACGATGCGCCTCGGCAATGTCCTGTTCAACGGCCTTCACATTACGAGCATCTGCAAAGAAGGTGTCACCCGACGGACTGTAGGTATATGGGTCAATCTGATAAGATGGCTCCAGCAATCTGTTCGCCAGCCATTCGCGATCGCTCTGCGAGAGAGACAGACCACGGATATAACTCCAGAGATTATTCAATGCTACGGTGGACATAACGCATCATATATGTTGGTTCAACGCCGCAAAGGTACACACTTTTCGCGAACCTCGATGCAAATGGCAGCTTTTTTTACACGAATACGCATAAATATTATACACGAATACGCATAAATATGACTTCATAAATACGCAACAATTCACTAAATACCCAAACAATAACTAAAAACTCTTACTCTTATGAAACAAAAACTACTTCACAACTTCAAGCTACGGGCCACGCTGCTCGTGGCAATCATGTGCGCGGCGTTCTCCGGGACGGCGTGGGCGGATGATGAGACTCCAGTGTACACACTTTCAATTACACAAAACAACTCGAACTCTGCTTATGCAACATATTATGATGTAATAGTCTCTGGAATCACATGGAGTATTCCTGGTAATCAGGCATTAGGTAATTATGCAAGAATCGGTGGAAAACTCTCTTCTGCTACGGATCGTTATATTACGGGAAAAGGAAGTCTTAGTTCTTCCATTAGCAAAATTACATTGAGGCACAATGGCACGAGTAATAAAGCTCTAACAGTGAATAGTATCAGTGTCACAATTGCGAGTGATGCTGAATTCTCTAATGTTATTGAGACCAAGACAATTAGTTCTCCATCGATATCTGTTTCCACTTCAGGCACATTGGATTTTACCCCGACGGCTGATTCCTGGGCTAAAAACAGTTATTATAAATTTACATTTAATTTGTCATCAACAGCGTCAAGCAAGAATTATGGATTGGATGTAGCTTCTATAGATTTTTATGAAGCTGCTTCTACCTTCACCGTCACCTACAATGCCAATGGTGCTACATCTGGAACCGTTCCCACAGATGCTACGGCATATTCATCTGGCGCAACCGTTACCGTAGCTGGCAACACTGGTAGCTTGGCAAAGGCTGGTTATATCTTCGGTGGATGGAATACCGCAGCAGACGGTAGTGGAACGGACAGAGCTGTTGGAAGCAATTTTAGTATATCATCCAACACTACACTCTATGCAAAGTGGAATGCAAAAACTATTACCAGCCTCACCTATACTGGCACGCCCACCAAGACAACATACGTTGGCGGCCAGAGTTTCGATCCGACAGGTTTGACGGTTACCGCGACATTCGATGACTCTTCAGAAGAGGATGTCACTGCACTGGTAACTTGGACGCCAGACCCGCTGACCGCAGGAACAACCTCCGTCACTGGCACCTACATGGGCGAGACCATTAATGTCACAGGCCTTACCGTAACAGCTGCTCCTGGCTCAGCGGGTAATCCATATAATATTGTTCAAGCTAAAGCTGCTATTGATGCAGGTACAGGCGTAACTGGCGTTTACGTTCATGGCATTATCTCACAGGTTGACAGCTATAATAGCACGTATAAATCCATTACGTATTGGATTTCTGACGATGGCACGACCACTAATCAGTTTGAGGTCTATGGCGGACTGAAGAGCGCGAATAATGAAGACGGCAGTTTCAGCGCCAAGTCGGATTTGGAAGTAGGTGATATCGTTACTGTATATGGTAACATAACGTTATATGGTACTACATATGAGTTCTCTAAGGATAATTACCTTACCTCGTTCAAGCGTAAGGCCGATTCCGACCTGACCATCACCTCCTCAACTCCAGTTGCTTTGGAGAGGACGAGCGCAGCTCCTTCTCCAGCAAGCACCATTACCTGGACAACGAGTTCTACTGGAGCAATGAGCCTCGAATCCAGCAATACTGGCGTTGCTACGGTTTCAGCCGCAGGCGTGATTACCGCTGTAGGTGAGGGCACTGCAACAATTACCATTACGCAGGCTGCTGACGACGATTACAAGGCAAGTAGTGAAAAGACGGTTACCGTCAATGTGACAGATAACCGCTCGGCCTGTGCTACAGGTATTGACTTGACATCTGCGAAGAGCATTCTGAAGGATGCCGAGGGCTCACTGTCTGCTACCAGCACGGCCGCCGATGGCTTTACGGGTTCCATCACTTATACCTACGAATCCGCCGATGGCGATATCTTCTTTATCCTTGATGGGGACTACTTGGGTGCAGGCGTAGGCGCTACCACCGTCACCGTCACTGCCACCCCGACTGGCGGCAATGCTGCCAACTACAAGCCTGCATCGCAGGAGGTGGCTGTTACCGTGAACGGCACGAACAGCATCAGCCTCGATGTGACATCGAAGAGCATAGCTTTCTCGGCAAACACCTTCGACATTGAGGCTACTGTGCCCACGGACAACTACAATGGTGCTGTCAGCGCAGAATCCAGCAACGAGGCGGTAGCCACTGTCAGTGTGGATGGCACGACCGTCACCGTGACTCCCGTGGCTGTCGGCACCGCCACTATCACCGTCACTGCAGGCACGGGTACTTATTATCTGGCTACGGCTCAGGAAGAGTGCGCTGTAGAGTTCACGAAGCCCGCAGGTAGTACGGAGGCTCCGAGCTCGGAACAGACGGTATTTGAGGAGACATTCGCAAAAAGTACGGGTGGTCCGCTTTCCACATGGGGTGGTTCAGAAGCCAATGGTACTTTGTCGACAGATGTTGATGGTTGGACAGTAACATCAGGATCAGGTGCTGGTGGTTGTGCAAAATTCGGTACTAGCTCTGTTTCGGGTTCTGCTACCACACCAGGTATTACAGTTGAAAACGGAGAAACATATACATTATCTTTCAAGGCCGCACCATGGAGTACAAGTGACTCTAAAACGATTACTGTTACAGTAACTGGAGGAACCATCAGTAGCAAAAATGAAGCAACGACCTCGGGAATGACAAAGCAACAATGGAATGAATATGAATTTGATATTGTTGCCAGTTCTACAAGTCTTACTCTTGCATTCAGTTGCTCTGACAGGCGTTTCTTCCTTGACGATGTGAAAGTGACCAAGACTGTTGACCCCACCGCCACCGTGACCCTCAACAAGTACGGCTATGCTACCTACTGTTCCGTGAACCCCATCGACTTCAGCTCCACGACGGGTTACACTGCATGGCGCGTGAGCGATATTGCCGCCGATGGCACTATCACCTTCACGAAGATCACGGAAGCCATCAAGGGGGGGCAGGGTGTGCTGTTGTACAACAAGGATGCCGACGGCGAGAACACCAGCAATGTGACGATTCACTTCGCAGACGGAACTAAGGAGTTCACGGCGAGCGAGAACAAGCTCGTCGGCACTACGGCTGCTACGAATGTTGCAGGTGGCACCGTCTATGGCCTTTCCGGCAACAAGTTCGTGATTAACAACGGCGCAGGCAACATTCCCGCAGGCAAGGCATACATCGAAGCTGGGAGCATCCCCGCCAGTGTGAAGTCCTTCACCTTCGTGTTCGAGGATAACGCTACGGGCATCATCGAGACACGTCAGGCAACCCGCGAAGAGGTCGAGGCTATCTTCAACCTCGCTGGTCAGCGCCTGCAGAAGATGCAGAAGGGCGTGAATATCGTGAACGGCAAGAAGGTGCTCGTGAAGTAATAAAGAATTCGTGAAAAATTTATGATATAATTTATGGTTAATTCATGTAAGAAAGAACATGACAACCACTAATGACGTGTAGCTTTATTTTACATGAATTAATCATAAATTATATCCACGAATTAATCATAAATTATATAATGTATTTGAAAATGAAAAAGATATATATGCAGCCGCAGACGGCAATCCTCAAAGTGGAAACTACAGGTGTCCTCCTCTCGGGAAGCGACCCGCAGGCCAACATAGACAAAACTGATGGCGGTATCGCTCCCGGAAGCTTTGGTACCAAGGAGCAGCAGGACTGGGACATCTGGAACGAGTGAAAAGAGAGAATGGATGGACTGAAGATTCACCATCGTCACTAAGGCCAGCGCCCCGCCCACTTCCCCTCTGAGAGAGTCGGCGGGGCGCGGTGGCATCTATCAACGGGCATAGCAACGGACACTAAAGATACGGGTTACGATGAACATTACATTAGAAGATTTCAATCGCATGGCGGACGAGCGGAGCCGCCGCGATGTGCGCATTGCGCAGTTAGAGAGTGAACTGATGACGGAACAGGTACGGCACCAAGAAGCGGAGGCGGCGCTGATGCGCGAGCGCGACGCGCTGTGGGCGGAGACGCAGCGGCTGCAGGAGCGGGTGAAGCTGTTGGAGGTGGATTTCGAGAACGTGCGCTTCGAGAACCACTGGATGCGGCAGTTTATCCTGCTGTCGGTGGAGCGCGTACGCAACTTCTTCGCCCACATGCGGGACTACAAGCTGATGTCGGCCGTCAAGGCGTTCGTGCTGGACATGATGCCGCCGACGGCTACGCCGGAGCAGATCGCCTACGCCCACGAGGTGATGCAGCTGCCGGAGGCGGAGGACGACCGAGTGATCACGGTGCAGGGTAACTACGTGGATATACACGATAATAGATAATAGATTATGGGAAATAAGGTGTATGTGCAGGGCTCCTACGTGGATGTCCATGATAACAAGGTGGTGAACCTGTCGATCGACAAGGCGGGGCGAGTGAATGTGGCGAGGGCTACGATGGACGTTGAGGACGTTGAGGGCGTTGAGGGCGTCGAGGGCGTTGAGGACATCGAGGGCGTTGAGGGCGTTGAGGATGCTGCCGGTCGCGTCGGTCGGCCGCGGAAGGGGGAGATGGCGGAGGTGATGTGCGGCGACGAGGCGGTGCGGGCGGCGCGCCTGGCACGGCTGCGCCCGCTCTTAGAGGGGCAGCAGGCGCGGCGCGTGGCGCTGGTGGTGGCGTGCGCGCTGGAGCGCGGGTGGCTGGCGGAGCGTCCGTCCTTCGAGCAGATGCGGCAGGCCTTCCACATCGACTGCGCCGCGAGTTCCTACTACCGCCAGCTGTCGCTCGCCGACCAGCAAACACAGCAGGAGCGCCATGCTGTCATGGCGCTCCTGGGGGAGTGATGGGGGAGTGGGCGGTCGTCAGGCGATGCAGCTCTGGGTGGTGAGTGCGGTGACGAGGGCGGTCAGGACGGTGATGACGATGTCAATGACGCGCTTGAGCGTGCGGCGGGTGGAGGGTTTCATCCTTCACCTCCTTCCTCGTTGTCGTTGCTGTCAGAGGGCGAGGGCGTTGAGGGCGAGGGCGTTGAGGGCGTTGAGGGCGTTGAGGTGCCGTCGTCGGTGGCGTCGGTCCAGTCGGCCGTGGTCTTGCCTTCCTTCTGGGCTTTCTTGGTGAGGTTCTGCACCTTGCGTGTGGTGACGTACTCGAACTCCATGTTGTTGCGGTCGAAGTTGAGGCCGTTGCCGCTCTGGAAGTTCACGTTGAGGCCGGTGATGTTGTCGGCGGTGAAGTTCTCGGCTGCGGTGCGGGCGGGGCGCTTGATGGTGCCGTCGGCGTTGTACTCGGTCTCGGTGGCCGAGGCGCCGTTGCAGGTGATGCTGGGCTCGAAGCGTCCGAGGGGGCCGAGCTCGATGCCGAAGCCCTGCTCGAGGGCCTCCTTCATGCAGTCGCACATGTCCTCGAGGATGCCCTTGATGGTGCCCTTGGAGAAGAGCGACCCGTGCTCGCGGATGTGGGCGGCGAGGCCGTCGAGGTCCAGGATCTTGTTGAGCTGGAGGTTGGCGTAGGCCTTCAGGGGCTCATCGGGGTGCGCCATGTTGGAGCGCAGGGAGATGGAGTACTTGATGGTGTTGCGCATTGCTTTCATAGTGGTAAGAGTTTTTTTAGGGTTAATAATTGGTTGGTTGGAGAAGGACGTTGCGCGCTTGTCTTTCTTTTTCTGGTGCAAAGGTACGGCGAAATCTGATACGATGCAATAGTTTCGTGCAGAGGTCATCCCTGAATGGTGATGTAGAGGGGTTCGCCGTCGGCGCGGCCGCGGATGCGCTGCATGAGGCGGTCGAGGGTGGAGGCGCTGTTGAGGACCTTGCCCACGACGAGGTTCTGCCCCACGAGGATGCAGCCTGCGGTGTCGTGGACGGTGTTGCCGGCGTGGATGCGGATGCCCTCGCGGTAGGGCACGTGGAGCAGGAGCGGCAGCCAGCGGCGGAAGTGGGGCGACCAGGTGACGGCCACGGCGTAGCGTCCGGCGGGGACGGCCTTGGGCTGGTTGCGGTTGTTGGCGACCACGGGCGGTTCGAGGGTGTCGCAGAAGCGTGCGAGGCCGATTTCGTTGGCGATGGAGAGACGCCCGATCGTGTAGTCTCTCTTCTGGGCGATGCGTTGAAGGATGAGTTCCATAGTTAAGTGAAGTTAAGACCCCCCTCTAACTCCCCCGAGGGGGAGGACTCTTTGCTGTCGGGAGGATAATTTTATAATTTTATAATCTTATAATTTTTAATTTTCGCTTTCAGCCGGGCAGCCATTTAGAAGTGGATAAACCAGCTGATGTCTTGTTGATGATCGTCGCGCGTTAGTGTCGGACGGTCTGTCTGTCTTTTCTCTTTCATTTCTTTTTTGCTTCTTTTTTCTTTTTTCTCTTTAAAACCGGGGTATCTGAACAGCTGTTTTTTCGGGGTACGGGACACCTGCTTTTCGGGGGAGGCTCGCGGCCTTGTGCACGGAAGCACGCGAGCTTATCGCTGTAACCTCGCGAGCTTGTGGCATGAAGCACGCGAGCTTATCGCCGTAACCTCGCGAGCTTCTGCCACGTGCGCTGCGGGGTGAGGAACCGGAGCTGGCCAGCTGATGGCTCGCGGTCCGGCAGGTGTCGGCGTTCCGGCGGCAAAGTTACGGAGGTTTTGTGGTATGCTCCAAGCGACAAGGTGGGAATAAAACGGACGTTGCATTTATTCCGTTTTATTCCCACCTCGGCGCGGAAACGCCAGCAGCTGCAACCGGTGTGGTCGCAGCTGCTGGCGCTATGGGGCGTTCGTGGCGGTATTGGTGGCGGGATGCTCCGTCACTCGATCTCCACGATCTCGAAGTCTTCGAGGTCGTCGAGGGTGTCGAGGTCGTCTTCGGGGGTGTCCTCCTCGAGGAGATCCAGGTCTTCGCCTTCGGCGGAGAGCTCGTCGTGGAGGCGGGAGAGGTCCTTGTCGCGGTGGACGATGGCGGCGGCGTGGGCCTCGAGGCGCTCGTCGGTGTCGAGGTGCTGCCAGAGGAGGTCCTTGAGCTCGGTGATGTGGTAGCCGGTGACGGCGGAGATGAAGAGGTGGGGGAGATCCTCGGGCAGGTCGGCGCTGAGCATCTGCATCAGCTCGTCGTCGAGGAGGTCGGCCTTGGTGATGGCCAGGAGGCGCTGCTTGTGGAGGAGCTCGGGGTTGTAGGTGGTGAGCTCGCGCAGGAGCACCTCGTAGTCGCGGCGTATGTCATCGGTGTCGCCGGGGATCATGAAGAGCAGGAGGGCGTTGCGCTCGATGTGGCGGAGGAAGCGCAGGCCGAGGCCCTTGCCCTCGCTGGCGCCCTCGATGATGCCGGGGATGTCGGCGATGACGAAGGAGCGGCTGTCGCGGTAGCTGACGACGCCCACGGAGGGCTCCAGCGTCGTGAAGGGGTAGCCGGCGATCTTGGGATGTGCGGAGCTGATGGCGCTGACGAGGGTGCTCTTGCCGGCGTTGGGGAAGCCCACGAGGCCCACGTCGGCGAGCATCTTCAGCTCCATGATGACAGTCTTCTCCTGCATGGGCTCTCCGGGTTGTGCGTAGCGGGGAGCCTGGTTGGTGGATGTGGCGAAGTGCTTGTTGCCGAGTCCGCCGCGGCCGCCGCGCAGGAGCTGCACGACCTGTCCGTCCTGGGTGACATCGCAGATGAACTGCCCTGTCTCGGCGTCATAGACGACGGTGCCGCAGGGCACGTCGATGTAGCGGTCCTCGCCGTCGGCGCCGTGGGAGCCTGCCGCGCCGCCGGCGCCGCCGTGTCCGGCGAAGATGTGGCGCTCGTAGCGCAGGTGGAGGAGGGTCCAGTAGTTGCGGTTGCCGCGCAGATAGACGTGGCCGCCGCGCCCGCCGTCGCCGCCGTCGGGGCCGCCTTTGGGGACGTACTTGGCGCGGTGCATGTGCATGGAGCCGCGTCCGCCTTTGCCGGAGCGGCATACTATCTTGACGTAGTCAATGAAATTGGTTTCCATTCAATCTTTTAATCTTATAATCTTTCAATCTTCTAATCTTATAATCTTTCAATCTTCTAATCTTCTAATTTTCTAATTTTTTAATTTTTCAATTTCCTAAACGCTGCCGGGAGATGGTTGATGATGTCGCTGGCGATGAGGGACTCCTCGGTGAGGGCGTCGGCGGCGAGGTCTCCGGCGAGGCCGTGGAGGAAGACGCCGAGCTGGGCGGCCTCGGCGGGCAGGTAGCCCTGCGCGAGGAGGCTGGTGAGGATGCCGGTGAGGACGTCGCCGCTGCCGGCGGTGGCCATGCCGGGGTTGCCGGTGGGGTTGAAGAGGACATCGCCCGTGGGGGTGCAGATCTGGGTGTAGTGACCCTTCACGACGAGGAAGATGGCGAAGTTCAGGGCGAAGTTACGGGCGCGGTTCATGCGCTCGAAGGAGCTGGTGCAGTGTCCCACGAGGCGGTCGAGCTCGGCGGGGTGGGGTGTGAGGATGCTGTCGGCGGGGATCTCGCGCAGCCACTCGGGGTTCTCGCTCAGGATGTTCAGCGCGTCGGCATCGATGACCATCGGGCAGGGCTGCTGGCGCAGGTAGTTGTGGAGGGCGGTGGCGGTGTAGCGGTCAGTGCCGATGCCGGGGCCTATGCCGAGAGCCTGGAAGTTACTGGCGTCGAGGGCGGAGGTGATGAGGTCGGCATCGACGTCCATCTGCACGATGGCCTCGGGGACGGCCGTCTGGATGATGTCTAAGCAGGCGTAGGGGAGATGCATCGTGAGTTTGCCGAGGCCGGTGCGTAGGGCGGCGCGGGCTCCGAGGATGGCGGCGCCCATCATGCCGCGGTGGCCGGCCACGAGGAGGGCATGTCCCATCGTACCCTTATGCGCGAAGTGGGGTCGCTGGCGCAGGAGCTGTCGCACCTCGTCGGTCTCGGTCATCCAGAGATAGCCCTTGATGGCGTCGAGGCCCTCGCGGCTGAGGCCGATGTCGAGGGTCGTGAAGGAGCCCACGTAGCGCTGGTTCTCAGCGAAGAGGAAGGCCAGCTTGGGGCCGCCGATGGAGAGCGTCTCGTGCGCGCGTATAATAGAAGAGGTGTCGTTGTAGGTGTTGTCCTCGCACATCAGCCCCGAGGGCACGTCGATGCTCACGACGGTGGCCTGGCTCTGGTTGATGCGCTTGGTGACCATCGCGAAGCCCCCGCTGAGGGGCTTGCTGAGGCCCGTGCCGAAGAGGGCATCGATGACGAGGTCTCCGGGGCGCAGCTCGGGGAAGACGAGCTCGCTGGTGACCTCCGTGAGGTGCGCCCCCTCGAGGGCCTGCAGGCGGTCGCGGTTGGTGGCGCAGTCGGGGTTGAGGTGGCCGGTGACGTTGAAGAGGAAGGCCTCGGTGGCGTGGCCGGCCTCGGTGAGCATACGCGCCACGGCGAGTCCGTCGCCGCCGTTGCCGCCCGGTCCCGCGAAGACGATGATGCGGGGATGCTGCGCGGCGTAGCGCTGGAGCAACACGTCGGTGATGGCGCGGCTGGCGCGCTCCATCAGGTCGATGGACGCTATGGGCTCATGTTCAATGGTGTAGAGGTCCAACTCACGGAATTGTCCGCCTGTGAGAATCTTCATAGGATGACTTTTTTTCGAATTTTGCTGCAAAAATACGGCAAGGAAGATGAAAAACAAAATAATTTGACTACTTTTGCGGCTGAAATGTTGTAAGTTCCCTTAAAAACGTTCTCTGACTATGAGTCTCCTGCAAGTGAAAGACAAGACCTTTGCCGTCAGCATCCCTGAGGCGAAGCTGCAAGAAGAGGTGCGGCGCGTGGCCGCAGAAATCAACCGCGACCTGGCCGGTGAGGAACCGCTGTTCCTGCCGGTGCTGAATGGCGCTTTCATGTTTGCCGCCGACCTGCTGCGCGAGGTGACGCTGCCCTGCGAGGTGAGCTTCATCAAGCTCGCCAGCTACCAGGGGACGCAGACGACGGGCACCATCCGCGAGGTCATCGGTCTGGCGAAGGACATCACCGGCCGCCATGTGGTCATCGTGGAGGACATCATCGACTCGGGGCTCACGATGGCCCACATGATCGAGACGCTCGAGAAGCACAACCCCGCGAGCATCCGTGTGTGCGCGCTGCTCGTGAAGCCCGATGCGCTGAAGGTGAAGGTGCCCATCGACTACTGCTGCATGGAGATCCCCAACGACTTCATCGTCGGCTACGGCCTCGACTATGACGGCTTCGGGCGGAATACGAGGGATATTTATACGTTAGTGGAAAATTGACAATGGACAATGAGCGCCGAAATGTCGAAATATCGAAAAAACTATAAATCAATGAAGAATATTATTATCTTTGGTGCGCCGGGCTCCGGCAAAGGCACGTATAGCGAAGAGATCAAGAACCGCTATGGCATGGGCCACATCTCCACGGGCGATGTGCTTCGTGCGGAAATCAAGAATGGAACCGAACTGGGCAAGATTGCGCAGGGGTACATCGACAACGGACAGCTCATCCCCGACCAGCTGATGATCGACATCCTGGCGCTGCAGTACGACAGCCACCCCACGGGCAAGGGCGTCATCTTCGACGGCTTCCCCCGCACCATCGCGCAGGCCGAGGCGCTGAAGCGTATGCTGGCCGAGCGCGGCCACGACCTGGGCATGATGATTGAGCTCATCGTGGGCGAGGACGTGCTCATGGAGCGTCTGCTGCGCCGTGCGCAGATCGAGGGGCGCGCCGACGACAACGAAGAGACCATCCGCAAGCGCTTCGCCGTCTATCACAGCCAGACGGAGCCCCTCTCCAAGTGGTTCGCCGCCGAGGGCATCCGCCACACCTTCGACTGGGGTGTCTGCAAGACGAAGGAAGGGATGCTCGAAGCCATCTTCCAGGAGATAGAGAAGGAGAATGGGGGAGTAGAGAGTTGATAGTTGACAGTTGATAGTTGACAGTAATATGAAACGAAAGCTATTATATACTTGCGCTCTCGCGCTGGCGGCACTACCCGTGGCCGCGCAGACGGAGATTGAGCGCTTCCAGCCGGGTGTGACGCTCGAGGGCGTCAACTACTTCCTCCCGAAGACCGTCTTCGAGGTGGTGCTCACGGCGGAGAAGGCGGTCACGAAGCCCGGCGAGTTCGCCGCCTATGCCGACCGCTACCTGCGCCTGAAGGATGTTCCCACCGTAGAATCTACGCAGTGGACGCTGAAGAGCCTGTCGCTGATGCCCTACGGCGTTCCCGACTCCACCAAGGCCTATTCCATCAAGCTGCGCGCCAAGACATCGGCCCCTCTGGTGAGCCTCACCGACGACGGCCTGCTCATCGGCATCAACGCCGAGGTCTCGCCCGAGCCTGCTCCGGCGCTGCCGCAGCGCGTGCCGGCGCCGAAGGCCCTGAACGGCCGCGACTACATGACCCACGACATCCTCTCGGCGGGCAGCACGGCCAAGATGGCACAGCTCACGGCCGAGGAGATCTATGACATCCGCGACAGCCGCAACGCCCTCGTCCGCGGCGAGGCCGACAACACGCCGAAGGACGGCGCACAGCTCAAGCTGATGCTCGACAACCTCGACCAGCAGTCCGCCGCCCTGGAGTCCCTCTTCAAGGGGCAGACGCTGACGAGCACGGAGGTGGTGAGCTTCGACTACGAGCCCTCGGCCACCATCGAGGAGGGCGGCACGCGGCAGCTCCTCTGCCGCTTCTCCCGTCGCCTCGGTCTCGTGGCCATCGACGACCTCAGCGGCGAACCCATCTGGATCACCGTGAAGCCGCTGGGCAGCCTGCCCCCGGCCGTCAACGACCCCGACGTCGCCAAGAAGAAGGCGAAGCTGGAGCAGGGCGTCTATGTCAACCAGCCGCGGCGCGCGCAGGTGACCATCAGCACCGCCTCGCAGACCCTCCTCACCACCGAACTGCCCATCGCACAGCTCGGCACCACGGAGGTCCTCTCGGATGCCCTCTTCAACAAGAAACTCGAAACGCGTGTCGCCCTGTACCAGCACACGGGCAGCGTGAAGACCATCGAATAATCAACCACAAGCAGATATGAACACACGAGCAATCCTCGGTACTGCCCTGTTGGCAGTCTCCCTGGGCGTGAGCGCCCAGAAGCCTATGAAAGCGCCCAAGGGCGGCAAGGCGATTAGTGACGAACTCCTCGGCATCTTCTTCGAGGACATCAGTAGCGCTGCCGACGGCGGCCTCTATGCGGAGCTGGTGCAGAACGGTTCCTTCGAGTTCAACCCCACAGAGCGCGACGGCTGGGGCCCCGCCACGGCATGGCGCTTCGTGCGCCCCGGCCATTCGCTGGGCTATATGGAGCCGCGCATGGACGCTTCCATCCACGAGAACAACCCGACATACATGCGCCTGCACGTAGAGCGCGTGGGACACTACTATGACTTCGACGGCTGGACGGGCGTAGGCCTCTCCAACGACGGCTTCGACGGCATCCGCGTGAAGGGCGGCGCACAGTACCACTTCTCCGCCTTCCTGCGCAACGCCGGCGGCGATGCCAAGGCCGTGCGCGTGGTGCTGAGCGTGCCGCAGGGCCGCGGCAAGGCCGCCAAGGTGCTGGCTGAAGGCACCGTGGCCGTGGGCACTGCCGACTGGCAGAAGTACCAGATCGCGCTCACGCCCTCTGAGGATGCCGAGCGCGCACAGCTGCAGCTGCTCGTGCTGACGAAGGGCGAGCTGGACGTGGATATGGTCTCCCTCATGCCCGCCGACACCTATAAGGGTCACGGCCTGCGCAAGGATCTGGCCGAGGCGCTCGAGGGCCTGCACCCGAAGTTCATGCGCTTCCCCGGCGGCTGCGTCGTGCACGGCGGTGGCGACGGCTTCTGGAACACCTACCGCTGGAAGACCACCATCGGTCCGAAGGAGCAGCGCCGTCAGCTGAAGAACGCCTGGGGCTACCACCAGTCGATGGGCCTCGGCTACTATGAGTACTTCCAGTTCTGCGAGGACCTCGGCATGGAACCCCTGCCCATCCTGCCCTGCGGCGTCAGCTGCCAGGGAGCCAACGGCGGCTGGGGCATGAAGGACCAGGCGCAGGATGCCGTGCCGATGAGCGAGATGGATGAGTGGGTGGCCGACGCCATCGACCTGATCGAGTGGGCCAACGGAGACCCCGCCACCTCGGAGTGGGCCCGCCTGCGCGCCGCACAGGGACACCCCAAGCCCTTCAACCTGAAGTACCTCGGCATCGGCAACGAGGAGCGCATCTCGCCCGAGTTCGAGGAGCGTTTCCAGTATATGTACGAGCGCGTGATGAAGGCACACCCCGAGATCATCATCGTGGGCACCGCCGGCCCCGGCTCCCACGCCGGTAACCCCGACTACGAGAACGGCTGGAAGGTGGCCGAGAAGATCGGGCTGCCCATCATCGACGAGCACTACTACGAGCCCAACCGCTACTTCCTCAGCAGCCGCCAGTACGACAACTACCCGCGCGACCGCAAGACAAAGGTCTATCTCGGCGAGTACGCCGCCAAGGACAAGAAGCTCATCGATGCGCTGGCCGAGGGACTCTATCTGCTGCATGTGGAGCGCAACGGCGACGTCGTCAGCATGACCAGCTACGCACCCCTCTTCGCCCGAAAGGGAGCCACGAACTGGAACCCCGACCTGATCTACTTCGACAATGAGCGTCCCATCCTGACGTGCAGCTACTACATCCAGCAGCTGTTCGGCCAGTCCGCCGGACAGTACTACTACGGCGACTGCGTCCGCTTCCAGGGTGATGCCGCCGGCACGGTGCAGCCCGTGGCCGACAGCCACTACGGCCAGTCGGTGGTCCTCAACGCGAAGACGCGCCGTCTCTACGTGAAGCTCTGCAACGCCGGTGACCAGGCGAAGAAAGCCACCATCGACCTCAGCCGCTTCGGCGTGAAGAAGCAGGCCACGAAGACCGTCCTCGCCGGTGCTCCCGATGCGGAGAACAACTTCGAGGCGCAGCCCATCGCCCCGAAGACCGAGACCATCGCGGCGCAGAAGCGCTTCACGATGACCGTGGAGCCCTACAGCTTCGTGATGCTGGAGTACGCACTGTAAGCATCCTCAAGAAACACTTCACCCCAGTGTGGCGGGCTATGGACCCGTGGCACTGGGGTGAAGTGTGTATAGGGGGGAGCTTGCTTACAGAGCCTTCATGTAGCAGCGGCGCCGCTTCACGAACTCCGGGTTTATGGGGTTCCACTGCGTGAGCTCCTTCGAGTTGTACTCGAGCTGCGGACCCGTCTCGCCCCACACGAAGCCATAGCGGTTGTAGATGGGGATGAGGTCGTTGAAGATGAGGGCGTTCACGCCCATGCCCTGGTAGTCGGGGCGCACGCCGATGAGGAGCATCTCCACGCTCGGCTCGTGCCGCCAGCGCAGCGCCTTCAGCAGGTGCCACCATCCGAAGGGCCACAGACGGCCCTTCGCCTTTTGCATGGCGCGCGACATACAGCCCATCGTGATGGCGACGGCCACCACCTCGTCCTGTTCGTTGAGGATGACGGGGATGAGCTGCTTGTCGATCAGTCCGAGATACTTCGTGATGAACGCATCCACCTGCTCCGGCGAGAGCTCCGAGAAACCGAAGAGCGGCGCGTAGGCCTGGTTCAGCAGGTCGAAGATCTTGTGGCCGTAGCCATGCTTGATGTCGGCATCGGTCAGCTTGACGACGCGCAGCTTCTTGTGCCGGCTGATGTACTGCGCCACGCGGGCATAGCGCTCAGGCACCGTCTTGGGAATCTGCACGCGGATCTGCACCCAGTCCGCCTCCTTCGTGAACCCCAGGGCCTCCAGATGGCGGGGGTAGTACTCGTGGTTGTAGATCGTGTTCATCGTGCCGGTGAGGTGGAAGTCCTCCACGAGCATCCCCTCCTTGTCGAAGTCGGTGATGCCCATCGGCCCCTGCAGCATCTGCATCCCCTTCTCGCGGCCCCACTCCGCCACGGCGTCGAGCAGCGCGCGGGCCACGTCGATGTCGTCGATGAACTCGATCCAGGAGAAGCGTGCGGCAGCCGTCTGCCATTTCTCGTTGGCGCGGTGGTTGATGATGCCCGCGATGCGGCCCACGGGTTCGCCGTCGCGATAGGCCACGAAGCCCTTGACCTCGGAGAAGGCCAGACCGGCGTTGGCCTTCGGGTCGAAGAACTCCCGGATGTCGGCCTGCAGGTCGGGGACATACTGCGGACAGCCCTCGTAGATGGTGTCCGTGACATGGATGAAGTCCAGCATCTCCCGTTCCGTGGTGATGGGGCGTACGATACAGCTCATTGAAGTCTCTTGTGTAGTCAGTTCTTAAGATATTTGGCGCAAAGATAGCAAAATCTTCTCAAATATTGCTTCCTGTAAGCTTTTTTTCTTTCCGCAGGCCGAAAAAAGAGCCGCCACGATGGCTTCTTGTCCGAGAAATTTCGTACCTTTGCAGCGCAAACGGACGCATCTCATGCGCGTAAACAACTAACTACATATCATATTCTATCTATTCTATGAAGAAATCCATCTTCCTGACCGCGTTGACGCTCCTGGCGAGCACGGCTGCCATGAGCCAGCGCGAAGAACCCCGCTACACGGGCGGCACCGCTCCCGTCGCGGACGGCGAGACATGCTATTTGCTGAACACGTCGGCCAACCTCTTCTACACCTACGGCAACGACTGGGGCACCCACGCCACGCTCGGCGCCGAGGGCATCCCCGTCATCTTCCAGACTACGGGCGAGACGAACGACGACGGCCGCGAGGTCTATGAGCTCCGCAACTTCCTGCCCTCGAAGAACGCGTGGTACTACTCCTTCCTGACCACCAACGACTACGACGCTGCCGATGCAACGGCCTACCACTGGTACACCGACGGCTCCGTCGATAAGCCCGACCACTTCTTCTGTCTGGAGCCGGTGGAGGGCAACAGCTTCCGCCTTTATGCCTCCGAGACCAATGCCGAGGTCTCTCACTCAGGTGACTTCGCGGACTACTACCTGACGTTCGACCCCGAGTACTACGACGGCAAGAACCTGGAGCAGACTGGCACGGGCGTCGTCTATGCCTCTGCCAGCAAGCTGCCGCAGAACGTGTGGGCCGCCGTCGCGGAGGAAGACTACGCCGCCTACGTTCAGGCGCGCGAGGTCTATCAGACCGCCCAGCAGCTGCAGGCCCTCATCGAGGAGGCACGTGAGCTGGGCATCGACGATCTGGAGGCTGCCGAGGCGGCCTACGCCAATCTCGCCCTCACCACCGAGGAGCTGGAGGCCGCCATCGCCGACCTGATGCAGCTCTTCACGAAGTTCTACGAGGAGAACGTCACCCCCGACTCGCCCATCGACATGACCCGCTATCTCCAGAACCCCGGCTTCGACGCTTCCCTGGAGGGATGGACGAACGGCGTGGGCGCCGCCACGTTTGAGCTCGGCACATGGACTGACATGATCGATGGCACGGCCTACACGGGCACGAACTACCTGAACATCTGGAACGCCTCCGGCGTACAGGGCAACATCTCGCAGACGGTAGAAGGCCTGCCCAACGGCGTCTATGGCGTCACCATCGCTGCGCACAGCGATGCCGAGGGCGGCTACATCTTCGCCGGTGGCGTGCAGACGGCTGTCGTCAAGGGCTATGTGGATCAGGCTGCAGGGAAATATGGTCAGGACTACTCCGTCGTGACGCTCGTCACCGACGGCACCCTCGAGCTCGGCTACCACAGCGAGCACGACGGTCAGTTCTGGAGCACGATGGACAACGCGCGCCTGATGTACTACGGCGCCGGCGAGGATGCCTACCAGGCATGGGTGGAGAAGAGCGTCGAGCAGGCTCCCAGCTTCGACGGCGCCCGCTGTCAGCCCGCACTCATAGAGGCCTATAACGCGGCACTGAAGGCCCTCGAAGAGGCCGACCTCGACGAGCATCTGATGACCTTCGTCAATGCCTATCTCGAAGCACTCAATGCCGTGAACGCCAACATCAAGGCATACAATGAGCTGGAAGCAGAGATTGCGAACGACGCCGAGCTGATCCCGACGCTCACCTTCCAGGTCTATCAGACGCAGGCGCAGAACTACATCGACGAGGTGGCACAGCCCGCCCTGGAGGCACATCAACTCAGCACCGACGAGGTGGTGGCCATCCGCGAGGCCCTGGGCGCCATCATCTGGGAAGGCCAGCAGTCGCTCGCGCTCTTTGAAGAGCTGATGACGCTGAACGACTATCTCGGCAAGTGCATCACGGAGTACGAGACATCGGCTGCCGAGGAGGCCGTGGCCACCGCCAAGGCGCTCTATGCCGAGGTCAGCGATGTCATCACGAACGCCGAGACCGCCATCGAGAACAACGACCAGATCCGCACGCTCAAGCAGCGCATCGAGGAGGCCGTCTATGCCCTCCGCATCCCTGTCGGCGAGGCTTCGGACGACAACCCGATGGACTACACCGTATATATCACCAACCCCGACTTCGAGGACGGCCTCACCGGCTGGACCAAGGACGGCGCCATCGCCACCTTCGAGACGGCTGGCAGCTGGTCGGACGGTGTCTATGAGATGGCCCGCTTCCTGGATCATACCGAGAAGGCATCGTACTACTACCTCAACCTCTGGGATGGCGCCCCCAACGGCTACCGCGTCCTGCAGACCCTCACCGATCTGCCCAACGGCACGTACACGATGGCTGTGACGGCCTACGCCAACGCCGCGAATGCCGCCTTCGTCTTTGCGAACGGCAGCAGCGTGATCGTGGAGGCGGCCGATGCACTGCCCGGCAATGCCCAGCGCTACGAGGTCACCACGAAGGTGACCGACGGCACGCTGACCATCGGCATCATCCTGCATCGTCCCGACGGCGAGATATGGGCCACCTTCGATGACTTCACGCTGACGGCCTATGGCCCCAACAGCGTGCGTGAGGTCACGGGCGACGCCTTCGCCGAGTTTGCGCCCGATGCCATCGCTGCACCGCGCGCTGCCGCTACATCCGACACCGTCATCTATAACCTCGCCGGCCAGCGCGTGCAGACGCTCCGCAAGGGCATCTACATCGTTGGCAGCCGTAAAGTCTATGTGAAGTGATGAGACTCCGACAACTCCTCCCGGCCTGCGTCCTGCTTCTGGCAGCGGCGCAGGCCGGTGCGCAAGAATGGTTTGTGGGCGGCGACATCTCCCTGCTGCCGCGCTACGAACAGGTGGGGCAGGCCTACTACCGCAGCAACGGCCTCCGCATCCCCGATATGCTCTCTTACCTGAAGTCCTCGGCCGTGGGCTGGAACGCCCAGCGCGTGCGCCTCTTCGTGGATCCGGCGGACGATCCCGACCCGGCCGTCTGCCAGGACCTGGACTACGTCACCGCCCTCGGCAAGCGTATCAAGGAAGCCGGCTTCGCCTTCATGCTCGACTTCCACTACAGCGACACGTGGGCCGACCCCGCCCATCAGACCATTCCCGCCGCATGGCAGGGGCTCACCGCCACCCAGATGGCCACGCGCCTCTATGAATATACCAAGGCTTCGCTGGAGCGCCTCGTGGAGGCCGGGGCTACGCCAGACTTCATCCAGGTCGGCAACGAGATTACCTGCGGGATGCTGTGGGATCTCGGGCGCGTCAACGCCACTGGCTTCAACAACTGGAATGCCTTCCGCCGATTCCTCAACCAGGGCATCAAGGCGTGCCGCGAGGTGTGCCCCGACGCGAAGATCATCATCCATTTCGAGCACATCCAGGATGCTGCCTACACGGTGGATAACTACAAGAAGCTCACCACCTACGGTGTCGATTTCGACATCATCGGCCTGAGCTACTATCCCTTCTGGCATAAGGACCTCGCCACCCTCGGCGCCACCCTCGACCAGCTGCGGGCGAACTTCCCCGCGAAGGACGTGCACATCGTGGAGACGGCTTACTACTACCAGTCGCAGCCCGCCATTGGCAGGGGAATCGACTACGACTACTCCGCCGTGTGGCCCGTCTCGCCCGAAGGACAGGCACGCTTCACGGCCGACCTGATCACAGAACTCAAACGTCACGACAACGTGAAGGGCCTCTTCTGGTGGTTCCCCGAGGAGAACGGCACCGGACCGAACAACAGCGTCCTCGGAGGATGGATCAACCGCGGACTCTGGGACAACACGTCGCACCGCGCCCTGCCCGCGCTCCTGGAGCTCAAGGCGTTCGTGGAGCGCCCGGACGATGCCGTGGAGGCACCCCAGGTACGAGCCGCTGCAGAGGACGAATGGTTCACGGTGCAGGGCACGCGCCTCGATGTGGAGCCCGCCCGACAAGGGGTGTATATCCACGGGAGCCGCAAGGTGGTACTGAAGGAATAGGAAAAGTGTCTCAAACGTATGGGAATCTTAGTTCCCAGAACGCTATGGCGGAAGCGGCGGCGACATTGAGGCTATCCACGCCGTGGGCCATCGGGATGCGGACGACATAGTCTGCGGCAGCGATGGAGGCGGCGGGGAGGCCGTCGCCCTCGGTGCCCATGATGACGGCGAGGCGTTCCTCGGCAGCCAGGCGCGGGTCATCGAGCGCTACGGAGTCATCGCGCAATGCCATCGCAGCCGTCTTGAAGCCGAGGCGGTGGAGTAGGGCAGGGTAGGCCGTAGGCTCCACCCACGTCCAGGGAACCAGGAAGACAGAACCCATCGACACGCGCACCGACCGCCGGTTCAGCGGGTCGCAGGAGTTGGTCGTCAGCAGGACCGCATCCATGCCCAGAGCGGCTGCCGAGCGGAAGATGGCGCCGATGTTGGTCGTATCCACCACGCCCTCGATGACCGCGATGCGGCGTGCCTCGCGACAGACCTCCTCCAGGCTCCGGGGCTGCGGACGGCGCATCGCGCAGAGCACTCCGCGCGTCAGCGTGTAGCCCGTCAGCGCCGCCAGCAGCTCGCGGTCGCCGGTATAGATAGGTATCTCGCCCACGCGCGCGATGATGTCAGCGGCGTCGCCGTCGAGATGGCGGCGTTCGCAGAGCAGCGACAGCGGTTCGTAGCCCGCATCCAGCGCCACGCGGATCACCTTGGGGCTCTCCACGATGAACACGCCCTTCTCCGGCTCCAGCCTGTTGCGCAGCTGTGCCTCTGTGAGCGTAGCGAAGATTTCCATGCCGGGATGCTTGAGTGATGTGACCTCGATGACAGACATAGAAGAAATCGACATAGAAGAAATCGACATAGAAGAAATCGACATAGAAGAAACAGACATGGAAGAGCGTATTCTCTGATTCCGGTGCAAAGATAGTGACTTTACTCCACTCAAGCAAGAAAAAAGCCCCCTCATCACCTCCCCCCTCCACTTTTTTCAACGTTTCGCAAGACACAACGCCCATAGCGGCATCATGCAATCTCAGGTGCGATGGATGATTTGTTCGCTTTTTACCCTCTCTCCGAAGGGTGCAGGGCACCGAACTTAATAAAATCATTTGATTCTTATTAAATACAATTTATATGAGTATTAGTAAAGATGTCATAAAGCAGTGTCTTATCAGCAAGCAGCGTGAAGTGGATGAGGCGATCATTGTGAACCGCCCCGTAGTCTTTGAAGAAAACGGAAACAGAGAAGGAGATGCAGAAGAAATACTACTTCATAGACAACGGACTGCTTTATAAAATCGAATATAACGCCATAAAAAACGCTCGTTTTTCCTGTTTCCTCGTCCCTAAAACCTCTTGAAAAAGCACTTAAAAGCAATCATAAGGACTCAAAACGAATAAAAAGTTCCAATAAGTTTGCAGGTGTCATAAATTTGTTGCATTTTTGCGACAGATTTAACGTTTTGACCGTATGATGCCGAATAAAGTATCGACTGAAATTGCTGGAATGGAGCCAGGACAGGTGTTCTTTCCTTCGGACTTAGCGAAGGTGGGGACAAAGACTTCTCATGTGCTGAAAGTACTTGAGAGGGCAACGAAGACTGGCATCATACTGAGGCTGGCCCAGGGCGTCTATTATTATCCGAAGACGGACGAGAAATATGGTCTCGGAATTATTTATCCCAGTTACGAGGAAGTGGCTGAAAGGATTGCGGAGAGAGACAAGGTGACCATAGTTCCAACAGGTGCATACGCTCAGAATAAACTGGGATTCTCAACACAGGTTCCCATGAATCTGGTTTACTTGACTGATGGCGCATCTAAGACCATCAAAATGCTCAATGGCTATACCATAAAGTTCGTACATACCACTCAAAAGAATTTGGCTTATCAAAACAGGCTCCTGCAAATGCTGGTGTTCGCGCTAAAGGACATTGGTAAGGAGAATATCACCGACGAGCAGACCCAGAGGACAAGTGAACTCCTACAGAATATTCCTCTGGAACAGATAAAAGACGACTTGGGGTTGATGCCCGCATGGATTAAGGACTTCATTTTAGAACAATATGAGCAACAAGTATTTTGAAATAGACGATGAGGGTAAGAAACTCTTCATCACACAGACTGCGTTGAAAACTGGTTTGCCAGCTGTCGTGGTAGAAAAAGACTTATGGGTGACTGTGGTACTACAGTTGGTTTTTCAGCTGCCATTTGCAGACAAGGTTATTTTCAAGGGTGGTTCCAGTCTTTCCAAAGTCTGGGAATTGATTGGTCGTATGTCTGAGGACATTGACCTTGCATACGACAGCAACTTCGGTATCTTTGAAGGCGACGAGCCTACTATCAAGCAGATAAAGAAACTGAGGAAACAGTCTTCCCTGTTTGTACAGAACGAGTTTTGCGAAGCCCTGAAAACCGCTATTACTGAGGCCGGACTTAACGACTGGTGCTCTGTTGAAGCCCAGCCCAATGGGATAGGTGACCAGACGTATCCAGAACCGCGCCAGCTATATATATCGTATAAGTCATTGTTCGAGAATGCTCTAACAGATATAGGGAATGCCTATGTAAAGCCTATTGTTATGCTGGAGGTCAGTTCACGTTCACTCATAGAACCAACTGGTAAAGCGAAGGTAAAGAGCATGATAGCCCGTG
Source organism: Bacteroidaceae bacterium (assembly GCA_017470425.1). Taxonomy (GTDB): domain Bacteria; phylum Bacteroidota; class Bacteroidia; order Bacteroidales; family Bacteroidaceae; genus Physcousia. The sequence goes on along the minus strand of JAFUYT010000030.1, from coordinate 19,445 downwards.
AGTTCAACACGATAGATACTGATGTAGCAGATTCTGGCATCCGTACCGCTCTGCCGGAAAAGACTTTCCTTGAAAAGGTCTTCCTGCTGCATGAGATGTTTGTGACTACTCGATGCCAAAGAGCAGAGCGTAAATCGCGCCACCTTTATGACATTGAAAAGATGATGGACAAAGACTTTGCGTTGCGCGCCGTCAAGGATGATGAACTATGGAACAGCATCAACCATCATCGTGCTCGTTTTTCCTCCATCCACGGCGTTGATTACACCAAGGACTTACGAAAGGAAATTCGCCTAACTCCACCCGATGATGTTTTATCGCTTTGGGAAGAAGATTATGACTATATGATGGAGCACATGATTTATGATGGAACAGCCCTGTCGTTCAGTGACATCATACGGCGCATGCATGAATTGGAACAACGTTTCCACAATAGTCTGTAAAGGAGAGTAGGACTCACCCCCCTCCTTAGACTGTATTTCGGAGCGAACATGGCCTTGCCCACTTGATGGCATCGCTTGGCAAAAGCTAGTTCTTGCCTTGCAAGCGACCAGAGGTCGAGCGCGTCCTCGTCGTCCTTCTTGGACAGCTCATTGTTATCAGCACTTTAATAAATGTAGATGAGTGTATTCCATCTCATAATGATATCGGGAAACATCGCCTTGATGAAGTCTGCTCGTGCATAGCCGTTATAGCCATTCTTGGTACCCAAGCGTTCACTGATATTTGTGAAAAGGGTGCAGGGTTCTGGCTCAAACCCTGCACCCTTCAGACAGCCCCTTGTAGGGCTCTATTTCACCAGCACTTTCCGCGTCGTGCCATCACTCATGCGGATGATGTTAAGGCCGCGCTGCATTCTCGGCTGCCTACGGCCTGAAGCGTCATAGATGGCTTCTATGCTGACTGCCTGCGGTGTCACCTCTACGGACTCCACGGGCGTGAGGTCTTCGCCCGTTGTGAAGGTCTGCATCTCGCCATAGAACGTTTCGCCCTCAGAGGTCGTGACGAAGGCTGCGTAGCAGTAGGTCGTGTTGTATTCCAGCCCTGTCAGACTTGCTTCCATGACCACGCCTTTTGCCGTAACGGTCTTGGCATCGTCTGGCACCGATGCAACCTTCGCAGGTGCACTGTTCGCCTCAGCCTTAACCCTTGTGCTGACTGGCCAATAGACGAAGCCCTGACTCGTAACCTTATCTGTACCTGTGAGAGCATAGCCCTTGACCTTCGCCTGATTGCCATCGACAGAATAAGTGGCATAGGTGTGAACTGTGGGTTCAAAGTAACTGGTGTTTGACGGGTCAATACCCACCCAATCGCCATAGTAACGAGAGCCTGTTGCCGACTCATAATAAGGACGGCATTTCCAGAGGTAGTTAGTATTCAAGTTACGAATATAACCTTCCATCCTTCCTCCGTAGAGATATGCATTACCGGTGTTTGAGGCGAAATCATCCGTCCAGTCCGTGCGTCTCCATTCGAAGCCAACATTAGTTTCCTCATCACCAAAATTACTTGTAGCAGCAACAATGACATTTCCTGAACTAATGATTCTAGGTTGCAGGGTCTTAAGAGTAAGATAGTCCGTGTAAACCACGACATCTTGTGTCTGTGAATCGCCATTGGCAAACTTAACTTCATATGTAAAGGTATATTTTGTGTTCGCTAACAGGTCTTTCGCCACAACGTCAGATTGCTTATATCCTTTGAAGCCAGCCTCAACGATTTGCGCATCAATCACATTATAATAGCCTCCACATAAATGGCAGGATGTGGCATGTGGTACACCATAGCTATATAGATATACGGGCTTTGTCTCTATGCTTACTTCTTTAGTGTAGCGGCTTCCATCAATACCCTCTACATAATATGTAAAGGAGTATTGTTTTCCAGGCGTGAGCCCTGTGATAGTCACTTCCTCGCCTTTTCCGTAATTTTCGACCCCACAAGAAGCTACTTGGAAGTAGTCAGTAGATGGAATATTATATGTGCCTTTTAGAGTAACTGTTTCATTTGTTATATCCTGTGCTGACACATACAAATCTATATTCTTCGTTGTGACCTGTAGATTCCCATGCAGTAAACGATCCCCATAATAGGCTTGTGTCTCTATCTCATAAGTTTCCCCGGGTGATAAATTATCTATGATGATAGTGTCATTTTGTGGCATATAGGTAACTCCATTCAATATCGCTGTGGAATTGGAAAAGGCGGGTGATGTAATCAGTCTGACTTTTGTCGCAAAGTTTCCATCGCAATAGAAGGGACTATTGATGGCAACCTTATTCCATCCAACAGCCTCTTGGTATGCCTGTATCGCGTCTTCTGGCACAATTGCAAAACAGCTTATACTTAATAAATCTGAAAATGCGGAATAATGCGCTGTTGGAGGAGTAGCACTTTCACATAGCAAGAGCATATTTCTAAAGGCTCCAGATTCTATAGAGTTGATACTGGGCGGTAGAGTAATGGCTCCACGACATCCCAAAAAGGCAGACGCACCGATTGTCTTAACTTCATTGGGTATTTTTGTTGCAGAACAACCTGCAACTAGTAAGTTTGTTTCAGTTTTGATAATGGCATTACAATCATTACGAGAATCGTACATAGGATTGCCGTCTGTGACCTTTATCGTTTGTATGTTGGTACATCCTGCGAAAGCGCCTGGAGCAATGTCTGTTAGGCTTTTGGGGATTAAGATGGATGTAAGACTTGGACACCCACCAACTGCATAATTACCAATTGATACCAACCCTTCATGAAATGCGATAGAGCTAAGGGTTGAACACCCATATAGAGCATATGGACCGATGGTTGTTACTGAATGGGGGATGAGTGAACCTTGGCATCCTGCAATTAAAGTATTAGATAAGGTCTCGATAATTGCATTACAGTTTTCCCGGGAGTCATAAACACTATTCCCTTGCTCAACTCTTATGGTTTTCAGGTTCTTACATCCAAGATATGCCATAGCAGCTATGGAAGAAACTTTTTCAGGTATGATGATGGATGTAAGACCATCGCAAAATCCAAAAGCATAATCTTCAATAGTTTCCAGATCCGTCGGAAGTACGAAGCTTCTAAGTTCCTTACAGTTGTAGAAAGCTCCATACCCAATGGATGTGACATGATTAGGTAAGGATAATGAGGTCAGGCTGTTACATCCGTTAAAAGAGTTGTTCCCAATCGAAGTAAGACTGGCAGGAAGCACTATAGAGGTGAGGGATCTACAGCCATTAAATGTACCGTCTTCTATCATTGTTAGCTGCTTAGGCAAAACAATAGATTCAAGCGCGATACAACTTGAAAAAGCGCTTCTTCCAATAGCTTGGGTCGTATTAGGCAATGTCAAGGATTTAAGACTGGTGCAGCTGGCAAATGCGTTTGCTCCGATGGAAGCCAAATTTGATGGTAATGTAACGGATGTTAGGCTCTTACATTGAAGGAAACTGTTTTCTGCAATTTCAGAAACATTTTCGGGAATCTCGATTGATTGCAAACTACTACATCCGTTGAAAACATTCGATTCTAAGGTCTTAAGTTTGGCTGGAAGAGTGATTTTATGAAGATTTGTGCAGCCATAGAATGCATCGTGTTCAATGACATCCACATTTGCGGGAATATGTATGGAACGTAGATTCTCGCAGCCTGAGAATGCATGATGTCCTATTTCGGTCAAACTTTCTGGCAAGATGACAGAAGATAAGTTCTTCATTCTATAAAAAGCTGATGCATTAATCGCTGTTGTTCCAGGCTTGATGATAATTTCAGTATTGGGGGGCATAGTGCCGCTGTAACCAACCACTTTTGTTCCTAAGTAAATTACGCCATCAGACTGGCTCTCTTGCCACGGTGTGTTTTTAAAGGCGTCCATGCCAATAGTTGTCAATGAAGAAGGTAGAGAAACGCTTCGTAGATGAAAACAATTTTCAAATGCACTACCTTCAATTGTTGTAACACCTTCGGGTATCATCACACTCTCTAAGCCAAAACATTTGCAAAAAGAGCTCTTTCTGATGGTTGTTAAATGGGGCGGAATCACGATTGCGCGGAGTCCTGAACACTCCCAAAAAGCATACTCATCGATTTCTGTCACGCTTTCTGGAATTGTCATCTCTGTGAGGTGTAGGCAGCCACTAAATGCCTGCCTCCCTATGCTTTCTATCCCCTCGGGCATAGATACAGCTATCAGCCGCTGGCACTTTTGAAAAGCACTTGCCCCTATGCGTCTCACGGGATATTCTTGATTTCGGTATTGAACGCTCGCAGGAATCATAATGCGCACATTAGAATCTCTGGATTTTAATTGTGCGATTTCAACAGCTGTCTTATCTTGAATAAAGTTGAATTGTAGCGTATAGCCTCCATCATCAGAATAACTGATTTCGAAGTCATAAGCAAATAAGGACGACGTCGTCATGCAGAACAACATGGAGAGAAATAAGTGGATCCTTTTCATACTTTTATCTTTTCAGCGCCTATAGCCACCCCGATTCAGCGATTAGACAGATTAAAACGGAAAGACGTGGGTAGCTCAAACTATCGCTTATCCCACAGTCTCGGCCTTCGCATTGCCACTCTCTTAGGATAAGCAACTCGAGATAGCCCACGCCGTGAAGTATTGAAAACATTTCACAGCTGTTTGTTGGCAGCTGTAAAAGGCACAATACACACAACATGAACGTTTCGGTTGCGCCTCTTCGAAGAGAGTTCAAGTTGCGAAGTTGAGACTGTCGAAGATAACGTTTAGTAAACGTCCTTTTTCAATAAGATTTGACTCTCAAACCCGTGGCGGGTTCTTGAAGTTGGGGACAAAGATAGGGAAGTTTGGGAAGTTGGCAAAGGGAAAGGGAGATTTATTTTGCCGCGGGGCAGAAAAAAGCCTCTTCGAGGGTGACGGAGAGGCTGAAGAGAAGGAGCGGAGAGGTTGAAGGGACGTTACTTTTGATTTTTCTTCAACAAACACTGCCGCCAATGCCCTCGTGATGGAGCATTGGCGGCAGGTGGGTGTGGGGGATGAGGAAGGCTACTTCACCAGCACTTTCCGTGATGGCGGCTACTTGACGATGCTATTGCGTCAGGCTTGTGCATTAGGATCGAAAAGCTCCTTTTCTATATCATCATCGCTGTTGTCTTCTCCTGTATAGTCGGAGTTGGGGGGGCTATTAATCTGTAGTCGAAGAAGGGGTTGTCTTTGAATGTAGGCACTCTCAATTTGCCTTCCTGCTCCTTCACCAGGTATTGTTTGCCGTCTATCTCTACGTAGATTTGGAGGTAGTTCTTGACAGGATGGACGGAGTGATTGGGTCTTAGTTCCCGAACAGGAAGATGGCGGGTGTCTTGGAGAGGTCGGGGAGGGGATGGCGGCGCCAGTTGGCAATGGTGTGCGTACGGATCCATTCCGCTTCCGTCGTGATGCCGGCGGCGATGCAGAGGCGTGTCTGCGGACGCAGCGTCTGGCAGAGCGTCTCGAAAAGCTTCGCGTTGCGGTAGGGCGTCTCGATGAACAGCTGCGTCTGATGTTCCTGCACGGCGCGCAGCTCGAGCTGCTTCAGGCGCTTCACGCGGTCGGCGGGGTCGATGGGCAGGTAGCCGTTGAAAGCGAAGCTCTGGCCGTTCAGCCCCGAGCCCATCACTGCCATGATCATCGACGAGGGGCCTACCAACGGCACCACCTTCAGCCCCTTGCGCTGCGCGATGGCTACGACGTCGGCGCCCGGATCAGCGACGGCAGGACAGCCCGCCTCGGAGATGACACCCATGCTCTCGCCTGCTTCCAACGGCTTCAGGTACTGCGCAAAGCGCGCCGCATCGGCGTGCTTGCCCATCGGGTAGAACGAGAGGGAGTCGATGTCGATGTCGCGATCGACGCGCTTCAGGAACCGGCGTGCCGACCGAACCTCCTCGACAATGAAATGGCGGATGCCGAGGATGACATCACGGTTATAGGCGGGCAGCACGCGCTCCTGCGGCGTGTCGCCCAGTTCTACGGGTATGAGATAGAGAGCCGCTTCTGTCATTTTCTGTTTTCTCGCGCAAGATAGGCATTGATGGCATCGCGGACGATGGCATCGCGCGTCATCTGGGTCCGCTGCTCGGGCGAGTAGTATTCGGCGTAGAGCGGGAAGTCTGCGCCGAGGTACTTGTCGAGGCTGATGCCGATGAGCGTGTCGCCCACCACGATGCTCTGGTTGAGGCACGAAATCTGCGTATATACGTGGGGCGTGCGGAAGTCAGGATCCTGTTTCCGTAGTTCCTCGAAGGCGCGGTTGAAGTCCGCCTCGATGTCGCTCATGTCGGCATACTGGCGGTGCACTTCGTCCAGGAGCACCTGCACGGTGGAGTCCAGATAGTAGTAGCGCAGGCGCTGTTCCACGTCCGGTTCGTTGACGACGCCCAGCTTTAGCACGTCCTCGATGAGCAGCTTCGTCTCCATCGGGTACTGCGTGTTCATGCGCCCGAGCGCCGTGTAGCTGTTGAGCGAGACGTATTCGTCGAGCACGCGGTCGTAGCGGTCTATGACCACTTCCTTCCCCTTCGCATCACCGCCCTTTCCCCATGATTCCCAAGGGGTAAGAAACCAGCTTCCGATGCCGATGGCGCACAGCATCAGAAGCAGGATGAAAAGGGTCAGGCGGTGCTTCACTATCTTTATCTTTGTTAAAATCCGCGGCAAAGATAGTAAAAAGTTGTTTAACCGCCAAGAGAAATGCTAAAAAACTTAAAGAAACCTTTCGAAAACGTTTTATCGCACGACTACCTTCTGGCCTTTGTGGACGTATATGCCGGGCTGGGTGGCTGAGGAGGGGCGTCCCTGGAGGTCATAGAAGTTGACAGTTGACAGTTGAGAGTTGAGAGTTGACAGGTGAGAGTTGAAAGTGGAAATTTGGGGAGCCTCGAGGTCGGTGATGGCATCGACGATAGGTTCGTTGTCACCGAGCCGGAGGAGACGGGTGCCGTGGCTGGGGACTTCGAGGGAGAGGGTGCCGGTGGCGGCGGGAAGATCCTCGCGAGCCCAGATGTCATGCACCGGCACGGCCTCATTGGCGCCATAGCCGAGCTGTGTCAGGTCGAAGGTGAAGGCGGCGGACTGGGTGACGTAGATAAGGAACTCCATCGTGGTACCGGAGGAGGAAGTGTTGTCGGTGTCGCAGCTGGAGTCGTAGCCGCAGAGGGTACGGAAGGTCTTGAACGAGTGGCCCTTGGGAAGGTCGTAGATGAGGGTGCACTGTGCGTTCATGCCCAGGCCGGTGGCGTAGGAGGTTCCTTCGACGCGGAGGGTGCCGTTCTCGACGTTGCGGTTGGTGTGGAGCGATCCCCACTCGCTGGTGTAGGAGGTGGGTGTGAGGGTGGTCAGGGAGGTCTCCGTGCCGTCGGCACTGATGAGGACGGGGTTGATGAGGTCTGCGCGGTCGTAGGCGAAGCCGTCGCCGGCATTGGAGACGACAATCTTCAGCTGTGTGGCATCGGTGATGTCGCACTCGAGGGTCTTGGAGCGTGTGCCGGTGCGGGAGATGAGGCCAGAGGTGGCGGCGTAGTCGTTCTGCTCGGCCGTGAGCGGGTTCTGGTCGAAGACCATGAAACGGATGCTCGTTGTGGCGCCTGTCTGTCCGATGCCGGAGTCATCGGCGGCGGCGAGGGCCGTGAAGCGTACGACATCCATGTCATCGGGAATCTGGAAGAAGATGGCGGTGTTGGCATCGGCGGAGAAACCGCGGTCGTAGGTGGTGCCCATGACCTTCATCTTACCGCCGTGATCGACATTGGAGTTCTCGCGCACGCGATTAAAATAGGAAGCGGTGTACTGGCGGGTCTTGTAGGTGCCGGTGAGGGGCACCTCGGTGCCGTCGCGCAGGATGAGGGTGGGGTTGATCCAGTCGCCGTGGTCGTAGTTGTAGTTGTCGCCTCCGTCGTCGATGACGAGTACGAGGGTCTTCTCGCCTTCGGGCCAGGGGATATCGACGCTGACGGCGTGGCCGTCGGTGGTGTAGGCCACGGTCTCGGAGCGGTAGAGCGCCTTGCTGCCTACGATCCAGCGGTCGTTGTCGCGCTGGAAGAGGGCGAGGTAGCGGTTGCCGGTGGCGGGATCGGTGCTTGTCCAGGCGACGCGGCCGAGGTCTTCGTCGTTGAAGAGCTGGTGGGCATCGCGGCCGTACTTGTGCATCTGGTGGTACTCTTCGTTGTTGAGGAGCGAGAGGGTGAAGTCGTTGTTCTTGGTCATCTCGCCGCCGAAGAAGAGGGGTGAGTGGCAGATACCCCAGAGGGTCATCATCGTGAGCTGCTCGTTCTCGGTGAGGTTCGTCCAGCGGCCGCTCTGTGCATTGGTGTAGCCTGCGTCGCCGATGGTCATGGCGATTTGTCCGAGTGGCAGCATATCGCAGTCGGCGTAGTTACCCGTCCGCGTGACGGTCTCCCAGGCGTGAGCCTCGTTGAAGACAGCATCCACGTGGCTCCAGTTGTCCCAGAGGTCGTCCATCATGCGCCACATATTGGCGTTCTGGAGACACTCCTCGGCGTAGGTGTATTGCGTCTTGCCGGGGCTGAGGGAGAGCACGATGGGTCGTCCCGTCTGGTCGATGGCGCGGCGGATCATGTGGATCTCGTCGGTGTAGAAGGGGCGCGAGAGGTCGTCGATCTTCAGGAAATCCACGCCCCATTCGGCATAGAGGTCCATGATGCTGTTGTAGTAGAGCTGTCCAGCCTCGTTGTTCTGCACGGTGAAGTTGTCCTTGAGCCAGGTGCACTCTAGGGCAGTACTCTTATAGACCTTGCTCCAGGGCGTCGTCTCGCTGCCCTTGAGCTTGTAGGTGGAGTTCTGCACGCTCTTGGGCACGCCACGCATGATATGGATTCCGAACTTCAGCCCCATGGCATGCAATCGGTCAGCGAGTGCCTTGAAACCCTCGTTGCGACCCTCGACCATGGCGGAGGGGAAGCGGGTGGGGGAGGGCAGGTAGCGGCCGTACTCGTCGAGGACGTAGTCCTGGTCGCCGCGCTGGTTGTAGTTGCCGCCGCCGAGGGAGGGGTGGTTGCAGTACCAGCGGATATCTACGACGACGTACTCCCATCCGTACTTGACGAGGTCGTGATCGACGAGGTACTGCGCATTCTGCAGTACCTCCTTCTCGGTGACGGAGGAGTAGTAGCAATCCCATGAGTTCCAGCCCATAGGGGGTGTCTGTGCCCACGTGCGGAACGTGGCCATGTCTTCCTGTGCGGAGAGGCTGACGGCGCTGAGGAGCAGTGCCATTGCAGTGCAGAGATGTTTCTTCATGAAGGTAGTGAGTTTGTGCTTAGTTCGTTGATAATTTCAGCGCAAAGGTACAATAATTTCAGAATCTCCGTGCATGAAGCAAAAAACTTTTGCACAAATGATGCTGTTTTTCGGGAAATGTTGTACCTTTGCAGCGAAAAGAGAGACAATAACCACCGAAAAAACATCCTTCTATGATGACTTACAGAAAGATATCAGCCTTCACGCTGGCTCTGCTCTGTTGCACCCTGCTCGCGGCACAGTCCCAGCAGCAGCCGACCCTGCGCCAGCGCGCCCAGACGGAGGCCGCCGAGGGCCACGTCGCCAATGCCCGTTCCCTCTACATCCGCGCCTATGAGGACCTGGTGCGGCAAGGACAGATGACGGACGCCGTGGAGTGCGCCACGAAGGCCACCGCCCTCTACTACGGCGAGAACCTCTACAACGAAGCCTTCGATCTGCTCCGCCGCGTCGATCAGAGTATCGAGGCCGCCACGCAGACCAGCGGCGGCGACAAGGCCGCGCAGCACTACCAGACTTCGCGCGAACGTTTCCAGATGTACATGAAGATGCGCCGCGCTGCCAGCGCCATGGACCAGCTCACCAACATGGAGCGCCACGCCCTGGCCTCGGCCGACGACGCCGTGCGTAACGACTACCTCTACAACAAGACCATCTACTATTATACTTTCGGGCAGAACGACAAGGGCAATGCCGCCTTCCGCGAGATGGCCGACAAGCTCACCGCCGACAAGGAGTACGACAAGGTCGATGAAGTCTATCAGCAACTCATCGCCAACGGACGCCGCACCGGCAGTGCCAACCTCGTGGCGCAGTCCTACGGCCGCTACATCGCCTGGAAGGACTCCGTGGCCGAGATGAAGCGTGCCGACGAGGTCAGCGCCCTCCGTCAGCAGATTGCCGAGGGCGAGGCCGTCATCGCCGAACGCGACAGCTCCCTCGCCGCCCGCAGCGCCGTCATCGTGGGGCTGAGCATCCTGGCGGCTGCGCTGGCCGTCGTGCTCGTGCTGGGTGCCGCGCTGCTCATGCGCTTCATCTACCTGACGCGCAAGCAGAAGAAGACCATCCGCGAGGCCCGCGAGAACAATGCCTTAAAAGCCAAGTTCATCAGCAATATCTCCGCGCAGCTGGAGCCCTCGCTCGCACGTCTCGACAGTGCGGCGCCCGATGTGCAGGCCCTGCGCCGCTTCGCCGAACATATCCAGACGCTCTCCGGCCTCGAGAGTACGGCTGGTGAACAGGTGGCGCTGGAGGATACGCCCGTGGCACCCTTCTGCGAGGCTCTCATGGACGAGATCCGCAGCACCGTCCCCAGCAGCGTCGTCCTGCGTGTGGATGCCCCCAAGATGAATGCCATGATCAACCCCGAATATACGGGTCACATCCTGCGCCATCTCCTCCGCAACGCTGTCAAGTACGCGCCCGCCGATGCGCACATCGCCCTGGAGTTCAAGAAGCGCAGTGCCCATAAGCACCAGTTCCTCGTCTCCAACACCGGCAGCACCATCCCCGAGGAGCGCCGTGAGGATGTCTTCAAGCCTTTCCTCGAGATCCGCGACCTCACGCAGGGTGACGGCCTCGGCCTGCCCATCTGCCGGCAGATGGCACAGAAGATGAACGGCGACCTCACCATCGACCCCACCTTCACGAAAGGCACCCGCTTCATCCTCGACTTGGTAATATAAAAAAAGGAACCGGAACTTCAGTCATGTGAAAAGTTCCGGTTTTCTTTGGCCGGTTCGGAAAGAGTTCGTATATTTGCCGTGCAAAATGAAGATGATTCTTCATCGCGTACCTTATTATTTACCTAAAACCCATTGATGAAACTATGGCTTACAAAGTGATTGACATCGAAGGCGTAGGCGAGGTCTATGCCGAGAAACTGACTGCCGCCGGCATCGTCAAAGTAGAGGATCTGCTCGCAAAGTGTGCTGCGCCCAAGGGCCGCCAGCAGCTCGCCGAGGAGACTGGCATCAGCGACAAGCTCATCCTGCGCTGGACCAACCACGCTGACCTCTTCCGTATCAACGGCGTAGGACCTCAGTTCGCTGAACTGCTCGAGGCTGCTGGCGTAGATACCGTGAAGGAATTCCGCCACCGCGTGCCCGCCAACCTGCAGCCGAAGCTGGAGGAGACCAACAACGAGAAGCACCTCGTCCGCCGCGTGCCCTCCCTGAAGGAGGTCGAGAAGATGGTCGAGGAGGCCAAGGCTCTCGAACCCGTCGTCACCTATTAAGGCTCATCGGAAGCTTTCGATGATGCGTCCCACGACAGGCTTCGCGCGGTAGTCGCGGTTCCATAGCAGCGGGTAGTCGGTGCGGCCCTTGATGGGGAATCCATTGAGCCATGACTGTTCGTCCGTGAGCCCCCAGAAGGTGATGCGGGATAGGTCTTGGCGATGCCGTGCGTAGATGCGGAACAAATCCAGATAGCGCTCCTCGAAGCGTGCTTGCACGCTGTCGGGGAGCCCTTCTGTATAAGGGTTCATGGCTTTCTTGTACTCGAAGCTCTGCGACACCTCTGCGCCGTTGAAGCCCCACGGCGAGGGCAGCACGCTCACGTCCAGCTCCGTGACCATCACCTTCACGCCCGTGGCGGCCAGCGAGTCCATCGTGGTCTCGTACTCGTGTAGGTCGGGGTGCGTGAGGCTCAGGTGGCTCTGCATCCCCACGGCGTCGATGCGCACGCCCCGTTCCTTCAGCCGCCGCACCAACCGGCAGACAGCCTCGCGCTTGCGGGGCAGTGCCATGCTGTAGTCGTTGTAGTAGAGTTCCGCATCGGGGTCTGCCTCGTGGGCGGCCCTGAACGCCAGTTCGATGAAGTCCTCGCCCAGGATGTTATAAAGCGGTGAGCGCCGGAAACTGCCATCGTCCTCGATGGCTTCGTTCACGACATCCCACCCGTGGATGCGCCCGCGGTAGCGGCCCACGACGGTGCTGATGTGCTTCTGGATACGTTCCCGCAGCACCTCGGCGCTCACGGGCTTCCCAGTGCCGTCCGTGAAGAACCACGACGGCGCCTGCGAATGCCAGACCAGACAGTGCCCGATGACCTGCAGTCCGTTGGCCTCGGCATACGCCACCACGTCATCGGCAGCCTGGAAGTCAAAGACACCCTCGGCGGGTTGCAGCGGGCCGCTCTTCATCACGTTCTCGGGCGTCAGACAATTAAAATGTTCGCGCACGATGGCCGTTGTGCGGGCATCTTGGCCGCTCGTTTGCCATTGGTTCAGGGCCACACCCATGAGGACATCCCCGCCCAGCACGTCGCGCAGGTGCTGAGCGCTGGCCGTCGCTGTGGCGGCACAGAGGAGAGAGAGGAGAAAGTTTCGGATCATAAAGCAGTATATTTTTGTTTTCTTGCTGCAAAGATACAACTTTCACCGTTCTTCACCTTGCAGTTTCCGCTCAAATCCTTTTGCAAAAGTTGTATTTTACTGGATTAACGCCTTGAAACCGCAGAATGTACAGAAAAAGTTGTATCTTTGCACCGCAAACCACTTAATTGGAAGATGAACCGGGCATCCAGTGAAGGGATTAGGTAATCACGCACGCAAATACGTATTAATAAAAAGCGACATTTATCCATGATAAAGATGAAACGAATATTATTTACTCTTTATTTGCTCTGCGCAGCCCAGCTGTCAACTGTCAACTGTCAACTGTCTCGGCTCAGTCCGTCTGGCAGCCTGACTGCGGCGACGGGACGTACAAGAACCCCGTGCTCTACGCCGACTACTCCGACCCCGACGCCTGCGCCGTGGGCGAGGACTATTACCTCACGGCCTCGTCGTTCCAGTGCGTGCCGGGGCTGCCGATCCTGCACTCGCGCGACCTGGTGAACTGGCGCATCATAGGCCATGCGCTGCCTACGCTGATGCCCGCGGCTGACTTCAAGCTCCCGCAGCACGGCAAGGGAGTCTGGGCTCCCGCCATCCGTCACCACGACGGCCGTTTCTACATCTACTGGGGCGACCCCGACCGCGGCATCTTCATGGTGCGGGCCGAGCGGGCTGAAGGGCCGTGGGAGGAGCCTGTGTGCGTCATCGAGGGGCGCGGGATGATCGACCCGTGTCCGCTCTGGGATGAGGACGGTCGCTGCTACCTCGTCAACGCCTGGGCAGCATCGCGGGCTGGCTTCAACTCGGTGCTGACCGTGCGCGAGCTCTCGGCCGACGGCACACGTGTCATCGGCCTCCCCCGCATCGTATTCGACGGCGGACAGGTGAACCACACCACCGAAGGGCCGAAGTTCTACAAGCGCGACGGCTACTATTGGATCCTGTGTCCGGCAGGCGGCGTGGCGATGGGCTGGCAGCTGGCTATGCGCAGCCGCTCGCCCTACGGCCCCTACGAATGGCGGCGCGTGATGGCACAGGGAACGACCGACATCAACGGCCCGCACCAGGGCGCATGGGTGCATACGCAGCAGGGCGAGGACTGGTTCCTGCACTTCAACGACAAAGGGGCCTACGGCCGCGTCGTCTATCTGCAACCGATGACGTGGAAGAACGGCTGGCCTGTCATCGGCAACGACCCCGACGGCGACGGCTGCGGCGAACCCTATGCTAAATACCGCAAACCTAAATCGGGTGCCACTGAGCGTGTGACCCCGCAGGAGTCCGACGACTTCGACAGTGGCCAGCTCGGCCTGCAATGGCAGTGGCACGCCAACTACGACCAGACTTACGGTATGCTTACGGCCGACGGCTGTATGCGTCTCTACACATGTTATCTCCCCTCCCTTGAGGAGGGAATGGGGGCGAGCTCCCTCTGGGCCGCGCCCAACCTGCTGTTGCAGAAGCCCACGGCACCACGATTCACGGCTACGGCCAAGGTGCGCATGGCAGCCAAGGCGGAAGGGCAGTGGGGCGGCCTCGTCATGATGGGGCGCTCCTATTCGGCGCTCGTGGTCTTGCGCCGCGGCGACGTCTTCGTGCTGCAGCGCCGCACATGCATCGATGCCGACAACGGAAAGCCCGAGAGCGCCGAGGACATCGTAGTGCTCAAGCCCACGGCCGCCGACACCATCCCCTACGCCCCTGCCATCTATCTCGACATCTACCTACGCATCGCAGTGGAGGACGGGCAGTGTAGCTACGCCTACAGCACCGACGGCCGCCGCTTCAAGGCCGCAGGCGAGCCCTTCGCCATGCGCGAGGGCAAGTGGATAGGCGCCAAGTATGGCTTTGTGGCCGAGAGCGACGCCGCAGACACGAACCGCGGTTGGCTCGATATTGACTGGATTAAAATCACTAAATGACCGATACGATGAAACAGAAAATCACTGTCCTGTTCCTGCTGTTCTGCGCAGCCCATTTCTCACTTCCCAATTGTCAATTGTCAATTGTCAATTGTCAATTCTCAACACTCCGCGCCCAGACCTTCGATGCCGACTACAAAATGGCCGGCCCCTACGAAGTGGTGGCGCGCGACGGCGAGTTCCGTGCTTCCAAGGGCGGCAGCGAGCGTGATATGCGGGCTGCGTGGGAGCTGGCGAAGGCTGGGCACCACGAGAAAGCCTGCGAGATCATCAACGCCTACGCCGACAAGCTCCAGCGCCTCGACGGCCACGACGCACCCCTCTGCCTCATCCAGGGCTACTGGCTGTGCAGGGCGATGATGGAGGAAAAGCCCCTCTCTAACTCCCCCCGTGGGGGGGAGGACAGGCCCCTCTCTAACTCCCCCCGTGGGGGGGAGGACTCCATATCCTCTGGGGAACTTTCAAGCGGAAACGCAGCTCTCCCCCCCACGGGGGGAGCCGGAGAGGGGCTTGCCCTCCCCCCCACGGGGGGAGCGGGGAGAGGGGCCGTGCCTTCATGGTCCACCATGCTCCGCCGCGCCTTCCTCCCTACCATGAATAAGTTCGAGGCCGACAGCCCATACGCCAATGGCAACTGGGGCGCCATCGTCAACCGCTTCCGCATGGCAGCGGCACTGGCGATGGGCGACACCGTGATGTACCGCGCCGCCATCGAGCACTTCCTCCACGCCAACGACAACAGTGCGCTGCCCAACTACGTCGGCCAGACGGGGCAGTGCCAGGAGACGGGGCGCGACCAGGCTCACGCACAGCTGGGACTGGGTGCCTTGTGCGATATCTGCGAGATGGCATGGCAGCAGGGCGACGACCTCTGGGGAGCCCTCGACAACCGACTGATGAAAGGCATAGAATACACCGCCCGCTACAACCTGGGCTACGACGTACCCTTCGAGACATGGACCGACTGCACCGGACTCTACAACGACTGGACGGAACCCGGAGCCATGGCACGCGGGCGCATACAGAATATTTACGACCAACCGTACAACCACTACGTCGGCCGCCGTGGCCTGAAGATGCCTTACACGAAGAAGCTGCTCGCCCTACAGCGGAAGGCGGAGCGTCAGAACAAGGTGAAGACGGGCCTCGAGTCGAATGAGTTCACCGTGCCGGGCGTCACCGGCTCCCTCCCTAATGGGGAGGGCGGGGGGAGAGGCCCGCTCCATCAGGTCTTCACCTATCCCGCTCCCGAAGGTGCACCGTTGAAGCACGACTACGATGTCTATGTCTGTCCCCGCGGCTCGCAGGAGTGGACGAAAATAGATACCTATATGGCGAAGGTGAATGTGAGGCCCCTCTCTAACTCCCCCCGTGGGGGGGAGGACAGGCCCCTCTCTAACTCCCCCCGTGGGGGGGAGGACTTCAAATCCTCAGGAGATGATTCAAGCGGAAACGCAGCCCTCCCCCCCACGGGGGGAGCGGGGAGAGGGGCTTCGGGGGGAGCGGGGAGAGGGGCCCGCCATAAAATCTCCGAAATCTCCTATTGCTTCTTCGACTTCACGGGCGATGTATTTGTGCGCGTCGTCACCAAGAACAAGAAATTTAAGTCGGCCCGCATACGCCCCGACTATCGCGGCACCATCGCCAACGTGCAGAACGACAGCACCGTGCAGTTCCTGCTCTTCCAGCCCGAGAACGTCAGCGTGGAGTTCGACGGGAATATCACAGATAACCTGCTCGTGTTCACCTCCAAGCCACCCGTGAGCAAGGAGGAGGCCGAGGCGCAGGCGAAGAAGGAAGGACGGCAGTTCATCTACATCCCAGCCGGATTCTATGAGATAAAAGATAAAAGATTAGAGATTAAAGACAGCCAGGCTCAGCCATCTCTCGTCTCTCGTCTCTCATCTCTCATCTCAGATGGCAACATCCTCGTGCCATCTAACACCACCCTCTACCTTGCCCCCGGCGCCTACTTCACCAGCACCTTCGCCATCGAGGATACGCGGAACGTAAGCATACTCGGGCGCGGCATAGCCCGCCCGCCACGCGGCTACGAGGGCGCCCACGTCCACCGCTCGCAGAACGTACTCATCGATGGTCTCGTGGTGAACACATGCCCAATAGGCGCAGCACGTAACGTGACGCTGCACGACGTGCGCAGCATCTCGCATCCAGGATGGGGCGACGGTCTGAACGTGTTCGGTGGCTCGAGCGACATACTCTTCGACCGCGTATTCTGCCGCAACAGCGACGACTGCACCACAGCCTACGCCACGCGTAAGGACTTTTCGGGCTCCACGCGGAATATCCACATGCGCAACTCAACGCTTTGGGCCGACGTGGCCCACCCCATCTTCATAGGCCTCCACGGCGCTGCCGCAGGTCCGCATCCCGAACGGCGCGACACCATCGAGAACCTCCTCTATGAGAACATCGACATCCTCTGCCAGGCTGAGGCGCAGGTGGATTACCAGGGCTGCATGGCCATCAACTGCGGCGACAACAACCTGGTCCGCAATGTGACGTTCGACAACATCCGCATCGAGAACATCCATCAGGGCAGCCTGCTGCATGTCAAGGTCGGTTGGAACCAGAAGTACTGCAAGGCTCCCGGCCTCGGCGTCGAGAACATCACCTTCCGCACGATCCGCTACTATGGCGAGCAGCCCATTCTCTCCCTCATCTACGGCTACGATGCCGACCACCGCGTCAGCGGCGTCCACTTCAAGGACTTCCGTCTCAACGGCCACCGCATCTATGATGCGATGCCCGAGAAGCCGAAATGGTACAAGACGGCCGACTTCGCCGGCTTCTTCGTCGGCGAGCACGTGGATGATATCACTTTTGAGTAGTCCGCGGACACAGTCCGGAGGCTGATAGACAGCCTCAGAACGTCCACTTCATAGCGATGGTGGGGATGACGTAGAAACCGTCATTCCTGCCATCTGCGTTCCAGAGCAGGTTCTTCGTGATCTCCACCTCCGTGCCGACGCTCCATTTGGCGGCATCGTTGATGCGCGGCAGCCGCCACAGGTTCACCCAGAACTGCGGCTCGCTCCCCAGGATAAGATGCCCGCTCGCGCCGCGGTCGTACCACAGGTCGCAGTAGCCCGAGAAACGCAGCAGCCCCCGGGCAAAGTCCAGCCCCCACACCTCCGTGAGCTGCACGCTGTGGCTGCAGTCGCCGTGGTGCGAGGGGTGCGCCAGATACTTGTACATCAGCTGCACCGAGAACGTCTTCGTGAAGTCCTTGCTGTGCCAGTTCCATGCCGGGCCGATGAGGTAGGCATCGTCGTAGCTGCCCGTGCCGCTCAGACCGCCATTGTACTCCACGTGAATCGCTACGGGCGCCTTCCAGAACTGCAGTTCGCGGGAGATCTCGCCGTAGCCGCTCTTCACGACATGGCCGCCGAAGTCGGCATCGATGAAGAAATACGTACTCCCCCAGCGGTCGGGGGTGAAATTCTCAACGGTCGCTGTCACGCGCGGACGCTCGGAGAGCTCCCTGCCGTAGATGTCGTGACCCAGGTCGTAATGCAACTGGACGTTGAGCTGTGCAAACGTGGCCGTCGCCAGGAAGGTGGCAGCCACAAGAAGAAAACTTCTTTTCATTACTTTTGTTTGATAGCTAAAATGAATAAAAAAGATGTAGAACGCGGCCTTTTCTTGCGAAAGGCGGTGCAAAGATAGGCCTTTTTTGCGGTTTTTGCAAAAAAAGTTGTCGAAACGTTTGGCTGTTTCACAAAAACACTCTATCTTTGCACCCGCTTTCGAGAAACAACGGCGGTTGAAGGGTCAACCAAGGTGCCGGGAACTCGAAGGACGCTTAGCTCAGCTGGTTCAGAGCGTCTGCCTTACAAGCAGAGGGTCGGCGGTTCGAATCCGTCAGCGTCCACAAAATGGCTCCTTAGCTCAACTGAATAGAGCATCTGACTACGGATCAGAAGGTTGTGGGTTTGAATCCCGCAGGAGTCACTTCTTTGACACGTTGTGTCTGGGCGGATACCAGAGTGGCCAAATGGGGCAGACTGTAAATCTGCTGGTTGTTACCTTCGGTGGTTCGAATCCATCTCCGCCCACAGCAGCAATGCCTGCGGCAATAGCTCAGTTGGTAGAGCACGACCTTGCCAAGGTCGGGGTCGCGAGTTCGAGTCTCGTTTGCCGCTCTCAAACACGGTGCGTTAGTTCAGTCTGGTTAGAATACATGCCTGTCACGCATGGGGTCACGGGTTCGAGCCCCGTACGCACCGCAAGAAGCCTCCCTCTCCGGGAGGCTTCTTTGCTACTAAGATATGTGTGAAGGGACGTTTCTATTTGTTTAACTAAATATTTTTCTGAGTTATGATTGCAGGAATTATCGTGGGCGTCATCGCAGGCGCCATTGCCGGGTGGATCATGCGCGGCGAGGGCTACGGCTTCATCAAGAATCTTATCCTTGGCATCTTTGGCGGATGCGTGGGCGGCTGGATCTTCAGCCTCCTGAATATCCAGTGGGGCGGTCTCGTCGGCGAGATAGGCACCGCTGTGGTCGGCGCCGTCGCCCTCATCTGGATCGCTCGTAAGATCCGCGGCTGAGTCTATTATATATTACATATAGGTACGCGCGCGTAGCAAACCCTTTGGGTGTCCCAAGAACACCCAAAGGGCAATTTTTTTTAATTTTTCCTTGAAAATATTTGCAGGAATGAAAGATTCGCCGTACCTTTGCACCCGCAAACGAGAAAGGGGTACCCCTGAGTTTCAGGGGCTCTCTCTTACGCTCGGCCCTCGTAGGAGGGAAATCGATCTTTGAAAGATTAGCTAATAAGACAAAGTAGTACAAGGAAGCAAGAAATTGCAACCGTCATTTCTGATCCGATACAGGTCACTCTTATCAAAGGTGTCTTTTACTTACAGACAAGTTTCCGTTAGT
>JAFUYT010000029.1 GCA_017470425.1 Bacteroidaceae bacterium | reverse complement strand
TGATGTTCAGCGCGCTCGCGCAGGTGCCCAGAACATCGTTCCCAACAGCACCGGTGCTGCCAAGGCTATCGGCCTCGTCATCCCCGAACTCAACGGTAAGCTCATCGGCGCAGCTCAGCGCGTTCCGACTCCCACCGGTTCCACCACTATCCTGCACGCTGTTGTGAAGGGTGAGGTTACTGTTGAGGGCATCAACGCTGCCATGAAGGCTGCTACCAACGAGAGCTTCGGCTACACCGAGGAGAAGCTCGTCTCGAGCGACATCATCGGCATGAAGTTCGGTTCTCTCTTCGACGCTAACCAGACCATGGTCAGCAAGATCGGCGACGGCAACAGCCTCGTTCAGGTAGTTGCTTGGTACGACAACGAGAACAGCTACACCAGCCAGATGGTTCGCACCATCAAGTACCTCGCTGAGCTGAAGTAATCTCCTCTCGCAAAGGTCAAAAACAGCACCGCAGCTGCCCGATGGCAACTGCGGTGCTATTTCTAATGTAAGGCTTGTGATGCACAGGTGCGTTCAAAGGACGATGCAGCAGGGTGTATAATGTTCAAGACTGTGGACGCGGCGCAATGTCGATTATTCCATTATCAGCAAAGTCAAAGGAGAATTTAGCTATGAACGCCGAAAACTCAACCTCATGAAACAATTTTACATGGATGCGACCATATCCACTGGATTACGCTTGATTACCAGCGGATATCGCTCAGGGTGCTTGAGGCTTTCAATTTCGAGGTCAATGTCCAATGCTGGCCATTCTATAGCATTCTTACCGCTCATGCGCACATCAAGCACATGACTGATGCTGGCATCTCGCATCCATGGGATACGATTGTAAGAGAGAAAATAGTCATGCCCGTCAACGCTGAGCATAATGCCATCGCCATTAATCATCAATACGCTTGCCGATGTGCTGGCGATATTGTTCTTGGAAGTTTGCTGCATATTTCTCAATGATTTTTTGAATCCTTCTCAGTTCATGATCCTTAAAACCCAAATTTTCAGCCAACTCTACTCTTGGCTCTATCCAGAATTTGGCTTCCAGATTATCGCGTAAAACATGAATATGCATTCGCATCTCTTCGTTTGAAAAGATCTTGAAGCAATAGCTGCTTTCACGATGAAAGACAGGACTCATAGTTGAGTGATTTGATTAATTCTGCTGCAAATGTAGCCATCTTTCTTGAACCCACCAAAAGAATAACCGTTTTTTGTACGCGAGCATGTGCATTTAAGAAGCGTGTGAAAGACAGGGGCACGCGAAAGGGGCACGGATCCGTAGAAAGGGGCAACGGCTACAATCGGGATGATTGCAGCCGTTGTTTATACGGGTTTTAAGCAAACTCGACGGGATATGTTGCAAGTTTGCCAGGCGGCTTATGCCTCTTCGGGCTTCATGTTGGTATAGACGGTCTGGACGTCATCGAACTCCTCGAGGCGCTCGACCATCTTGTCGATGCTGGCGCGCTCGTCGGGGGTGACGTCCTTGAGGTCGTTGGGAATGTAGGTGAACTCGCCGCCGACGTCCTCGAAGCCGCTCTCCTCCAGGTGCTTCTGGATGGCGCCGTAGCTCTTGGGGTCGCCATAGATGGTGAGCGTTCCCTCTTCCTCATCCTCGTCGTACTCATCTTCCACGCCGTAGTCAATCAGGTCGAGGATGAGTTCGTCCATATCGATGCCGTCCTTCTTCTTGAAGGTGAACACACACTTGTGGTCGAAAAGGAAGGCGAGGGAGCCCATTGTGCCAAGGTTGCCGCCGAACTTGTTGAAGACGGAGCGAACGTCAGCCACGGTGCGCGTGGGGTTGTCGGTGAGCGTATCTACGAAGACGGCAACGCCGTGGGGCCCGTAGCCCTCGTAGGTCATGCCTTTATAGTCGCTCTGGTCCTTGCCCATCGCATTCTTGATGGCGCGGTCGATGTTGTCTTTCGGCATGTTCTCGCGCTTGCAGGTGGCGATGATACCACGCAGCGTGGGGTTCATGTCGGGATCGGGACCGCCAGCCTTGACGGCGATGGCGATCTGCTTGCCTAACTTGGTGAATGTCTTTGCCATGTGGCCCCAGCGCTTCAGCTTGGCGGCCTTACGGTATTCAAATGCTCTGCCCATAGTAATAAATAAAGAAGAAGACTCTCCCCCCGCCCTCCCTATAAGGAAGGGAGCAGAGTCTTTGGCTATTAATTTTTAAATGATTGTATTTTCATATTTCAATGGTAATCGCCCCCTCCCTTATAGGGAGGGCGGGGGGAGAGTCCGTTTATCTCAGCTCTGCTCCCAGCTGTTTCGTTAAATTAGCTATCAGCTTCTGCATGATGGCGTCGATGGCCTTGTCGTTGAGCGTCTTGGTCTCGTCCTGGAGGATGAAGTTGACGGCGTAGGACTTCTTGCCGGCAGGCAGGTTCTTGCCTTCATAGACGTCGAAGAGGCGGACTTCCTTCAGGAGCTTGCGCTCGCTCTGGTAGGCGATGGCCTCGATACGGGCAAACTCCACGCTCTTATCGACCAAGAGAGCCAGGTCGCGGCTGACGGCGGGGAACTTGGGCAGATCGCTATAGCTGACCTTCTCCTTGCGGATGAGTTTCATCACCTGCAGCCAGGCAATGTCGGCGAAATAGACCTCCGTGGGGATGTCGAAGGCCACTTGCAGGCGCTTGGCGACGATGCCGAGCTGAGCAATGGTCTTTCCGGCACGGTTCTCAATAAGGATGCTCTTGGAGAAGATGTCGTTGTTGCCCTCCTTGAACACCAGCATCCCGAAGGGTACGCCGAGGCGCTGGAAGATATTCAGGACATGTGCCTTCAGGCCGTAGAACGTCTGATCCTCGTCGGGGTGTGCCCACGAACCGCTGACGCGCTTTCCGGTCAGCCAGAGGCCGAGGTGGTAGTCTTCGCTGTAGGCATCGAGGACATGCTTGATGACCTCGGGGTCGCGGCTGGAGCTGACGCCGGGGATGATGTCGGCGCACTTCTTCTCAGCATGGTAGTAGTAGCAGTTGCCGAACTCGAAGAGCTGGAGGTCTGCACGGCGACGGTTGACGTTGCGGCTGATGCTCTCCAGACCTCCGAAGAGGAGCGTCTGGCGCAGCACGGCGAGATCTTGCGAGAGCGGGTTAAGCAGGCGCACGCAGTTCTCTGCCTTGTAGGAGGGCTCGTTATCGTAGTAGGCAGCTTTGGAGAGTGAATTGTTCAAGATTTCGTTGAAGCCAGCACCCACAAGCTGCTCGGCAACAATATTTTGTAGTTTGTAGCTCTTATCGGGCTCGCCCTTTACAGAGAGGGCGCTGTTGATGCTGGAGGGAATCACGATGTTATTGTAGCCGTAGATGCGGAGGATGTCCTCGACGACGTCGCAGGGGCGCTGTACATCCACGCGGTAGGCGGGCACGAGCAGCTGCAGACCCTCGGCCGTC
Organism: Bacteroidaceae bacterium; assembly: GCA_017470425.1. Taxonomy (GTDB): domain Bacteria; phylum Bacteroidota; class Bacteroidia; order Bacteroidales; family Bacteroidaceae; genus Physcousia. Next base: position 70,941 of record JAFUYT010000029.1, on the reverse strand, counting down.
TCCTCGACGATCTTCATCTCCAGGGAGGTGACGATGCTCTTGACGGTCTCCGCAGGGATATGCTGACCGATGAGCTGATCAACGTAGCTGTACTTCAGATCTACGGGGAAGTCGCTCATGGGCTCGGGATAGACATCGACGATCTCCATGCTGACCTTGCCTCCAGCGAGCTCCTGGCACATCATGGCCGCGAGCTTGAGGGCGTAGATCTGCCCGGCGGGATCGATGCCACGCTCGAAGCGGAAGGAGGCATCGGTCTGCAGGCCGTGGCGCCGTGCGCTCTTGCGGATCCATGTGGGATTGAAATAGGCGCTCTCGAGGAGCACGTTCTTCGTGGTCTCATAGGTGCCACTACCCTTTCCGCCATAGACGCCGCCGATGCACATGGGCTCCTCGGCGTTGCAGATCATCAAGTCGTGATCGCTGAGTTTGCGCTCCACGCCGTCGAGGGTCTGGAAGGGCGTGCCCTCGGGCATCGTCTTCACGATGACCTGCTTGCCCGTAATCATGTCTGCATCGAAGCAGTGCAGGGGCTGACCGAAGGCCATCATGACGTAGTTGGTGATATCCACGATGTTGTTGATGGGGCGCAGGCCGATGGAGGTCAGGTGGTCCTTCAGCCACTGCGGGCTCTCCTTCACCTCGCAGCCCGTCACGGTGACGGCAGCGTAGCGGGGGCACGCCTCGGCGTTTTCCACGCGGATAGGAATCTGGAGGTCGTGGTTATCGACCTTGAAGGCTTCTACGGACGGACGGTGGAGGGCGGTCTTGTAGCCGTTCTGCACGAGCCACGCGTAGAGATCACGGGCTACACCGTAGTGGGAGCAGGCGTCAGCGCGATTGGCGGTGATATCGACTTCAATGACATAGTCGCTCTCGAGGCCGTAGTACTCAGCAGCGGGCGTACCCACGACGGCGTCCTCGGGCAGGACGATGATGCCGCTGTGGTCCGTGCCAATGCCGATCTCGTCCTCAGCACAGATCATGCCGTTGCTCTCGATGCCGCGGAGCTTGCTCTTCTTGATGACGAACTCCTGGTCGCCGTCGTAGAGCTTGGTACCGAGGGTGGCCACGATGACCTTCTGGCCGGCAGCCACGTTGGGGGCGCCGCAGACGATCTGGACAGGCCCCTCTCCAGCTCCCTCCGTGGGGGGGAGAGCTGCGTTTCCGCTTGAAAGCCCCACAGAAGATATGGAGTCCTCCCCCCCACGGGGGGAGTTAGAGAGGGGCTTGACGTTCACCGTGCAGACATGCATGTGGTCGCTGTTGGGATGGGGCTCGCAGGTGAGCACTTCACCCACGACGAGGCCCTTCAGACCACCCTTGATGGTCTGCACTTCTTCTACGCCATCGACTTCGAGACCTGCCGAAGTGAGGGCTGCTGCAACTTCCTGCGCCGAAAGGGAGGTCTCGACGTACTCACGAAGCCATTTGTAGGAAATATTCATTTATTGGACAATTATACAGATTTGACGATATATTTCTCAATTCGGGCGCAAAAGTACAAAAAAGGTTTGAACTTTCAGTATTGTGCGTACAACTTTTTATCAGAAAGGCATATCGTTTTGTGGCGGCGGTGCCCCGAAGGGGGTGTCCTTGTCGTCGATGACAGGTACGGGAGCCACACCTTCCGACGTCGGCGCAGGGGCTATGTTGCCGCCCGGATCGGCGGGTGCCTCGCCGTTGATGGCGGAGCCGAAGGAGATGCTTTCGCCGGGCGCGGGGATATAAACGTCCTCGTCGGGATCCTGGAAGCGGGCATACTCATTGCGGAAGCGGAGCAGGACGGTATCGACGGCGCCGTTGCGGTGCTTGGCTATGATGAACTCAGCCATGCCGCGCAGGTTGCGCCCTTTCTCGTCCTGATAGATCTTGTAGTATTCCGGGCGATGGATGAAGCAGACCATGTCGGCATCCTGCTCGATAGCTCCGGACTCACGCAGGTCGCTGAGCTGCGGTCGCTTGCCCTCCTCGCCCTCGCGCTTCTCCACGCTACGGTTCAACTGTGACAATGCAATGATGGGGATGTTCAGCTCCTTGGCCAGGCCCTTCAGCGAGCGGCTGATGTTGGAGACCTCTTCCTGGCGGGAGCCGAAGCTCATGCCGGAGGCGTTCATCAGCTGGAGGTAGTCGATGAGGATGATTCTGACGCCGTGCTCGCGGACGAGGCGGCGCGCCTTCGTGCGCAGCTCGAAGACGGACAGCGACGGCGTGTCGTCGATGAAGAAAGGTGCATCGTAGAGCGGACGGATGCGGTTGTCGAGCTGTCCCCATTCGTAGGGTGCCAGCTGTCCGCTCTTGATCTTCTCACCCGGTAGTTCGCAGACATTGACAATCAGACGGTTCACCAGCTGCACATTGCTCATTTCCAGCGAGAACATGGCGCACGGCACGCGGGCATCGACGGCAATCTTCTTAGCCATCGAGAGCACAAAGGCCGTCTTACCCATTGCCGGACGGGCAGCAATGATGATGAGGTCGCTGTTCTGCCAGCCGTTGGTGATCTTGTCGATCTTGTTGAAGCCGCTGGAGAGGCCGGAGAGGCCGTCCTGGCGGGCGGCAGCCTTCTGGAGCATCAAGTAAGCCTCGTGGATGACGGGGTTGATCTGCGTGTAGTCTTTCTTCAGGTTCTGCTGCGAGATGGCGAAGAGCTTTCCCTCAGCCTCCTGCATCAGGTCATCGACGTCGATGGTGGCGTCGAAGGCAGCCTGCTGGATCTGGCTGGTGAACGTGATGAGCTCGCGCGCCAGGAACTTCTGGGCGATGATGCGGGCGTGGTACTCGATGTGAGCTGACGAGGTGACGTTGGCCGAGAGCTGGATGAGATAGGCAGGGCCGCCAGCCTCCTCGAGGTTGCCCTGCGTCTCGAGATAGTCCTGCACGGTGAGGATATCGACAGGGCGCTGCTGCGCACTCAGCGAACGCACGGCATCAAAGATAACCTGATGGCGGTGGTCATAGAAACTCTCGGGGCGCAGCAGCTCACTCACCTGGGAATAAGCATCCTGCTCGATCATCAGTGCACCGATAACAGCGCGCTCCATCTCAAGGTTTTGCGGCTGCTGGTGGCCGAAGGCATCTTCGGCGGGGACAGCAACGTTGCGGGTTCTGGAACCGGGTTTTCTATTGGGTGAAGGCATTTATTGGGAAATGGACAATTAGGAATGGACAATTGACAATGGACAATTAAGAATGGACAATGGACAAGGAGGTTAGGAGGGCTGGAGTTTTTTTAAGAACTCCTCTGCACGGGCGAGGTCCTCTGGGGTGTCAATGCCGATGGTCTCAATGTCCGAGACACCGACCTGAATGTGGTAGCCAGCCTGCAGCCAGCGCAGCTGCTCCAGACTCTCGGCAAGCTCGAGCGGTGACTGCGGCAAGGCGGTAATCTCGCGCAGCACCTCGGGGCGGTAGGCGTAGAGGCCGATGTGCTTGTAGAAGGTGTGGCGCTCCAGCCACTCCGCAGGCTCCACGCCGCGCAGGTACGGAATCACGCTGCGACTGAAGTAGAGCGCACGGCCGCAGTCATCGACAACCACCTTCGGACTGTTGGGGTTCTGGAGCGCGGCAAGGCCGTCGGCGGGTGTGAAAGGCTTCACGAGCGTGGCAATCTGCGTGGCGGGATTCTCGAAGCACGCCCGGATGGCCTCCAGCTGGCGCGGCTGGATGAAGGGCTCGTCGCCCTGGATGTTGACGATGACGTCGTAGCGCTTGCCCCACACAGTGTAGGCCTCCTGCACGCGGTCAGTGCCGCTCTTGTGGTGGGTGCCGGTCATGACGGCCTTGCCGCCGAAAGCGACGACGGTGTCATAGATGCGGGCGTCGTCGGTGGCCACGATGGCATCGTCCAGTTGCCCTGCCACCTGCCGATAGACGCGCTCGATCACAGTGATGCCTCCGAGGCGCGCCAAAGGCTTCGCAGGGAAGCGTGTAGAGGCGTAACGGGCGGGTATTATGCCGATGAAAGTCATTTTTTAACTTTTTTATGATATTTTTGTTGGTCTATTGCCAAAAATGTTGTACCTTCGCGTGCAGAATGAGCACGCATAAGATTTTTATAGGTTTAGGCACCAATGCCGAATACGGTTCCTTGATGCTTCAAAGCGCCCGCCGCAAGCTGGGTATTGCTTTCCGTGGCGAACAGCGTTTCAGCGAACCCGTGCAGACGCAACCCGTTGATTTTCCGGGCGGCCGTCTGTTCTTGAATCAGGTGGCTGTGATTGAGACCACCGTCCCCCCCACCCTGATGCGCTCGCTGCTGAAAGGCATTGAGCGGGAACTGGGCCGCAAGCCCGAGGATGTCCAGGAGGGCATCGTGAAGATCGATCTCGACCTGCTGTCGGTAGATGGTCAGATCTTCAAGGCGGAGGACTGGCAGCGCGACTACGTGCAAGCCGCGCTGGCAGAGCTCGGTGCTTAGCGCTTAGGGCGTCAGCGGCGTGTCGGCATCGAGGTTGTCGAGCCCCGGCTCTTCCCCCAAATCATCATTCTCATTGAACGAGGTGCCACAGGGATCAAAGCCCTCTGGCATCTCGAATTCTTCTGTCGCGGAGTAGCCCAGAGAGCTGTCCGCGAGCACGTTCTTGATAAACGCCGCGCAGATGGGCAGGGAGGCAGAGGCACCCTGGCCGTAGGCCATGCTGTTGAAGTGTACGTCGCGCTCGTCGCCGCCCACCCATGCGCCGAAGGAGAGCGAGGGTGTGTAGCCGATGAACCAGCCGTCGGAGTTGTCGTTGGTCGTACCCGTCTTGCCACCCATAGGCGCGGTGACGTTGTAGCGGAAGCGCATACGGGAGCCCGTGCCGCCGTCGATGACGCCGCGCATGAGCACAATCATCTTGGCAGCGCTCTCCTCGCTGATGACCTCGTTCATGCGGGGCACGAACTCGCCGACGACGTTACCCTCGTTGTCCTCGATGCGGGTGACGAAGAGCGGCGCCGTGCGGATGCCGTGGTTGGCGAAGGCGGTGTAGGCCGAGACCATTTCGATGACGGAGATGTCACAGGGACCCAGACACAGCGACATCGAGGGCACGATGTCCTGGTTCAGGATACCAAACTCATGCAACAGGCGCACGAAAGCACGCGGATTCAGTTGGCTCATCAGATAAGCCGAGATCCAGTTATTGGACTGCGCCAGACCCCACTTGAGCGTCACCATCTCGCCGTAGCGCGCGCGGCTGCCGTTGCGGGGCGTCCACGTCTGGTCGCCGACCTGATAGGTCTGCTGCACGTTGGGAGCCACGTCGCAGGGTGTCCAGCCGTTCTCCATCGCCAGGGCGTAGAGGTAGGGTTTGATGGTGGAGCCCACCTGCCGGCGTCCCATGCCCGCCATGTCATATTGGAAGTGGCGGTAGTCGAGGCCGCCGACGTAAGCTTTCACCTGTCCGTTGCGGGTGTCCATGCAGACGAAGCCTGAACGCAGGAAGCTCTTGTAGTACTTGATGCTGTCCATGGGCGTCATCGTCGTGTCGATGTCGCCGTTGTCGCTATAGACGGTCATCTCCACGGGGGTGTTGAACGCGCGCTCGATCTCCTCGTCGGAGGCGCCGGCCTGGTGCATCATCAGATAGCGCTCGCTCTGGCGCATGGCGCGCTTCAGGTTCTGGCGCACCTTCCCCATCGGGATGGCGGCGGCGTAGGGCGCGTTGGCCTTGCCCTTGCGCTCGGCGTTGAAGAGCGGCTGCAGGTTCTTGGCCACGTGGTTGTACATCGCCTGCTCGGCGTAGCGCTGCATCCGGCTGTCGATGGTCGTGTAGATCTTCAGGCCGTCGGTGTAGATGTTATAGTGGCTGCCGTCCTTCTTCGTGTTCTTGCTGCACCATCCGTAGAGCGGATCTTCCTCCCAGGCGAGACTGTCCTCGTAGAATTTCTGGCGCTGCCAGCTGGCGTACTTGCTGCGGTCGGGCTTATTCGCCATGAGCACCGTGCGGAGGTACTCGCGGATGTAGGTGCCCTCTCCCTCCTTGTGATCGACGCGGTGGAAGTTCAGCGCCAGCTCCTGGCGGGAGAGCGAGTCGGCCTCTGCCTGCGAGAGGTAGCCGGCTTTCTGCATCTGTCCCAGCACGACGTTGCGGCGACTGAGAGCACGTTCCGGGAAGCGCACGGGATTGAAATAGGAGGGGTTCTTGCAGAGGCCGATGAGCAGGGCGCTCTCGTTGACGGTCAGGTCCTTCGGTTCCTTGCCGAAGTAAGTCTTGGCCGCCGTCTTCAGACCCACGGCGTTGTGGAGGAAGTCGAAGTAGTTGAGGTACATCGACACGATTTCCTCCTTCGTGTAGAAGCGCTCCAGCTGCACGGCAATCACCCACTCGATGGGCTTCTGGAAGAGGCGTTCCACGGTCGAGGTGGCGCGCTCGGAGTAGAGCTGCTTGGCGAGCTGCTGGGTGATGGTGCTGCCGCCGCCGGCGTTCTTCTGGCGCAGCAGACCGCGCTTGACGATGGCGCGCAGCAGGGCGCGGAAGTCGATGCCGGAGTGCTCATAGAAGCGGACATCCTCCGTGGCCACCAGCGCCTGCACCGTCGAGGGCGCAATCTCGGTGTAGCCCACGAAGATACGGTTGGCACGCTGGTAGCTCCACGTGCCGAGGAGCTTGCCGTCGGCCGTGAGCACCTGCGACGCGAACTTGTTCACAGGGTTCTCCAGCTGTTTCAGGTCGGGCATGTACCCGATATAGCCTTTGGCAATCGCCCAAAAGGCAATCACCACCGCAAGGATGAGAGCCACGAAGAGCGACCAGATGGTGATGAAGAATTTCTTACGCATCTCTTTTCATGTGGAAATGGGTTGCAAATATACGGCATTTCTCGCAAACGGGCACGCTGAAAGCACGAAAAGTTACGTTTTTCTCCATTCTTTACAACTATTCGCACTTCCGCGCGCGGTCGTTTCAATCTTTATATCTACATTTGCCGAAAGAAATACACGATTGTTGTAGATTATGAATAGAAGCCTTGTCACCATCGCCGACCATTCGCGTGAGAAAATCGAATATCTCATCCGAATGGCGCAGGAGTTTGAGAAACAACCCAACCGACTGCTCTTGCAGGGCCGCATCGTGGCCACCTTGTTCTTCGAGCCCAGCACGCGCACGCGTCTGAGCTTCGAGACCGCCGCCAACCGTCTGGGCGCCCGCGTCATCGGGTTCGCCGACCCGAAGGTCACCAGCGGCACCAAGGGCGAGACACTGAAGGACACCATCATGATGGTCTCCAACTACGCCGACATCATCGTCATGCGCCACCACCTCGAGGGTGCCGCGCGCTATGCCAGCGAGATCGCCCCCGTGCCCATCATCAATGCCGGCGACGGTGCCAACCAGCATCCCTCGCAGACGATGCTCGACCTCTACACCATCTACCAGACGCAGGGCACGCTCGACAACCTGAACATCTACCTCGTCGGCGACCTCAAGTACGGCCGCACGGTGCACAGCCTGCTGACGGCAATGCGCCACTTCCACCCCACCTTCCACTTCATCGCACCCGATGAGCTGGCGATGCCCGACACCTACAAGGAGTACTGCCGCCAGCACGACATTCAGTACGTGGAGCACCAGGACTTCGACGCCGACGTCATCGCGGGCGCGGACATATTATATATGACGCGCGTGCAACGCGAGCGCTTCACCGACCTCATGGAGTACGAGCGCGTGAAGGACCGCTACCTCCTGAAGCTCGATATGCTGTCGAAGGCGCGCCCGAACATGCGCATCCTCCATCCCCTGCCCCGCGTCAACGAGATCGAGTACAGCATCGACGACGATCCCCACGCCTACTACTTCCAGCAGGCCCGCAACGGCCTCTTCGCCCGCCAGGCACTCATCTGCGATGCGCTGGGCATCACGCTGGAACAGGTAAGGGAGGACAAGACGATCATATAAAGGCCCCAGCAGACCCCACCCCCAACCCCTCCCGAGGGAGGGGAGTAAGACCCCACCCCCAACCCCTCCCGAGGGAGGGGAGTAAGACCCCACCCCCCTGCCCCTCCCGAGGGAGGGGAGTAAATACCTTTCAAGAACTGTTTATTTATTACAACTGTTAATTTATTATAGATATTATAATTTTCTACGCAATGAAAAAAACTCTTAGTCAATCACATACTACTCCCCTCCCTCGGGAGGGGCAAGGGGGTGGGGTCTCTGCTTCTACTCCCCTCCCTCGGGAGGGGCAAGGGGGTGGGGTCTCTGCTTCTACTCCCCTCCCCCGGGAGGGGCAAGGGGGTGGGGTCTCTGAGAGTGGGGCTTCCCGGTCTCTCATCGTCTCCGCCCTCGATCACGGCACCGTCATCGACCATATCCCCTGCGACCGCCTCTTTGAGGTCATCAACCTGCTGCACCTCGACCAGATGACGAGCAAGGTGACGATCGGCTTCAACCTCAAGTCCCACAAGATGGGCACGAAGAGCATCATCAAGATTGCCGACCGCTTCTTCACCGACGATGAGCTGAACCAACTTTCCGTCGTGGCGCCCAACGTCACGCTCACCATCATCCGCGACTACGAGGTCGTGGAGAAGAAGCAGGTATGCCTGCCCGACGAGCTGCGCGGCATCGTGCGATGCAACAACCCCAAGTGCATCACCAACAACGAGCCCATGCAGACATTCTTCCACGTCACCAACAAGCAGACGGGAATCATCCGCTGCCACTACTGCAACCACGAACAGGAATTAAGAAAGTAAGATTATGAAACGAGACAACACCATCTTCGAGCTCATCCAGAAGGAGCGTGCGCGCCAGGAGCGCGGCATCGAGCTCATCGCATCCGAGAACTTCGTCAGCCAGCAGGTCATGGAGGCGATGGGTTCTCCCCTCACCAACAAGTACGCCGAGGGCTACCCCGGCCACCGTTACTATGGCGGCTGCCAGGTCGTCGATGAGGTGGAACAGCTGGCCATCGACCGCGTCTGCGAGCTCTTCGGCGCCGAGTACGCCAACGTGCAGCCCCACTCTGGTGCACAGGCCAATGCCGCCGTCTTCCTCGCCTGCCTGAATCCCGGCGACACCTTCATGGGCCTGAACCTCGACCACGGCGGCCACCTCTCCCACGGCTCCCTCGTCAACACCTCCGGCATCATCTACCGCCCCGTAGGCTACAACCTGAACCGGGAGACCGGCCGCGTCGATTACGACGAGATGGAGCAGCTCGCCCTCGAGCACAAGCCCAAGCTCATCATCGGCGGTGGCTCCGCCTACAGCCGCGAGTGGGACTATAAACGTATGCGCGAGATCGCCGACAAGGTCGGTGCCCTCTTCATGGTCGATATGGCACACCCCGCCGGTCTCATCGCTGCAGGGCTGCTCGACAACCCGCTCAAGTACGCCCACATCGTCACCTCCACCACCCACAAGACCCTGCGCGGTCCGCGCGGCGGCATCATCCTCATGGGTAAGGACTTCGACAACCCGTGGGGCAAGAAGACACCGAAGGGCGAGGTGAAGAAGATGTCTGCGCTCCTCAACAGCGCCGTCTTCCCCGGCATCCAGGGCGGACCCCTCGAGCACGTCATCGCCGCCAAGGCCGTCGCCTTCGGCGAAGCGCTGCAGCCCGAATTTAAGGAGTGGGCACTGCAGGTGAAGAAGAACGCCGCCTGCCTCGCCGACGAACTCATCAAGCGCGGCTTCCACATCGTCAGCGGCGGCACCGACAACCACTCCATGCTCGTGGATCTGCGCACGAAGTACCCCGACCTCACGGGCAAGGTTGCCGAGAAGGCGCTCGTCGCCGCCGACATCACCGTGAACAAGAACATGGTACCCTTCGACAGCCGCAGTGCCTTCCAGACCTCCGGCATCCGCCTCGGTACGCCCGCCATCACTACGCGCGGCGCCAAGGAAGACTTGATGGTGAAGATCGCCGAACTCATCGAGCGCGTGCTCAACGCACCCGAGGACGAGAGCGTCATCGCCGCTGTCCGCGCCGAGGTCAACGAGACCATGAAGGGCTACCCTCTCTTCGCCTACTAAACCACGATATTACCTGTTGCGGAGTTCCACGCATGGAACTGGATGATAACCTCGCGAGCTTATGCCTGTAAGCTCGCGAGGTTTTCCGTGTAAGCTCGCGTGCTTATCGGCATAAGCTCGCGAGGTTATAGACATAAGCCCGTGGGCCTATCAAAATAAGGTCGTTTCCTTACCTGCGTAAGGTCGCGTCCCTATCAGTATAAGGACGCTTCCTTACTGGCATAAGGATGCTTCCTTATCGGCTTAAGGATGCATCCTTATCTGCATCAGGTCGCCGCCTGAATACGTCTCATTCGTGGAGTATAGTCTCATTTGTGGAGTATAACAAGCAACGAGGCTATGTCCGGTGAAAGACATAGCCTCGTTGAGGGAATAAGGAATGGGGATGTTACTTGCCGATGAGCCCTTTCCAGCTGATGAACCAGTTGTCGGGGTTGGTCAGCTTGCCCGTGAGCGATGCGTTGCGCTGGCCCACGCGGTTGGCCAGGATGCTGGGATCGCCGTGGCGATAGGCATCGCGCATCAGGTAGCCGAAGCGGAAGCCTTCGAAGCAGGTCTCCAGCGCCGACTCCACGTTGAGGAGGCTATCTACAACCTCATACTGGCGATCCTTCAGCTGCGCCGTCTGGTTGATGTACCAGGCCTTCTCGCGACGCTGCCAGTTTGCCTGATAGCGAGCGCTGTATGCCATCATCTGTGCCTGGTACTCGTTGACCAGCGGGATGATCTCGGCAGGCGCCAAGCCGGTGGTCTCCGGAACGGGGATGCCCTCTCTGTTCTCCAGGGAATCGACCAGCGTGGGGTTGTTGCTGACGATGCTCCTCAGAAGCGCCGAACCCGTACCGGAGCTGACGACATACTGTGCCGGACGGATCGGATAGCTCTCAAGCGTCACATCCGGGTCAGCATCCGTTGGATAATAATCCGGGTTGCGAAGCGGGAAGCCGCTGCCGCGCTGGTGAATACCAATCTGCTTGACGGCATCAGAGAAGGCGGTTTCTGAGGCATAGTAGGTCACCGACGCATGATTCTGTGTCGTCAACGTGGAGGAGAGCTGCGTCCGGAACAGGTCGCCGGGGAAACGGAAGTAGCTGATGGCCGTAGAGTCGGTCTTGTTACAAATCGGCTTGACCAAGTTCTCCATGACCGTCTCGTCCAAGCCCAGCGCCAGGATGTAGTAAGCCATCTTCTGGTAGCCGGGATGGTTCAGACCTGCATAGTTGAGGGCCTCTGCCATGCGGAGATAGACATCGCCGGTGCGATAGAGGATCACATCGCGCGTGGTGGCGCTGATGGCCAGGCGACCGCTCTGGCGGCCAATGCTGGCAAACTTCAGGATGCCCGTGTATTCCGTGCCATCCACGGTCAAGGTAGAATAGTTACTACCCAAGCGCAAGTCGCCGCCGTAGTAGCGTTGCTTCATCTCCTCGGTGACGGCATCAGGCTCCAGTTTCACGAACTGCGCCGTGGTGGTACCGGCGGCCATATAGACATCGCCGTAGGACTGATTCGTGCTGTAGTCGATACAGGGCTTCGAGGGGACAATGCTGGCGGGAGCCTGCGTCTCGGCGTTGAGGCAGTAGAGCTGCAGGAGCTGGTTGTAGTGACCTTCATTGGCCACGGAGTCCATCGCGATGGCTGAGATGACTTCATCGCCGTAGCCACCGAAGTGGGTGGTACGGTAGAAGATGCTACTATACGAATACGGATACGTGGTATCGAAGTTGCCGGCAGAGAAGGGCCAGCGGTCGCGATACGGTCCGGTCACGTTCACGAACTTATAGCCGGTGTTCTGGATATTGGAACCCTGCGCGTTGGGACTCCACACGATATAGTCGTAGTAGTACTTCGCAGCCTGGAAGGCCAGGTCGGGGTTCTGCTCCAGCGATGCCTTCCACAGGTAGAGGTCGCCGAGCACCAGCTGGATGGGGATCACGCTCATGCGCGACGGCATCGAGCCGCTGTAGCCGGCACGGCCGGGGTTGCCGTGGAACGGATAGAGATACTCCACCGCCCAGGAGAGATAGGGCTCCAGGTCGGCGATGAACTCCGTGCAGATCTGTCGCAGATCCATCTTCTGGGCGTTCGCCAGCTGGCTCTCAGCATCTTCCATCGAGAGGATGGGCTCCTTCACGACGGGGATGTTCGTGCCGTAGATCTGTCCCAGTTGCAGGTAGAGCCACGCACGGATGCTGCGCACGGCCAGCGCCTCGGCGCGGAGCACGAAGTAAGCCTGTGCAGCACCGTTCTGGTAGCGCTTCTCCGACAGCTCCGTGTTCGCGTTGGCCAGGAAGAAGTTGCAGTTGTTGATGACAGCGTAGTAGTCACGCGGCACGTTGTAGGGGTTGTCGTCCGACACGTTGAAGTCGGCGATGTCCTTCAGGTCGGTGCTGGCCGTAGAGGCTACCTCCGACAGGTCGCCGCGCAGCTCGCCGAAGAGGTTCGTGCGCACGGCCACTTTCTGCAGCTGTGCCAGGATGCCGACGAAGGTGTTCACCGAGTCGTTGGCACTCTGCAGCGTATTGTCGCCGGTGTAGAGGATGTTCTCGTTGCCCAGATCGAGCATATCGTCGCACGATACGAAGGTGGTGGCGCCGCACGCCATCAGCAGGGCAGGTAAGATATATTTGAACTGTTTCATGTCCGTAGCAGATTAGAGGTTGATTTTCACACCGACATTGAACATACGGCCTGATGAGAGGTAGCCACGGTCGATGCCCTGATAGAAGACGCTGTTGCCCATGGACATCTCCGGATCGGAGCCCAGGTACTTCGTGAGCGTCAGCAGGTTGGTGCCCTGTGCCCAGACGGTGATACCCTGGATGTAGGTGTTGTTGATGGGGAGTTTGTAGCTCAACGTGACGTTCTTCAGGCGCAGGTAGCTGCCGTTCTCAATCCAGCGGTCGCTGAAGGCGCTGTTGCCCATCGGGTCGCCATAGTAGGCGCGCGGTATGTCGGTCACCTGGCCTTCATGGCTCCAGCGGCTGAGCATCGCAGTGGTCTGGTTCATGAAGCGGCTGCCGCTCTCGAGCTGCTGGCGCGTGTAGTTATAGATGTCGCCGCCGAGGCTGTAGTTGAAGCCCACGTCGAGGGTGATGCGCTTGTAGCTCAGGCTGGTCCAGATGTTGCCGTAGATGTCGGGGTTGGCATCGCCGATGAACACGCGGTCGCTGTCGTCGATCTTGCCGTCGCCGTTCTGATCGACATACTTCACGTCGCCACTGGTGAAGTAGTCCTTCGTCTCACCGTCGGCGCGCAGGCGGTAGAGGCCGTCGCGCTGGGCCTCCTCGGCAGTGGCATAGACGATGGTTCCGTTATCGGTCGAAGCTGTCTGCAGGCCGTAGAAGCTGTTGATGCTGCGACCCACCTCACTGCGAATGGTAGCGCCGAGCACCTGATGGTCCTCGTAGGGTGCGTTATCGGGCAGCGCCGTGAGCTTGTTGACATAGTGTCCGACGCTGGCGCCAAGGCTCCAGTTCCAGTCGTTGCTGGAATAGAGGTGTGCAGAGGCGTGCACGTCGAAGCCCTGGTTCTCCAGGCTGCCGCCGTTGCTCCAGCTCTGGTCGATACCGGAGAGGAAGTTCAGGCTCTGCATCGTCAGCAGGTTGTCCGTCCAGCTCTTGAAGTAGTTGATGCCTGCGGAGAGGCGGTTGTTCAGGAAGCGCCCCTCGAGGCCGACGTTGAAGCGGCGCGTGGTCTCCCATTGCAGCTCGGTGTTACCGATGTTCTCCAGACTCAGGCCGGGGATCTGTCCCAGATAGAGCGAACTCTTGAAGTAGCTGTGGGAGGCGTCGTAGGGAAGGGCGTCATTACCGCTCATGTTGAAGCCGGCGGTCACCTTCAGGTAGTCGATACCGTTCACGTCGAACCAGTCCTCGTTGGTCACGAGCCAGCCAGCCTGGATGCTGGGGAAGAGGCCCCATGCCACGCCGAACAGCTTCAGACCGCTCTTGGCATCGTGGCCAAACTGCGAGCTCGTATCCATCGAGAAGTCGGCCTGCAGGTAGTATCGGTTGGAGAAGTTGTACTTGGCCTGTGCGTACCAGGCGAGCGTTGCCCAGTTCTCCACCGAGCCCACGATGCGGCGGTAGCGCTCTTCGGTGCTGGAGATGAGCGGCGTCTTGTCGTTACCCGTGTTGTAACCCGTCTGGCGCGTCAGTGAGTAGCTCTCGTTCATGAAGCGGAAGCCGCCGAGGAGGTTGATGCTGTGGCCGTCGTAGCGGTTCTTCCACTCAATCTTGGTGTCACTGAGCACGCTGTTCTGCTTGCTGTAGAGCGAACCGATCATGTTGGACATCTTCTCCGTGCCGACGTTCAGGCTGGCCACGCGGAAGGTGGGCACGCCGTTCGTCGGGATGTAGTACTTCTCGTTGGTGTTGACGAGAGAATAACTGAAGAGCGACGAGAACTTCAGGTGCTTGTTGGGCTGCCACGACGGCGTGATGCTCAGGTTCAGGTAGGAATTGTCGTAGTAGTTCTTGTTCTGTGCCGTACCGTACTCCAGGATGGCGAGCGGGTTGGCCAGCTCATAGTTGTCGGAGCTGATCTGCGTGACCTCGGCGAGGTAGTCCTCCTGCGTGATGTCCAGGTGGGCATTGCTGATGATGCCGGGGCCGTTGGTGCCCGCCACGAAGCTGTAGGGGCTGAGCATCGGCGACTTGGCGTAGCTCAGGAAGTTGAGCGATGTGATGGTGCCGTTGTCATAGTCCGTGGGAGTGCCCGTGTCGTAGAGCTTGCGGGTAGTGTTGCTGAAGGAGGCGTCGAAGCGCACGCCGACCCAGTCGGAGATCTTGATGTCGGTGTTGAAGCGGATGTTCAGGCGGTTGAAGTTAGCCTCCTCGATGGTCTCCGTGGCGTGGTTGTAGCCGATGGAGAGCATATAGTTGGCCACCTCGCCACCACCTTGCACGCTCAGACCGTAGCTCTGCTTGACAGCTGTCTGGAAGACACCGTCGGTCCAGTCCGTATTATTATTGTACTTGTTGATCCAATAGTAGTTGGGATCGTCGGAGCGCAGGAACTTGAAAGTCTGCAGCGTCGTGCCCGTCGTGCTCAGCAGGTCGCTGGCGTAGGACTTGAACTGCGAGCCGTCCATGACGCTGTAGTGACGCGGCATGAGCTCCACGCCTACGTTGGCGGTGGCCGCGATGCGGGTGGCGAGCGACGTGTTGCGCTTGGTGTTGATGAGGATCACACCATTGGCGCCCTTCGAGCCGTAGAGCGCCGTTCCGTTCTTGAGCACTTCCACGGTCTTGATGTCATTGACGTTGATGTTGGCCAGAATGTCGTTGTAGAATCCCGAGTGCAGCATCTCACGACCGTATTGCATATCGGTGATGACACCGTCGATGACCACCAGAGGCTGCGCGTTGACCATGTAGCTGCCCACGCCGGCAATCTGCATGTAGCTGCCCACGCCGGAGAGTCCGCTACGCTGGTTGGTGAGCACGTCGGCCCCCAGCTGGTTCTGGATCTCGCTGGCCACGTTGATGGCGTTGGAGAACTCAAAGTTGTCGGCACG
The DNA here is from genome assembly GCA_017470425.1 of Bacteroidaceae bacterium. GTDB lineage: Bacteria > Bacteroidota > Bacteroidia > Bacteroidales > Bacteroidaceae > Physcousia. The sequence continues at coordinate 55,452 of JAFUYT010000029.1, read as the reverse complement.
GGCCACATTCATGATGTTGTCCTCACTTTCGTAGAAGGCGGGGCCGGCTTCGTTGTGCAGGATGATGTCGCGGAGCTGGCTGTTCTTGCTCAGACCTACGCGCACCGTGTTGTAGCCCGGCAGCGTCACGTTGATGGCGGTGCAGTAGAGGGGCACCTTCATGGTAAAGTTACCTTCCTCGTCGGTCAGCGTCGAATAGCCGTCGCCGATCATCGACTGCACCAGTACACCGGCGAGCGGCGCGTGGCCCTGCTGCCCCACTACCCTACCCGTGATCTCACGCGTGGGCTCTTGCTTCTTCTCCTTGCGGATGTGGCGCACGGCTACGGTGTCGGCCTCGTCGGTGCCATAGTCCATATCGTCCTGTGCCCAAGTCACCGTGGGGAGCAACCAGAGCAATGAGAGACAAAATATATTCAGTGTTTTCATTGCTTGTATTCTTTCAGGTTAGACAAATCGGACAGCTGCAAGTCGAATGCCTTTGCCTCTTCCTCCGTCTCGAACGGGATGTAGATGATCCGGTTGATGCGGAGGATGTTGGAATAGACGTTGTTTCTCAGCTGAGTGGCATTGGCCTGGCTATAGAAGCGATAGCGCTGTGTGCCGTCGAGGGATGCGAAGGCATTGTAGGATGCGAAGTTGAACTTACGTGCCTTGTCAATACAGATGAGATCCACGCCCGTGCCCGTGGCCAGGAAGGTGGAGGCATTGGTCTTGTGGGCGTCATCGGTGTTGTCCGTCGTCAGGTTCACCTCACGTGAGAACTCGCCCGACTCGGGGTCTTCGCGCGAGACGATACCCTTGCCAGTGTTCTCGGTGCGCTCGCTGAAGCTGACGCGGAAGGGAACGGGCAGCACCTTGGTGGCGTCGTAGTTCTCGCGGGCAAACTCAGGAACCATCACCACATAGACATTGTAGTAGAGGTTCGAGAACGTGTTGCGCAGATAGTAGTAGATGTTCGACGTGGTGTTGGTCGTACCCGAGTAGGTGGCGGGCTCCACTTCCACGTACTGCTTATCCTTCAGTTCCGGGAACTTGACGACCTGCACGTCGTAGGTCGGCACTTCCTCGCCGCTCTCGGGATCCACCTCGGTGCCGGTCTGCGTCTTCAGCGTGACGGACTCCACGATGTTGCGCGTCGTCACGGTGACCTGCGGGCTGTAGGTGTCGGTGAGGCTCTTGTTCTGAATCAGGCGGGCCTTCCAGTTGCTGCGCGAGAGGGGTGAGAGGTAGCGCTTGTAGTTGAAGGTCAGGCTGTCGGGGATGCGGCCTTCGGCGTCCTCATAGAGGTAGCCGTTGGAACACTTGACGGGCGTCAGGCCATACAGGATTCCCTTCTCGTCCTTCGGCTTGAGGAAGCGGTTCAGACCGTAGTAGTCCTTGGACCTCACGTAATACGTGTTGGTGATGGAGTCCTTGTACTCGTTCTTCTGCGTGTTGATGTTGAAGAAGCGGCCGCGGGCGATGGCGAAGCGGGCGTTGAGCTGGATGAGCGAGTCGCGGTTGGCCATGCGCGAGTCATTGACATAGTTGAACCAGGTGTAGTACTTGTCGTACTCCCGCTTCCACTCTTCGTTGCTGGGTGCCAGGTAGATGTAGGCACTGTCCTCACGCTGGATATACCCCAGTGCGTGATAGAGGCTGTTGGAGAGCGTCATGACGGAGTCGGCATAGACAATCTCGCCATCGACAATGTCCTGCATGACGGACTGCTGCTCGTCGAGGGTGTATTCATCGAACATCTTGAAGAAGTGCGACGCACTGTCCATGCGCTCCTGCAGCTCCAGCACTTCGCGCAGGTTGGGGAAGAAGGTCTCCTTCTCGCGAAGCTTGTACATGATGCCGTTGGAGGCCACGATGTTCTTGTCGAGATACGGCACGCCGTCGAGGTCCTTGTCGGTCATCACCATGTACTTGCCGTTCCACATCCGCACAGAGTCCTTGGTGAGCGAACTGGCGGAGCGCCCGGCGAGGGCGATGTGGTTCTGGATGAACTGCGTGATGGCATAGTTGTCCTTGTCCTTGCGGAGGTTGCCGTTGTTATCGACCAGGAGCTTCTGCGCCTCATAGACGGCGATGATGCTGTCCGCCTGCTTCTCCGTGATGACGGGTGCCCAGAGCGTGAACGACTGCGGCGATGCCAGGACGGCATCGTAGCCCACGTGCTTCACGACGCGCAGGAACTGTGACAGTTCTGCATCCGCCTGCACATGCTCCAGCAGTGTCGGCGCATCCACGTTGGTGCCGGCACCCGTGCCGTCGCCGTAGTGGTCGTCCCATGCATCGGTGCAGGAGAGCGCCAGTGCGGGCAGTGCGGCGAGCACGGTGAGCATTTTCAAATATTGTTTGGCTTTCATATCAGGAATGTAGATTATATTCGTTGATAAAGAATGGGTTGATTATAGGTCGTCCTCGGCAGAACCGGCGGTATCGAGGCCATAGACGCTCTTGGGCACGATCTCGATGTAGTCGAACATCAGCTCGGCGCCGCCCTCGGACCACACACTGCGGATGCGGATCTTATTGCGCTTGTCGCCGCCCAGGGGACCGGTGTAGATGACACGGCGGATGGTGTTGGCGATGTTGCAGAAGGGCGTGGAGTTACTCAGAGCCAGGTCATTGTCCGTCGGGGCATTGCTCGATGAGCTGGCGACGCAGCGGATGCTGGCAGGGCCGTGGTACCATCCCTGGTTGTGGAGGTCCTTCTTGTTCTGCTCGGCATTGGCGCGGAGGGTGGCATTATTGTTGGCGGTATAGAGCGCCTTCCAACCGGTCTTATCCTCCCATCCGGTGATTCGCATATCAAGCGGAATACCTTGGGGCTTGCCGTCGAGGTAGAACTGACCGATACCGCGGCTCGGGATGAGCGCGAAGCCCAGACGAACCTGGTACTGACCAGCGGGCACGGGCGGCAGCTCGAAGGTGAAGTCATAGAGACCCTTATCGGAACGGAGGTTGAACTCATCGCCCTCATAGCTCCAATAGTAGTTGCGGGCACCCTGATAGATGAAGTCGCCATCGTCGCTGGATTCTACATGGTCCAGATAGCCCGTCGGGAAGATATAGTTCTTGCAGTTGGTCGTCTTGCTGGTCGTTGCATCGTGGAGATTGGTCTGCGTGGTGCGGATGTCATTGTTCATCAGCTCAGGCCAGAAGGTATAGAGGTCCATGCGCATACGGGCGTTGAAGACGGTGTTCTGCGTGGTCTGACCGTAGTCGATGAGGCGGTCAATGTAGTAGTAGATACCGTTCTCGCAGTTCTGGTTGTTGGCCATCTCCTCGGAGACATCGGGATAGACGATGGCACCACGGTGGTAGATACCACGGTCGGGGTCATAGATATGATTCAGATAGACGACGCCGTCGTTGATGCCGTCAACAGCTGTGAGATCCTCGCCGTCCTTGTGGAACTTGTTGGCTGAATAGACGCACTCTACCTTCATCGTGGAATAGGGGTTCATCGTGGGATACCACTCTGTGGGGTTGATGAGCGTGCGCAGGATGGTACAGTTGGAATAGAGCTTCTCGTAGATGCCGAGGCGATCCAGCAGATGGTAGGCAATCAGCTTGTGCAGCGGGTTGCGCTCGTCCTTGAGGGCGCTTTCGGTCTTGGCATAGTAGCTCTGCCCGGCGCCTTCAGGATAGACGGTGCAGGCGTAGTCGTAGAGGTCTTCCCACGTGTAGATGTTCTTGTTGTAGCCCACATCATCGTACTCACTGTAGTGGTTCAGCACCTCATCCGTGACGCAGAAAGCAGTGTAGCGATAGCGGCGCGTGCGGGGAACCCAGCACCAGTTATCATGGTTATCAGAATGATATTCACCCTCCAGATCCTCGTAGTCATGGTAGTTGTAGGAGACATCCTCGCGGCGCACCATCTGGTCGTGGAGACCGGTGAGCACCATTGCCTCGGCAAAGATGCTGACGGCCGGATCCTTGCGGATGACGTCGGGGAGCAAGTCGCTGGAAGCCCTGACGACGCTGCCGCCGATGGGATGCACGATACCGTTCTCCACGGAGTCGTTGGCGAGTTCGTAGATGACTTGTCCGGAGCCATTGACGATGAAGGTGGAAACCTCCTGCTCGCCGTACTCCGTCTGGATAGTCATCGGCACCTCCTGAAGCTTCAGTGCGCGGCCGAGCATGTTGTTATCCTCCAAGAAGGTGTAGCCTTCCAGGTCTGTGAGGGAGAACACCTTGCTGGCGATGGTCATCGTGCACACCAGCGTGTCGCACTCATTGTCGGAGAGCTCCTCGACCGATGAGAGGCCCAGACCGGCCAGATAGCTGTTCACGGCGTCGTTCGTGGGAGCGAAGCAGGTGTAGGTGCCGTAGGTCGAGAAGAGATCCATCTTACCGGCTTTCTCCACCATACGGGCGAACAGCGAGAAGTTCTCGTTGTTGCGCAGGAAGTCACTCAGCATTTCCGACTGATAGGTGTAGAGGCTGTCCTCCGGGATGTCATCCTTACAGGACGTCAGCCCTGCGACTGCGACCGTGAGAAGGGTCAGCAGCGCATATATCTTGAATGAAAGAATCTTTTTCATAGTCCTATCGTTGTGTTAGTTGTTGATACTAAAGTCTTCAGTGTCCTTGTTGTAGATACTCTTCTGCGTGAGGTTCGGATTCTTCTTGACCTCTTGCTTGTTGTAAGGCCAGAATAGATGCGCCCAGCTGGGGAAAGGATTCGAAGAACCACGTGAACCGCACTTGGCCGGGACGTCCTTGAAGCCGCTGATATCGCCGCCAGCCTGCTTGGCATAGCGAATCATGTCGAACCAGCTCTTGCCTTCGAACATCAGTTCAGCACGGCGTTCGTTGCGCAGCAGAGCCTGCAGCTTCGCGCGATCCGAAGCGGCTGCATCGGTGCTCTTGAGCTGCTGTGCAGTAGTCGTGACGGAGCGGTTGGCAACAACCTCAATCAGGTCGTAGGCACTAGCCCAGAGCGCCTTGTTGGCATCATTGACCTCGGCAGTGCTCTTCATCAAGTAGGCTTCCGCCTTCATCAGCATCACATCGGTCAGGCGATAGAAGATCCAGTTGCGGTTCATCGATGTCGGTAAGACGAAAGGAGCCATTCCGGTGGTCGTCTCTGTGTTGATGTACTTATTACCCGACTGCGTGATTTGGAAGACCGAAGCGACACCCTTGCGGATAGTGCCCTCGGTATAGCTGTCATCAGCCATCAAGCTGCAATAATAACGGGTATCGGAGAAACCACGGAAGACCTCCCACTTACCTGTCGTACCCTGTGCCTCGGCCACAATGGCACCCATGGGCTCAAGATAACCGGCGCCCTTGTTGACAGGTCCGTATTTATCATCCGCGTTGCCCGTGCCATAGAGATTCGCCAGCGCGTAGCTGGAGATGTAGGCACTGCTCTTGTTGGTAGAGTTGAAGGACAGCTCGAAGATACTCTCGAAACTGTTGCCGACACCGAAGATGGCATTGAAAACATTGTTACCCTCGGACTGGGTGTTCTTGTAGAGATAGGTGGTGAAGTTGCCAGAGGAGGCTGACACGACCTCAGGAACGTAGGAACCCGACATCATCGTGTGGCTGTGGTTGCGCTCGTAGTCGCCCTTCTTGACGGCCAGGATCTCGTCGGCACAGGCAATGACCTTGTCGTAGTCGCCGCGCCAGAGGTACATGTCGCAGAGCATTGCATTGATGGCAGAGCGGGTGATGCGGTTGCAGTTGCTGTTGAAGGTGCCCAGCTCCGTGTCGTTGCTGCTCGTCGAAGCATAATGGTCGAGGGCGCTGGACTTCACGGACTCCAGATCGGAAATCAGTTCGTTCAGCACCACATCGAAGGATGACGGTGCCAGACGCAGTACTTCGTCTTCCTGCTGTACGCTCTCGCGGGAGAAGGGAACGGCATCGAAGGCACGGATGAGATACCAGTAGCAGAGGGAGCGCAGGGCGGTCATCTCGGCGATGGTAGCCTGCAGGTCGCTCTGGCGGTAGGAAGGATCCTTCTCATGCACCTCAGGAGCCATGTGGATAATGTTATTACACTTATTGATGACATAGTAGAAGGAGGACCAGTCAGTGAACTGGTTGGAAGGCATCAGGTTGTTCACGAGAGCCTGATAGAGGTCATCGAATTCGCTGGCATTGGAGGCTCCATCAATATCAGGACCACGCATATCGCCCCAGATGATGCAGCGCGAGATGAAGTCATTGGACTGCATGGCAGTGTAGCATCCGGTGACCATCTGATCGACATCGGTCTTCTCATCCCAGAAATTGTCCTCCGTGACCATGTCACGAGGGGTGATTTCCAAGAAATCGCCACAGCTGCCAAGGGCAAGCCCGAGGAGTGCGATGTTCGCACCGTGGAGAAATGATTGAAATATCTTTTTCATAATTCGTTGTTACTTTAGGATGAGGGATTAGAAACCAATGGTGAGACCTACGGTGTAGGACTTCGAACGCGGAGTCTTGTTGGTATCGGTGGTCACGCCATAGCCGCCGTAGCCGATTTCGGGATCCACACCCGTATATTTCGTCAGGCAGAAGAGGTTGTTGGCACTGGCATAGACGTTGAGCTGTTTGATATGCCACTTCTTCAAAAGCTTCGGGTCGAGGCTGTAGCTGAGCTGCAGGTAGTTCAGACGCAGGAAGGAGCCGTCCTCCACGAAGCGGTCGCTGACGAGGGTGTTGTAGTTCGTCGAGTTCTCGGCACCGCCGTTGAGGGCACGCGGGATGGTGGTGACATCGCCTTCCTTACGCCAACGATAGTTGACGGCCTGACTCTGGTTGTCGTTGCTGGTCATGGCTTCCATGTCTAAACGGGCCATGTTCAGGATGTCGTAATCGATACGGTAATTGAACTGGGCGTTCAGGGTCAGGCGCTCATAGTGGAGCTTGAAGCCGAAACCGCCGGTGAGCTTGGGCAGGGAGTTACCCAGATAGACGATGTCGAGCTGGTTGATGTTACCATCGTGGTTGACATCCTCGTAGATGGCATCGCCGCCTTTGAAGCCGTAGCCCTGACGGTTGCCGTCCTTGTAGGCGAAGCGCTGCTGGATGGGATTGCCTTCAGCATCGCGGACATACTGACCGTTCTCATTCACCGCCACGGGGAAGGTGATACCAGCATCAAGGCACTCCTGGAGGTTGGTGAAGCCCTGGTTCTTCAGTGCCTGCGGCATCTTGCCGCGGGTGATATCCTGAGCGGTGTTGAAGGAGTACTGATAGACGCCCTTGCTGCGGAAGCCATAGATGGCACCGAAGGGGTTATCTACCTGCACACGCTGCAGGACGCTGCGGTTCTTCTCTTCCCAGTCGATGTTGAGACCTTCGAGGATGAGGGGATCCATCTTGGTGATGACGTTGCGGTTGTTGGCAAAGTTCACGTTGACATCGGCATAGAACTTCCCTTTCTTGAGCAGGCGCTCACCCAGGATCTGGAACTCCCAACCCTTGTTGAGCATATCGCCCACGTTCTGATAGCGCAGACTGCCCCAACCATTGGAGCTCGGGATGCCTGCATTGGCCATGAGCATATCCTTGGTGGTCTGGTGGTAGAGTTCGAGCACGAACTTCAGACGGTCCTCGAAGAAGCCGAGGTCGAAGCCGATGTTGAACGTGTACTTGTTCTCCCAGCGGAGCTCGGTAAGCTTCAGGCCGTTGGGGTTCATGGCGTAGGTGCCGAGATAGGGTGCGCCGAGCGAGAAGCTGTTCATGTAGAGGTAGTCCGCAGTGGGCGGGTTTCCGACCCATCCCCAACCGGGACGGACACTGAACATGGTCATCTTCACCTTGTCGCGCATCACCTTCATCCAGGGCTCGTCGATGATGTTCCAACGTCCAGAGACGGCGGGGAACCAACCCCAGCGACTGTTCTCGCCGAACTTGGTCGTAGCATCGAGACGCATTGAGAAGGCCAGCATATAGCGACCCTTGTAGGCGTAGTGCGAGGAGAAGGTGTAGTAGAGCGAACGCCACTCATTGAAGCCGCTGCCCATACCACTGGGATAGGCACCGGAGGAGACGGTCTCCAGAGAGGTCGGCAGACGGTAGGCATTGGTGCTCTGGCTGCTGGAGCTGCCGCTGACAAGCTGGAAGCGGCCGAGGGCGAGGAGCGTGTGGTCCTCGTTCTTGAACTTCGGCTGGAAGGTCAGCGTGTGGGTGGTCGTGAAGGCCAGGTTCTTGCGGCTGAAGCTGTAGGCAGAACCATTATCATAATAAGGTGTGCTGACGAGCGAGCGCGGGAAGCTCTGGTCGGTGTAGTCGTTATAGACGTTCATGACGACGCGGCCGTTGTAGCGCAGCTGCGTGGAGTTGTCGTCGAGACCCAAGAGCTTGTACTCCAGTTCCAGCTCCGGCGTGATGTCGTAGGTCGTTTGGTCATTGACGGCCTTATCAGCAGAAGCGAGCGGGTTGTGGGAGTTGCGCTGGTCGTTGAAGCGGTTCGAGAAAGGATTCGTGCCACCGGCAATCTCCGAATCGCCGTGATTCGTGAAGGCGTACTGCGGAACGATGTAGTACTCGCCGGTGTTGTATTCGTTGCCGTCGGCATCGCGGTCGTAGCGCCAGGGCGAGAGGTTCGGCATCTTCGTGCGGGCGATACCGAGGAGACCGTCGTAGTTACGGTTGTTCTTCGTGTAGGTCAGCGCGAAGTTGGACATGATCTTGATGCGGTCGTTGACGTAGTAGTCGAGGGCCATGCGGGTGGAGAGGCGGTTGAGCTTCTGCTTGATGATGGTACCTGTCTCGTGGTCGTAACCACCGGAGATGCGGAAGAGGGTCTTCTCATCACCACCGGAGATGCTGACGTAGTGGTTCTGGCGGAGACCGTTCTGCTGCACGAGATCCACCCAGTCGGTGTTCTTGTTGAACATCAGGTACTCGGAGTCACTCTCTACGTAGTTAAGCTCGGGAATCTTGGAAATGAGCGTCTGCTGCATCGGGTTGAAGTAAGCTTCCTTCAGGAGCATCGTATATTGGTCACCCGTAAGAAGTTCCATACCCTTTGGCTGGTGCGTCATCGTCAGCTTCACGGAGTAGCTCACCTGCGGCGCGCCGCGGTGACCACGCTTGGTGGTAATCTCGATGACACCGTTGGCGCCCTGGGAACCCCAGATAGCAGTGGCAGCAGCATCCTTCAGCACCTTGATGTCCTCGATATCCTCGGTGTTGACGTTGAGGAGCTGTGCAAACTTCTCATCGTTGGCGGTGGCGGTGTCGAAGTCGCTCATATCGACGTTCCAGACGTTGCCGTTCACGACGATGAGGGGCTCATTGCTGGTGAGGGTGGAGACAGTGGAGGCACCGCGCAGGCGCATACTCGTACCCGCACCGAGGTCACCGCTGTTGGCCACGATATCAAGACCGGCGATACGACCTTGGAGGGCTTCATCCACGGAGGTGATGCCGAGGCCTTCGAACTCCTTGGCGGAGATGCTCTGTGCGGAGAAGCTGACCTCGCGCTCGGGGATGGCCAGACCGGAGGTCTTCAGTTTCTTCTTGGCCACGACGTTGACGGTCTCCATCTGCTTGGCGTTCTCTTCCAGCTTGATCTTGAAGACGGTCTTGTTGATGGGCAGGACTTGAGGCTTGAAGCCCATATAGCTGAACTTCACCTTGTTCTTCTGGCTCTTGATGGGGAGCACGAAGTTACCATTCATATCTGTGACCGTCGCGTTGACCATACGGTTGGAGGCATCGATCTCCACGACGTTCACACCCGGCAGCACGTCGAAGTCGTCACTGACGGTACCGCTGATGCGGGTAATCTGTGCCATGACCGTCGCGGTCATCACCAGCGCGGCCATTGTCATGTATATTCTCAGTGCTTTCATCTTCTCGTCTGCTTATGGGTTAATACTTTCTGGAGAGTCCGCTTCACCTTCACGGATGAGGGATCCGGATCAGGCGTGGGATCGGGATCATCGCTGGGCACGGGAAGCCAGTCGGGATAGACGGGCGCGGGGAAGTCACTGCGCAGGAACTGGCTGTCGGAATAGATGAGAGCCTTATCGATAAGGTGGGTCACTACGTAGGAGGAGCTGAAGATGTCACGGGTGCTTTCACTGGAACCGAAGAGATACTGGCGGGACATCTGGTTGCTATGTACGCCGTCGTTGATGACGTGAGCCGTGATGCCGGTGCCAGGCACCTGCAGCTGGAAGTTGCTGTTGGTGAGCGTGACGTTGACGCGGCGGAAGCGGTTAAGTTCCAGGTCGATGGCGGAAGTCTCAAAGACGCCGGTCGTGTCGGCACCGCCAATGTAGAGGGAGCAGTCCTGGAAGTGGAAGCGGAGGAAGTTGTCGATGACATCCTGCAACTCCTGAACTCGGGCATCGGCTTCCTCGGCGAGAGCATCAATCTCCGCCTTACGCGCATCCTGTGCGTCGGGATCGGTAATGAGGGGAAGCTCCGTCAGGGTGTAGTTGTCGAGGGCTTCGACGAAGGTCGTCCATTCCTTGAGCTGGTCGCTCGTGGGCAGCTTACCGGCTGACACGAGGGTCTCGATCTCAGAGTTCTTGGGGATATAGACCGTGTAGTGGTAGTTACCGAAGAGGCTGATGGGGTTGCCGATCGTGGGATGGCCGTCGAGGCTATTGGTAGCTTCAACGAAGGAGGCTTCGGAGAGCAGACGCGCGAACTGTTCGTACTCGGGATGACCCTCGATGTCGGTCATCAGCTGATAGGGAGCGGTGAGGGTGCTCTGGGGCAGCGCGTTCAGAACGTAGGTGACACCATTACCTTTCTCCGTCATGTCGAAAGTCAGTTCCGGAGAAACACTGATGAACTCACCACGCTCGTACTGGCCGGAACCGGCAAGACCCGTGACGGTGTTACCAGAGAATTCCGCGATAATGGGACCGCCTGCCTTGGTCTGATAGACGGTCTGTCCGGGGTGCATCGCCTGAGAGGGACGCTGGCCGTGGACGACGATGCTGTTATCCATCACATCGTAGAGGCGGTTGGCGATGGTGCGCAGGTCGGGAGTCGTGGCACGTGTAGTCGTGATATTACCTTCATCGTCCAGATAATAGGCATAGGCACGAAGTGGCAACTGGCTGCGCGCATCGATATAGAAGATAAATGCAGCAGGACGGTTCTCCACGTAAGAATACGGATCAACGTAGTATGCAAATGCCTGATCGACACCGAGCAGGAAGCTGTAGGTGCTGCTCATGGAGCTGAGGTAAGCCTGGAACTCATTCAGCTTCCATGCCTTATGATACTCATGCTCAGTCGTCGTGCCGCTAACATACATCGGCGGTGAGTAGGTGATGATGCGGTTGGAGATGGTCATTTTCTTGGCCTCGTCGGTTTCATCGGCGAAGAGGAGAGCCGGGAAGCTGACGGACTGATGGTCGGGAGCTGCAAAGACGCTGGTCAACTCATAGACAGCACCATTGCAGGCGAGGAAACAGCTATCTACGTCGGCGGCCGTCAGACCCATGTCGTCGGCAGCGGTGTTCTTAACAGAGGAGAACTTGCTCGGCACCGTGCTGCGGAAGCTGGACTGCATACAGTTGTAGAGGAAAGGAACCACGAGGTTGTCGGGCACCTTCTCCCAGTCGTAGTCGTACTTGGCACCGATGACGGAACCGTCATTGTGGAGATAATGCTGCATCAGCTCGTTGGTGGGCACGAACATCGCCGCACCGTCATTGGCCATTGAGACATGACCATCGCCAGTATAGAGCTGGTACATATTCCATCCGGGGTCGAAGCCGCCGCTGGAACCTGTGGGACCTAAGCGATAGGAGACGGTCGTCTCTACGCCGCCTTCGGGGGTGTATTTCTCCAGGCCGTGGTTCAGAGAGGCATTGAAGTAGCGCTTCTGGTAGAAGGTATCACGCGTACCGTCCTCATTGGTGAGGATGTTGTACAGAGCGGGATAGCTGAAGCGCTCCAGCAACTTGGCAAACGTGCTGAACTGGGGCTTTGAGTTGATGATCTCAGCCATGTTGGGCAGGGGCTCCGGCACCTCGTCGAGGATGTGGATGTAACCGTTCTGACAGGTGATGTCCTGGAGATAGGTCTTGCCGGCATCCTTCGACCATTGGCCGTCGTTCAGCGATATGGCACAGCCGTTGATGTAGCTGCGCTCGGTGGAACTGGAGGCACCGTTTGTGAGGCGGCTGAGGTCATCGTCGGAGATGGCATTCTGCGACATGTACTGCGGCAGGAAATGCACCATCGGGCGCACCGTAGCATCCTGGTAGAGCTTGATGGACGGCTTCTCACGGACATCGGCCCAGTAGTCAATCTGGACACCGTCCTCGGTAACGCGTGCCGGGTTGATGGCGGGATAGTCGGCTGCATAAAGCACGGGGATGGAGTCGTCGAGCTCCATACGTGATGCGCGGCGCATCGAGGCACCGTTGGAGGGATCGGTCGTCGTGCTGGCCTCATCGTCCAACAGCTCAATCAGATAGGCGCTGTTGATCATGGCGGCTTTCAGGAGCGTACGCTTCTCGGCCTTGCTCAGCTGCGACACCGATGAGAGTCCGCGCTTGGAGAGGTAGCGACCCCACGCGGCATCATCGGCCACGAAGATCGTCATACTACCCGTCAGGCGCAGCAGCTCTGGATAATGAGCATCTGCGAGGTCGGGGTCATTGATCAGCGCCAGGGTCTGCGTGAACTGACCTCGTTCCTCCAGCTCTTCATAAATGCTGCTACCTAACCACTCCGGCATACCGGTGAGCAGTTCGTCCTTACACGACGAAACGCCCATCGTGCCACCGAGTAGCAGAAGAGCAGCAAACGTGCAACTCGCGCCTTTGGCGAGTCTTCGTTTGAGAATACTGTTTTCCATCAGTTATTAAATGTTGATTTACTTGATTTCCTTTTGGTTATCGTGCCCGCTCGGCACTCTTGTCAGTTAGTGAATTCGGATGATTTCCGATGTATTGGTGTCAAAGGTACAATAAATCCCAATACACGCGAACATATTTTGAGAACATTTTTACAAAATATGTTATGAAACATAAAAAGGCGCACTACCCTCCTATCTCCGACAGCTCCAACCAGCGCATCTCTTTCTCATCGAGCTCTTCCTGGAGCAGCGGGAGGCGCTTGCTCTTCTCGGTGAGCTCAGCCACGGAGAGGGTGCCGCTGCAGAGAGCCGTCTCCAGCGACTTCTTCTCTGCCTCAAGGGCAGCAATATCGGTCTCCAAGGCTTCCGTCTCCTTGCGCTCTTTGAAGGTGAGACGGCGAGGAGAAGACTCTCCCCCCGCCCTCCCTATAAGGGAGGGAGCGGTTACCTGACCAGAGCGGCTATCATTACTTGGGATTTTCTCTTTGCCTCTATTTCTTGACGGATTCTGCTCCCGCCCTAAAAGGGAGGGCGGGGGGAGAGTCCGTTCCCATTCCTTATACTGCGTATAATTCCCCGGAAAGTCCTTTACGACACCGTCACCCTGGAAGACGAGGAGGTGATCGACCACCTTGTCCATGAAGTAGCGGTCGTGACTGACGACGATGACGCAGCCGCGGAAGTTCTTCAGATAGTCCTCGAGGATGTTGAGGGTCACGATGTCGAGGTCGTTGGTAGGCTCGTCGAGGATGAGGAAGTTGGGGTTCTGCATCAGCACGGTGCACAGGTACAGGCGGCGACGCTCGCCGCCGGAGAGCTTGTAGATGTAGTTCTGCTGCTGGAGGGGCGTGAAGAGGAAGTGCTGCAGGAACTGCATGGCCGTGAGATGGCGACCACCGCCGAGATCTACGTACTCCGCCACCTGCCGCACGGCATCGATGACCTTCATCTCCTGGTTGAACTGCATCCCTTCCTGCGAGAAATAACCGAAGCGGACAGTCTCACCGACGACGAAGCGCCCGCTGTCCGGCGACACAAGCCCGAGGAGCATCTTGATGAAGGTACTCTTGCCGGTGCCGTTGGCGCCCACGATGCCCATCTTCTCGTAGCGCGAGAAGTTGTAGTAGAAGTCCTTCAGGATAACGCGCTCCACGGAGGCGGGCTCCTCGGGTCGCGGCGGGAATGTCTTGGAGACGTACTGCGCCTCGAAGATCTTCGAGCCGATATAGGTGCTGTTCACCTGCAGCGAGACGGCTTTCTCCTCGACGCGCTGCTTGGCGCGCCGTTCCAGATCCTCAAAGGCTTCCTCGCGGTAGCGCGCCTTGTGACCGCGCGCCTGTGGCATACGCCGCATCCACTCCAGTTCACTCCTATATAAATTATTCGCGCGCGCGATGGCGGCATTGGTCACGTCGATGCGCTCCTGGCGCTTCTCCAGATAGTAGGCGTAGTTGCCGCGATAGGTGTAAAGCGTCTGGTTGTCGAGTTCCAGGATGAGGTTGCAGACGCGGTCGAGGAAGTAGCGGTCGTGGGTGACCATGAGGAGCGTCATGCTCGACCGCGATAGATAGGTCTCCAGCCACTCGATCATCGTCAGGTCCAGATGGTTCGTGGGCTCGTCCAGGATGAGCATATCCGGCTCGCGGCACAGCACGTTGGCCAGCGCCACGCGCTTCAGCTGTCCACCGGAGAGGTGGCTGATGGGCTGGTCGTGGTCGGTGATGTGGAGCTTTGTCAGGTACTCCTGGATGCGTCGCGGCTCCTCGCGGCACTGCCAGAGACAAGCCTCCATGACCGTCATCTCCTGTGGATAGACGGGCGTCTGTTCGAGGTAAGCCACGCGCAGGTCGCGACGGAAGGTGACACTGCCGCTCTCCGGCTCCTCCTCGCCCGCGATGAGCTTCAGCAGCGACGACTTCCCTGCCCCATTCTGTGCAATCAGCCCCACACGCTGCCCCTCGGCGATGCCGAAGCTGACATCACGGAACAGCACTTTATCGCCCACGGCGAACGTGAGGTTATCTACTTGCAGAAAAGGGTTGACAGCAGCCATAGAATACGATATTGAGGAGGACGAGCGCAGCCGCTCACGGGATTTTCGCGGCGAAAGTAGCAAAAAAAGTTGGAATTTGTTTGCAGAATAGTCAAAAATCACTACCTTTGCACTCGATTTTTAGAAGGGTTACCCCCGAAAACGTGGTTAACTCACTCCTATTTCCTCTTTTTATATCTTATTTATGCACACGAAAAGTGAACTCGAAGCATTGAGCATCGAGCAGTTGAAAGAGATTGCAAAATCCCTGAAGATCTCCGTGAAAGGCGACACGCCTCAGTTAGATATTATCTATAGTATCATTGAAGCGGAACTGGCACAGGGCACCGCCCCGGCGGAAGAGAATGTAGCGCCCAAGAAGCGCGGTCGTAAGTCCAAGGCCGAGAAGGAAGCCGAGGCCACTGCCAAGGAACAGACGTCCAAGAAAACAGCAAAGGCTGCAAAGGGCGCGGAGAAGACCGCGAAGCCCGCGGCTGAAGAGCCTGTGAATCCCTCCGAGGAGCTGGCAAAGCCGGCAGCCGAGAAGCCGGCAGAGGCTCCGGCAGCTGCTGAGAAACCCGCTCCCAAGAAGCGCGGCCGCAAGTCCAAGGCCGAGAAGGAAGCCGAGGCCGCTGCCGCCAAGGCACAGGAACCCGCCCTGTTCGACGAAGCCGGACAGCCCGCCACCGCCGAAGCCCCCGAATCTCCCCGCAATGCAGATTCCCGCGCCGAAGCCTCCTCCCTCGCCGCATCCTCCCGCAGCGCATCTCCCTCCCCCAGCCCTGTTTTCGACGGTCCGTCCGTCGAAAGCCCCGTCGAATCCCCCGCCGCCTCCCCCGAAGAAGCTCCCCTGACGCCCGAAGCCATCGAAGCCTTCTTCAAGGCCGACGAGCCCGACTTCATCATCCTACAGTCCATCCCCGATGCCGGCAACATGGCTGTCACCAACACGAAGGGCACCAAGGCACCCAACTTCATCAACCAGCTGACCGACATCACCCCCGCAGGCAAGAAGCAGGAGCCCGCCCACGAGAGCACACAAGCCAAGGAGTACGACTTCGGCGACCTCGTGAAAGCCGAGGGCGTGCTGGAAGTGACTCCCGACGGCTGGGGTTTCCTCCGCTCCAGCGACTACAACTACCTGGCCAGCCCCGATGACGTCTATGTCAACCAGCAACAGATCAAGCAGTTCGGTCTGAAGACCGGCGATGTGGTGGAAGGAAACATCCGTCCGCCGCGCGAAGGTGAGAAATACTTCCCCCTCACGACCATCCAGAGCGTCAACGGTGTCAACCCAGCCCGCATCCGCGACCGCCAGGCCTTCGAGCACCTCACGCCGCTGTTCCCCGACGAGAAGTTCACGCTCTGCCGCGGCCACAACGACCCCACGAGCGTGCGCATCGTGGATCTCTTCTCCCCCATCGGCAAGGGACAGCGTGCCCTCATCGTGGCACAGCCCAAGACGGGTAAGACGATTCTGATGAAGGAGATCGCCAACGCCATCGCTGCCAACCACCCCGAGGCCTATCTGATGATGCTCCTCATCGACGAGCGTCCGGAGGAGGTCACCGACATGGCTCGCAGCGTCAACGCCGAGGTCATCGCCTCCACCTTCGACGAGCCCGCCGACCGCCACGTGAAGATCGCCGGCATCGTGCTGGAGAAGGCCAAGCGCATGGTCGAGTGCGGCCACGACGTGGTCATCTTCCTTGATAGTATCACGCGTCTGGCACGTGCCTACAACACGGCAGCGCCTGCCAGCGGCAAGATCCTGACGGGTGGCGTGGATGCCAACGCGCTGCAGAAGCCGAAGCGCTTCTTCGGTGCAGCCCGCAACATCGAGGGCGGCGGCTCGCTCACCATCATCGCCACAGCACTCATCGACACAGGTTCGAAGATGGACGAGGTGATCTTCGAGGAGTTCAAGGGTACGGGCAACATGGAGCTCCAGCTGGATCGCACACTGGCCAACAAGCGCATCTTCCCTGCCGTGAACATCGTGGCCAGCTCCACGCGCCGCGACGACCTGCTGCACGACAAGACGACGCTCGACCGTATGTGGATCCTCCGCAAGTTCCTCTCCGACATGAATCCCATCGAAGCCATGAACGAGCTGAAGAGCCGCCTCGAAGGCACCAAGACCAACGAAGAGTTCCTCATCTCCATGAACTCATAAGGAAGATACAGATACAAGAATCCCCGCCAGCGCTACTGGCGGGGATTCTTGTATCTGCCTCAGAACTCGTAACCGAGCGTGAAGGTGAAGTCGTGGCGGTCGAGGTTGACAGAGACAGGCTTCAGGGAGGTAGCGTCGGTGATGAACTGTGCCTCGGGCGTGAGCTTGCGCTGATAGTAGTCATCGAAGGCGTAGAAGTCGCCCTTCTGCATCCGGTACTTATAGGCAGCGTTGGCGTAGAAGCCCTTGATGTGGTAGCCGAAGCCGAAGGTGATGATGTGTGCTGCGCCTAAGTTGGTGAAGTCCGTGCCGAGCGTCTTGTTCATGGCGAAGGAGTTGATGCTCTGGTCGTAGCGCGCGGTGCTCTTGAAGGGCGAGCTATAGAAGTTATAGCCGGCGCGCAGTGCCCAGTGCTCGGAGGGCAGCACCTCAAGACCCATGCGGAGGTTGTGGACGCCACGGGCGATGTTCTCCGTCATCGTGTTCATGCCACGGTCCTGGTCGGTGCGCGTGCTCTGGTTGCCCCATCCATTGCTCTCGCGGGTGGGATACCCCATCTTCGTCTGGTTGTTGAGGGAGTACTCATACTCCACATCCCAGGCGAGCAAGCCCTCGTGGACATCAGCGAGGCTGACGCGGAACTTCCACGGTGTGCGCAGGTTGAACTCCATGTAGTTGTCATCGGGGCTGTCGTAAGCCTCATAGTTGCCCGAACCGCTCAGGTAGTTATAGCTCCACTGCTCGGAGCCGGGAAGCGTCTCGCCGAGGTTCTTGTAGCGGGAATAGACAGTCCAGTAGGCATCCTTCTGCGTGAGGGTGTACCACGTCGGCGATTCGATGGTGAGGCCGAAGCGGAAGGGATTGTCCTCGATAGGGCTGATGATGGTGCCGACCTTGAAGTTGATACCCGCACCCGTGACCTTCTGCAGCGCTTCGAGCGTGTAGTCCTGGATGCCGCCCGTGCCATCGACGGGGATGACGTCGCCAGTGATGTTGCCTGCTGCATCCTCCTGGAGGAGGTAGCCGTCGCGGAACTCCACATAGGAGGACTCGCTCTTGTAGTTGAGGAAGTCGATGCCGAGGGTGGCGCCCCAGAAGAAGCGGTTGTTGACGGCGCCGGAAGCGTTGATGTCGAGGGAGCTCAGGTTGCCGCTGGTCGTGCGGTAGTAGGAGTTGTCATTGGCGCGGAAGCCGTAGAAGGAGCCGTCGTTGCGATAGACATCGTAGAGACCCATGTAGGGTGAGCAGTACGGCAGTGCGCCATCGAGGGAGTACTCGAGGCTGGCGAGCCCCGCGAGCTGCGCGGCCTGGGAGAGTCCTCCGAGCGACTTGTTCTCTGCCATGAAGGAGCGCCCGAAGTTGAGCTTCCGCTGGTAGTTGATGGCGAAGTTGAAGCGGTTGCCGTCATCGGAGGGCAGCACCACGACGAAACCCACCTGGTCGAAACTGTAGTGGGCGCGGCTGTCACCCTCCAGGGGCTTTGCGGCCTGCGCATAGCCGCCCATGCCGAGGCTGATCCAGCTGCGGGAGAAGCCACCGATGCCGGCGGGGTTCTGCGAGATGCCGGAGATCTCACCGCCGAGGGCGCCGACGGCACCACCCATGCCCACGTAGCGTGCCGTGCCGTTGATGTCGGACGTGATCGTGAGGCGGTCGTTCATGTAGGTGTCCTGTGCCTGTGCCGAGGCGATGGCGAAGGACAAGAAGGAAAGGATCAATATCTTTTTCATATCCAAATACTCAATTTTAGCTTCGCTGATTTTCTATTCACAATTCTCAATTTCCAATTCTTATCTGCCACGGCCACCACCGCCACCCCGGCTACCGCCGGTGAAGCCGCCACCGCCGCCGCTGCTGCGGGAACCGCCGCTGAAGCCGCCGCTGCTGAAGCCACCGCTGCTACTGCTGCTACTGCGCGAGCTGCCGCTGTAGGAGGACGTCGAAGAGGAACGCGTGGAGCTGCTGCCGCTGTAGGTGGAGCCGCTGCGAGAGGAGGCGGCACCGCTGCGGGAACTGCCGCTGGAGGTGGAACCGCTGCGCGTGGAAGCGGAGCCGGAGGCGCGGGAGGAGCCAATGCGACCCGTGCGGGAGCTGGAGGAGCCGGAGACGCGGCCAC
Organism: Bacteroidaceae bacterium; assembly: GCA_017470425.1. Taxonomy (GTDB): domain Bacteria; phylum Bacteroidota; class Bacteroidia; order Bacteroidales; family Bacteroidaceae; genus Physcousia. Next base: position 36,341 of record JAFUYT010000029.1, on the reverse strand, counting down.
CCTGGAGCCCTGTGTTGCGACCACCGATGTTCGTGCGACCGCCAGAATAGCCGGAGCCATAGCCGGCGCTGCGACCTGTCTGGCCGTGACGGCGACCGCTGAGAGTGCCGCGGGAGCTGTAACCGGGACGGCCCCAGTTGTGGTAGCCATAGTGGGGATGATGACCATAGTAACCATAGCCATACCAATAGGGGCGGTAGTAGCTGCCGTACCAGTAGAGGCCGTAGTACCCCCAGTAGGGACGATGCCAGCCGTAGTAGCCATAGCCGTAGTAGCTGCGGTACCAGAAGGGATCATCCCAGTACCAGTCGTAGTAGTACGGATCACCGTAGCAGCCCCAGTACCAGGGCGAGCTGTAGATGCTGGCGTAGCTGAAACGGCCGAGGCGACGCGTGATGGCGTAGTCCTCGCCGTCGGTGTAGCCCTCGCGGTAGCCCTGCTCGTAGGCACTCGTGGCCAGGCTGGAGGACAGGAGCTCCTGCTGCGGGACGGTCTGCTCGGTGAGGGAGTCGGCGGCGTAGGGGTAGGCCGTCATACCACGACGGTTGTACTCATCAATGTCGCGGACGGGTCCCGTGGTGACGGGCAACTCGTCGTCATCGACATAGATGATCTCCACGTCGTCGAGCTGCGATGCGGCTGCCACGCTCGCGGGAGCGACCGCGGTGCTCTTTTTCTTCTTTTGCGACATGGAATACATTCCACTCTGCCCCCACCCTGAGAGGGGGAGCGCCAGCAGCATTGCTGCCCATAAAATCTTCTTGTTCGTCATATCGCTGTTCTGTTTGATAGGTTTCGACGGTGCAAAAGTAGCGTGTTCCCTGGAGCTGTACAAGGGGAAAATCCTACTTTTCGGGGGAGATTTCCCTATTCATGCACACCAGACGCTTCCTTTGATGCGGCAAAGATAGGAATTATCTCTGTGTCCTGCAAGCACTTTAGCGAAGATTAACTATTCCACCAGCAGGGTCGTAGAGGAAGTTGCTGACAATGAGGCAGAACGACGATATGAAAATGCAGGACAGGGAAGAAGCGAAAAGGCATAACAAGGGTGAAACGGAAATACAGAACAGGATTGAAGAAATTCAAGCAAAAAGAGAATGAAAGAACAACGAAAGAGAATGTTCCCTTCTCCCTGCACCCTCATCCTTCCAAGAGAAAGAAAAAAGAAAGAAAGAGAAAAACGACGACGACGACAACCGCAGGCGCGCAGATATACCCGGGCGTGCGTGTGGAGCGGGCGCGCACACGCAGGGGACGCAGCTTGCTGCATCGGCCGACACAGCCTGCTGCATCACGCCACGCAGCCTGCTGCATCGCGAAAATGAGCGCGAAAAGCAGAAAAATGAAGAAAAAAGGCGGCTCTTCGGATTATTATTACTACTTTTGCAGCTCGAAAGACAAAACAAACGTTATTATACTAATTATGAAAGCATTTGTATTCCCCGGTCAGGGCGCCCAGTTCCCCGGAATGGGCAAGGACCTCTACGAGAGCAACGCCGAAGCGAAGGCTCTCTTCGACAAAGCCAATGAGATTCTCGGTTTCGAGATCACGAAGATTATGTTCGAGGGCACAGCCGACGAGCTGAAGCAGACACGTGTCACACAGCCCGCCGTATTCCTGCACAGCGTCATCACCGCCATCTGTCTGGGCGACAAGTTCCAGCCGGACATGGTGGGTGGCCACTCGCTGGGTGAGTTCAGCGCCCTGGTAGCCGCCGGTGCCCTCTCGTTCGAGGATGGTCTGAAGCTGGTGAGCGCCCGTGCACAGGCCATGCAGAAAGCCTGCGAGGCACAACCTTCTACGATGGCTGCCATTATCGGTCTCGACGACGAAATCGTCGAGCGCATCTGCGCCGAGGTGGCCGCCGAGGGCGGCGTCTGCGTGCCTGCCAACTACAACAATCCCGGCCAGCTGGTCATCAGCGGCAGCGTGGAGGCTATCAACAAGGCTTGCGAGAAGCTGAAGGAAGCGGGCGCCAAGCGCGCACTGCCCCTCCCCGTGGGCGGCGCCTTCCACAGCCCCCTCATGCAGCCCGCCAAGGACGAACTGCAGGCAGCCATCGAGGCCACGGAGTTCCACACGCCCAAGTGCCCCGTCTATCAGAACGTCGATGGCCAGGCCCACACCGAGCCCGCCGAGATCAAGCAGAACCTCATCGCACAGCTCACCGCCAGCGTGCGCTGGACACAGGAAGTGCAGGCCATGCTCGCCGCCGGTGCCACGGAGTTCACCGAGTGCGGCCCCGGCAAGGCGCTGCAAGGCATGATAGCGAAGATCGCCAAGGGCGTCGAGGGTCTCGTCGTGCGCGGCGCCACCGACCTCTAATCTTCTCACACATCCCCCTGCCCCATGAGCAAACCGGTTATCTACCAAGTCTTCACCCGGCTCTTCGGCAACGACAAGAACGTCAATCAGCCTCATGGTGACCGCGCCGTCAACGGCTGCGGCACCCTGGCTGATTTCACGCCCGAAGCACTGTCGCAGATCAAGGCTTTAGGAGCCTCGCACATCTGGTACACAGGCATCATCGAACATGCCACGCAAACCGACTTCTCTGCCTACGGCATCGCACGCGACCACCGCGCCGTCGTCAAGGGCAAGGCAGGTTCGGCGTATGCCATCAAGGACTACTACGACGTGGATCCCGACCTGGCCACCAGCGTGCCGGCACGCATGAAGGAGTTTGAGGCGCTCGTGGAGCGGACTCACCAGGCAGGCCTCAAGGTCGTCATCGACTTCGTGCCGAACCACGTGGCACGCCAGTACCACAGCGACGTCTGCCCCGACGGCGTGGAGGACCTGGGCGCAGGCGATGATGCGACACAGCACTTCTCGCCCGACAACAACTTCTACTACTTCCCCGGCGAGACCTTCCACACCGACTTCGACCTCCAGCAGGGCGAGCCGGAGCCCTACTGCGAGCAGCCCGCCCGCACCACCGGCAACGATGTATTCTCCAGTTTCGCCGGACGCAACGACTGGTACGAGACCGTGAAGCTCAACTACGGCGTTGATTACCTGGGCGGCCGCGCCACCCATTTCGACCCCGTGCCCTCGACATGGAAGAAAATGCTCGACATCCTCCTCTTCTGGGCTGCAAAGGGCATCGACGGCTTCCGCTGCGACATGGCGGAGATGGTGCCCGCCGAGTTCTGGGGATGGGCCATCCCGCAGGTGAAGGCGCTGCGCCCCACCCTCATCTTCATCGCCGAGGTCTATAACCCGGGCGAGTACCGCCGCTACATCAGCGAGGGACGCTTCGACTTCCTCTACGACAAAGTGGGACTCTACGACACGCTCCGCGCCGTCATCTGCGGCAACGCCAACGCCGACGCCATCACGCAGTGCTGGCAGGCAGTCGATGACATCCGCCCCCACATGCTCTCTTTTCTGGAGAACCACGATGAGCAGCGCATCGCCTCCGACTTCTTCGCCGGAGAGCCTGAGCGCGGTCGCGCAGGCATGATCATCGCTACGGCACTCGGCACGGGTCCTGTCATGATTTATTTCGGTCAGGAACTCGGCGAACGGGGCATGGAGACGGAGGGCTTCAGCGGTCACGACGGCCGCACCACCATCTTCGACTACTGGACCGTCAACACCATCTACCGCTGGCGCAACGGCGGTCTTTTCGATGGCCGCAAGCTCACGCCACAAGAAGTTGAGCTCCAGTCGTTCTACCGTTCACTCCTCAACCTCTGCTCCAACGAAAGTGCTATTGAGATGGGCGAGTTCTATGACCTGATGTACGTGAACCCGCACTCCGACACTTTCAATCCCCACAAGCACTACGCCTTCCTGCGGCACTACGACCGCACGACGCTGCTCATTGTCGTGAACTTTGATAGTCAGGCTGCCGAGCTCGACGTCCACATCCCGGAACACGCCTTCCGCCTCTACCGGATGCATGCCCGCAAGCGGATGCGCGCCGTCGATCTGCTCACCGGACAGGCGCAGGCCACCAGCTTCTCCCACGAGATGCCCTCCCACGTGAAGGTGCCCGCCTACGGCGGTGTCATCCTGAAGATGAAGACAAGATAGGCGTTACCCTTCATTTTCTGCCATATTATTGTTCTCTTCGTCGGTTTGAGACCGAAAAGACGTTCACAAATTTGGCAGTCTCGGCGGATTAGTGTATTTTTGCCACGCAAAAATGTGCTGTCAACTTCATACGCATCTATCTGATATGTCCTTTCCGATTATCTACGTAGCCATCATCCTCATCTTCATGCTTGCAGCATTGATGAAGGAATATCTGCGCCCCGGCCTGATCCTGTTCACGGCCGTGGTGCTGCTGTTGGTGGCAGGCATCATCACGCCCGAGGAGGCCATCAAGGGTTTCTCCAACAAGGGCATGATCACCGTGGCACTGCTCTACCTCGTCTCGGAGGGCGTGCGCAAGAGCGGCATCCTGGAGCGCATCGTGTTCCACATGCTGCCCAAGAAGAATGCCACCGTCACCTCGGCGGGGCTGCGCTTCTACCCCATCGTGTCGTTCATCTCGGCGTTCTTCAACAACACCCCCGTGGTGGTCATCTTCGCCCCGATGATCAAAAACTGGGCACGCAAGATGAAACTGCCGCCCACGAAGTTCCTCATCCCCCTCAGCTATGCCACCGTCATCGGCGGTATCTGCACGCTCATCGGTACGACCACCAACCTGGTGCTGCACGGTATGCTCATCCAGGAGCAGAAGGACGAGGTGGCAGCCGCCGCAGAGGGAGCCACAGAGGGCATCCTGATGAAGTTCGGCATCGACGGTATGTCGATGTTTGAGCTCACGAAGGTGGGTATCTTCATCGCCCTCGCGGGACTCATCTACCTGATCTTCTTCTCGCAGTACCTGCTGCCCGACGAGCGCACCTCCGAGGAGGATGCCGCCGAGGAGAACATAGCCCCCGGCATGATCCGCCACGAGATCCTGCTCGGCAACCGCTTCCCCGGCCTGGGCAAGACACTCCACCAGTTCGACTTCTATCGTAAGTACGGCGTACACGTGCGCGCCATCCGCCGCGGCGGCAGCATCCTCGAAGGCGACTACATGAACGAGCGCCTCACCCACGAGGACACCCTCATCGTGGATGCCGACGAATCGTTCATGCGGGCATGGGGTGACAGCCGCGTCTTCTGGATGATCAACCGCGTGGGCGACTACGAGCCGCCCCTCAGCAACAAGAAGCGCTGGCTGGCCATCGTGCTCCTCATCCTGATGATCATCGGTGCCACCGTAGGCGAGCTGGAGCCCGTGAAGCAGTGGCTGGCACACAACGAGTTCGTGCAGGCCCACATGCCGGCGCTGAAGCTCGATATGTTCTTCTTCGCCTGCGTCACCACCGTCATCATGGCATGGACGCGGATGTTCTCGCCCCGGAAATACACGAAGTTCTTCTCGTGGGACGTCCTCATCACCATCGCCTGCGCCTTCGCCATCAGCGCCGCGATGACCAAGAGCGGCTTCGCCGACTTCATCGCAGGCTACATCATCTCGCTGACGGACATCGTGAAGGGCAGCGACTACGGCATCTACATCATCCTGGCCGCCCTGTTCCTCATCACCAACATCTTCACCGAGCTCATCACCAACAACGCTGCCGCCGCACTGGCCTTCCCGCTGGCACTGGCCGTAGCGGAGAAACTGGGTGCCAACCCGATGCCCTTCGTCGTCTGCGTCTGCTTCGCCGCCAGCTCCGCCTTCTCCACGCCCATCGGCTATCAGACGAACCTCATCGTGCAAGGCGTCGGCGGCTATAAGTTCACGGACTTCGTGAAGGTAGGCCTGCCGATGAACCTCATCGTCTTCGTGCTGAGCGTCCTCTTGATACCTCTTTTCTATAACCTGATATAATGGACAACAACATCTATCCCATATACGATCGCATGATGACGCGCGAGGATAAGGAGCAACTGCTTCACCAGCGCGGCATGATGATCTGGTTCACGGGCTTGTCCGGCTCGGGCAAGAGCACCGTGGCCATAGGTGTGGAGCGCGAGCTGCACCGGCGCGGCATCCTCTGCCGCATCCTCGACGGCGACAACATCCGCACGGGCATCAACGCTGGCCTCGGCTTCAGTGCTGAGGATCGTCGCGAGAACATCCGCCGCATCGCCGAGGTGGGCAAGCTCTTCGTGGATACTGGCATCGTCACCCTCGCCGCCTTCGTATCGCCCACCAACGAGTACCGCCAGCTGGCACGCGACATCATCGGCGCCGACGACTTCTTTGAGATCTACATCTCTACCCCGCTGGAGGAATGTGAGCGCCGCGATGTCAAAGGGCTCTATGCCCGCGCCCGCCGCGGTGAAGTGAAAGACTTCACCGGCATCAGCGCCCCCTTCGAAGCGCCCAAGCATCCAGCGCTCGACATTGATACAAGTCAGCTGCCGCTGGAGGTGAGCGTGGGGCGGGTGGTGGAACTGATTGAACGGAGACCCCTCCCCCCTGCCCCTCCCGAGGGAGGGGAGTAGTTACCTATAAAACTATTGCAAGGTCTTGTCAAACTGCAAATTGCTCTTAAGAATGAAGCAGGCATATAACACAGCATCATAAGGATGAAGCAGGCATATAACACAGCAGCACCTGATCGCTATTTACTGCTAAAGGAGTTCGCAAAAAGGCAAAAAAAGTTTCCTACCGATGCAGAGAGTATTTTGTGGGAACATATCAAGAGTAAACAGTTGGGTGTTAAGTTCAATCGACAACATATCATTGGAGACTATATCGTTGATTTCGTCTGCCTGGAAAAACAATTTGTAATAGAAGTCGATGGTGAATATCACGACGAAATTGAACAGCAAGAGGCTGACACTCTCCGAACGAAAGACCTCAATGCAATGGGCTTCACTGTAATTCGCTTCACCAATAAAGAGATATTTACAGATATCGATGCCGTGCTTGACCAAATATATGATTTAATCGAACAATAAATGATAAATGGACAATAATATGAATAATAACATGGATAATAATCTATCTAATCTATCAAAAGTATCTACTCCCCTCCCTCGGGAGGGGCAGGGGGGTGGGGTCGCTACTCACCTTCATGGGCAGGGGGGTGGGGTCCTATCCCACCTCCAAGAACTCGAAGCCGAAAGCATCCACATCATCCGCGAAGTGGCGGCTGAGTTCGAGAACCCCGTCATGCTCTACAGTATCGGCAAGGACAGCTCCGTCATGGTGCGCCTGGCTGAGAAAGCCTTTGCCCCCGGCAAGGTACCCTTCCCCCTGATGCACATCGACTCGAAGTGGAAGTTCAAGGAGATGATCCAGTTCCGCGACGAGTACGCCAAGAAGTACGGCTGGAACCTCATCGTCGAGAGCAATATGGAAGCCTTCAACGCCGGTGTAGGTCCCTTCACCCACGGCTCCAAGGTACACACCGACCTGATGAAAACCAAGGCCCTGCTCGACGCCTTGAACAAGTACAAGTTCGACGCCGCCTTCGGCGGTGCCCGCCGCGACGAGGAGAAGAGCCGCGCCAAGGAACGCATCTTCTCGTTCCGCGACCAGTTCCAGCAATGGGATCCCAAGAACCAGCGCCCTGAGCTCTGGGACATCTACAATGCCCGCATCCACAAGGGCGAGAGCATCCGCGTGTTCCCCCTCTCCAACTGGACGGAGCTCGACATCTGGCAGTACATCCGCCTCGAGAATATCCCCATCGTACCCCTCTACTACGCCAAGGAACGCCCCTGCGTGGAGATCGACGGCAACATCATCATGGCCGACGACGACCGCCTGCCCGAGCAGTATCGCCCCCTCATCAAGCCTCGCATGGTCCGCTTCCGCACCCTCGGATGCTGGCCGCTGACGGGCGCCGTCGAGAGCACCGCCACGACCATTGAGGAAATCGTCGAGGAGATGATGACCACCACGAAGAGCGAGCGCACCACCCGCGTCATCGACTTCGACCAGGAAGCCTCCATGGAACAGAAAAAACGCGAAGGGTATTTCTAAGGACTCTCCCACAACCCAGCCTTGAACAGGGAGGGAAGTGATTACATTTCAAGAATTGATTACACTTTCCTGATTTATGGAAAAAAATACTGCCGGTCAAATACATTCAGCTCCCTCCCTTATAGGGAGGAAGGGGGGAGAGTCTTCTGGGGGTGAGTCCCTTGACGAAGCCGCGCTGCTGGTCGATGAGCAAAAGCTCACGCGGCAGGCGCTCTGGGAGCGCAAGCTCCTGGACTTCTCCCTGCGCAACAACCTGCTGAACACACGCCTTGGCAAGCGAGCCGTGCAGTTGCACGTCACGGACATCAGCAACTTAGAAGACAGGCTGCAAACGGGTGACAGTTTCACCGTGCAGCCTAAGAGCGAGAAGGAAGAGATGCCGCAGGGAGAACTGCACACAGACCTCACGCCATCGGAGCTGAAGCCCGTACTCACCAGCCTCTATCGCGGAGCTCGCACGGCGCTGGAAGAGAACGGCGCCAACGCGCTGTTCATCGCCGTGGGGATGCTGAAGTGGTATGTCACCGAGAAGAGCGATCAACCCCGCTACGCGCCCATCCTGCTGCTGCCCGTGAACATCGTGCGCAATGGAGGCGGCTACCTCGTGCGGATGCGCGACGAAGAGAGCATCCTGAACATCACCCTCGTAGAGTTCCTGCGCCAGCAGTACAAACTCCTCGTGCCCGCCATGAATCCGCTGCCACAGGATGAGAGCGGCGTGGATGTGCCGCGGGTGCTTGCCACGATGCGCAAGGTCGTGGAGCAGCATGAGCGCTGGGAGGTGCTGGAAGAAAGCATACTGGGGCTGTTCTCGTTCAATAAGTTCGTCATGTGGAACGATATCCACACCCATGCAGACCTCCTCCAACAGAACGCCATCGTACAGAGCCTGGTGGAGCGCCGCCTCGTGCTCGAAGAGGAAGGCACGCCCGTGGATGTCCGGCACTTCGACCTCACCGTGCCACCCGCCGATGTCGCCACGCCCATCAGCGTGGATTCCTCACAGCTCGAAGCCGTCATCGAGAGCGGCGAGGGCAAGAGCTTCATCCTCTACGGTCCTCCCGGAACGGGTAAGTCGCAGACCATCACCAACATGATTGCCAATGCCCTCTACAAGGGCAAGCGCGTCCTGTTCGTGGCCGAGAAGATGGCGGCCCTGCAGGTGGTGCAGAAACGTCTGGCCAAGATCGGTCTCGATCCGTTCTGTCTGGAGCTCCACTCCAACAAAGTCACCAAGACCCATTTCCTGCAACAGATGCAGCAGGCCCTGGACATCACCCACGGCCATGTCAGCGAGGATTTCCAGCAGCGTTCCGAGGAGCTGTTCGCCCTGCGCCAGCAGCTCAACGGCTATATGCAGGCCGTGCACACGCCCGGCTCATGCGGTCTCTCGGTCTATGACTGCATCGAAGGCTACCTCGCCCTGTCGGATGCTGACAGCATCGATCTGCCCTTTGACTTCGCAAAGAGCCGCACGAAGACGGACCTTGCCACGCTGGAGAGCACGCTGACCCAGCTTGATGCCGTCTTCCAGGTCACCGGCCATCCCCACCAGCACCCCCTGACAGGTCTTGCACCCAAGAGTGACCGCCGCGATGACCTTGCCCGTCTGGAGCAGCTGCTGCAACAGCTCAAGGCGGCGCCCGCCGAGCAGCCCGCAGCCCTCATCTCACAATGGGAGGCGCTTCAGCAGAAATGGTTCCTGCCTCGTTTCTTTGCCACTAACGCCTTCCTCAAGCGTCTTCAGCACATCAATGCCTCCCTGACTAAGAGCACCATTCCCACTTTCATTGGCGACCTCGCACAGGTGAACGCGCCTGCCGTCAGCGATGAATGGCTGCGACACAAGGAAGCATGGCGCGACTGGTACAAGTGGTCCAGCCAGCGCGAAGACCTCATGGCCGGCGGCTACTCCTGCGCTGTAGATTACATCGAGGCTGGACACAGCGGACTGGAAGCCTCGCGTGCGCTCGCGCGTACATTATATAAAGAATGGACGCTCGAGATGATCGATGCCGACGACCGGCTGCGTCAGTTCAGCGGACTCGTCTTTGAGGACGTCATCGCGCGCTATCGCCAGCTCACAGAGCACTTCCAGCTCCTCACACAGAAAGAACTCTACTGCCGCCTCGCGGCGCGCATCCCCAATATCACCATCGAAGCCGCCGCAGGCTCCGAGGTGAACATCCTCAAGCGCAACATCGCCAACGGAGGCCGCGGCACCAGCATCCGTGCCATCATCGATCAGATCCCGAACCTAATGCCGAAGCTGTGCCCCTGTATGCTGATGAGCCCCATCTCCGTAGCTCAGTTCATCGACCTGGAACAGCCGAAGTTCGACCTCGTCATCTTCGACGAAGCCTCGCAGATGCCCACCTCAGAAGCCGTCGGCGCCATCGGGCGCGGCAAGGCCCTCATCGTCGTGGGCGACAACAAGCAGATGCCGCCCACCAGCTTCTTCGACGTCCAGCAGGTCGATGACGAGGATGCCGAGATCGACGACCTTGACAGCATCCTCGACGACTGCCAGGCACTGTCACTACCCGACCACTACCTCTCGTTCCACTACCGTTCGAAGCACGAGTCGCTCATCGCATTCTCCAATGCGGAGTACTACGATGGTCGCCTCTTCACCTTCCCCTCAGCCGATGACCGCCAGAAGAAGGTATCGCTCGTGCACGTCGAAGGCGTCTATGACAAAGGTGGCAAGCGCAGCAATCGCGCCGAGGCCGAGGCTGTCGTGGGCGAGATCCTGCGCCGCCTCGCTGACGAGGAACTCTCGCAGCACAGCATCGGCGTCGTGGCGTTCTCGGTGGCACAACAGAACCTCATCGAGGATGTCCTCATGGAAGCCCTCAGCAAGAAGCCTGAACTGGAGGCACGCGCCTTCTCGGCAGAGGAACCCGTCTTCATCAAGAACCTGGAGAACGTACAGGGCGACGAGCGCGACGTGATCCTCTTCAGCGTAGGCTACGGCCCCGATAAGGACGGCAATGTCTCGATGAACTTCGGTCCGCTGAACAACCGGGGCGGCGAACGGCGCCTGAACGTGGCCGTCTCACGTGCCCGCTACGAAATGCTCGTCTTCTCCACCCTGCGTCCCGAACAGATTGATCTCAAGCGCAGCAAGGCTGCCGGTGTCGAGGGCTTGCAGAAGTTCCTCAAGTATGCCGAAGGAAGCCCCACCCCCGCCCCCTCCTGTGAGGGAGGAGAGAAGGCTGGCGCGGAGAATGTGATTGATGGAGTAGCTCCTTCTATTGCGGCATCCCTCAACAACCTCGGCTATGAGACCGCCCTCAACGTGGGCCGTTCTAAGTTTAAAGTAGATGTCGCAGTGGTTGATCCTCACGATCCAAACCGCTACTTGATAGCCATCCTCATCGACACCCCCGCCCGCCACGAGACAAAGATTGCGCGCGACCGCGAGCTGACGCAGCCCTCCGTACTACAGGGACTCGGATGGAAGGTGGTGCGCGTCTGGAGCGTGGACTGGCTGCAACACCGCCAGCGCACGCTCGACGCCATCGTGCAGGCCATCGAAGGAACGGCAGACGGGAAAGCACGCCAGCCACAGAGCCTCGCTGCACCCCGTATCGTAGAAGAAAAACCAAAGGCCGTGAAGCCCGTGGCGCTGAAAAGCAACGGCGAGAAGCGCGACATCGACGAAATTGCCGACGATGCTATTGACAAGGCGGTCCTGCAAGTGGTCACCGAACAAGTGGCCCTGCCCCTCGATGCCATCAAGCTCGCTGCCAACCGCCTGCTCGGCTATCAGCGCCGCACCACCCGCATTGACAATGCCATCACTCGCAGCGTCGCACGCCTCATCAAGAGCGGACAACTCCTCAACGACGGCGAAACCATTAAACTCAAATAACCTTAACAATAAAACCTCAACAATATGGACAAGAAATTAGACATCAAAGCATACCTCGATGCCGACGAGAAGAAGGACTTGCTACGCCTGCTCACGGCCGGCTCTGTCGATGACGGAAAGAGTACCCTCATCGGACGTCTCCTCTTCGATTCCAAGAAGCTCTACGACGACCAGCTCGCCGCCCTCGAACGCGACAGCAAGCGCGTGGGCAACGCAGGTGACAGCATCGACTACGCCCTGCTGCTCGACGGACTGAAAGCCGAGCGCGAGGAGGGCATCACCATCGATGTGGCCTACCGCTATTTCTCCACCAACCGCCGCAAGTTCATCATCGCCGACACACCGGGTCACGAGCAATACACCCGCAACATGATCACGGGCGGCTCCACGGCCAACCTGGCCATTATCCTCATTGATGCGCGCAAGGGCGTCATCACACAGACACGCCGCCACACCTTCCTCGTCTCCTTGCTCGGCATCAAGCACATCGTGCTGGCCGTGAACAAGATGGATCTTGTGGATTTCAGCCAGAAGGTGTTCGACGACATCGTGGCTGAGTACCGCAAGCTCACCGACCATCTCGGCATCGACGATGTCACCTGCTTCCCCCTCTCTGCCCGAGAAGGCGACAATGTCGTGGAGAAGAGCGACCGCACCCCGTGGTACGACGGCCCCGCCCTACTCCACTTCCTCGAGACGGTACCCATCCATGCCGACCGCAACTTCGACGACTTCCGCTATCCCGTGCAGTATGTGCTGCGCCCAGACCTCAACTTCCGCGGTTTCTGCGGCAAGGTGGCCAGCGGCATCGTGCACGTGGGGGACGAAGTCATGGCTCTGCCAAGCATGAAGCGCAGCCACGTGAAAGGGATTGTGAGCCCCTATGGTCCCCCGGCGGGGGACAATTCCAGTTCTCTTGACGCCCCCCACCGGGGGGCTAAGGGGGGCTTCGCCTTCCCCCCTCAATCTGTCTGCCTGACCCTCGAAGACGAAATCGACATCAGCCGTGGCGAGATGATCGTACATCCTGATAATCTCCCGCACATCGGGCGCCACTTCACAACGATGCTCGTGTGGATGGACGAGGAACCGATGGACACCGGCAAGCAGTTCTTCCTCAAGCACAACACCAACACCACCCGCGCCACCATCTGTGCCTTGCGCAACCGCGTGGATGTGAACACGCTGGAGGAGAAGCCTGGACAGCCGTTCCATCTCAACGAGATCGGGCAGGTCGATATCCTGACGGCCAAGACCTTGTTCTTCGATGCCTACACCCAGAACCGTCAGACAGGCTCCTTCATCCTCATCGACCCCATCACCAACAACACCTCCGCCGTCGGCATGATCCTGGCGCCGCTCGACGAAAGCGCCCTGGAGAACGACCTCGTGCCTACCCTCGACCTCAAGCGTCTCGGCATCAGCGAGGAGCACTACGATGCCATCGATGCCGCCGTCAAGGATCTCAGCCGTCAAGGCATTGAGGTGAAAGTAAAATACTAAGCAACTACTATGGGACTCTTACAATTTGACAAGCTACCTGTCAACACCCTCGTAGGCGCTGACTGGAAGACATTCAAGACGATTACCGCCCATCAGGAAATCGACAAGGGCTACCGCACGAAATACCACCTCACGAAGGCGCTCTGCCGTCTGCTCTCCACGCTGGCGCCCATCCAGGAGCGCCGCTACCAGCGTCTGCTCGCCGACAAGCCTCTGGAGCACGACCCGCTGTTCATCCTCGGCCATTGGCGATCGGGCACCACCTTCGTCCACAACATCTTCGCCCAGGACGAGCACTTCGCTCACACGACGACCTACCAGACCGTTTTCCCCCATCTGATGATGTTCGGACAGCCGTTCTTCAAGTTCTGGATGAACATCTTCATCCCCTCGCAGCGCCCCACCGACAAGATGGAGCTCACACCCGACCTGCCGCAGGAAGAGGAGTTTGCGCTCACCAACATGACGCCCTTCTCATACTACCATTTCTGGTTCTTTCCCAAGCGGATGCTCGAATACTGCGACCGCTACCTCACCTTCGAGAAAATCACCCCAGAGGAGAAGCGCGCCTTCCAGGAGGCCTTCATGAAGATCGTGAAGATCTCGCTGTGGAACACTGGCGGCACGCAGTATCTATCTAAGAACCCGCCCCACACGGGGCACGTGCAGGCCCTCGTGGAGATGTTCCCCAACGCGAAGTTCATCTATCTGATGCGTAACCCCTACACCGTCTTCGAGAGCACACGCTCGTTCTTTACACAGACCATCGCTCCGCTGAAGTTGCAAGACATCAGCGACGACCAGATCGAGATGAACGCCATCGAGGCCTATCCCCGTCTCTACCGCGCCTATCAGGAGCAGAAGAAGTTCATCCCCGAGGGCAATCTCTACGAGGTGAAGTTCGAGGAGTTCGAGCGCGACGCCTATGCCACCACCAAGGACATCTATGCCAAACTCCAGCTTCCGGGATGGGAGGAGTCTGAACCCGCCATCCGCAAGTACATTGACAGCAAGCGAGGCTACAAGAAGAACCAGTACGAGTACAAGCCCCGCACCATCCAGCTCGTCAACGAGCACTGGGGCCAGGCCATCGATGACTGGGGCTACGAGCGGAGATAGCCCCGGCTCGTCGCGTCCTCGCTTCCGCCTCGCGGTGTCCGATTTTCGCTCGCATGGCAAAATACCTCTGAAAATGTTTGGCCATTTACAGGAAAGTCATTACTTTTGCCGACAGAACCCTATAAACTAATAACTCACAATGAACGCAAAAAACATCATTACCTCCGGCAAGGCCGTGCTCGGCATTGAGTTCGGTTCCACACGTATCAAGGCAGTTCTCATCGACCCCGAGAACAACCCCATTGCACAGGGTTCCCACACCTGGGAGAACCAGCTCGTGGATGGTCTCTGGACCTATTCCACCGAGGCCATCTGGTATGGGCTACAGGACTGCTATGCCGACCTGCGCAAGAACGTCCTCGAGCAGTACGACTGCGAGATTGAGACACTCGCCGCCATCGGTTTCTCAGCCATGATGCACGGCTACATGCCCTTCAACGACAAGGGTGAGATCCTGGTGCCCTTCCGCACATGGCGCAATACCAATACCGCGAAGGCCGCTGCCGAACTCTCGGAGCTCTTTGTCTATAACATCCCCCTGCGCTGGAGCATCTCGCACCTCTACGAGGCCATCCTCGACAACGAGGAACACGTGGGTGACATCACCTTCCTGACCACGCTCGCCGGTTACGTGCACTGGCAGGTGACAGGCCAGAAAGTGCTGGGCGTAGGCGATGCCAGCGGCATGATTCCCGTGGATCCCTTCACAAAGACCTACGATGTCACGATGGTCGCCAAGTTCGACAAGCTCATCGAGCCGCGCGGCTTCTCCTGGAAGCTGCTGGACATCCTTCCCAAGGTGCTGGTAGCTGGCGAGAACGCGGGCTTCCTCACGCCCGAAGGAGCCCTGAAGCTCGATGTCAGCGGCCACCTGAAAGCAGGCATTCCCGTATGTCCGCCCGAGGGCGACGCCGGCACCGGCATGGTGGCCACCAATGCAGTCCGTGAGCGCACGGGTAACGTGAGCGCCGGCACCTCGTCGTTCTCGATGATTGTGCTGGAGAAGCCCCTCTCGAAGCCTTACGAGCCCATCGACATCGTGACCACACCCGACGGTTTCCTCGTGGCAATGGTGCACTGCAACAACTGCACGAGCGAGATCAACGCATGGGTGAAGATGTTCAAGGAGTACCAGGAGCTGCTCGGCGTGAAGCAGAGCACGATGGACCTCTACTCCACCCTCTTCAATGCTGCGATGGACGGCGATGCCGACTGTGGCGGTCTGATGGCCTACAACTACATCTCCGGCGAGCCCGTCACGGGTCTGGCTGATGGCCGCCCGCTGTTCGTGCGCTCAGCGAATGACAAGTTCTCTCTCGCCAACTTCATGCGCGCCCAACTCTACGGTGCCATCGGTGTGCTGAAGATCGGCAACGACATCCTGCTCAACGAGGAGAAGATCCGCGTGGATCGCATCACGGGCCACGGCGGTTACTTCACCACGCCGAAGGTGGGTCAGCGTATGCTCGCCGCCGCCCTCAACTCGCCCATCTCCGTCATGGAGACCGCAGGCGAAGGTGGCGCATGGGGCATCGCCCTGCTGGCGGCCTACGCTGCAGACACCCGCGGCCTTGCCCTGCCCGACTACCTCGACCAGGTGGTCTTCGCTGGCAACACGGGCGTAGAGGTAGCTCCCACCGCTGAGGAGGTGGCTGGCTTCAACCGCTACATCGAGAACTACAAGCAGAACCTCCCCATTGAGAAGGCTGCTGTAGAGTACAAAAAGTAAGCAACTATCACATATATAGAGAGGAGGGTGCGTCAATAACGCACCCTCCTCTCTATATATGCTTCAGCCTTGCATCCCTTCAATTATCCGACGGAGGGCTTCTTCGAGACGGCTGCGCTGGGTGGCCAGGTTCACGCGCAGGAAGCCTGCCTGACCATACATCTCGCCACCATTGATCCATACGCGCTGCTTGCTGCGCAGTTGCGCGGCAAGGCGTTCGCTGCTGCCGTTGAAGGGTGCTGATGCAACGAAAGCGCTGACGTCAGCCCACGCAAGGTAGGTGCCTTCGAGGGGAGCAATGGGGAGCTGCGGCTTCGTGTCGCCGTCGGGGAAGGCTGCCTTGAGGGTGGCACGGAAGTAACGGTAGTTCTCGTAGATATAGGCGACGAGCTGGTCCAACCACTCTTCACCCTCCGGCGTATAGGCCGCTTGAAGCGCCACGAAGCTGAAGCAGTTGATGTCGCAGACTTCATTGACATTGATGGCATGGTCGATGCGGGTCCGAAAGTCGTCGTCTGCGGTGACGATGTATGCCGTTTGTAGCCCCGCAATATTGAAGGCTTTGTTGGGCGCATTGGCGATGACCCACTTACAGCCTGCTACATCTGCGATCGGCGCAAAGGGGAGATAGGGACGTCCCAACGCGGGATCGACGAACTCACAATGAATCTCATCGGAGAGCACCACGATGCCACGGGCTGCGCAGAGGGTGGCGATACGAGTAAGCTCTTCATGCGTCCACACGCGCCCCGTAGGGTTGTGCGGGTTGCAGAGCAACAACAACCGAGGCTGCTCGCGGTCGAGCGTCTGCTCCAGCGCACCGAAATCAATGCTGTAGCGCTCGGCGGCAGGTGACCACGTCAGCGGGAACTCCACAAGGCGGCAGTCGTTGTTGCGCACCGAGGAGAAGAAACAATTGTAGGCGGGCGTGAAGAAAAGTACGCCGTCGCCCGGGCGACAGAGCCCCTTGATGATGGCAGAGATGGCGGGCACGACACCAGAGGTGTAGAGCATCCACTCGCGACGCGGTGTCCAACCGTGGCGATGGCTGTTCCAGCAGATAATGGCTTCGTAAAAGCTCTCGGGGATCAGGTTATAGCCGAAGACACCGTGGCGGGCACGGCGCAGGATAGCCTCCTGGATGCAGGGTGCTGTCTCAAAGTCCATGTCGGCGACCCAGAGCGGGAGCACGCCGTCCTCGGCCTCGTCCCACTTCACACAGTCGGTGCCGCGGCGGATAACTTCTCTGTTAAAATCGTAGTGCATAGTGTAGTTGGATGAGAGGGTCGTTGCAAAACAGCGACGCACACGAAACGGGGATTAGGAACGGGTGAGTATCTCGCAGTTCGCAGGTTGCTTGATGTTCTCGTCGAGGGTGATAGAACCGATTCTGTCGGCAATAATGCGGCCGCTGATGGGGTTCTTGATGTGGGTGATGGCTCCGCGGATGTCGGCATTGATCTGGGAGCTGTCCTCGAAGGCGCGGTCACAGGCGGCATCGAAGGTGCAGTCTTCGAGCGTGAGACCATCGATGTAGCAGAGGGGCTGCTCGCCCGCGATATGACAGCGCACGAGGCGCAGGTTCTTCGAGTGCCATCCCAGATATTCTCCATCAAGAACTGAGTCGTAGATGGTAACGTTCTCGGTCTCCCAGAAGGCGTCCTTGGTGATGATATGTGCATGGCGGATGACAGCGTTCTTCACGTACTGGAAGACGTACTTCGAATCGCTGTCGAGGCCATCGACATCCACGTTCTCACAGAACATGAACGGGTAGGTTCCCTCGCGGAGCCGAACGTTGCGGACAGTCAGGTCGGTGACCTTCCAGAACGTCTCATCGGCATCATTGAGCTGTACGTTTTCGAGCGTCAAGCCCCGCATCTCGCGGAAGAACTTGGGAGCATCGATGATGGAGTCGCGCATCGTCATGTCGTTGCTGTACCAGATAGCGGAGCGGGAGCCTGCCTCGAAGAAGCAGTTGGTGATGAGCGAGCCATCGACGTGCCACCACGGATATTTCCCGATGAAACGGCAGTGGTCGGCCTCGATGTTGCGACAGCATTTGATGCCGCTCTCACCCTCCGTGATGGTGACGTTCTCGAGTCGTGTGTCATGGATGGCGAACAGGGGGCGCTCGCCTCCGAAGCTTTGGTCTTTAATCAGTTCCATATTATTCTTATTTTATATCTTCCATCTTTCAATGTTCCAATCTTTCAATGTTTCAATCTTTCTTTTTCATCCACCGTCCTCGCCAGAGCCGCACGAGAAAGATGAAGCCGCGGAAGGTCAGTTCAATGGCCATGCCGAGCCACACGCCATGCAGGCCGTAGTGAGGTGCCAGCAGGGCTGCCAGCGTGACGCGCACGCCCCACATGGAGAGGAGGTTCAGGAGTGCCGGACGGCGCGTGTCGCCTGTCCCGACGAAGCAGCTCATGGCGACGATGCTGGCAGCGAAGCCGGGTTCTGCCCATGCCTCGATGCGCAGGCACTCGGTTCCCAACTGCCGCACCGCCTCGTCGGGTGTCAGCGATGCCATCATCAACGGTGCCGCCATGTACATGACCGCACCCATGACGGTCATCACGCCGATGCCGAGTAGCGTCGTCATCCACGCGAAGCGCTCCGTCAGCCTTCGGCGCCCTGCTCCAAAGCTCTGCCCCACCAGCGTCGTGGCAGCCTCTCCGATGCCATAGCCGGGCATGTAGCAGAGGCTCTCTGCCGTCACGCCGAGGGCATTGGCGGCAATGGCGACAGCACCCAGCGGTGCGACGATCACCGTGATAGTAATCTGCGCCATGTTCATCAGCACACGCTGGAGGAAGATGGGTCCCGCGATGTCGGTGGCCTTGCGAAGCGTGGCACGCTGCGGGATGAAGGAGCCACGCGACTGAATCAGCCGCAGCTCCGGGCAGCGCACAACGGCATACCACAGCAGATAGCTGGCGATCAGCGCCTCAGCCGTGAGCGTGCCAAGAGCTGCACCCGCCACACCCAGGTCTGCACCGGGGAGATATAGTTGAAAGTTGATAGCTGACAGTTGACAGTTGATGGTTCTGGAGGGGAAGATGAGGAAGAAATTGAAGACCACGTCGAGCACGCACATCAGCACATTGGCCCACGAGGGCACCTTGATGTTGCCCGCGCAGCGTAGCATGGAGCTGGCGAGCATATCCATCATGGCGAAGGGCGCGCCAAGGACGAAGATGAGGAAGTAGAGCGAGGCATCGCCGTTGATGGTGGCATCGCCGCCCAGCCAGCGCGGCAGCGGGTCGGAGATGAGCGCGCCGACCGCCATCGTCACCAGGGAGAGCACCAGCGCCGAGAGCATACTCTGCCGGAACACGTCGCGCGCACCCGCCAAGTCATTGGCACCGACGCGGTGCGCTACCTGCACCGAGAAACCTGTGGCCACGCACGAGATGATGCTCCAGAAGAGCCACGTCGTCGTGGCAATCAGACCGATGCTGGCAGATGCCTGCGCGCCGAGGCTACCCACCATTGCATCGTCGATATAGAACATCAGAATCGTGGACACTTGCGCCAGAATGGCGGGCACGGACAGCAGCATCGTCAGCTGCAGCTGCTCTGCGGTTGACAACTTGCCATGTTCGCGAATACGCAACAGAAGGATGTCTTTCTTGCTCATGGATGCCATCATGTGTCCGAAAATGCGGCGCGAAATTACACAAAAAAAGGGGAACTCACGCATGAAAGCTTCTTTTTCTCTAAAAAAAAGCCGAGAATGTTGGTGTTTGTAGAGAAATCACTACCTTTGCACGAAATTATCGGACAACATCAAGCTTCAGACGACATGGAACCGAACGTCTTTCTCTCCAACGGCATCCTTGAGATAGAAGTGGCCACAATCGGCGCGGAACTGCAGAGCATCCGCCGCGTTGCGGCTCCCACGGAGTATCTCTGGCAGGGCGACCCGGCCTACTGGAACCGCCGCGCGCCCGTGCTGTTCCCCATCACGGGTAAGGTATGGAACAACACAGCCTGCATCGACGGGCAATGCTGCACGCTGACGCAGCACGGTTTCGTGCGCGATATGCCCTTCACGAAGGTGGTGGATGAAGACCGTCACCTGGCCTTCAGCGTGCGTGCCACCGAGGCGAGCCGCGCCGTGTGGCCCTTCGACTTCGAGCTGCGCATCGACTACACGCTGCTGCGCAATGTGCTCACCGTAGGATGGAGCGTCACGAACCATGACCACCGCGTGATGCCCTTCCAGATTGGCGCACACCCAGCCTTCCTCTACCCCCGCTTCAAGCCGGACGATGCTGTGCACGGTTTCCTCTCCTTCAACACCGACGGGCCGCTCGTGAGTACCCGCATCGCTCCCGGTGGCTTCGCCGACAGCGAGACGTTCGACGTGGAGATTCCCGCCGATGGTCTGCTCCCACTGACGAATGACACTTTCCACTGCGACACGATTCTGGACACCACCGGACGCATCAACCGCATCACGCTTCACGACCGCAACGGGCGCCCCTTCGTGACCGTGGAGCACACGATGCCCGTGACAGCGCTGTGGTCGCCGTGCGGCGGCTGCGCACCCTTCATCTGCATCGAGCCGTGGCACGGTTGCTGCGACCCGACAGGCTACGAGGGCGAGTTCGCGCGCCGTCACTTCGTGGAGACCGTGGCGTCCGGCGAGACATGGAGTACCACCTACAAGATCATCATCGAGTGAGCACGCCCTTGCGCCCACAACCCCAAAGACAATCATGACACTCTCTATTCTCATTCCCACCTATAACTACAACGCGCTCACGCTCGTGAAAGCCCTGCACCAGCTGGCCGTCCGAGAGGGCATTGAAGCGGAAATCATCATCGGCGACGACGCCTCCACCAGCGAGACCGAGTGGATGCAGGAAGCTGCACAGCTGCCGGGGGTGACCATCCTGCGCGAAAACACCAATCTCGGCCGTGCCGCCATCCGCAACCATCTCGGACTGCAATCCACGGGCAAATGGCTGTGGTTCATCGATGCCGATGCCGAGGTGCCTGCAGAGTTTTCCCTGAAAGCCGGCCTGTCGGCAGCTGCGCTGTCGCCTGTAGTGTGCTGCGGCCTGTACCACCCCGCAGAAAACCCCAATCCCAGGGGCACCCTGCGATATAAATACGAGCGTGCGGCCGATAAGAAACGTTCGGCAGCACAACGCATGAAGCACCCCCATCGCCGCCTCGCGACGTTCAACTTGCTGGTCTATCGCGAAGTCTTCCTGCATCGTCGCTTCAACGAGAAATGCGACAAGTACGGCTACGAGGACGCCCTCTTTGGCGTGGAGCTGGGGCGGCATCACATTGCAGTGGCCCACATCGACAACCCGCTCATACACATCGGCATCGACGACAACGATGAATTCCTCGCGAAGAGCGAAATGGCCATGCGTTCGTTGTATAAGATCTCGAATATCATGCCCCGCAACGGCGGAGGCATCGTGGGCACATCAAGGTTGCTGCGTAAATGGCATCTGCGCGGTCCTGTAAAAGTGGTTTTCAAGCTACTGCGCCGTCCCATCCGTGCTAACCTCCTCAGCCAGCATCCTCTCCTGCCCCTGTTCCAGTTCTACAAGCTCGGCTACTACCTCTGCCTCTGATCCATTGTCCATTGTCCATTGTCCATTGCCAATTATCCATTGTCAATGGTCAATTCCCATACCTCTCTCCCCACAGCTGAATCATCCGCTCGTGCAGTTTGTTCTCGGCGGGGTTCTGTTGTGCGTGCCAGAAGCGCTGTGTGATGCCGTCGGGCAGGAACTGTTGGTTGACGAAGTGGCCTTCGTAGTCGTGGGCGTACTTGTAGTCCTTCGCGTAGCCCAGCTCCTGCATCAGTTCCGTGGGCGCATTGCGCAGGTGCAGCGGTACGGGCTGGTTGCCCGTCTGCTTGACAAACGAGAGCGCCTCATTGATTGCCATATACGCTGAATTGCTCTTGGGCGACGTGGCCAAATAGATGGTCGCTTCCGCCAAGGGGATGCGCCCCTCGGGCCACCCGATCTTCATCACCGTGTCGAAGGCAGCGTTAGCCAGCAGCAGCGCGTTGGGATTGGCCAGGCCGATGTCCTCCGATGCCGAGATGACCAGCCGCCGGGCAATGAACGCCGGGTCTTCGCCGCCCTCTATCATGCGCGCCAGCCAGTAGATGGCTGCGTCGGGGTCGCTGCCGCGGATACTCTTGATGAAAGCCGAGATGATGTCATAGTGCATCTCGCCGCCCTTGTCGTAGGCCAACGGGTTCTGCTGCAAGCGACTGGCCACCAGCTGATCCGTGATCTCCACGGGCCGCACCTCGCTCCCCGCGTCTGTCACCAGTTCCAGGATATTCAACAGCTTGCGGGCATCGCCGCCGCTGTAGCGTAGCAGCGCATCAGATTCCTTGATAGTAATCTGTTTCTGCCGCAACTCGGTATCCTCGTGGATGGCACGTTCGGCCAACGTCAGCAAGTCCTCTTTGCCCAGCGGCTTCAGCACATAGACGGCACAGCGGGAGAGCAGCGGACGGATGACCTCGAACGAAGGATTCTCCGTCGTGGCACCGATGAGCGTGACCACTCCCTGCTCCACGGCGCCGAGCAGCGAGTCCTGCTGCGACTTCGAGAAGCGGTGGATTTCGTCGATGAACAAAATTGGGCTGTGCTGGTTGAAGAAGTGATTCCCTTTCGCCCGCTCGATGACCTCGCGCACCTCCTTCACGCCGCTCGTCACCGCCGAGAGTGTGTAGAAGGGCGTCTCCAGCGTGTGAGCGATGATCTGCGCCAGCGTCGTCTTGCCCACGCCGGGAGGGCCCCAGAGGATGAAGCTGGAGATGCGTCCGCTGTCTATCATGCGGCGCAACACAGCATCGGGGCCGACAAGATGCTGCTGGCCGATATACCCGTCCAATGTCACGGGTCTCATTCTTTCTGCTAAGGGCTTCATGGGGGAAAGGAGCGATAGACGGGACTCGAACCCGCGACCCTCGGCTTGGGAAGCCAATGCTCTACCAACTGAGCTACTATCGCGTTTTGCGGCTGCAAAGATACGAACCTTTGTCGATTCACGCAAACTTTTAAGGCTTTTTAATGTTTTGTGCGGTGCAATTTTCATATATATTGCGTACCTTTGCGCCCATATCAACGAATCCAAGCATCCCATGACCTACGCCATCCTCTCGCTCATCCTCTTCGGCTACGTGCTCATCGCCTACGAGCACCTGACGCATATCAACAAGGCCACCATCGCGCTCTTCGCCGCCGTGGTGGGCTGGATTCTCTTCATGTGCACGGGCACGGACTTCGTGCTGAAGATGCACGGGCCGGAGTTCGCGGAGTTCACGGGCGGCGGCGCCTTCACCTCGGAGACGGTGAAGCAGTTCATCGCCTCCAACGTCTTCATCGGCTACGGCGCGCAGCTGTGCAGCATCGTCCTCTTCGTGCTGGCCACGATGAACATCGTCAATGTGCTGAACGCCAATGGCTGCTTCGACTTCATCACCGACACCGTCCGCACGAAGGACAGCCGCGTGCTCCTCTGGGGGCTCGTGGGTTTCACGTGGCTGTTGTCCGTGAACCTCGACAACCTCACGACGACGGTGCTCATGCTGATGATCATGCGCCGCATCGTGCAGCAGACGCGCTGGCGCGCCTGGATCGGTTCTGCCATTGTGATTGCAGCGAACTGCGGCGGCGCCACGTCCGTCATCGGCGACCTGACGTCGCTGGTCGTGTGGACGAAGGGCGCCGTGACGCCCACCGACTTCACCGCAGCCCTCATCCTGCCCACGCTCGTGGCCACCGTCATCCCCACGGCATTGATCTCCCGCGCGCTGCCCTCGCACATCGACATCATCCGCCCCTCCACCTACTACCGCGGTGACCAGAGCACGCTGCACCTGTGGCAGAAGATTGCAATGCTCGTCGTGGGGCTCGGAGGACTCTGGTTCATCCCTACGTTCCATCGCATCACACTGCTCCCGCCTTTCCTCGGCGCGCTGTGCGTGCTGGGCGTGTTGTGGGTGCTGCATGAGGTGATGAACCACCGCCGCATCAAGAGCAACCAGCCCCTGTTCACCGCAGAGGACCGCCAGTTCCAGTTCGCTGCACTGCAGACGGTCATGTACTTCGTGGGCATCTTCCTCTGCGTGGCGCTGCTGATTGAGACGGGCGTGATGGGCTCCATCTCCGCATGGTGCGACGAGTGGATCCACAACATCTACATCATGAGCATCGCCATCGGTGCCATCAGCGCCGTGCTCGACAACATCGCCCTCGTGCTCACGGCCATCAACATCTACCCCGTCGCCGAGAGCATCGCCTCGCTCTCCCCCACCCTCGACCCGTCCTACGCCGATGCCTTCCTGCAGAACGGGCAGTACTGGCACCTTATTATATATAGCGGTTGTGTCGCCGGTTGCCTGCTGCCCATCGGCAATGTGAGCGGCTTCACGCTGATGAAGGCCGAGGAGGTCAGCATCTCGTGGTATGCGCGCCACATCATGCCGAAAGTCTTCCTCGGATGGGGCGTCGGCCTGGGCATCTACTTCCTCGTGGACCTGTGGCTACGATGACGTCCCTTTCGTCACCATCTTAAAAATGTAGTTAAAAGTTCTGAATTGTTTTGGTCACACGGCGAATAATCGTTACATTAGCGCCGAATTTCTAAAGAGAATACCACTATGGCTAAAAGAAGAACATTAAAAAAAGCTATGAACGAGGTCAGCGCCGACCTCCTTTTAGAGCTTCTCGCCACGAAGCAAATGAACCCGCAGATTGCGCAGGAGGACATCGAGAACATCGCTCAGAGCATCCTCACGATGCAGAACGATTTCGTCAGCCGCCTCAGCCACGTCGATAAGCATCAGGTGCGCCGCTTCTTCGAGCAGTTGCAGGACGACCTCAGCGTGAGCACCAACGAGATCATCGACCACATCTACCACTTGACCTAACCCCGCGCGACAAGATGCAACACTTCCTACGCTTCCTGCTCTATCGGCTGATGGGGTGGACGGCCGACGTGACCGTAGCCTTCCCCCCGAAGTACGTCATCGCGCTGGCGCCCCACACCAGCAACTGGGACTTCATCATGGGTCTCCTCTACAGCCGTGCCGAGGGCTTCCGCTGTGAGTTCCTCATGAAGAAGGAATGGTTCTTCTGGCCCCTCGGGCCGCTGTTCCGCCGTCTCGGAGGCATCCCCGTAGAGCGCAGCCGCCACACCAGCATGACCGACCAGCTCGCCACCATCGCCCGCGAGCGCGACCACTTCGGCCTCTGCGTCACCCCCGAAGGCACCCGCAAGCCCACTGCCGAGTGGAAGCACGGCTTCTACTACATCGCCCTCAAGGCGGAGCTCCCCATCCTCCTCTTCGGCCTCGACTACGGGCAGAAGCGCATCGTCTGCACTCGCCAGATCATTCCCTCCGGCGACATCGATGCCCAGATGGCCGAGATCAAGGACTACTTCCGCCCCTTCCGCGGCAAGCACCCCGAGAACTTCCTCACATAATCATTATCCATTGTTCATTATCCACTGTCCATTGTCCAATATCATCAATAGTCGCCGTTCCCTCCTCGTGTTTTGGCTTCTGTTCATCGCAGAAGCCGTTTGTTTTGCACAGAACAACAAACCGGTACAGAACGCCTCGCTGCAAGGCGTCCTGACGGGCTACTTCACGACCTATCCGCTGGCGTGCAGCGCACGCGGCGAGACGGTGCGCGTGGAGAAGACCGCCGTCTATGACAAAGAGCGCGAGCTGCGCATCTTCCTCAACGAGACATTCTCCGCACAACCCTTCACCCAGGCCCGCATCGACAGCATCCACGCCGCCCTCGGCGCCCTGCTGCCCGAGCCCTACAACACCTACCGCCAACTCATCTACGCCAAGGGAATCCTCCTCGAAGACCTCGTCATCGGAGGTTGGAAGGACGGCACCGCGCCGCAGCGCCACTGGCGTCAGGAGAACAAGGAACCCGCATGGGTGACACCCGCCGACCGCCCCTACAGCACCGCCGACGGCCTTGAAGGGCGCCACCTCAGCGTCTGGGCCAGCCACGGGCAATTCTACTCCATCAGCGAGCACACCTGGCGCTGGCAGCGCCCGCGCCTGTTCTCCACGACCGAGGACCTGTTCTCGCAGACCTTCGTCGTCCCCTATCTCATCCCGATGCTGGAGAACGCCGGCGCCATCGTGTTCTCGCCCCGCGAGCGCGACTGGCAGAAGCACGAGGCCGTCATTGACAACGACCAGCCCCAGCAGGCGGGCAACTACACCGAGACCCGTGGCACCCACGCCTGGCAGGATGCCGGCGAGGGCTTCGCACACCGCAAGGCCGTCTATCGCAACGGCGAGAACCCCTTCCGCGACGGCACCGCGCGCCGCGTCGCAACCCAGCAGCGCCACGGCGGACAGAGCACCGCCGAATGGACGCCGGACATCCCCGCCGACGGGCTCTACGCCGTCTATGTCTCCTACGCCACGCTGCCGTCGAGCGTCCCCGATGCCCGCTACACCGTGCGCCATCGCGGCGTGAACACCACCTTCCTCGTCAACCAGCAGATGGGCGGCGGCACATGGGTCTATCTCGGCACCTTCGACTTCGCCGTCGGCAACAGCCTCGACAACTGCGTCATCCTCAGCAACCAGAGCGACCACAAGGGCGAGGTCACCGCCGATGCCGTGCGCTTCGGCGGCGGCATGGGCAACATCGCACGCGGCGCCGCCGGCAGTGAGCACGTCAGCGGCTTGCCCCGCTTCCTCGAGGGCGCCCGCTACGCCGCGCAATGGGCCGGCATGGAGCCCGCAGTCTATGCCAACAAGGAGTTCAAGAATGACTACGCCGAGGACATCAATGCCCGCTCTCTCATGACCAACTACCTCGCGGGCGGCTCCGCCTACCTGCCCTCCGACACCGGCCTCCACGTGCCCATCGAGATGAGCATCGCCGTGCACACCGACGCCGGTGCCAACGCCGAGAACCACATCATCGGCACCCTCGGAATCTACACCACCGACTTCACCGACGGCCACTACCCTGCCGGGCTCTCGCGGCTGACCTCGCGCGACCTCTGCGACCTCGTCCTCACGCAAGTGGAGCACGACCTCACGACCACCTACGGACGCTGGACGCGCCGCCAGATGTGGGACCGCAACTATAGCGAGACGCGCGAACCCGCCGTCCCCTCGATGATCCTGGAGATGATGTCCCACCAGAACTTCGCCGACCTGCGGCTGGGACACGATCCCAACGTGAAGTTCACGCTCGCGCGCGCTGTCTATAAAGGAATCCTGCGCGCGTCGGCCGCCTTGCACGGCGACCGCTCGCCCGTCGTGCAGCCGCTGCCCGTCACGGCGCCCGCCGCCTACGTCGTCCCCAACCGCCGCGAGATTGAGCTGAGTTGGCTCGCCGTCGAGGATCCCCTGGAGCCCTCGGCCATGCCCACGGCCTTCGTCGTCTATCACGCCGAGGGCGACGGCGACTTCGACAACGGCACCCTCGTGCGCGATGCCCACTACACCCTCAGCGATGCCGCCCCCGAGCAGCTCCACCGCTTCCGCATCACCGCCTGCAACAGCGGCGGACAGAGTATGCCCTCCACCGAGGTCTGCGCCTACATCCCGCTGCGCGGCTCGCGCCACCTGCTCCTCATCGACGCCTTTGACCGTCTGGCCGCGCCGCAGAGCCTCGACAACGACAGCCTCCAGGGCTTCGACCTCGCCGCCGATCCGGGCGTGCCGATGGGCCGTATGCCCGGCTTCTGCGGCCAGCAGCAATGCTTCGACAAAGCCACGATGGGCCGCGAGGGTCCCGGGGCGCTCGGCTACAGCACCGCCGAGCTCGAAGGACGCGTCATCGCAGGCAACACTCTCGACTGGAGCACCCGCCACGCACGCGACATCATCGCCGCCACCGACGGCCACGTCACCCTCAGCAGCTGCGCCCACAGCGCCGTGGGGCGCGCCTACTTCGACGCCCGCGCCATCGACCTGATCGACATCATCTTCGGTCTGGACAAGGTCGATGGCTACAGCACCCGCCAGAGCAAGGTCTTCGGCCAGCAGCTGACGCAGACCGCGGCCGAGTTCGTGCGCGGCGGCGGCAGCCTCCTCGTGAGCGGTGCCTTCGTGGGCTCCGACATGACCAGCGAGAGCGACCGCCTCTTCACGCGCTCCATCCTGAAATACGAGTATGCCGGTGCCCTCGACGCCGACTCCATCACCGCCGTCAGCGGCCTCGGCACAACCTTCGACATCTTCCGTCAGCTCAACGAGGAGCGCTACTGCGTGCCCGCCGTGGATTGCCTGGCGCCGTCGGGCGAGAGCTTCTGCGCCATGACCTACAGCCCCACGGGTCAGTCCGCCGCCGTCGCCTACCAGGGCAGCGACTACCGCGCGTTCACGCTCGGCTTCCCGCTGGAGTCCATCAAGGACACGCCCATGCGCATTGACATCCTTCGCGGAATCCTTCAGTTCCTGTGCCCGTAACGCACTGTTGTACATGGCCAATAGCTACTTCCAGTTCAAGCAGTTCACCATCCACCATGACCGTTGCGCCATGAAGGTGGGCACGGACGGCGTGCTCCTCGGCGCGTGGGCGCCGCTCGACCATCCTGCCCGTATCCTCGACGTGGGCACGGGCAGCGGCGTCATCGCCCTGATGCTGGCGCAGCGCTTCCCCACAGCGACCGTCGAGGGCATCGACATCGACGCGGCCGCCATCGCACAAGCACAGGAGAACATCGCCGCATCCCCCTACGCAGCACGCTGCACAGCGCGATGCAGCACGCTGCACAGCATCATCCAGCAGGCTGCATCGGCAACGGGCGTACAAAATGCGCTCGCGCCTGAAGAGCTGTATGACGCCGTCGTCTGCAATCCCCCCTTCTTCGAGGAATCCCTGCTGCCGCCCGACGCCCGGCGGCGCGACGCCCGCCACACCACATCGCTCCCCTTCCCCGAGCTCGCAGCAGACAGCGCACGCCTGCTGCGCCCCGGCGGCTGCTTCTGCGTGATCCTGCCCACGACGGCTTTCGATGCCTTCCACCTCCTATGCTTCGACCACGGCCTGACGCTGGAGGCACGCTGCGACGTGAAGACCACGCCCCAGAAACCACCCAAGCGCACCCTCGCCTGCTTCCGCAAGGACACCGCCACCACACGCCGCAACGACACCCTCACGCTGACCGAGAACGGACAGCGCAGCAGCGCCTATGCTGCACTCACGCGCGACTTTTACCTCTGGTGAACCATGAAATGAGAAGTGAAACAGCTCATTTTTATCTTATTATTTTCATTTCTGAATTCTTTTGCGTACCTTTGCGCGCTTTTTAAGGCTATCACATGAGTTCAGACAACCAGAATCCCTTCTCTTTCGTGGCCGAATACGACGGCGACGAGAAAGCTATCTACGAGGTTCACTTCGACGATACACTGCCGCTGATGCCGCTCCGCGACACCGCCCTCTTCCCCGGCGTCATCCTGCCCATCACCGTAGGCCGCCTCGGCTCCATCCGCGTCTGCAAGAACGCCTACGAAGAAGGCTCCTTCATCATCTGCGCCACGCAGCGCGAGCCCGACGTAGATACTCCCCAACCGACCGATCTCTATGACATCGCCGTCGTGGCGCGTGTCATCCGTATTTTCGAGACACCCAACGACACCACGACGGCCGTCATCCAGGGCTTCGCGCCCGTGCGCCTCTTGGAGGTACACGCCGTCGCCGGCACCCTCGTGGGGCACGTGGAACAGCTCACCGAGCACTACGAGGAGATGCAGAGCAAGCACTACCGCGCCATCACCGAGACACTCCTGGAGCAGCTGCGCGAGTACGTGCAGCTCAGCGACTACGCGCCGACCAACGACATGATGGCTGCGCTGAACAACGCCGCCGCGATGCGCTTCTTCGTCAACTTCGTCTGTGCCAACATGCCTCTGGAGACGCCCGTGCGCATCAATCTGCTGCGCGAGATGAGCCCCATCCTGCGCGCCACGGCGCTCCTGCGCGAGGTGTCCCGCGAGACGCAGTTCGCCCGCATCCGCAGCGACATCCGCCAGAAGACGCAGGTCGATATCGACAAACAGCAGCGCGACTATTTCCTACAGCGACAGCTACAGAACATCCAGGAGGAGCTCGGCAACTCCGCCACCAACGACATCACCAAGCTCCGCCGCCACGCCGAAGGCCTCCTCTGGACCGAGGAAGTGGAGGCCACCTTCTACGATGAGATCGACAAGCTCGAGCGCATGAACCCCCAGAGCCCCGACTACCAAGTGCAGCTCACCTATCTCGAGACACTCGTGAAGCTCCCCTGGAACAAGCGCACACGCTGCAACTACGACCTCCGCAAGGCGGAGCGCATCCTCGAAAAGAACCACTACGGCATGAAGGAGGTCAAGGAGCGCATCCTCGAGCACATCGCCGTGCGCTACTACAGCCACGATGCCGCCCGCCCCACCATCCTCTGCCTCTACGGCCCTCCCGGCGTGGGCAAGACCTCGCTCTGCCGCAGCATCGCCGATGCCATGGGGCGCAAGTACGTGCGCGCATCCCTCGGCGGCCTCCACGACGAAGCAGAAATCCGCGGACATCGCCGCACCTATATCGGAGCCATGCCCGGCCGCATCGTCAAGAGCCTGATCAAGGCCGAGTCGTGCAACCCCGTCTTCGTCCTCGACGAGATCGACAAGATCACCGAGAGCACCCACAACGGCGACCCCGCTAGCGCCCTGCTCGAAGTCCTCGACCCCGAACAGAACAAGGCGTTCCACGATAACTTCCTCGAGGTCGATGTCGATCTCTCCGATGTCATGTTCATCGCCACCGCCAACACCATCGGCAGCATCCCCCACCCGCTGCTCGACCGCATGGAGCTCATCGAGGTCAACGGCTACATCACCGAGGAGAAGATCCAGATTGCCAAGCGCCACCTCGTGCCGCGCGTCAAGGAAGGCTGCGGCCTGAAGGACGAGAAGGAGCTGAAGCTCGGCAAGGACGCCCTCGAGTACATCATCGAGCACTACACCCGCGAGAGCGGCGTGCGCGGACTGGAGAAGGAACTCGACCGCCTGCTGCGCAAGATGGTGCTTGCCCACGAACGCACCGGCGCCTTCCCCGCCACCAGCATCCATGTCGCCGACATCGAGCACCTGCTCGGCAAGCCCAAATACCAGCGCGACAGCTACCAGGGCAACGGCTTCGCGGGCGTCGTCACAGGGCTGGCATGGACCAGCGTCGGCGGCGAGATTCTCTTCATCGAGAGCAGCCTCAGCCGCGGCAAGGGACAGAAGCTCACCCTCACCGGCAACCTCGGCGACGTGATGAAGGAGAGCGCCGTCCTCGCCCTGGAGTTCATCAAGGCCCACGCCGAGGACATCGGCATCGATATGCGCATCTTCGAGCACTACAACCTCCACGTCCACGTCCCCGAGGGCGCCGTGCCCAAGGACGGCCCCAGCGCCGGCATCACGATGGCCACCTCCATCGTCTCGGCACTCACCCAGCGCAAGGTGCGTCACAGCATCGCCATGACGGGCGAGATCACGCTCCGCGGCAAGGTGCTCCCCGTGGGCGGCATCAAGGAGAAGATTCTCGCCGCCAAGCGCGCCGGCATCACCGACATCATCCTCTGCCGCGACAACCGCAAGGACATCGAGGCCATCGACGAGCTCTACCTCCGCGGCCTCACCTTCCACTACGTCGATAACGTCCTCGAAGTCCTCGACTTCGCGCTCCTCAAGGAAAAGGTAGCGCACCCCATTCAGTTCAAGTTAGAAGAGGAAGAGAAATGACCTTTACCCTCCAACATACCGACCCCCTATCCTCCGCCCGCGCCGGCATCATACACACCGACCACGGCGACATCCACACACCCATCTTCATGCCCGTAGGCACCGTGGGCTCCGTGAAGGGCGTTCAGCTGCGCGACCTGAAGGAAGACATCAACGCCGAGATCATCCTCGGCAACACCTACCACCTCTACCTGCGCCCCGGCACTGCCGTGCTCGAAG
The DNA here is from genome assembly GCA_017470425.1 of Bacteroidaceae bacterium. Taxonomy (GTDB): domain Bacteria; phylum Bacteroidota; class Bacteroidia; order Bacteroidales; family Bacteroidaceae; genus Physcousia. Next base: position 4,167 of record JAFUYT010000029.1, on the reverse strand, counting down.
CCGCTGGAGGACTGCATAAGTTCAACGGCTTCGACCGCCCCATGCTCACCGACAGCGGCGGCTTCCAGGTCTTCTCCCTCACCGGCATCCGAAAGCTGCGCGAGGAAGGTTGCGAGTTCCGCAGCCATATCGACGGCAGCAAGCACTTCTTCACCCCCGAGGGCGTCATGGACATCGAGCGCAGCATCGGCGCCGACATCATGATGGCCTTCGACGAGTGCCCCCCGGGTACAGCGCCATACGATTACGCCCGTAAGAGCTTGACGCTCACCCACCATTGGCTCGATCGGTGCATCCGTCGCTTTAATGAGACGGAGCCCCGCTACGGCTATCATCAGGCACTCTATCCCATCGTCCAGGGCTGCACCTACCGCGACCTGCGCACCGAGAGCGCCGAGTTCGTGGCATCGAAGAATGCCGAGGGCAACGCCATCGGAGGTCTCGCCGTAGGAGAGCCCGCCGAGGTGATGTACGAGATGATCGAGCTCGTCAACGGCATCCTCCCCAAGGACCGCCCCCGCTACCTCATGGGCGTGGGCACACCTGCCAACATCCTCGAGGCCATCGCCCTCGGCGTCGATCAGTTCGACTGCGTCATGCCCAGCCGCAACGGCCGCAACGCCATGCTCTTCACCAGCGAGGGTACCCTGAATATGCGCAACGCCAAGTGGGCCACCGACTTCACGCCCATCGACCCCAACGGCACCAGTGCCATCGACCACCTCTACACCCGCGCCTACCTGCACCACCTCTACAAGGCGCAGGAACTGCTGGCCCTCCAGCTCGGCACCATCCACAACCTCGCCTTCTACCTCTGGCTCGTCCGCGAGGCACGCCGCCACATCATCGAGGGCGACTTCAGAGCGTGGAAAGACCTGATGATACCAAGATTGAGTCAACGGCTATGAAAGTTTTCCACCTTATCCGCCGCAACTTCTTCTCCAGGTTCGACCGCTACATCATCGCGAAGTTCCTGGGGACGTACTTCTTCTCCATCATCCTCATCATCTCCATCGCCGTCGTCTTCGACTTCTCCGAGAACTCCGACAAGTTCACCATGAACCATGCATCCTTCATGGGACTCGTGAACTACTACCTCAACTTCATCCCCTTCTACAGCAACCTCTTCTCCGCCCTCTTCGTCTTCATCTCCGTCATCTTCTTCACCTCGAAGCTGGCCGAGAACTCCGAGATCATCGCCATGATGAGCACCGGCATCAGCTTCGGCCGGCTCCTGCGCCCCTATATGCTCTCCGCAGTCCTCATCGCCACGCTCAGCTTCTACCTCGGCTCCGAGGTCATCCCCCGCGGCTCCGTCAACCGCCTGGAGTTCGAGATGCAGTACAAGAGCCGCAAGAAACCGCAGATGGCAGAGCATGTCCAGCTACAGGTAGATACCGGCGTCATCGCCTACATCGACCACTTCGACGGGCAGTACAAGAGCGGCTACCGCTTCTCCCTCGACAAGTTCCAGAACAAGGAGCTCGTCAGCCACCTCACCGCACAGCGCATCCAGTACGACACCCTCGCCGACGAGCGCTACCACTGGAAACTCTACGACGTCAAGATACGTACCCTACAAGGTCTGCGCGAGGAGATCTCGCGGAAGAACTTCGTCGATAGCGTCATCTTCATGGAACCCAAGGACTTCCTCGCCACCAAGAACCAGCAGGAGACCCTCACCAACCCCGAGCTCCTCGACTACATCGAGCGGCAGCGACTGCGCGGCTCCGGCAACGTCAAGGTCTTCGAGGTCGAGTACCACAAGCGCTTCGCAGCCCCCTTCGCAGCCTTCATCCTCTCCGCCATCGGCCTCTCCCTCTCCTTCCGCAAGCGCAAAGGCGGCATGGGCACCGCCCTCGGACTCGGCCTCGCCCTCTCCGCCTCCTACATCATGCTCCAGACCGTCAGCGCCACCTTCGCCATCAACAGCAACTGGCCGCCCATCCTCGCTGCCTGGCTGCCCAACCTCCTCTTCACCCTCATAGCCCTCTGGCTCTACCACAAATCCCAAAGATAGCTCCAGTAGCCCTATAACCCCACAACATCATTATGCAATTCGAAGAATTAGACCTCAACTACGACGTCCTCGACGCACTCGACGACATGCACTTCACCGAGTGCACACCCATACAAGAGCAAGCCATCCCACCCCTCCTCGACGGCCGCGACCTCATCGGCGTAGCACAGACCGGCACCGGCAAGACCGCCGCCTACCTCCTACCCGTCCTCTCCCAGCTCCGCGACGGCGGCTTCCCGCGCGACGCCATCAACTGCGTCATCATGGCCCCCACGCGCGAACTCGCCCAGCAGATCGACCAGGCCATGGAAGGCTTCTCCTACTACCTCGACGACATCTCCTCCGTCAGCGTCTATGGCGGCAACGACGGCATCCGCTACGAACAGGAGAAGCGAGCCCTCGCCCTCGGCGCCGACGTCGTCATCGCCACGCCCGGCCGCCTCATCAGCCACCTCTCACTCGGCAACGTCGATCTCTCCCGCGTCAGCTTCTTCATCCTCGACGAAGCAGACCGTATGCTCGACATGGGTTTCTCCGAGGACATCATGCAGATCGTCTCCTTCCTGCCCAAGCAGCGGCAGACCATCATGTTCTCAGCCACCATGCCCGACAAGATTGTGGAGCTCGCCAAGACCATCCTCACCGACCCCGTAGAAGTCAAGATCGCCCTCAATAAACCCGCCGAAGGCATCCAGCAGAGCGCCTACGTATGCTACGAGGCACAGAAGATGCGCATCATCGAGCACCTCTTCCACGAACGCAAGCCCGAGCGCGTCATCATCTTCGTGGGCAAGAAGACCCACACCAAGGACGTCGCCATCACCCTCAAGCGCCACGGCTACAACGCCGAAGCCATGCACTCCGACCTCCTCCAGGCCCAGCGCGACGACGTCATGTACCGCTTCAAGACCGGACAAGTCGATATCCTCGTGGCCACCGACATTGTAGCCCGCGGCATCGACATCGACGACATACAGCTCGTCATCAACTACGACGTGCCCCACGACGAAGAAGACTACGTCCACCGCATCGGCCGCACCGCCCGTGCCGGCCGCGACGGCCGCGCCATCACCCTCGTCAGCGAGAAAGACCAGCCCCTCTTCGCCGCCATCGAACGTTTCCTCGAGAAGGAAGTCCCCAAGGAACCCGTCCCCGAAGCCCTCGGCGAAGCACCCGCCTACACCGGCCGCGGCTCCTCATCCCGCGACAGCAAAGGACGCGGGCGCGGCAGAGGGCGCGGCCGAGGACATGGACGTGGAAAAGGAAGCGGAAGAGGGAACGTACACGAAAGCGGAAAAAGCCGCGGACACGAGACCAACAACAAGCCCGAGGCAAGCAACACGCCCGAAGCAAGCAGCAATCCTGGCCGCAACAAGAAACGCCGCCACGGGCACGGCAAGAAAAGAGGAAACAGCCAAGGCAACAGCGGCGGCAAAGCTCAGAGCACCAGCAACGAGCCCAACACCAGCAAAGAGCCGAACGCCGGAAGCCCCCAACCAACCGAGTAACATCTGGCCACTATACTCCCCTCACCTCCCGACCATCCGCCCATAACGCCCCGACCATCCACCCTTCACCTCGCCCCCTACTCCCCTCAATCTCACCACCTTCTTCCCTCCCCCTCGCGACCCTCCAACTTTCACCTCCCGACCTGCCAATTTTACCCTCGCGAGCCTCTGCCCAGAAGCTCGCGAGCTTATGCCTTTAACCTCGCGTGCTTATGCCCTTAACCTCGCGTGCTTATGCCCCTAACCTCGCGAGCTTCCGACGGAGTTCCACGCATGGTACTCCACACCACGTCCCATCGTGCCAGGCCAGCACTCCCTTCCCCACCTTCCTCATCACAGCCGCCAATGCCCAAAAGGAGCATTGGCGGCAGATTTTTATTGATGATGTTGTTATGAAACTATCTGTTCTTTATTCCGACCTATAGCTCATTTTGCAGGATGGAACACTCCTGAAGTGCCGATTGTCTCTGGTGTTTTGAGCAATTCAAACGTTTGAGCGAAAAATCGACGGCAGAAATCCGACAATAGCTCATTTTGCAGGATTTGCCACCCTTCAAAGCCTGATAGCCACTAACTTTGCAGGCATTTCAAAAGCCTAAAATGCAGAGTTGGTATGAACAAAAGAAAATGCGAGGTATG
>JAFUYT010000028.1 GCA_017470425.1 Bacteroidaceae bacterium | reverse complement strand
GCGGTGCCTCGCCCATGTCGGCGTGTGCCCGTCCGAGGAGGTAGTGGGCGAGCATACGGGTGTTGGGGCGGTGCCAGGGGTGGTCGAAGTAGCGCACGAGCACCTTGGCGACGCTGTCGCCCGTGAACACGCTGTCGGCCTTGTTCGCGGCCTGCAGGTCGCGGAGCGCGGCGCGCATGACCCGGTCATGGCGCCAGGCCGCAATGCCTCCTGCCACCAGCGCAATGGCTGCTGCCACGGCCACCACCGCGGCCCATATCCGCCTGCCTCTTGTCCTCAACGCTCGTTTCATGCCGCAAAGATAAGACAATTTCAGCGGATGGCGAAGAAAAAAGGTGCCGAATCCTTGTTCATTCAGGAAAAGGCTATCATCGAATCGCTGTAAACTTTTGCGGAAAACATTACGAACCTTGCGACGGACGGCGCTATCTCGGCACAGAAGACATCGCCGATACGCGTCATGATGCGTTGTGGCATGTTTTTAATTGATTATTAACAAACAAAGGGGAGTAAAATACTTTTGCGGGATATATTTGTCTGGATGATGATTTATAGTTTTCGGGATGGTGTTCTATACTTGTGAGGACGGCGATGCATATGGGAATTGTGCGTTGCGATGTGTGGAAAGCGCAACGCGCTTTGTACGCGGCGCAATGTGATGCGGTTGCGTCGCGTTGCGAAATTTATTGAGAGTGGCTGTTCTTCACAGGTATGGATTGCGGGGGTGACAAGTTTGCTCCCCTCTCTGAGCGCTTTGGGAATGTGCTCGGAGAGGGGAGGGAATGTGCTCGGAGAGGGGAGGGAAAGGGGGGAGTTTAGAGTTTTCCTTGGTCGCCGAGGTAGGAGTCTTTGAAGCCGAGGAAGTAGAGGACGCCGTCGAGGCCGATGGTGTTGATGCTCTGCTTGGCGTTGGCGACGACGCGCGGCTTGGCGTGGAAGGCGATGCCGAGGCCTGCCTCGCTGATCATGGGTAGGTCGTTGGCGCCGTCGCCGACGGCGATGGTCTGCGCGAGGTTGACTTTCTCGACTTGCGCGATGAGCTTCAGGAGCTCTGCCTTGCGGTGGCCATCGACGATGTCGCCGACGTAGTTGCCTGTGAGCTTGCCGGCGTCGTCGATCTCGAGCTCGTTGGCATAGACATAGTCGATGCCGTACTTGCGCTGGAGGTACTCTCCGAAGTAGGTGAAGCCGCCGCTGAGGATGGCGATCTTGTAGCCGCAGGTCTTGAGGATGGTCATGAGGCGATCGACGCCCTCGGTGATGGGCATGTGCTCTGCGATGTCGTGCATGACGCTGACGTCGAGTCCCTTGAGGAGGCTTACGCGGCGGCGGAAGCTTTCCTTGAAGTCGATCTCGCCGCGCATGGCGCTCTCGGTGATGGCGCGCACTTGCTCGCCTACGCCGGCGCGCTCTGCGAGCTCGTCGATGCACTCTGTCTGGATGAGGGTGGAGTCCATGTCGAAGCAGATGAGGCGCCGCATGCGGCGGAACATGTCGTCGCGCTGGAAGGAGAAGTCGATTTCCATGTCCTCTGAGAGCCGCATGAAGCGGGATTGCATCTCCTGGCGGTCGCGTGGTTCTCCGCGGAGGGAGAACTCGATGCAGGCGCGGATGTGCTTGGCGGGGTTCTTGATGCTCTTGCGGCCTGTCATGCGGCGGATGGAGTCGATGTTGAAGCCTTGGTCGGCGATGACGCGCGTGGCGGCTTCGATCTGCCGTGCCTCGAGCTGCCGCCCCATGAGGGTGAGGATGTAGCGGTTCTTGCCCTGGTGGCTGACCCAGTCCTCGTATTCGTCGTCGGTGATGGGGGAGAATCCGATGTTGATGCCGATCTCGGTGGCTTTGAAGAGTAGTTCTTTCATGACCTGTCCGGAGTAGGCTTCGTCCATTCGGATGAGGATGCCGAGGGAGAGTGTGGAGTGTATGTCGGCTTGTCCGATGTCGAGGATCTGTGCGTTGTACTTGGCGAGTATGGCCATGATGTCAGCGGTCAGTCCTGGCCGGTCTTGTCCTGTGATGCGTACGAGGATCTGTTCTTCTCTCATAGGGGTCTCTTGGGGGTGTGGTTTCGTAATGTTCGTAATGTTTTACGAAAAAAGTTTTTTCTGCGTGACGGGCGGCGGCGGTCAGTTGTCGGCCAGCACGGTGAACTCGGCGCCGGAGGCGAAGTCGAGGCCGTTCTGGGAGGAGAGGGCTGTGAAGCGGAGGTAGCGTGCGCGCTGGGGGGCGGGGAAGGTGACGCGCTGCAGCCTGGCGGCGCGCTCGAACTCGCCCTCACAGACGGGGTCTGACCATGTCTTGCCGTCGGCGGAGAGCTGGATGCGGTAGCCCTTGATGTTGCCGTTCATGCCGCCGTCCTGACGGGGCAGGTAGGTGAAGCCCTTGAGGGTCTTCAGCTCTCCGCAGTCGAAATCGACGGTGTGGGGGTACTTGGTGACGGTGACGCCGTAGGCGGTGTGCCAGATGCTCTCGGGCTTTCCATCGACGAGGTGGCTGGCGTTCTCCCCGGGCTCCTCGGAGCTGCAGGCGAGGATGGTGACGGGCACGCTCTCGATGCGCTCGAAGGTGCGGGTGATGCGTACGTCGGGCGTCTCGGCGTGCCAGACGGTGATGGTGCCGCCGTCGCGGAGGTTGACGGGCTCGCCGCTATAGGTCTTCCCGGCCTTCTCTTTCTTGCTCTTCTCGCTCTTTGAAGGGGTGCTGGGGCTGAGGCTGTACAGGACCTTTTCGCCGCTGAACTCGTTATAGACGATGGTGATGTCGCCCTTGGCATCGCGGGTGATGCCGATGGGGAGGTCGCCGCAGTGCCGGAGGGGGTAGTTGGCTGCGCTGATCTTGCGGGCGTCTGCGGTGGCTGTGGGACGGATGAAGAAGCCGAAGCAGTGGGCGTCGGCATAGACGCGGTCGGGCTCGAGGGGTCCTCCCTGTCCGCAGCTGCTGCCGCCGAGGCCGGTGACCTTCGTGTCGAGGTGCAGATAGACGTGGTCGCTCTCGGGGAGCTCGTTGGGGTGGGCGGCGGTGGTGAGCTGGAGGTCGCTCCAGGGCAGTGCGCTGGTGCACATGGTGCCGGTGAGGGCTCCGAAGACGAGGCCGTGGCCTGTGGCGTCGGTGAGGGCGAGCCACTGTACGCCCTCGCGGTTGCCCATCGACTGGGGCTTGGGGAAGGCTACGAACTGGTCGCGGACGGTGCTCTCATAGACGGCGGGGAACATGCCGCTCTTGCGGTCGGCGTAGTTGTTCTGGGGACCGCAGCCGTAGTAGGAGAGACGGCTGCCGTCGGCCTCGAAGCGGGTGGGCAGGCGGAAGAGGTAGCCCAGGCGGGGGAGGATGACCTTTGGGTCGCTGCCTGTGATGGCGCTCTGGCACTCGATGGTGCCGTCGGGATAGATGGTCCAGACGATGTTCTGGGTGAAGGAGAAGTCGGCGGGGGCGGCTTGATCCATGATGGTGTAGCGGCCGCTGCTGCCGCCGTGGATCTGGGCTTTCGGGCCGCGGCTCTCTACGACGTAGTTGAGGACGACGGCGCCGTCCTTGCGGGTGTAGGCTTTGCGGCTGATGGCTTTGTGCTGCAGGCTGTGGAGGCCGTTCTGGTACCAGCTCTGGTAGTACCAGTTGTCGTTATCGACGGGTGCGCGGAGGGCATCGAGGACGGGGCCGCAGGAGGGCTCGATGAGCGTCGTCATGTCGGCATCGTCGCCCAGGCCGTAGAAGTGTATGGTGCCGCGGTCGTCGTCGAAGGTGACGGCGAAGGGCTGATCGTCGGTCTTGCCGCTCTTGGAGCGGATGATCGTACGGTGATCTGCCTCGCTCTGTGTGATGGTGAGCGTAGGATTATAGCGGGAGTAGCCTTCGTAGATGGGCTTCGTGTCCGCGGCATCCCAGAGGTGCACCTGTTCGGCCATCTGGACGTAGCCTTTCTTGGCCCAGGGCATATCTTGTTTCAGGCGGAACTCTACGCGGAGGTCGTAGGCGTGGGCGGCGTAATCGGGGTCGTTGCTGAGGTTGATGGGCAGTACTACGGGCTCCGTGTGGCGCGGCCCGATGGGCTTCATGCCGTTCGGGGGACCCATTGGAATGACCTGTTCTGCCATCTTGAAGCCGTCGCGCAGAATCACGCAGACGATATCGACATCGTTGAGCGAGATGAAGTAGTTCTTGTTGGTGATCTGGAAGCGTACCATCTGACGGCTGTAGCGGCCGTCGCCACCCTCGACGCGCCCGCTGCCCCAGATGCTGTCGAGGCGCACGCCGACGTTCTGATAGACGTGCTTCACGTCGAAGTACTCGGGTTTGGGGGATAGGTCGGGGAGCATGACGCCGTTCATGCAGAACATACCGTCGTTGGGGAGGTCGCCGAAGTCGCCGCCGTAGAGGAAAGACCCCTCTAAATCTCCCCGTAAGGGGAGACTTCCGCTTGCTGACATTGTGCCAGCCTCTCCCCTCCCTTCACGGGCGGGGGTGGGGGTGGGTCTGTAAATCGCCTGATCGACCCAGTCCCAGATGGCGCCTCCGCAGATGTAGTTGCTGCTCTCGATGGCGCGCCAGAAGTCGATGAGGTTGCCGCCGGCGTTGCCCATCGAGTGGGCGTATTCGCTGATGTGGAAGGGGTACTTGGGTCCCTTGCCTCCACCGGCTGCGAACTGCACCCATCCGACGCTGGGGTACTGGTTGGAACCCATATCTACGATGTCGTTGTTGCGCTCGTACTGCACGGGTCGTGAGGTGTCGAACTGCTTGATGGCCTCGTAGGCGGCCTTGAAGTTGTCGCCGGGGCCTGCTTCGTTGCCGAGGCTCCAGATGACGATGGAGGGTGCGTTCACGTGCGCGCGTACCATTTCTATATTACGCGCGATGTGTGCGGGCCGCCATTCGATGGGGTGGGAGAGTGATGCGTCGCCGTAGTAGTACTCGTGGCTCTCGATGTTGGCCTCGTCCTCGAGGTAGATGCCGTACTTGTCGCAGAGGTAGTACCAGTAGGGGTCGTTGGCGTAGTGGCTGTTGCGGACGTGGTTGATGTTGCCCTGCTTCATGAGGAAGACCTCGCGCTCCATCTGCTCGTGGGTGATGGCGTGTCCGCGCCAGGGGCTTGTCTCGTGGCGGTTGACGCCCTTGAGCTTCACGGGCTGCCCGTTGACGTAGAAGTAGCGTCCGGCCTTGCCGAACTCGTCCTGCTCGGCGGGTGTGTCGTGGATCTCTGCGGTGCGGAATCCGAAGTAGGTGGATCGCACGTCCAGGACGTGTCCTTTCTTATCCTTCAGGGTGGCGGTGAGGACGTAGCGGTAGGGTGCTTCGGCGGACCAGGAGCGAACCCCCTTGCAGTTGAGAGTTGAGAGTTCTTCGCAGAGCGAAGCGTCGCAAGCGCCGAGCAGAGAGTTGATAGTTGACGCAGATGGAATATCTTTAATCTCTAATCTTTCATCTTTTATCTTAGCCCCTGTCTCATCCGAATAGAGCTTCACGGGATATACCTTGTATTCCACGGAGAGGTTCTTTGCGGCCTTCTTGCCGTGGTTGCGGAGCTCGCTCTGGATGTTGAGGGTGGCTTCTGTCAGCTCGAAGGTGCCGTCGCCGCGCTGCTGGAAGAGCATGGGCGAGGCAGTTCTGACGATGAGATCGCTCAGCTCCACTTCGGGCACGCTGGTGAGGTACGTGCTACGGAAGATGCCGGGCAGGCGGAACATATCCTGCGCCTCGAGGAAGCTGCCGTCGCTGTTGCGATAGACCTCCACGGCGACGACCTGCTCCGCTGCCTTCGGGTCCAGGAAGCGGGTGATGTCGAAGGAGGCGGTGTTGCGGGAGTTCTTGGAGAAGCCCACGTAGTGGCCGTTCACCCAGAGGTAGAAGAAGCTATCTACGCCGTCGAAGTTGATCAGCACCGTGCGCCCCTTCCAGTCGGCGGGCACGGTGAAGGTGCGGCGGTAGGAGCCCACCTCGTTGGGGTACTCGTTGACGGTCCACTGCGGGTTGCGCGGCTTGCGCATGACGCCGCCCTTCCAGTCGCCGACGGCCACCTGGTGCTCGAAGATGACTTTCTGGTTCACGTAGATGGGCACGCCGTATCTCAGCGAGCCGTCCTTCTGTATGCCCTGGACGTTCCAGCAGCCGGGGACCTCGATGTCGTCCCATGCGGAGACATCATAGGCGGGCGCCTCGAAGCCCTTGGCGCGCTCTTCGGGTGTGCGGCACCAGTGGAACTTCCATGTGCCGTCGAGGCTCTGCCAGTAGGCTCCGCGCTCGGGCAGCACGCCGCGTGCGGCCTCCTCGGAGGGGAAGTGGAAGCCCCATGCGCGGGGCTGTTCCTTGTTGAGGGCGAGCGCCTGTGGCGACTCCCATTCGTTGCCCGCCGGGGCCGTGATATTCTGATCGTAGGCGAAGCCCTCGAGGGCGCTCTGAGGGGTCGTCTGTGCCTGGCACACCGCGGTGCAGAGCAGCAGGAAAGCGATAAATGAATGTCTCATGGGTGGTATGGGTTAGTTTGTTACGGAGTTAGTTTTCGTGATTCGGGGTGGTCGCGGCGAGCAGCTGGCGCGTCATGCGGCGCACGGGGAGCCAGACGGAGAGGTAGCCCACGACGAGGACGGTGGCGAAGGTGATAAGGAGGTCGGTGGCGTGGACGCTGACGGGGTAGGCGTCGATGATGAAGGCGCCCTCGCTGTTGCCGAGCTTGATGAGGCCGAACTCCATCTGCAGCCAGCAGAGCAGCAGGCCCACGGCGATGCCGATGGCGGCGCCGAAGCCGCTGATGAGCCAGCCCTCGAGGAGGAACACCTGCGAGATCTGGCGGTCGTCGGCGCCGAGGGCGCGGAGGGTCTCTACGTCGGCGCGCTTGTCGATCATCAGCATTGAGAGGGAGCCGATGATGTTGAAGCAGGCCACGAGGAGGATGAACGAGAGGAAGAGGTAGGCGATGAGCTTCTCCACCTGCATGATGCGGAAGGTGTCGGCCTGCTGTTCGTAGCGGTCCTCGACGCGGAAGCGGTCGCCGAGCAGCTGGCGCAGCTCGCCCTTGGTGCGGCTGAGGTTGGTGCCGGGCTTCAGCTTCAGCTCCACGGCGCTGACGAGGCCCTGGCGGTCGAAGAGCCTGCGGGCGAAGGCGATGGAGGTGACGATGTAGCTGGCGTCGTACTTCGACTGGTTGACGGCGAAGACGACGCCGGGGGAGTAGAGCTCGTCGCGGTTGAAGCTCTGCATGGGGTTGCCCATGTTCACGCGCTCGCCGCGGCGGGGTGCGTAGATGGGCAGGGCGCCGTCGTAGGCGGTGCCGAGTCCGAGCTGCTGCGCCAGGCGGATGCCCATGATGCCGTAGTCGAGGACGTCGGCGTGGAGGATGAACTCGCCGTCGCCGTAGAGGATGCCGTCGATGTCGGCCTGCTGCTGGAAGTTGTCATCGACGCCCTTGATGGTGATGACCCACTGCCGCTCGTTGCCGACGATGAGCGCCTGGTCCTCGAGCACCTCGGTGTATGCCTCGACGGCGTCGTGCGCGCGGAGCTGCTGGAGTGCGGGGTCGTCGGCTGCCACGCACTTCCCCTCGGCGAGCGTCACCTTCAGCTCGGGGTCGAAGGCCGTGAAGAACGAGGCCACCATGTCGCGGAAGCCGTTGAACACGGAGAGGGTGACCACCAGTGCCATGGTGGCCAGCGCTACACCACACACCGAGATGGTCGATATGATGTTGATGGTGTGGTGGCTCTTCCGCGAGAAGAGGTAGCGGCGGGCGATGTAGAAGCTAAACATTCAGTAGGCGGTCAATGTTCTCGGCGTAGTCGAGGCTGTCATCTACGAAGAACTTGAGTTCGGGGATGATGCGGAGCTGGTGGCGCGTGCGCTGTCCGAGCTCGAAGCGGATTTGCTTGACGTTGGCGTTGACGTTGTCGCAGATCTCCTGGGCACGTTCGCTGGGGAAGATGCTCAGGTAGCCGCGGCAGACGCTCATGTCGGGGCTGATGCGGCAGGCGGTGACGGTGACGAGGACACCGTGGGTGGCCTGCGTCTGGCGCTGGAAGATGTCGCTCAGTTCCTTCTGGATGAGGCGCGCGATTTTATTCTGTCGGGTAGTCTCCATAAAAGCACGAATGATGGTTCAACGGTTAATTGGTTAATGTAGCCTTAAAGGCGAGTGCGTACATCTTCATCTGCTTCAGCATGGCCAGGAGGCCGTTGCTGCGGGTGGGTGAGAGGTGTTCGCGGAGGCCGATGCGCTCGATGAAGTAGAGGTCGGCATCGAGGATCTCCTGGGGCGTGTGGTCGTTCAGTACGCGGATGAGGAGCGTCACGATGCCCTTCACGATGAGGGCGTCGCTCTCGGCGCGGAAGTGCACGCGGCCGTCCGGCGTGAGGTCTGCAGCGAGCCACACGCGGCTCTGGCATCCCTCGATGAGGTTCTGCTCGGTCTTGTCGCTGGCGGGCAGCGGCTGCTGCTCGTTGCCCAGGTCGATGAGCAACTGGTACTTGTCCATCCAGTCGTCGAAGTCATTGAATTCCTCAATGATCTCGTCTTGTATCTCGTTGATTGTCATTGTTTATTATCGTTATAGATGAGTTGTAGGAGCGTTTGTCCGACGGCCTGCATCACGGCGGGGTCGATGTTCTCGGGCGTGTCGCTGAGGGTGTGCCAGGTGGGGCCGAAGGAGGAGGCGGCGCCCTCCACCGAGGGGATGATGTCGATGCAGGGGATGTAGGCGATGCGGTTCACGGGGAGGTGGTCATCGGTGACGTAGCCGGCGTCCTTGAGGACGAAGTATTCGCCGAAGCCCAGCTGGATGCCTAAGTGCCAGACCATGTCCACGACGGGCTTGGCGTACTGGCGGGAGAAGCCTTCCTGTGCGAAGCGTGCGCCGCGGCCGCCGACCATGTCGAGGTTGACGCCGTAGCGGGGCCGGTAGCCGATGGCAGCCGCCTGCTGTGCCCAGTAGCGGGAGCCGAGGCACCAGAAGCTCTCCTCGCCCGTGTCCTCGGCCCACTCCGGCGTGCCCTGGTCCTCGAGGTCGAAGCAGACGAAGTCGATGCCGTAGCTGAGGCCCGTGGCGGCGATGGTGCGCGCCATCTCCAGCATCACGGCGACGCCGGAGGCGCCATCGTTGGCAGCCGGGACGGGGGTGTGGTGCCGGGTGTCGTCGGGGTCGTTGTCAGCCCATGCGCGGCTGTCCCAGTGTGCGGTGATGAGGATGCGGTCGATGGCGTCGGGGAAGAGGCGTGCCTGGATGTTGCGGCAGGTCATGGGCTGCCCGTCGTAGCCGTTGAGGGTCGTGCGGACTTCGCTGACCTCGGCGCCGAAGCTCTGGAACTTGCCGACGAGCCAGTCGGCACAGGCCTCATGCGCCTGTGACCCCGGCACGCGGGGCCCGAAGGCGCACTGCGCCTCCACGTAGGCCATCGCGGAATCGGCTACGAAGGCGGGTGCGGGCTGCAGGGCGATGGTGTCCGGAGTGGTGCCCTGGCGGGTGCGGCCGCCGCAGGAGACAAAGAATGTGAGGAGAAAGAGGAGAAAAAAAGCAGACTCTCCCCCCGCCCTCCCTATAAGGGAGGGAGCGGTATGTTGTTGAGAACAGGTATTATTCCTATGTTTAATGATCATATCTTGTTATTGATAATCATATTCTGTTTTTAATATATCGTCTTTGCAAGGTGACTACGCCCCTCCCTGTTTAGCGTGGTGGAGAGCTCCTTCCATCACTCGCAGGAAGTTGCCGCCCCAGATGAGGCGGAGATCCGCTTCGGTGTAGCGCTCGCGGAGCAGGCGGCGGGTGAAGTTGATGAGTTCTGCGGCAGAGGCGAGGCCGGGGACGCCGCCGTCGCCGTCGAAGTCGGTGCCGATGCCGACGTGCTCGATGCCGGCGACCTGGACCATGTGGTTGAGATGGGCCACGGCGTCGAGGATGCTGGCCTGTCCGTCCGTGCGCAGGAAGCCGTTGTAGAAGGTGACCTGTGCCACGCCGCCCTTCGCGGCGAGGGCCCGCAGCTGGTCGTCGGTGAGGTTGCGGGGATGGTCGCAGAGGACGCGGGCGGAGCTGTGGGAACAGACGATGGGCGTCTGGCTGATGTCCAGGGCGTCGTAGAAGCTGCGCTCGCTGGCGTGGGAGAGATCAACCAGGATGCCGAGGCGGTTCATCTCGCGGATGACGTCGGCGCCGAAGGCGGAGACACCCTCCAGCGGCTCGCCCTCGCGGGGGCGTGCGGAGCCGCAGATGTCGTTGTTGCCGTTGTGGCAGAGGGTCATATAGACGATGCCGAACTCGTCGCGGAACTGGCGCAGGAGGGAGAGGTCGCGGCCGATGGCGTAGCCGTTCTCGATGCCGAGCATGATGGCCTTGCGGCCTTCGGCCTTCAGGCGATGGAGGTCGGCGGGGGTGCGGGCGATGGCGACGGCGGACGGACCGCCGTCATTCACCATGGCCTGGACGCGGCGGAGCTGGCTGCGGGCGTAGTCGGTGGCTGCGGCGTGGCCTTCGGGGGTGCGCGGTCCCTGGGGGATGTAGGCCACCATGATGGTGGCGTCGAGGGCGCCCTCGGTCATCTTGTGGAGATCCACGAGGATGCGGGGGTCGCGCTGGTCGAAGTGGATGTTCTGGTCGAAGAACATCGGCGTGTCGCAGTGGCTGTCGAGGGTGAGGATGCGGCTGTGGATGCGGCGCGCGGCGCGGTAGCTGGCGGCCTCGTCGGTGAGCCAGCGGAACAGCGGCAGCATCGACTCGTCGCCGCGCAGGCAGAAACATTCGGGGTGCCACTGTACGCCGAGGATGCTCTTGTGCTCTGCGGACTCGATGGCTTCGATGACGCCGTCGGGGGCGGTGGCGGCGACGCGCAGGCGGGGGCCTGCCTCGCGGACGGCCTGGTGGTGGAAGCTGTTGACGGCGAGCGCCTCGGCGCCGCCCATGATGCTGCGCAGGAGGGAGCCTTCGGCGGTGCGGACGGTGTGGGAGGCATAGGCGCGGTCGAGGTCCTGGCTGTGCTTGAGGAGGGTGGCGGGGAACTGGGTGGCGAGGTCTTGATAGACGGTGCCGCCGAGGGCGGCGGCGAGCATCTGGATGCCGCGGCAGATGCCGAGCATCGGGAGCTGGCGGTCGAAGGCCAGGCGGATGAGCAGGAGCTCGGAGAGGTCGCGGCGCGGGTTGATGCTGTGGAGCGCGGGGATGGGCTCCTCGCCCATGAAGAGGGGATTCATGTCTCCGCCGCCCGAGAGGATGAGGCCGTCGATGCGGTCGAGCATCGCCACGAGGGCGTCTCGGTTCTCGGTGGGTGGCAGGATGAGGGGCGTGCCTCCCGCGCGGAGCACGCTCTCGAAGTATCCCTCAGCGAGCTCACAGCCCTTGTCGCCGAAGTTGCCAGTGATGCCGATCACGGGCGACGGGCGCGTGCCGGGGAAGGAGGCGTGCACGCCGTCGTAGGCGGCTTGCCAGTGGAAGGAAGTGTTCTCGTTCTTCATGTCTTGAATCATGCGGTGGCGAACATACATCCGGTCAGTTCTTGTTGCTCTCGCCTCAATCGTCGGCGGTGTCGGCGAGGAGTGCGGCTTTCTTGGCGGTGAGGGCCTTGATGGCGGCTACGTCGGCATCGGAGAGCCCGATGGGCACTTCCTTCTTGATGCTCTGCTTCAGGGAGATGAGCGTCTCGGTGGCGATGACGCCGGGGATCTCCTGCAGGCGGTTGTTGAGGAGCTCCATCAGATGGGCATTGTCGCGTGCATAGAGTTTGATGAGCATCGTGTAGGGTCCTGTCGTGAAGTGGCACTCCACGATCTCGGGAATCTTCTCGAACTCGTTGACCACGTGCTTGTACATTGAGCCGCGCTCCAGCGTGATGCCCACGTAGGTGCAGGTGTTGTAGCCGAGCGAGACGGGGTTGACGTAGTAGCCGGAACCGGTGATGACACCTATATCTACGAGCCGCTGTACGCGCTGGTGGATGGCGGCACGGGAGACGCCACACTCGGCGGCTACATCTTTAAAAGGAATGCGCGCGTTGCGCGTGATGATTTCGAGAATTTTCTTGTCTAAGCTGTCTATCTTTTCCATGTGATAAGGTTGTTGTTATCATATTGTCATGCAAAGGTAGGGCTTTTAGCAAGAATAGCAAGCTTTTTTACGAAAAAAATGACACCAAAGGGTTACTTTGGTGTCATTTTGCGTGTATTTAGGGAGTATTACTTGACAATCTCCAGCAATTCCACGGTAAAGATCAGCGTGGAGAACGGCGGTATCTTGCCCGCCTCGCGGCTGCCGTAGCCGAGCTCCTGGGGGATGTAGATCTCCCACTTGGAGCCGACGGGCATCATCGTGAGGGCCTCTGTCCATCCCTTGATGACCTGGTTGCAGGCGAAGGTGGCGGGCTGGTTGCGCTTGTAGCTGCTGTCGAAGACGGTGCCGTCGATGAGGGTGCCCTCGTAGTTGACCTTCACCTTGTCGGTGGCCTGGGGCTTCTCGCCCGTGCCAGCGGTGAGGATCTTGTACTGGAGGCCGCTCTGTGTGGTGACGACGCTGTCCTTCTTGGCGTTGGCCTTGAGGAACGCTTCGCCGTCGGTGCGGTTCTTGCCGTACTTGGCTTCCATCTTCACGTTGTTGTAGTACTCCATCTGCTTGGATGCCACGGCCTGTGCGCTGTCAGCGGTGATGGTGGCGTTGCCTGCGAT
Source organism: Bacteroidaceae bacterium (assembly GCA_017470425.1). Classification (GTDB taxonomy): domain Bacteria; phylum Bacteroidota; class Bacteroidia; order Bacteroidales; family Bacteroidaceae; genus Physcousia. The sequence continues at coordinate 101,226 of JAFUYT010000028.1, read as the reverse complement.
GGCCGCGCGGAATCCTTCGATGAAGCGGCTCTTGTCGAGCAGATCGACGCTGTCGTTGATCTGCTTGTTGACCTGCGGCACAATCTGGTTCTCCACCTGCTGGCGGATCTCCTTACCTGCGGTGTAGGCCTTCATCTGCTTCGTCTCCTCGTCGATCTCGGGGTTGTCGAAGCCGCTGAGGAAGTAGGCCACGTAGGTGGTGTCGATGCCCATGCGCTGCACGAGGTAGTTCATCAGGCCGTTGGTCTGTGCGATGCCGTAGGCGTAGCTGAAGTCGCGCATGGGAACGGTATCGACCTTCTCTGCTACGACCGCTGCCTTCTTGCTTTTCTTCACCTTCCCGGCGGCGCTGGCGCCAGTGCACGCCAGCAGCCCCAGGGCGATGATGATGAGTTTCAGTGCTTTCATCTCGGTAGCTTACTTCTCGATGTCAACGAGCTCGATGGTGAAGGTGAGGGCGCTGAAGGGCTTGATGTTGCCCATGTCCTGTGCGCCGTAGGCCTGCTCCTGCGGGATATAGACAATCCACTTGGAGCCGACGGGCATGGTGGTCAGTGCAGCCTTGAAGCCGGGGATGACCTGGTTGGCGCGGAAGGTGGTGGGCTCTTCGTTCTCGAGGTTGCTGTCGAAGACGGTGCCGTCGATGAGCTTACCCTCGTAGCGAACCTTCACCTGACAGGTGTCGGCAGCCACTTCGCCTTTACCCTCGGTGACGACCTCGTAGTAGATGCCGTCGGCGAGTTCCTTGATGCCGTCCTTCTTGGCGACCTCAGCCATGAACTCCTCGCCCTTCTGCTTGTTGTCGGCGAAAGCCTTGGCGCGGGCGGACTCGCGGATGGCGTCCATGCGTGTCTGCACGAAGGTGTTGGCGGAATCCACGCTCATCACCTTCTCGTTGCCAGCCACGGCAGCCATGAAGCCAGCATAGACATTGGCCTCGTTGACGGTCTGGGTGGTGTCCTCGCCGAAGATCATGCGGTTGATGTTCTGGAGCATTCCCTGGCTGACCTGCTGTCCGATCTGCACGCCGGCATAGAAGGCGGCCTTGCCCTTGTCATCGGAGGTCTTGATGCCCTCGCGGAAGCCCTTGAGGAAGTCCTCTACATAGGTGGTATCGACGCCCATGCGCATGGCGAGATACTCTTTGAGGCCCTGCGTCTGGCTCATACCGATAGCGTAGCTGAGGGTATCGACATCCGTCTTCAGGGAGGCGGCGGGACCCTCGTTGCAAGAGGTCATGACAGCTGCCAGGACCACTGCGAGAACGATAGAAATCTTTTTCATTGTTTGGTTGTATTTTAGGGATTAATGGTTTGCTGTTTGCTGAGGCTCCTAAGGCTTCTAAGACGATTAGAGGACCTTGATGAGCTCGACGTCGAAGATGAGGGTGGCATAGGGGGGTATGCTGCTGCCGGCACCGCGCTCGCCGTAGCCGAGGAGATAGGGGATGAAGAAGCGGTACTTGGCGCCCTCCTTCATCAGCTGTACGCCCTCCGTCCATCCGGGGATGACGCCGTTGAGGGGGAAGTCGGCGGGCTCGCCGCGCTGGTAGCTGCTGTCGAAGACGGTGCCGTCGATGAGGGTGCCCTCGTAGTGGCAGCGCACCTTGTCGGTGGCCTTCGGGCTGCGGCCGTTGCCCTCGGTGAGCACCTGATACTGGAGGCCGCTCTTGGTGGTGACGACGCCGTCCTTCTTGCCGTTGGCCTCCAGGAAGGCCTTGCCTTCGGCGATGGTGCCCTCAGCCTGCTTGCGTGCCTGACGGTCGAAGTATTCGTTGAGAAGCGTTTGTGCCTCGCGATGCGACATGGCCAGCTCGGCGTCTGTCAGCACATCGCAGATGCTCTGCGTGAAATCCTGTACACTGAAATCCTCGATACCCATGCTCTTCAGCTGCTGGCCGATGCCGAGTCCCAAGGCGTAACTAATCTTGTTCATTTTTGCTGTTCTTTTAAAAATCGGGCGCAAAGGTAACTAATATTTTACGATTTCGCGATTTACTATTTACAAATTCTTCACTAATCCCGATGCTTTTACGATTTATTTACGATTCGGCGTGCGCAGAAGCCTAAAAAAGCATAAAATGCAGCCCGCGACCCAATAAAATGTCAATTGCCGGACGCAGAATCGCAAATAATGCTTACTTTTGCCCTTGCAAAACCGATGAAACGTATGAAGAAACTCGTGATACTCACCGGTGCGGGTATGTCTGCCGAGAGCGGCATCAGCACCTTCCGCGACTCCGGCGGACTCTGGGAACAGCACCGCGTAGAGGATGTGGCCACCATCGAAGGCTATGTCCGCAACCCGCAGCTGGTCATCGACTTCTATAATGAGCGGCGGCGCCAGCTGCCCACCGTGCGGCCGTGCCGCGGCCATGAACTCGTGGCGGCACTGGAGCAGTACTTCGACGTGACGGTCATCACGCAGAACGTCGATGACCTCCACGAGCGGGCGGGCTCCACGAACGTCATCCACCTCCACGGCGAACTGATGAAGGCCACGTCGAGCCGCCAGCCCAACGACCCCTCGCAGATCATCATGCTCCCGGCCGACCGGCTGGACATCCACATGGGTGACCTGGCGGCCGACGGCAGCCAGCTGCGCCCCTTCATCGTCTGGTTCGGCGAGGCGGTGCCCGAGATTGAGCGCGCTGCCGAGATCTCGGCGGAGGCGGACATCTATGTCGTCATCGGCACCAGCCTCAACGTCTATCCCGCCGCCGGCCTCGTGCAGTTCGTGCCCGACCGCACGCCCATCTACCTCATCGACCCGAAGGATGTTCCCTGGACGGCCAGCCACCGCTTCCGCCACATCAAGAAAGGCGCCTCCGAGGGCATGGAGGAGCTGACACGGATGCTGAAGCTGATCGCGGAAGACTGATCGCGGGTTTATCAAAGGTTCAACTCTCAACATTTCGCAATGACTAAACTCGAGGCCGTCATGGCCGAACACCGGCACTGGCAGGAGATTGTGGGCCTGCGCACCGTGGCCGAACTCAATACGGCAGTCCGCGAAGGACATGCCACCGACATCATCAACGTGGTTGAGGCGCTGCAGGAGCGGCGCATCGCTGCTGTCGCCGACGAGATCACGCGGCGGGGCAGCCGTCTGGTGCTGCTCGCGGGTCCCAGCAGCAGCGGCAAGACCACGACGTGCAAGCGTCTGGCCGTGCAGTTGGCGGCGTGCGGGCTGCGTCCGCGCATGATCTCGATGGACAATTACTTCGTGGATCGCGAACATACGCCGCGCGATGCGAAGGGCGAGTATGACTTCGAATGTCTCGGCGCCGTCGATGTGCCCTTCTTCAATGAGCAGCTGACCGCCATCCTGGCCGGCCAGTGCGTGGAGCTGCCGCGCTACGATTTCCAGTCGGGGCACCGCCACCCGAGCGGTCAGCAGATGGAGCTGGCGGCGAAGGACGTCCTCATCATTGAGGGCATCCACGCGCTGAACCCCGACTTGACACCCGAGATCCCCGCTGACACGAAGTTCCAGCTCTATGTCTCGGCGCTGACGACCATCCAGCTCGACGAGCATCACCGCATCTCCACCTCGGACAACCGCCTGTTGCGCCGCATCATCCGCGACAAGAAGTTCCGCGGCTACTCCGCCGAGGAGACCATCCGCCGGTGGCCGAGCGTGCGCGCCGGGGAGGAGAAGTGGATCTTCCCGTTCCAGGAGAACTGCGACCGCATGATCAACAGCGCGCTGCTCTATGAGCTGGCGGTGCTGCGCGGCTACGTGATGCCGCTCCTGGAGCAGGTGCCCGAGGCGGCGCCGGAGTATGCCGAGGCGCTGCGCCTGCGGCAGCTCGTGGGCTTCTTCGAGCCGATTTCCGACAAGCAGATACCGCCCGTCTCGCTGCTGCGCGAGTTCCTGGGCGGGAGCAGTTTCCATTACTAATGATGAGCGATATGAAGGCAGGACAGAGTGATGTGACCAAAGGAGCTTCGGCGTCCCATGAGACGGACGAGGTGATGCGGCTCGTGGGGCGCGGCGTGAAGCCGACTTCCACGCGCATCCTGGTGCTGCGGGTGCTGGCGAGCCACCACCGCGCCTACTCCCTGCGCGAGCTCGACGATGCACTCGACACCGTCGATCGCTCCACCATCTTCCGCACGCTGACGCTCCTGCTCCAGCACCACCTCATCCACGCCATCGAGGACGGCACGGGGGTGGCGAAGTATGAGCTCTGCGAGGGCGACGACGACTGCTCGCTCGAGGACCAGCACATCCATTTCTACTGCACGCGCTGCCAGCGCACCTTCTGCTTCCACACCATCCATATCCCGTCCATCCAGCTCCCCGAGGGTTTCACGATGGAGGGCGTCAACTACCTTGTCAAGGGCGTCTGCCCCAATTGTAGCGGAAAACAATGATTAACTGGAAGATTATATGGAAGATCATCGGTCAGCTGCTCTGTCTGGAGGCAGGGCTGATGCTGGGGTGTCTGGTAATGTCGCTGTGCTATGGCGAGGATGACGCGTGGGCCTTCGGTATCTCCGTCGTGACGACCTTCCTGACGGGTGGCGCGTTGCACTACGTCGGCCACGGGGCCACCAATGCCATGTCGCGGCGCGATGCGCTGCTCGTCGTGGCCATCGTGTGGCTGATCTTCAGCCTCTTCGGCAGCTTCCCCTTCTATCTGAGCGGCCATCTCACCTCACTCACCGATGCCTACTTCGAGACCATCTCCGGCTTCACCACCACGGGGGCGTCGCTCATCGATGATGTGGAGCGTCTGCCGCATGCGCTGCTGTTCTGGCGAAGCCTCACGCAGTGGGTGGGCGGCCTGGGTATCGTGTTTTTCACGATTGCCGTGCTGCCTTCGATAGCGGGCGGTAGCGTGAAGGTGTTCTCGGCCGAGGCCACGGGGCCGATGCGCACGAAGATGCACCCCCGGCTGAGCGCCACGGGGCATTGGATCTGGGGCATCTACTGGCTGCTGACGGTGGTCTGCGCGCTGTGCTTCTATCTGGAGGGCATGAGCGGCTTCGACTGCGTGAACTATGCGATGACGGTGACGGCCACGGGCGGCTTCGCGACGCATAACTCCAGCACGGGCTACTTCAATAGCCTGGCTATTGACTACACGGCGATTTTCTTCATGTTCCTCTGCGGCACCAGCTTCACGCTGCTCTATCTGGCTGTCTTCAAGCGGAAGGTGAAGGACTTCTTCCGCAACGCCGAGTTCCGGCTCTACACGGGCATCATCGCCGGTGCCACGCTGGTTATCATGTTCATCCTGATGCGGTCGTGCCACTGCCGCATCGGCGACGCGCTGCGGTCGAGCCTCTTCCAGGTCGTGTCGTTCCTCACCACGACGGGTGTCTTCAACGACGATGCCGGTCAGTGGCCTCATATCACGTGGGTGATCCTGACGGCGTGTATGTTCGTCGGCGGTTGCTCCGGCTCTACGAGCGGCGGCTTCAAGTGTGTGCGGATGGTGATGCTCTGGGAGGTGGTGCGCAATGAGATCCGTCGCATCCTGCACCCCAACGCGGTGCTGCCCGTCCGCGTGAACGGCTACACCGTCTCGCAGGAGCGGCAGCTCGGGCTCTTCGCGTTTTTCGCGGCGTACGTGGGGTTGTGTCTGTTTGTGTATTTCGTGATGATGCTTCTGGATATTGACAGCATCAACGCGTTCACGATTGCTTTCAGCTGTGCCAGCAACGTGGGTCCGACGCTCGGTCTGGAGATTGGCCCCACGATGTCATGGGGTGTCCTTCCCGACGCGGTGAAGTGGCTGCTCTCGCTGCTGATGCTGATGGGTCGTCTGGAAATCCTCAGTGTCCTCGTCCTCTTCTCCCGCAGTTTCTGGCGAGACAAGTAAGGGAGAAGCGTGGCTTAGTAGGCTACGCTACAGGGGATGCCGAGCGCCTCCACGCGTGATGCAATGGCATCGAGGGTCGCGGGAGCGGCCTTGCGGAGGGTGCTGACGGGCGTCTCGCGGTCGATGGTGTAGATCATGACGCGCTCGGGACCGATGACCTTCAAGGCTTTCAGCCATGGTTCCACGAAGTGCTCCGACGTGTTATCCACGTCGCGTCCTTCGGCATCCGTGCCTGTGAGGAACACCGTCTGGATAATGCAGTTGCCGCGGAAGCGGATAAGCCCATCGACGATGGCGCTGGCGATGTAGGGTCCCGTGGGGCGATCGACGGTGCGGATGTAGGCATCATCGACGGTGTCCAGCTTCAGGATGTTGTTATCAACGCGGCAGAGAGCCGCAAAGACGTCGGGCCGCAGGATGCGGGTGGCGTTGCTGAGGACGCTGATGCGCGCCTCGGGGCAGTAGCGGTCGCGCAGCGCACGCGTGTCCTCTATAATACCCCGGAAGTCGGGGTGGAGGGTAGGCTCCCCGTTGCCGGCAAAGGTCAGCACGTCGGGGCGCGGTCCCTCGGCGGCCATCTGCTGCAGGCGTGCTTCCAGGGCGGCGCGCACCTCCTCGCGCGTGGGCATCTTACCTTTGGGGCGGCGCTCGGCGTTGAGGCCGCACTCGCAGTAGATGCAGTCGAAGGAGCATACCTTGCCGTCGGCCGGCAGGAGGTTGATGCCGAGCGAGACGCCTAAGCGGCGGCTGTGGACGGGACCGAAGATGGGGGAGGGGTAGATGACGGTTGACATGTGCGTGAGGAGAGAAAGCTAATCGGGATTGCTCAGGCTGCTGCCCTTCCATTGCTGCCGCGCCAGGTCGAAGGCGATGGAGGTCGTTTGCCTCAGGGGTTGGAAGAGGGAAGAGGTGGCCTGGGCCTCGTCGCTGACGAGGTGCGTGATGGCGAGGACGTTGCAGAGGATGCCGAGCAGGAGGGTGTATTTCACGAGGCTGACGATGGCTCCGCCGAGGCTGTTGACGGCATCGAGACCTACGAGCTTGAGGAACTTTGTGAGCAGGGAGCCGAGGAGTCCAAGGAGGATGGGCACGCCCATCCAAAGGAGCATGAAGGCGAGGATGTTGGCCACGAGCGGCTCTGCGCCGATGTGCGGCGCAAGCTGATAGCCCACCTGCTCGTAGAGCAGATGAGCTACGTAGAGTCCTGCGAAGACGCCGATGAGGCCGAGAATCTCCTTCAGCAGGCCGTTTGTCCAGCCTTTCCAGGCGCTCATGAGGAGCACGAGCAGAAAGACGATGTCGAAGCCGTTCACTTTTTTAATTCATAATTCATAATTCACAATTCATAATTCATAATTCACAATGATTGGTAGCTCATGCATTGGTATCTATGCGCCAGCCAATTATGAATTGTGAATTATGCATTATGCATTGTTTAAAGCTTTGCTTTAATCTCCACTTCCTGGAAGGTCTCGATGGTGTCGCCTTCGCGGATGTCGCTGTAGTTCACGAGGGAGATACCGCACTCGAAGTTGGTGGAGACCTCCTTGACATCGTCCTTGAAGCGCTTCAGAGCGTCGATCTGTCCGGTGTGGATGACGATGCCGTCGCGGATGACACGTGCCTTGTTGGAGCGGCTGACCTTACCGTCGATGACGTAGGCGCCAGCCACGGTGCCGACCTTGGAGATGTGGAAGACCTGACGGACCTCGAGCTGTGCGGTGATTTCCTCCTTGAGCTCGGGAGCGAGCATCCCTTCCATGGCTTCCTTGACTTCCTCGATGGCGTCGTAGATGATGCTGTAGGTGCGGATCTCGACGCCCTGCTGCTCGGCGGCCTTGCGGGCCTGGGCAGAGGGGCGCACCTGGAAGGCGACGATGATGGCATCCGAAGCGGCGGCCAGCGAGACATCGTTCTCGGAGATCTGGCCGACGGCCTTGTGGATGACATTGACGGCAATCTTCTCGGTGGAGAGCTTGATGAGCGAGTCGGAGAGCGCTTCGATGGAGCCATCGACGTCGCCCTTGACGATGACGTTCAACTCCTGGAAGCCACCCTGCTCGATGCGGCGGCCGATCTCGTCGAGGGTGAGGTGGTGCTGCGTGCGGATGCCCTGCTCGCGCTGCAGCTGCTCGCGCTTCGAGGCTATCTCGCGGGCTTCCTGGTCGCTGTCCATGACGTGGAAGGTGTCGCCGGCCTGCGGGGCGCCGTTGAGGCCGAGGACGGTGGCTGCCTCAGCGGGACCGATCTCCTTGACGCGCTGGCCGCGCTCGTTGAACATGGCCTTGATGCGTCCGTAGTTGGTGCCTGCGAGGAGGATGTCGCCCATCTTCAGCGTGCCGTTGGAGCAGAGGAGGGTGGCGACGTAGCCGCGGCCCTTGTCCAGCGACGACTCGATGATGGAGCCTGTGGCCTTACGGTTGGGGTTGGCCTTCAGGTCGAGCATCTCGGCTTCGAGGAGCACCTTCTCCATCAGCTCGGGCACGCCGATGCCCTTCTTGGCGCTGATGTCCTGGCTCTGGTACTTGCCGCCCCAGTCCTCGACGAGGAAGTTCATCTGTGCGAGATGTTCCTTGATCTTTTCGGGGTTGGCGGCGGGTTTATCGATCTTGTTGATAGCGAAGACGATGGGCACGCCAGCGGCGACGGCGTGGTTGATGGCCTCCTTTGTCTGGGGCATGATGTCGTCGTCGGCCGCGATGATGATGATGGCGATATCGGTCACCTGTGCACCGCGGGCACGCATGGCGGTGAACGCCTCGTGACCAGGGGTGTCGAGGAAGGTGATGTGGCGGCCGTCGTCGAGGCGTACGTTGTAGGCACCGATGTGCTGCGTGATGCCGCCCGCCTCACCGGCGATGACGTTGGTCTTGCGGATGTAGTCGAGGAGCGATGTCTTACCGTGATCGACGTGGCCCATGACGGTGACGATGGGCGCGCGGGGCACGAGGTCTGCCTCGTCGTCCTCGGCTTCCTGCACGGCTTCGCTGACATCGGCGCTGACATACTCTGTCTGGAAACCAAATTCATCGGCCACGAGGTCGATCGTCTCCTTGTCCATGCGCTGGTTGATGCTGACCATGACGCCGAGGCTCATGCACGTGCCGATGACCTGTGTGACAGGCACGTTCATCATCGATGCGAGCTCGTTGGCGGTGACGAACTCCGTGAGCTTCAGGATCTTTGCTTCCTGTTCCATCTGCTCGAGTTCGGCCTCCATGCCGGCGCGTATGTTCTCGCGCTTCTCGCGGCGGTACTTGGCGCCCTTGCCGAGTGCCTTGTTCTTGCCGGCGGTGAGGCGTGCGAGGGTCTCGCGGACCTGCTTGGCGACTTCTTCCTCGCTCTGCTCCACGAGCACGGGTTCCTGCTTGGGCTGGTTCTTCTTGCGGCGCTTGCCCTCGCCCTTGTTCTGCTGGTTGTTCTGGGGCTGGTTGTTGCCGCCGCCCTTGTTCTTCTTCTGCTGGCCTCCGCCCTGGTTCTGCTGCTTAGCTGCCTCGGCGTTGATATCTACGCGCTCGCCTTTCTTCTTGGCGTCGCCGCCCTTCTTGCGCTTCTTGCTGCGCGCGGGGCGTGTGCTCTGGTTGAGCGCGTCGAGGTCGATATGTCCCTTGATGTTGAGGGTGAGGGGTGGCTCGGTGGGGCCTTTGACGCGATAGACGCCATCGACTTCCTCAAGCTCTACGCCGCCCTTCTTCTTGCGGGGCTCGGGCTGTGCCGGGCGGGCGGGTTTTTCGACCTCGGCTGATGCCGAGGGAACGGCGGCAGCGGGCTGCTCGGTGGCGGGCTGTGAGGCGGGCTTTTCACCCTCGGCTGATGCCGAGGGCACGGCGGCAGCGGGCTGCTCGGTGGCGGGCTGAGAGGCGGGTTTTTCACCCTCGGCTGATGCCGAGGGCACTGCGGCGGCGGGTTTCTCAGGGGTGGGCTGAGTGGCGGGCTTTTCGACCTCGGCTGACGCCGAGGGAACGGCGGCAGGCTTGGGAGCCGGCTTGCTGGCGGGCTTGGGAGCGGACTGGCTGGTGGGCTCGCTGACGGGGTTGCCCTTGCTGTCGAGGTTGATGTGGCCGACGAACTTGGGCTTCTTCACCTCGGTGATGGGAAGCGCTTCGCCGTCCTCGGTGAGCACGATGGTCTGCTTCTTCTCCTTGGGGAGCCGCTGTGCGGCGGGCTGCTGGAAGGAGTAGGGCAGGCCGCGGCCTTTTTCCTTGTTGAACTCGGCCTGCACGACGGCGTACTGCTCGTCGGTGATGGTGGCGTTGGGGTTGGCCTCGACGTCGGAAAAGCCTTTCTTGGCGAGGAGATCGACCAGGGTCTGCAGACCGATCGAGAATTCTTTGGTGACTTTATTGATTCTTATTGGCATAAGCGTTAGGAATTGATAATTGATAATGTATAATGTATAATTAGGCTGCGCGGTGTTGAGGGTGATGTATAATTGATAATGTATAAAGCATCATAGAAGCCATTGGGCATTGCCATGCATCGCGCAGCCGATTATACATTATCAATTATACATTATACATTATCAACTCTCCGCAGGAGCTTGATTCTCCTCCTCTTCCTCGTCGGGGAACTCGGCCTTGAGGATGCGGAGGACCTCGTCAACGGTCTCCTCCTCGAGGTCGGCGTTCTTGACGAGCATCTCGCGGGGTGCTTCGAGCACGGAGCGGGCAGTGGTCCATCCGTTCTTCTTGAGCTCTTCGATGACCCATTCGTCGATCTCGTCCTTGAAGTCGTCGAGGTAGATGTCGTCCTCGAGCTCCTCTTCCTCGCCGCCGGCGACCTCACGATAGACGTCGATGACAGTGTCGGTGAGCATGGAGGCCAGGCGTATGTTCAGACCGCCCTTACCGATGGCGAGGCTGACCTGGTCGGGATCGAGATAGACCTCGCAGTGCTTGCTCTCCTGATCGAGGTTGATGCTGTTGATCTCGGCGGGACCGAGGGCACGGGCGATGAGGAGCTGCGGGTTAGCAGTCCACTGGATGACGTCGAGGTTCTCGCCCTTCAGTTCACGCACGATGCCGTGGACGCGGCTGCCGCGAACACCTACGCAGGCTCCTACGGGATCTACGCGGTCGTCGAAGCTCTCAACGGCAATCTTGGCGCGCTCGCCAGGCACACGGGCGATCTTGCGGATGGCGATGACGCCCTCTGCGATCTCGGGCACCTCGGCTTCGAGCAGGCGCTGCAGGAAGACAGGGCTGGTGCGGGAGAGGATGATCTTCGGGTTGCCCGTGGAGTTATCGACGCGGGCTACCACGGCGCGCGCGGGTTCGCCCTTGCGGAAGAAGTCGCCGGGGATCTGCTCGTTCTTGGGGAGGAGGAGCTCGTTGCCTTCCTCGTCGAGCAGGAGCACTTCCTTGTGCCAGACCTGATAGACCTCGGCAGAGATGATCTCGCCGACCATGTCCTTGTACTTGTTGTAGAGGGCGTCGTGCTCGAGCTCCAGGATGCGGGAGGCGAGGGTCTGGCGGAGCGTCAGGATGGCGCGGCGGCCGAACTTGGTGAAATCGACGCGCTCGGAGACATCCTCGCCGACTTCATAGTCGTCGGCAATCTGGCGTGCCTCGGTGAGTGAGATTTGCATATTGGGGTCGGCGACCTCATCGTCGGGCACGACGGTGCGGTTGCGGTAGATCTCGAAGTCGCCCTTGTCGGGGTTGACGATGACGTCGTAGTTCTCGTCGGTGCCCTGCATCTTGGCGATGACGTTGCGGAAGCTCTCTTCGAGCACGCTCACGAGTGTGGCGCGGTCGATGTTCTTTGTCTCCTTGAACTCTGCGAAAGTGTCAATGAGTGCGTTGTTCTGTTTCTTTGCCATGTATGTATTGTTTTTTTATTTAAAGTCAATAATGTATCGGCCACTGCGCACCTCGGACATCGGGAGCTGGATGTCCACGTCCTGCATCGTGGGGCGCTTCTTGCCCTCTAACTGAACCTTCTGGCGCACGGTGAGGGTGATGCCATCGGGCGTCACCTTGCGGAGGGTGCCCTTGAGCTTGCGGCTGTCGGCGGTGATGACCTCGACCTGCTTGCCGACATGGTTCTGCCATTGGCGCAGCACTTTGAAGGGCTGTCCGAGTCCTGCACTTCCCACCTCGAGCTCGTAGTCTTCCTCGTCGCGTGAGAGATGCTCCTCGATGAATCGTGAGAGCTGCACGCAGTCCTCAATCCATACGCCCTCGGCCTGATCGATCTCCACGGTGATGCAGTCGTCGGGCGTCACCGTGAGGTCTGTCATGAAGTACTCTTTGCCGTCGAGCCATTGCTCAACCAATGCTTGCACTTTTGCTTTGTCAATCATGCTGATGTTGTTGCTCGTTTTTTCGTTGAACGATTGTCTTGAAACGCGAAGCGAAGAACCTTGGTGGCCCCTCGCTTCATGTCTTTTGCGCTGCAAAAGTAGTGTTTTCCACGGGAATGTGCAAGAAAATCACTTATTTTCTCGCCACGGCGCATCTTTTTTTATACCTCGCGCACCCTCAGATGCTCCGCTGGCACAATAAAAGTGCCCTCCCGTGCGTTATATATGCGATGAAACGCGCGCTCACCCTTCTCGTCCTCGTCCTCGTCGCGGCCACCGCCTCGGCGCAGGAGCCCCGTATCCAGAACCGTCCCTATCTGGATAACCGGCAGCTGCACTATGGCTTCTTCGTCGGCCTGAATATGATGGATCTGGACTTGAAGAACAACGGCTACATCGACCCCGCGAGCGGGCAGCAGTGGTACTCCGAGGTGGATAACTACCAGCCAGGCTTCACCGTGGGCGTGCTGGGGGAGCTGCGGCTGACGAAGACGCTCTCCTTCCGTGTGCAGCCGACGCTGCACTTCGGGCAGAAGCACGTGGTGTTCCACGAACAGCTCTCGGGGCGCGACTCCACGCAGAACATCAAATCCACCTATATCACGCTGCCGCTGTTGCTGAAGGTGGCGGCGCCGCGCCACAACAATTTCCGCCCCTACGTGAGTCTCGGTGCCGCACCCGCCATTGACCTGACGGCGCGCAAGCACAACGCGCTGCTCACGGAGCGCCTGGACTGTTTCCTGGAGATTGCCTTGGGCTGCGACATCTACCTCCCCTACTTCAAGCTCATCCCCGAACTGAAGTTCTGCTTCGGGCTGCGCGATGCCATCGTTCACGACCGCTCCGACCTGATCGACCAGACGTTGCTGAAGTTCACCAATGGCCTGGACCGCGGCCGCGCCAGCATGATCGTCCTCTCCTTCTATTTTGAATAAGCAAGGTATCAATCGGCGATACGACGTGTTCAAGAACGTGGTTGAGTGCGTAAAGTTCGTATAGTTTTTCGAGAAAAAAAGAAAGAGGATGCGTCGTGCGACACATCCTCTTCTTCGCTTGCTGGAATTGTGGGTTAAGCCTCTGCGGGCGCTGCCACCTTCTTCTCGGCGATGCGGGCTTTTTTGCCCGTGAGGCCACGGAGGTAGTAGAGCTTGGCGCGACGCACTTTACCGACCTTGTTGACGGTGATGCTGTCGATGTTCGGGCTTGTGATGGGGAAGATACGCTCCACGCCCACGGTGCCGCTCATCTTGCGAACCGTGAAACGCTTCTGGTCGCCATGGCCGCTAATCTTGATGCAGACGCCACGGTACAACTGGATACGCTCCTTGTTACCCTCGACAATTTTGTAAGCCACGGTCACGGTGTCGCCTGCCTTGAACTTCGGGTAGGTCTTGCCCGTAGCAAATGCTTCTTCAGCAATTTTAATGAGATCTGCCATTGTTGTAAGAATGGGTTTAAATTGTTGTGTCGGTCCAGCGAGGGCATAACAGGGAACTCTCTCATCCTGCCAGCGACCCAAGCGGAAAGCGGGCGCAAAGGTAGGCATAATTTTACAATGGACAATTGAAAATGGGCATTTTTTTTGCTGTTAGAGGACTTTTTGCCTATCTTTGCCCCGAAAAATGGTCCCGTACAGCCTGAAAAGACATCATTCATCCCTCACGAATATGAAGAAGCTTTCATCCTTTCATCCTTTCATCCTTTTATTTTTCTCCCTGCTCTTTGCTGCCTGCAAGAGCGGACAGTACACACTCCAGCGCGTGACCCCCCACCGCATCGAGGTCACTCGCGCCCTTGACGCCACCCCCGTGGCGGCCGCTGCGGACTTCATCGCTCCTTTCACCGCCGGGGTTGATAGCCTGCGTGCTCCCTATATCGGACAGAGCGAGCAGTACATGACCGGCGGGCGCCCCGAGAGCCTCCTCAGCAACTGGGTCGCCGATGCCCTCGTGGCCACCGGCGAGCGTCTCGGCTACCATCCCGACCTGGGCATCTGCAACGTCGGCGGTCTCCGCGCCGCCATGCCCCAGGGCGTAGTACGGCGTGGCGATATCCTCGCCATCTCCCCCTTTGAGAACTTCTTCACCATCCTTCGCCTCAAGGGTCCCGACTTGGCCGCCCTCATGCGCGACATCGCTGCGGTTCACGGCGAGGGCGTCAGCGCCAGCGTGCGCCTCGTCATCACCCGTGACGGCCGTCTGCAGAGTGCCACCATCGGCGGGCAGCCCATCCGTGAGGACAGCATCTACACCATCGCTACCCTCGACTATCTGGCCGAAGGCAACGACAAGCTCTACTCCCTCCGCAACTCCGTCGAACGCATCAACACGAAGGAGCTGGTGCGAGAGACCCTCATGAACCATCTCCAGCTGCTCGATAAAATGGGTAAGAAAGCCTCGGCACGCATCGAGGGCCGCATCGTAGAAACCGCCGAGGGGCAGGCGCCGCAGAATGTCCGCCAGACAGAGATCGGCCGCCCCGCCACCGAGCCCATCCAGCTCAAGGCCAACGCCTACTCGAGCACGAAGTCCCTCCTCATCGTGCATACCAACGACACCCACTCCTGCATTGAGCCCCTCAGTCCCTTGCTTGCCGATACCGCCCAGGCCGACAAGGGCGGCTACCTGCGCCGCGCAGCTCTCCTCAGAGACCTCCGTCGCCAGGATCCCAACCTGTTGCTCTTCGATGCCGGTGACTTCTCACAGGGCTCCGCCTATTACAGTCTCTACCACGGCGACGTAGAGGTCGGCCTGATGAATATCATAGGTTATGACGCCGCCACCATCGGCAACCACGAGTTCGATTTTGGTCTCGACAACATGGCGCGTATCTTCCGGCAGGCCCGCTTCCCCATCGTATGTTGCAACTACGACTTCACGGGCACCCCCGTTGAAGGTCTCGTGCGCCCGTACATTATTATTAAGCGCGCGGGCATGAAGATCGGCGTCCTCGGTGTCTCGCCGCAGCTCGAGGGTCTCGTCGCCGCCCACACCTGTGAGGGTGTTCGCTACACAGACCCCATCGCCGCTGCACAGCCCGTTGCTGACTACCTGAAGGGCGTAGAGAAGTGCGACCTCGTCATCTGTCTCTCCCACCTCGGCTGGAACATTGCCGGCGTCTCCGATGAGGAACTCATCCCCGCCACCCGCGGTATTGACCTCGTCATTGGCGGCCACAGCCATACCTATTTTGCCAGCCCCCAGCTGCTGCGCAATGCGGATGGCATCACCGTCCCTGATAACCAGATGGGCAAGAACGCCCGTTTCGTTGGCACACTGCGTCTGCAGATGGTCAAGTAGTATTATTTTACACATCGCAGCGTAAAAAAGTAGAAAAAAGTTTGTGGTTTCCGCAAAAGTCCGTACCTTTGTGCCGGATTTCACGGAGAACCGTGACATTTTATCACAACAGACACGTAACATTTCATTCAGAACCCTCCTATGACAAGAAACGCTAACTATTGGTGGTGGCAGTGCTCAAGATTCCAACAATCGTGAGAAGATAGCCGCGTACCCTGTTAGCAGCAGATACAAATCGAGAGGCCTGTCGTTCTTGCGACAGGCCTCTTCCCTTTCACACAAACCACCCCTCCCTTTCCCACAGACCCACACACACAACGCAAACCTATCTAAATATGAAACCCAGTTACCACGTCAACGCCAACGGCTACTACGGCGAGTTCGGAGGAGCCTACGTGCCCGAGATTCTCTACGCCACCGTCGAGAACCTCCGCAGCCAGTACCTCGACATCATCGAAAGCGACGACTTCAAACGCGAGTACCACGCCCTGCTCCGCGACTACGTAGGGCGTCCGTCTCCTCTCTACTTCGCCCGTCGCATGAGCGAGCACTACGGCTGCCAGCTCTACCTCAAACGCGAGGACCTCAACCACACCGGCGCCCACAAAATCAACAACACCATCGGACAGATCCTCCTGGCCAAGCGCATGGGCAAGCGGCGGATCATCGCCGAGACCGGCGCCGGACAGCACGGTGTTGCCACTGCCACCGTCTGCGCACTGATGGGCCTCGAATGTGAAGTCTTCATGGGTGCCACCGATGTGGAGCGGCAGCACACCAACGTGGAACGTATGCGTATGTTAGGCGCCACCGTGCACCCCGTGCGCACAGGCAACATGACACTCTCCGATGCCTGCTCCGAGGCCATCCGAGACTGGTGCTGCCATCCCGCCGACACCTTCTACATCGTAGGCTCCACGATGGGTCCCCACCCCTATCCCGACCTCGTGGCACGTATGCAGAGCGTCATCTCCGAGGAAATCAAGTGGCAGCTCCGCGAGAAGGTGGGGCGCGACTACCCGGACTACCTCATCGCCTGCATCGGTGGAGGCAGCAATGCTGCAGGAACCATCTACCACTACGTCGATGACGAGCGCGTGAAGATTGTCCTCGCCGAGGCCGGAGGCCACGGGTGGGAGACCGACCACACTGCCGCCACCATCCATCGTGGTACCGTAGGCATCCTCCACGGAGCCAAGATGCTCGTCATGCAGGACGATGACGGACAGATCCAGGAAGCCTTCACCATCAGCGCAGGGCTGGACTACCCCGGCGTGGGACCCATGCACTGCCACATGGCGCAGCAGGGGCGCACCCGCGTGCTCAGCATCAACGACGACGAAGCCCTGCGCGCTGGCTACGAGCTCACGCGCCTTGAGGGCATCATCCCGGCCATTGAGTCTGCCCACGCCGTGGCCGCCCTGCAGAAACTACAGTTCAGCCCCGACGACATCGTCGTGCTCACCGTCAGTGGCCGCGGCGATAAGGACATCGAGACATACCTCAAGTTCAAGGACAGCTTATGAAGACATTCGAATATACCACTGCCAGCCGCACCATTCTGGCAGACCTCTACACTCCCGTCGGCGTCTATATGCGCCTGCGTGACCTTTACCCGCAGAGCGCACTCATGGAGAGCTCCGACTACCACGCTGCCGACAACGCCCGTTCCTTCATCGGGCTGCATCCCATTGCCAGCGTAGCCATCGCCCACGGCGAGGCCGTTGTCACCTTTCCCGACGGCAGCATCGAGCGCCGCGAGATGACACCTGCCTACGGCATCGCCGCTGCCATCCATACCCTCATTGACAGCATCCGTGTCACAGGCTCCGATGCCGCCGCCTGCGGACTCTTCGGCTACACCTCCTTCAATGCTGTCCGCTATAGCGAGGGCATCGCCGTGAAGGATGAGACGCGGGAGCGCGGCGACGCACCCGATGTCCTCTACATCCTCTATGAGGTCGTCATCGAGTTCGACCATCACAACAACCTCCTCAAGCTCGTCACGCTCGGTGACCCCGCAGCCCTCGACGATGTCCTCCGGGCCATGACCCGCGCCAGTGCTCCCGACTACGGTTTCCACCCCGTCGGCGACGTCTCCAGCACCCTCACCGATGACGAGCATCGCGAGAACATACGTCGTGGCATACGCCACTGCCTGCGCGGCGACGTCTTCCAGATTGTCCTCTCGCGGCGCTTCATCCAGCGCTTCGAGGGCGATGACTTCCGCCTCTACCGCACGCTCCGCAGCATCAACCCCTCGCCCTACCTCTTCTACTTCGATTTCGGAGGGTTCCGCATCTTCGGGTCATCCCCCGAGACGCACTGTCGCATCCAGGGACGCCACGCATATATCGACCCCATCGCTGGCACCACGCGCCGCACAGGCGATGCCGACGCCGACCGTCGCGGAGCGGAGTACCTCCGCAACGACCCCAAGGAGAACGCCGAGCACGTCATGCTCGTCGATCTCGCTCGCAACGACCTTAGCCGCAACTGTCACGGCGTGAAGGTTGATTTCTACAAGGACCTACAGTACTACTCCCACGTCATCCACCTCGTCTCCCGCGTCTCCGGACAGCTCGATGACGGCGCCGACGCGCTCCAGGCCTTCATCGACACCTTCCCCGCCGGCACCCTCTCCGGTGCACCCAAGGTGCGCGCCATGCAGCTCATCTCCGAATATGAGCCCCACAACCGCGGAGCCTATGGAGGCTGCATCGGCTATATCGGGCTCGACGGAAGCCTCAACCAGGCCATCACCATCCGTACCTTCGTCAGCCGCGGCGGTGAGCTATGGTTTCAGGCCGGAGGAGGTATCGTCGCCAAGAGCGATGTCGAGTATGAGCTGCAGGAAGTCAACAACAAACTCGGCGCCTTGCGCCGTGCCATCACACTGGCAGAAAACATGTAAGTCACCATGAACATCGTCATCATTGATAACTACGACTCCTTCACCTACAACCTCAGCCACCTTGTGAAGGAGCTCGGCGCGGACGTCACCGTTCTGCGCAACGACCAGTTCCGCCTCACCGACCTTGAGCCCTTCGACCGCATCATCCTCTCCCCCGGCCCCGGCATTCCCAGTGAGGCAGGCCTCCTCCTCGATGTCATCCGCACCTATGCCGGTCGCCGCCCCATCCTCGGCGTCTGCCTCGGCCACCAGGCCATCGGCGAGGTCTTCGGCGCACAGCTTGAGAACCTCAGCGAGGTCTTCCACGGCGTGGCCACCCCCTGTCACCTTGTAGCTCCCTCGCCCCTCTTCCGCGGCATCCCCGAGGAGTTCACCGTGGGCCGCTATCATTCGTGGGTCGTTGCCCGCGACCACTTCCCCGACTGCCTCGAGGTCAGTGCCGAGAGCGACGAGCACCAGATCATGGCACTCCGCCACCGGCAGCTCCCCATCTACGGCATACAGTTCCACCCCGAAAGCGTTCTCACGCCCCAGGGAAAGATGATCATTCAAAACTTCCTACAAGCATAAAATATCCTACACGCATGAAAGAAATCCTACAAAGAGTCCTCAACCACGAGACCCTCACCCGGACAGAGTGCCGCGACATCCTCCTTGGCATCACCCGCGATGCCTACCCGCCCGAACAGATTGCTGCGCTGCTGGCAGCGCTCCAGATGCGCGGCGTCACCGTTGATGAGCTCCTCGGCTTCCGTGACGGCATCCTCCAGACAGGCGTGGCGGCGCCCCTCAGCGCCGAGCGCTACATTGACGTCGTAGGCACCGGCGGCGACCGCAAGAACACCTTCAACATCTCCACCACCGCCTGCTTCGTCATTGCGGGAGCGGGCTACAAGGTCGCTAAACACGGCAACTACGCCGCCACCAGCGTCAGCGGAGCCAGCAATGTCATCCAGCACCACGGCATCCGCTTCACCGATGACCTCGACCGCCTCAACCGCAGCCTCGACGAGGCCGGCATCGTCTATCTCCACGCGCAGCTCTTCGCCAAGGCTATGAAGTTCGTGGGACCGATCCGCAAGGCGCTCCAGTTCCCCACTATCTTCAATCTCCTTGGCCCGCTCGTGAACCCCTCACAACCCCACTGCCAGCTCCTCGGCGTCGCCAGCCTCGACCAGATGCGGCTCTATAAGAGCGTCTATGAGCGCCTCGGCATCGACTACGGCATCGTCAACAGCATCGACGGCTACGACGAGATTTCCCTCACCGGCGACTTCAAGGTCACCACCAATCGTTACGAGCGCATCTTCCGTCCTCAGGACCTCGGCTTCGACATCGCCCGCCCCGAGGAGCTCCGCGGTGGCGCCACCGAGGATGAAGCTGCCGAGATCTTCGACGCCGTCCTCGAGAACCGCGCTCTGCCCGCCCAGAAGAACATCGTCCTCGCCAATGCCGCCTTCGCCATTCAAGTCCTCGAGCGCGGCGAGAAAGATATCGAGCACTGCATCGACATCGCACGCCAGAGCATCGACAGCGGCGCCGCCCTCCGTACCTTCCGCAAATTCGCTGAACTCAACTCCTGACCGCTATGTCCGATATCCTCCACGACATCATCCTCCACAAGCACACAGAGCTGGAACAGCTGTGCGCCAAGAAGCCCTCCCTGCGCCAAGCCCTCCTCGACAGCCCGACCGGTATCATCGCCGAGTTCAAGCGTCGTTCTCCCTCCAAGGGCTGGATCCATGAAGGTGTCGATGCTGCCGTCATCCCCCTCTCCTACCAGCAGAGCGGCGCAGCGGCCCTCTCCATCCTCACCGATGAGCATTACTTCGGCGGCACCGACGAGGACATACGCGCTGCCCGCCGCAGCGGCGTCACACTCCCCATCCTCTATAAGAACTTCGTCATCGACGAGGCACAACTCTACGCCGCCCTCTACGCCGGGGCATCAGCCGTGCTCCTGATTGCAGCATGTCTCACCCGGCAGCACTGCCAACAGCTCATAGCCCACGCTCACGCCCTCGGTCTGGAAGTCCTTCTGGAGATGCACTCTGAGCAGGAACTCGCCTACGCCGAACTCGGTCCCGACCTCTGCGGCATCAACAACCGCAATCTTGGCACCTTCACCACCGACGTCGAAAACTCCTTCCGCCTCGCCGACCGCCTCCGCGAGGTAGGCAGTGCCTCGGTCCTCGTCAGCGAAAGCGGCATCAGCAATCCCGCTACCGTTGCCGCCTTGCGCCAGGTCGGCTTCCGTGGTTTCCTCATCGGCGAGACCTTCATGAAGACCGCCGACCCTGCCGCTGCCCTTGCCTCCTTCATCCACCAATTCCAAATGCTATGATCATCAAAGTCTGCGGTATGCGCGACCCCGATAACATCCGCGCCGTTGAGCAGGCGGGACCCGACTGGATGGGCTTTATCTTCTGGCCGGGCAGCAAGCGCTACGTCGCCGAACCGCCCGCCTACCTCCCCACTGCCTGCAAGCGCGTAGGGGTCTTCGTGGATGCATCCCTCGACGACATCCTCCTCCGCGTCCAGCAGTTCCGCCTCGACCTCGTCCAGCTCCACGGCCACGAGTCCCCCGCTTTCTGCCGTCAGCTGAAAGCTGCCCTGCGCACCACCTCCCTCATCAAGTCCATCGGCATCGCCACGGTAGAGGACTTGCGCGCCACCGCCGATTATGCCGACGTTGCCGACTACTTCCTCTTCGACACCAAGTCCCCGCAGTACGGCGGCACAGGCCATCCCTTCGACTGGAACCTCCTCGCCGCCTACGAAGGCACCACCCCCTTCCTCCTGAGTGGAGGCATAGGTCCCAGTGACCTTCCCCGCCTTGGTGAATGGTTTCGTGCAGGCAGTGCATCCGGTGCAGCGAAGTGCGTCGGTATCGATCTCAACTCACGCTTCGAAAAAGCGCCCGGCATCAAGGATGCCGCACTGCTCCAGATCTTCATCTATCGTCGGCGTTATCAGCCCGACTGGAACCGCACATCACTCTTCTTCCCCTAAAATCTTCCTCTCATGAATCCCATCAACCACCTCTTCGCCGCTCGCGGCGACCGTAAGCTTCTCTCCCTATACTTCTGTGCCGGCGATCCTACCCTCGACGGCACCGGCGATGTCATCCTCACCCTTCAGCGCCGTGGCATCGACTGCATCGAGGTCGGCATCCCCTTCAGCGATCCCCTTGCGGACGGTCCTGTCATCCAGACCGCTGCCACCCGTGCTCTCAAGAACGGCATGACCCTCGCCACTCTCTTCGACCAGCTACAGGCCATCAAGGAGCAAGTCCGTGTACCCCTGATCCTGATGGGCTACCTCAACCCTATCCTCCACTTCGGCATCGAGGCCTTCTGCCGCCGCTGCGTGGAAGCGGGTGTCAGCGGCATGATCATCCCGGACCTCCCTTTCCAGGATTATCTCGACATGGTCAAGCCCGTTGCCGACCGCTACGACCTCCGTGTCATCATGCTCATCACGCCCGAGACCAGTGAGGAGCGCATACGCTTTATTGATAGCCACACCGACGGCTTCATCTACATGGTCTCCTCGGCAGCCATCACTGGAGCACAGAAAAGTTTCGATGAAATCAAGCAGAGTTACTTCCGGCGCATCAATGCCATGAACCTCCGCAATCCCCGTATGATCGGATTCGGCATCAGCAACCGCCAGACCCTCCAAGCGGCACAGGACAACGCCGCAGGTGCCATCATCGGTTCCAAGTTCGTCACCCTGCTGCATGAGACCGGCAGTCCTGATGCCGCCCTCGACCGCCTCTTCGCGGCCCTCGAACAGTGATTTATGGCTGCTGGATGAGCCTTATCTCCAGTTCTCCCGTGGGGAACACGCGGCGGCAGTGTGCTTCGCACCGTGTGTGCAAGGCTTCGAAGAAAGCTGTTGGCATCACGTCCCAGAGTTCCCGAGCCATCGTGATGTCGTTGATTTTCGCAGCGGCATCCGCGACGCCCGCCTCCGTCGCCACCGCGGTGAGGAACATCTTGTTCATCAGTACCTTGTGTGAGTGCGTGTCCAGATGCCCCTCTGCTAACTTCACCGCCTTGCCTATCATGATGCCCACCACGGCGCGACGGAACCCCAGTGCGTGAGCCCGCGCCAATGCTGCGCCGATGAAGTTGCCGTAGTGAATCACCCGCAGTGAGGGTTCTGCCGCCAGCAGTGCCTCCTCGCCCTGCTTGCCGGAGGCCAGGCCGATAGCGTCGCAACCGATGGCGCACGCCACCTCCAGCTCCCGTCCGATACTCTCCACGAACGCCTCATTTGAGAGCGGCGTCACAATGCCTGTTGTGCCGATGATGCTGATGCCATCCACCACCCCCACACGAGGGTTGAAGGTCCGTTCGGCCAGTTCCCGTCCGTGCTCCACGGAGATCCGGATATCCACTGCGGCTGCCGTCATCACCCGCACCTCAGCCTCTATCATCCGTCGCGGCACAGGGTTGATGGCAGGCTCGCCGACCGCGATGCCCAATCCGGGCAGCGTCACGCGTCCCACGCCCTCCCCTTGCAGGAAACGGATTCGTCCCTTCTCTTCAGCGGCTCCCTCCCCTTCGTGGGAAGTGGGGAGCGGGGTGCTCACCTCCGCCTTGATTCTGCAACCGCGTGTCACATCCGGGTCGTCACTGAAGTCCTTGATGACGGTCGCCCATCCAGGCCCCATCGCCTCGATCTCCACGCTGACGCTCTCGCCGTCGGGCAGCGTCACCCACACGCGCTCCGCTTCCTCGCCGCGCAGTCCCTGTAGCGCTGCTTTCACGGCAGCTGTAGCACATGTCCCCGTCGTCAGTCCGCTCCGCAGTGGAAAGAATTCCGGCAGCACACGTTCCACCGCGCGGCGTAGGCCGCGGGGGCCGTTGACGAGTTGGCAGTGCTCCGTCATCCAGGCATCACCGACCGCAGGTCGGATGGTTGACAGATAGTCGGGGCGCCGCAGCGCCACAACACGAATGCCCAACTTCCGCGCGGCAGCCACCTTCTCTGCGAAGCCGCCCGAGAGACCACTCTCTTTCAACAACAGCACGTCTGGCTGCAGCCGTCGCAGCTCCGCTTCCTCATCCTCGTCTTCGCGATAGAAACAGATTTGCTCGTCCGTGGCACCCTGTTCGTGAGCCAATTGGATGGAGCTCTCACGCGGCAGGATGCGGTAGAGGAAGTGGCGCTCTGCCGTTTCCAGCGGCTTCAGCCGTGCAATGCTCTGCACGCCCAGTGCTGACAGCACGCGTTGTGGTGCCTCGAACCATAGGATATCCCCGATTCCATCGACCCATTCCACGCTGTCGTCCCGCTGGGGGAAGGTGCGTTCGTAGCGGATGAGGGGAAGTCCGAGCGTGTAAGCCACTGAAGCTACCGTGGCATGCAACCGGGTCGCAAAAGGATGCGCCGCATCAATCAGCAGCCGGATGGTGTGTTCGCGGCAGAACAGCTGCATCGCAGCCGCGTCCATCGCACCATCCACCCGCACGCCGTGGTGCAGCGTGAGCACCTGCTCCCCCGTCTTCGTGGAGTAGTAGAAGTGCTTCCCCGCCTCCTCCAGCGTCTGCACCGCCTTGCGCCCCTCCGTCGTTCCGCCAAAAACCAGGATCATGGCTGCACCGTCTTATTTCAGTAATTGATAGAATGTCGGGGTGTAGTCTGTCGGCATCAGCTCTGGATGGAAGATTGCGATGAGATCGGACAGGAGGATGTCGGGCGCTACGGGCGAGAGCTCGTAGTAGGGGGTTTGGCGCATATTACAATAGATGACCTTGCGCTCGCGGAACGCGCGGAACAGCTCGTTGCGCGGCTCGCTGGCCTTCAGCGCCTCGTAGGAGAAATCGCCGGGGAAGCTGTTCAGGATGCGCCAATAGTCTGCATCGGCCGCGGCGGCATACAGTTGCTCAAATTCGATGTTCACGCCGCCTGTGTTGTCATCCTTGATGACGTACTCCGCACCGGCGTCGCGGAACAGCTGTGCCAGTGAGTTGCGACCGCCCACGGCATACCAGTTGCCGCCATGCATCTCGCCCGAGAACACGGTGGGTCGTTGGGTGTCCTGGAGTCCGTCGTGGACCAGAGCGCACAGGATGTTATACTGCTCCTCGATGCCTGTGAAGATGCTGTCCGCTGCGGCCTCCTTTCCCAGGAACAGCCCCACGAATTTCACCCACTCCGCCTGTCCCAGCGGCGTCAGCTCCTTGTAGCCCAGGTGCGGGATGAGCGTGATGCCTGTCTCCTTGATGGTGTCGTAGCCGCCGCGCTTGAAGGGCGAGATGAAGATGACCTCCGGCTGTGCCGCCAGAATAAGTTCTGTGTCGAAGTTCCCTTCCATGCCAATCTTTACGATGCGACCGTCTTTCACACGCGCGCGTACATCTTTATTATATAGGTTCTTCGTTCCTGTGATGCCGCGCACCACATCCAAAGCCTCCAGCGCTGTGAAGTTCGAGAGTTGCAGCATCGTCATCACGATCGTCCGTTCCACCGGCACCTGCACGGGCGTGTAGCCTTCAGGCACCTGCACGGGTGCCTTCGCTTCCGCCAGCGCCTTCGGTATCAGCGCAAAGTGGTAGCTCACTGGCATCCTGTCTTCGTCGGCCTGTGGGTCGGCCACATCGACGAGGCGCACGCTATTCTCCAGCGTTCGCACCTTGAATCCTTTGGCATATTTCACCGTCAGGAAGCTGTCGCTCACTGCTGTCAGCGTGTCGATCTCTCCCGTGTGCTTCGTTGTCTGCCCGCAGCCCGCGATCATTGTGGCAAGGAGCCATGCAGCCACCACTGCCATGATGTCAATCCTTTTTTCCATTTTCAACTATCCATTTTCAACTATCAATTTTTAATTCTTCCTAAACAGTACCGCTGCGATGACGGGTGCGCCGACGAGTGCCGTGACGCTGTTCACGGGCAGCGCCCCCTCGAAGCCGGGCATACGCGCTATCAGATTGCAGAGCAGAGCCAGGGCTCCGCCGGTCAGCATCGTGGCGGGCATCAGCACGCGGTGGTCGCTCGTGCGGAACAGCGCGCGAGCCAGATGCGGCACGGCCAGACCAATGAACATGATGGGGCCGCAGTAGGCGGTCACGATGGCCACCAGCACACCCGATGACAGGATGACCAGTGAGCGCGACCGCTGGATGTTCAGCCCAAGGTTCTGTGCATAGGCGTCGCCCAGCAGCAGCAGGTTCATCGTCTTCACCAGCAGCATACTCAGCGGCAGCAGGATGCACATCAGCACCACGAAGAGCACCATCTGGTCACCCGAGACGCGCGCGAAGGAGCCGAGACCCCAGACCACGTAGGCCTTGATATCCTCCTCGTTGGAGAAGAACTTCAGCACGCCGATGATGGCGTTGGCCAGATAGCCTATCATCACGCCGATGATGAGCAGTGTCACATTCCCTTCCACGCGTCGTGCCACCCATACGATCAATCCCATCACCGCCAGCGCTCCCACGATGGCCGCCACGGACATCGCCACATCGCCGAGGTAGCCCAGGCGGCTCAGCGCCACACCACCCAGCGAGCCCGACATCAGCACTACCAGCGCCACGCCCAGCGAGGCGCCGTTTGAGATGCCGAGTACCGAAGGACCCGCCAGCGGGTTGCGGAACACCGTCTGCATCTGCAGACCACTGACCGCCAGCCCTGCACCCGCCATCAGCGCCGTCAGCGCCTGTGGCACGCGTGAGTTCCAGATGATGTTCGTGAACACCGTGCCGTCACCGGCGGCGTCCATCTTTGGCGTCGCGAGGATGCGCAAGACATCTGTCACTGGGATATGCACTGTTCCCAGCAGCAAGTTCAGAATGAACAGCGTGGCAATCAGCATCACCAGTGCTATGAACCATAGTTTCTTCATCATGGATTGAGAGTAGGATATGTTTCAAGGATGCGGTCGCGGCACTCTTCCATCAGCCATTTCGGCGTCGAGGTGGCACCGCAGATGCCGATGGAGAGGGTGGGGTGCTGGTGCAGGGCGGTATGCAGGTCGGGGAGGGTAGCAATCTCCGAGGGACTATCTATCATAAAGGAACGCGCGTTCGCGCGCGCGCACTCGTGGAAGAGCGCGCGGCCGTTGCTGCTCTTGCGGCCACACACGAAGAGGATGATGTCGTGGCGCGCGGCGAACTCACGGATATGGGGGATGCGGTTGGCGACCTGGCGGCAGATAGTGTCGTACGACGTGAAGGTGGCCGACGGTGCGATGTGTGCCCGGATGTACTCCACGACCTGCTGGAAGCCGTCGAGCGACTTGGTGGTCTGGGAGTAGAGGGCGATGTCGCGGCTGAAGTCCAGGCGCGCGGCCTCCTCTGGGGTCTCGATGACGATGGCGGTGCCGTCCGTCTGTCCTACAAGCCCGAGCACCTCGGCATGGCCGCGCTTGCCGAAGATGACGATCTGTTTCCGGTGTGTCGGGTCGGCGTCGTACTCGTGCTTGATGCGCTCCTGCAAGTGCAGGACCACGGGGCAGGTAGCGTCGATGAGATGGATGTGGTTCTGTGCCGCCTGCGCGTAGGTCGAGGGCGGCTCGCCGTGGGCGCGCAACAGCACGTTGACATCGTGGAGCTGCGCGAACATCTCGTGGTCGATGGTCGTCAGTCCCGCCTGTCGCAGGCGTTCCACCTCGCGACCGTTGTGCACGATGTCGCCCAGGCAGTAGAGCGTCTGCCCCTCGCGCAGCTCCTCCTCGGCTTTGCCGATGGCACGTGTCACGCCGAAGCAGAACCCCGAACCGGTGTCGATCTCAATGAACATATTCATCCGTTAATCGGTGATACTGCTCCAGCAGCCACTGCTTCTGCTCGGCGATGGTAAGGTGGCTGTTGTCGAGGACGAGAGCATCCTCAGCCTGGCGCAAGGGAGCCACGGCGCGCGTGGAGTCGATGCGGTCGCGTTCGCGCAGGTTGGCGAGCACCTCGTCGAAGTCCGCTGCTTCGCCCTTGCCGATGAGCTCGTCGTAGCGGCGCTGGGCGCGAATCTCGTCGGATGCCGTCACGAAGATCTTCAGCTCCGCATCGGGGAACACCGCCGTGCCGATGTCGCGCCCGTCCATGACGATGCCGCCCTCTCGGCCCATCGCCTGCTGCTGTGCTGTCATCGCGGCGCGCACGAAAGGAAGGGCGGCTACGGGGCTGACATGGGAGGAGACTTCCATCGTGCGGATGCGCTGCTCCACGTTGACGCCGTTCAGATAGGCGTCAGGGCGCCCCGTCTCGGCGTTGAGACGGAACGAGACGTGAATCTCGCCCATGCGCGCTTCGAGGCCCTCGGCGTCGATGCTGCCATCGGCGCGCACCAACCCCTGCTCGATGCAGAACAGCGTGCAGCAGCGGTACATCGCGCCACTGTCGATATAGATGTACCCGATCTCGCGGGCTAAGTCCTTGGCCATCGTGCTCTTGCCGCACGAGCTATGGCCGTCAATGGCTATGGTAATCCTTTTCATACAAGAATCTTTCATTAATTTTCAATTCTCAACTTCATAAATGGTACTGTGCAGTAATCATGAATGCAGGCAGGGAGACGTGGTACTTGGCGTAGGTGAGTCCGAGGCTGAATTTCTTCAGGTTCATCCCTGCACCCACGGAGAGACCCGCGGCGTGGCTGCTGCCAGCCGCCTTCAGCTCATAGGCCCGGCGGAAGTTGTAGCCCGCAGAGATGTAGAAGAGGTCTGAGGGCAGGATATCTATCCCTAAGATGATGTGGTTCGTGAAGATACGCCCGCCGGACAGCTCCTCGCCGACGGTGTAGTAGTTGTCGGACTTCCAGCGCGAGAGGTCCGTCAGCTGTACCGACAGACGGATGGGCGCGTTGGCCAGCTGCTGCGTGAAGCCCAGCCGCAGGTCGAAGGGCAGCCGCTCGTGGTGGTCGCCGAAGGCTTTCACCTGACCGCCCAGGTTGGCGGCCACAGCGGAGACGTAGAGTCCGATGTCCTCGTTCCAGTAGTTGAAGCCCAGATCTACGGCCAGCGCTACCGACGAGTACGCCCCGTACTTCGAGTAGATGAACTTGCCGGTGGCGCCGCCCGAGAGATGCTCAGTGAGCGTGTAGGCGTAGCCGCCGCTGATAGCCATGTCGAGTGCCGAGAAGTCACCCGTCTCCACCTCCTCCACGTTCATCCCGCGCATCTTGCCGTAGCCCACGAACTGTGCCCCGACGCCCCACGTGCCGCGCTCACCGTGCGCCATCGTCCACGACGCATTACCCGCTTTGCAGCCCTGCATATAGGTGAGGAAGCTCAGGTTGATAGCCTTCGAGCTCATGTTGGGCATCAGTGCAGGATTCTGGAACAGCAGCGACGCATCATCGTCGGGGATGGAGATATTGGTGCCGCCCAGCGCCATCGCATGCGAAGAGGTGGGCAGCGTCAGGAAGTGAAACACCGACGTGCTTTCGCTCTGTGCAGACGCTGTGCCGACCCCGCAGAGGGCACATAGGAGGACATGAAAAAATTTTTTGATGCGCATGGGCTCGATTTGCGTACAAAGATACGCATTATTTCCTAAAGATAACGTAATCGGAGGCCGTTTTAGGGTGTAAAGACCCCGTTTTTTTAGAAAAAAAGCCACTTCAAGCGAAAAAAATGGCGGAAAGGAATCCACGTATCAAAAAAATGTGCTACTTTTGTGGCGCATGACGCATGAATTGTGTCCATTTCCTATCTGAAATAAATAAAGCTCAATAATCCCTATGGAAGAAATCAAATCAATGACAGATGAATTGCGCGGCCAGCGTGGCACGAGCCTCCTGCTCGGTTATGTCCTGGTGCTCGCAGCAATGTTCGTGGCCTTCGAGTACACGACCCGTGAAATTAAGTATGATGAACTCGAGCCTATCTACGAGAGTGCGTTCGAGGAGGACATGATTCCCATCACCACGCAGAAGGAGCAGATGGCACCGCCCCCCGCTGCCGCCCCGAAGGTGGCTGAGATCCTGAACATCGTCGATGACGAGACGGAGCTCGCCGAGGAAGAGGTGCAGACCTCCGAGGAAGTCAATCAGGCCATCTCCACCGTGGTGGGTACCGGTGCTCCCACTGCTGTCGTCTCCGGTCCCGTGGGTCCCGTGCGCGAGGAGAGCGACGATGACCGCATCTTCGAGGTCGTAGAGGAGAACGCCATGTTCCCCGGCGGCGACCAGGCTTGCTACGAGTGGCTGTCCAAGCACATCAAGTACCCCGCCATCGCACAGGAGCAGGGCATTCAGGGCCGTGTCTTCGTGCAGTTCGTGGTCAACAAGGACGGTTCCATCGTCGATGTGAAGGTGCTCCGCTCGCCGGATCCCTCGCTCTCCAAGGAAGCTGAGCGCGTCGTCAAGGAGATGCCGAAGTGGAAGCCCGCACGCCAGAACAACAAGCCCGTACGCTCGCGCTTCAACCTGCCGGTAATGTTCCGCTTGCAATAATTACACCTTATTATATAATATATAGAGGTTGCGCCCAACACGTGCAGCCTCTTTTCTTCCCTAACAACGCATACCCACGTGATGAGAACCTTCCCGGAGACCCTCGCGCTCTTCAACCATGCCCTCGCTGCGCTGCCCCTCGACCGGCAGCCCGCAGGACTCTATGCACCCGTGAAATATGTCCTCTCGCTCGGAGGGAAGCGCATCCGCCCCGTGCTGATGCTGATGGCCTATGACCTCTACCGCGACGACGCCCACCGCATCCTGCCCGCAGCGCTCGGCCTGGAGATGTACCACAACTACACCCTCCTCCACGACGACGTGATGGACAAAGCCGACATGCGGCGCGGCAAGCCCACCGTCCACAAGGTGTGGAACGAGAACACCGCCATCCTCTCCGGCGACGCCATGCTCGTGCTCGCCTACCAGCTCATCGGCCAGGCAGCCCCCGAACATCTGAAGGACGTGCTTGACCTATTCACCGAGACCGCTCTGGAGATTGGCGAAGGCCAGCAGTACGACATGGACTTCGAGAGCCGCATGGACGTCAGCGAGGCGGAGTATATCGAGATGATCCGCCTGAAGACCTCCGTCCTCCTCGCCTGCGCCCTCAAGATGGGCGCCCTGCAGGCAGGCGCTCCCGCCGCTGATGCCGACCTCCTCTACCGCTTCGGCGAGAACCTTGGCCTGGCTTTCCAGCTGCAGGACGACCTCCTCGACGTCTATGGCGACCCCAAGACCTTCGGTAAGAACATCGGCGGCGACATCCTCGAAGGCAAGAAAACCTTCATGCTCATCAATGCCCTCCGCCTCGCCACACCCGCGCAGCGCGCCGAGCTCGAGAGATGGCTTGCTACGCCTGTGGCCGCCGGGGCGACTCCTGCCGGTGCGGCTGCCGCCAGCAGCGCAGCCGAGAAGATTGCTGCTGTCACCGGGCTCTACAACCAGATCGGCATCCGACAGCTGGCCGAGGCCAAGATCGAGGAATACTTCGCCGCCGCCTTTGCCTGTCTTGATGCCGTAGCCCTCCCCGCCGACCGCAAGCAACCCCTCCACTCCTTTGCCCTGTCACTGTTCGGCCGTCAATCCTGAAGAACTATCACCTGTCAACTCTCACCTGTCAACTTTCAACTCTCACCTCTCACCTCTCACCTCTCACCTTGATCACCGACACCCATAGCCACCTCTACGGCGAGGAGTTCGCCGCCGACATCGACGACGTCGTCCAGCGTGCCCGCGCCGCCGGCGTCAGCCGCATCTTCCTCCCCGGCATCAATGCTGACAGCATCGAGCCGATGCTGTCGCTGTGCCGCCGCTACCCTGGTTTCTTCTTCCCCATGATCGGTCTGCATCCCGAGGAATTAGGCACCACGTGGAGGGAGGTCTTGCCGCGCATGGAGGCGCTCCTCGCCCAGCCCGACCATCCCTTCATCGCTGTCGGTGAGGTGGGACTCGACTACTACTGGGACCGCAGCCTCTACGAGGAGCAGCAGGAGGCCTTCGCCCTGCAGGTCGGTTGGGCTATCCGCTACGACCTCCCCCTGATGCTGCACGTGCGCAAGGCACACCGCGAGATGGTGAACATCCTCCGGACATGTATCAACGGTAAATCGTCAGATGGCCAGTTGCAGGGTGTCTTCCACTGCTTCAGCGGCAGTGCCGAGGAGGCGCGGGAACTGATGCACTTTGAAGGCTTCATGTTCGGCATCGGCGGCATCGTGACCTTCAAGAACGCCCACTTGCCGCAGGTGCTGCGCGAGAACATCCCCCTGGAGCGCATCGTCTTGGAGACCGACGCCCCCTATATGGCACCTGTTCCCTACCGGGGGAAACGCAATGAATCGGCCTATCTCACCGCCGTCATCGACAAGCTCGCGGAGGTCTATGACACGACACCCGCGAAAATCGCCGACCAAACGACCATAAATGCGCTAAAGACCTTCCCAAAATGCCGATAAAAGGTGCTTTCGGGGCCAAAAAGGAGGAAAAACACCCTCCAAAGTAAAGTTTTTGGCGGAAAATGATGACCATTCAAGAAAAAAAAGATATTTTTGTAGCGAATTACGCGATATAGCAAGACAAATAATAGAAACATCAAATAACAAATTCATTCATCATTAAATCAAAAACAAAATGAAAAAGTATTTTGCAATTGTTGCAATGGTGGCAGCCTTCACCTTCGGCATGACACCTTCCGTGATCGCTCAGGACGAAGTGGCTGAAGAGGCTGCTCAGGAGCAGGTTGATTCCGTAGCCGAAGAGGCTGTTGACAGTGTGGCCGAAGAGGCTCCCGCTGTGGAAGAAGCTGTTGCTCCCGTCGAGGAGGAAGAAGGTCTCCACAAGACACTGAAGACAAAGTTCATCGAGGGTGACGCCGGCTTCATGAGCCTCGTTGCTATCGCTCTCGTGCTCGGTCTGGCATTCTGCATCGAGCGTATCATCTATCTGACCCTCGCTCAGGTCAACACCCGCAAGTTCCTGGCTACCATCGCCGAGAAGGTCAAGGCTAACAAGATCGAGGAAGGCATCGCGTTCGCTGCCGGCACTCGCGGTCCCGTGGCTCAGCTCGCCAAGAAGGCTCTCCAGAACCTCAACAGCGACGACCAGAACGACATCGCTACCATCGAGCGCACCATCAACATCGAGGCAGAAGTGCAGGGCGCTTACCTCGAGGAGAACTGCTCCTGGATTACCCTCTTCATCGCTATGGCCCCGTCTCTCGGCTTCCTCGGAACTGTGATCGGTATGGTCCAGGCCTTCGATGACATCGAGCGCGCTGGTGATATCAGCCCGACAGTCGTTGCCGGCGGTATGAAGGTCGCCCTTATCACCACCATCTTCGGTATCGTCGTCGCTCTGATCCTGCAGGTGTTCTACAACTACATCCTCTCTCGCGTGGAGGCTCTGAACTCCAACATGGAAGAGGCTGCCATGAGCCTGCTCGACACATGCGTGAAGTCCCCCAAGTGCAAGAAGTAATTTTTCAGGTTATAAGGTCGTAAGATTATAAGGTCGTAAGAACCTTAAAACCTCAAAACCTCAAAAACCTTAAAACCTCAAAACCTCAAAAGAAATGAAACTCGAAAAGCTTTCAAATATCGCGTTGTATGCCAGCATCGGCGTCGGTGTTGTTTGCTTCGCCTTGTTCTTCTTGGTGGACTACAACAATCTGGATTTCGATGGCGTGCACGTATCGCCGGCGCTGACGGATCTCGTGCTGATCCTGCTCTATGCGCTCTTCGTCATCACTACGGGTCTCACCGTCTGGAGTCTCGTGCGCGGTGCTATGGTGAACTCCGGCAACACGGGTCCCAACCCCACGGGTATCGCCAGTGGTAAGGTCACGCTCTGCACCTGGGGTGCTGTCGTGGTCGCCCTCATCATCGGTCTCGTGGCCGGTCTGGGCGAGGAGCCCTTCACCACCGTCTCCGGTGTCACCACCTCTGCCGGTATGGTCACCGTCGTGGATATGTTCATCTGGGCTATCTACATCCTGGCCATCATCACCGTCCTGGCCGTCATCATCAGCATGAGCGGCTACCTCACCAAGAGCGCTACGCCGAAAGAATGATCAGTTTAAACATTAAACTTTAAACCTGAAACAATGGCTAGAAAGAAAAAGAAAGTGCCAGGGCTGAACTCGAGTTCGACTGCGGACATCTCTTTCATCCTGCTCATCTTCTTCCTCGTGACCACCTCGATGGACACGGACATGGGTCTCGCACGCCGCCTCCCGCAGCCCCCCGAACCCAACCAGGAAGATGCACAGATCGACGTGAAGGAGCGCAATGTGCTCAATGTGCGCCTCAACGCTGCCGGCTATCTGATGGTCAACCATGACTTCATCGATGTGGCCCAGCTCCGTGCCCGCGCCAAGGAGTTCATTGAGAACCGCAACAACTCGGCGAAGCTCCCCGAGAAACATGCCAAGGTCATCGACCTCCTCGGTACCTGCTACGTCACCGACAAGCATGTCATCTCCGTGCAGACCGACCGCGGCACGCCCTATAACGTATATTTCCAGGTGCAGAACGAACTCGTGGCAGCTTACAACGAGCTGCGCGACGACCTCGCCATCGCCAAGTTCGGACATCCCTATGCCCGTTGCTCCGAGGATGAGCAGGTTGCCGTCCGCACATATTACCCCCAGAAGATCTCTGAGGCCGAACCTAAAAACTATGGAGGAAACTAATTATGGCTAAGAAACAAGGACGCGAAATGCCTGAGATGAACACCTCATCTCTCCCTGACTTGATTTTCACCATCCTGTTCTTCTTCATGATCGTTACCACCATGCGTGAGGTGACGCTCAAGGTGAAGTTCACCGTTCCCTCCGGTACGGAACTCGAGAAGCTGGAGAAGAAGTCGTGTGTATCGTTCATCTACGTAGGTCCTCCCACCGACCAGCTCCGTGCTCAGATGGGTAGCGGCACACGTATTCAGCTCAACGACCGCTACGCCGAACCCCGCGAGGTGATGGACTTCGTAGCACAGGAGCGTACGACGATGCCCGACCCCGCTTCGCAGGTCATGTCCATGAAGATCGACCAGCACACCCAGATGGGTATCATCACCGATATCAAGGAGGTGCTCCGAAAATCCTGGGCTCTGAAGATCAACTACTCTGCCACGCGCAGGAACTGATAAACGAACGAAGATGGCCGCCACGCTGGCGGCCATCTTTGTTTTCTGGTGTTATTGGAATTTATATTGTTTGGGTGATATCCCCGTCATCTTCTTGAAGAAGCGCCCGAACATACTCTGCGAGGGGAAGCTCAGCTGTTCGCTCACCTGCTTCACGCTCAGGTCGCTGTTCTTCAGCAGCGCCTTCGCCTCCAAGGCCACGTACTCGTCGATCCACTGCATCCCGTGCTTGCCGCTCACCTCCTTGATGGTCGTGGAGAGATACTTCGGCGTGAGGCACATCCGGTCGGCATAGAAGCTGATGCTGCGTTCCTGCGTGTAGTGCTTCTCTAAGAGTGTCAGGAAATCGTGGAAGATCTGCTCCTTGCGGTTCAGCGGCTTGTTCACTTCCGGCATAAATGACGTTTCCTCGCTGTCGTGGGACAGGTTCTTGAGCATCCAGATCTCGCAGTAGCGCTGCACGACCTCCTTCTTGTACAGGTAGTCGGGCAGTGCCAGCTCCCGCTTGATGAGTCTGTACATCGAGATGCCGTTCTCGATGGCTTCCTGCGAGAGGGTGCGCACGGCGAAATTATAGTAACGGTGGGTCAGGTCTAAGTGTATGCCCAGGTTCTTGCGCATCTCGTCCGTGAATTCCGGATCCATCATCAGGCAGAACAGCCGCGCATCGGGGCTCAGGTCTCTGTGCTGGAAGATGCTGTCCGGCATGAGCAGCAGGAGCTGCCCTGCCTTCACCTCGACCTCCTGGAGGTTGACCATAAGTCGCATACTGCCTTGCAGGAGGATCACGGACAGGTACGCCTCCGATTTGATGGGGAAGGCAGCTTCGGTGTAATGTGGAAAACCTGTGGTGCTTTTGTCCAGATTGTCGAATATCAGGTACTTGTCGCGCAGTCGTCCCATCCCGAAGTCGCTCGGGATATGGGAGAGGTTCAGGTTGACTTGGCTTTGCATAGGCGAAGGATGAAGTGATTGTGCCCGCAAAGATAGGAAAAAATGAACAAAGAGCGATAGCCGTGCGCCCCGTTTTAAGGCTTTTTATCAATCTCCGAGCAACTTCAGGCTCTCTGCGTCGAGCTGCGCCTTCGGCCAGTTCACGAGATAGACGGTCTCCGTGGCGCGTGTCAGCGCCGTGTAGAGCCATCGGAAATAGTCGGGCGAGAGCATATCCTCCGTCATGTAGCCCTGGTCGATGAACACGCGTTGCCACTGCCCGCCCTGTGCCTTGTGGCAGGTGACGGCGTAGGCGTACTTGATCTGCAGGGCGTTGAAGAACGGATCCTCCTTCACCGCCTTCATGCGCTCGCGCTTCGTGTGGATCTCCGGGTAGTCGTCCCACACGCGCTGGAACAGCTGTTGCTGCTGCGCACGCGTCAGGGCGGGCGCCTCGCTGGTGAGCGTGTCCAGGATGGCCGTGGCCTCCACCTCGCGGTCGTCGTAGTCGGGGAACCGCAGCGTGACATCCACGAATCGGAAGCCGTGCATCTCCCGCTCGTTGCGGTAGCGGCGGATGGTGGCGATGTCGCCGTTGGCGATGAAGTCCATCGTCGGTGCCACGGGCTCCTCCAGTGCCGATGCCTCCTCCTCGCCTTCCATCGGCTCCGGCTTCACCCAGTGGTAGTTGTTCTTCACGACCATCAGCTGGTCGCCGCTCGTCAGCTCCGCCTCGTAGCCGAGGATGCGCCCGCGGATGCCTTGGTTGAAGGCGTTGGCGCGCACGTTCGAGCGCGTCACGATGATGGTCTGGTCCGTGCCGCACTGGTAGTAAGCCTGCTCCAGCGCTTCCAGCAGCTCGTTGCCGGGCATGAAGACCACGTCGGGGAACCCCGCGATGCGGAGCTGCGGCAGCGCATAGACCTCGTCGGCGGCGATGAGCTGTCGCAGGCGCGTGGCATTCCAGAGGATGCCGGATTCCGTCAGCTGGCGCACCACCTGCGTGAGCGTGAGGTGATGCGCCTCCAGCCCGTAGCCCTCCAGCATCTCCGGCTCCAGCGCAGGGCTCAGCTCCTCGCCGACGGGCGGGAGCTGCGCCGTGTCGCCGACGAGCATCAGCCGGCACCCCTCGCCGGAATAGACGAACTGGATGAGGTCGTCCAGCAACCGCCCCGTCCCGAACGCGCTGCCGCTGAGACCCTCGTTGCTGATCATCGACGCCTCGTCCACGATGAAGAGCGTGTGCTTCAGCAGATTCACGTTCTGCATGAAATCCACCATCTCACCCGTGAATGCCTTCTGCCGGTAGATGCGCTTGTGGATGGTGTAAGCCGTGTGGTTGGCGTGCAGCGCGAAGACCTTGGCGGCGCGCCCCGTCGGTGCCATCAGCACCGTGCGCTGTTTCATCGCGTCGAGACTCTTTACGAGAGCCCCCACGAGCGACGTCTTTCCCGTGCCCGCATACCCCCGGAGCAGGAAGATGCTCTCGCGCGTTGGCTCCAGGATGAAGTCAGCCATCATTTGAGCCGCTTTTTCTTGCTCTGGGGTGGGCTGAAACCCGAAATTATCGAGGATGAACACCCTCATTTGGTCATTTATCGACATGGAATGTGAAAAAAATCAAGGAAGATGCGGTGTATTCAAATTATTCTTGCTACTTTTGCGATGCAAATATAAACAAAAAGCTTCAAATAAACGTCATGAAAAAGATTTTTAATGCGCTTTTAGCGCTTTGTGTGATTGGCCTGCTCTTCATTTGCTGGCGCAGTATCCAGGATGATATCGACTTCCAGAAGGAAGTGACGATACGCGAAAACGCCGTGAAGGCACGTCTGTTGCAGATCAAGGCTGCCGAGGAGGAGTACAAGCTCCAGAGCCCCGAGGCCGCCTATTGCGACAGCCTGTGGAAACTCGTGGAGTTCGTGCGCAACGGCCGTATTCCTAAGATCGTGAAGGAAGGCGTCCTCTCCGACGAACAGATGGAGAAGGGCCTCACCGAGGCCAAGGCTGCCGCCATCGTCAACAGCGGCGACCAGGCTGCCATCGCTGCCAACGGCCTGCAGGGCTTCCGCCGCGACACCACGTGGGTGAACCTCTCCGACTCCCTCTTCGGCGAAGGCTTCAATCCCGACTCCCTCCGCTACATCCCCTACGCTGAGGGCGACACCTTCCATCTGGAGACCTTCCTCTCCATCACGCGTTCCGGTACCACCCAGTACGTCATGGAGTGCTGCGCTCCCGACGAGTCGTTCCTCAAGAACATGGGCCGCAACGGTGACCGCCTCATCGTCAACCGTCGCCAGCTGGCCGATGACATGGGCAACTATCCTGGCTTGAAGATTGGTGACCTCAATAACTGGAACAACAATGCCGGCAACTGGGAATAAGACCTATCATCCCCTCACCTTATCCATCCGCATTCACGCGGATGGATTTTCTTTTTTCGTCTGCGACCCGCAGTCCGGGAGCCTCGTCCGCGGCGAGCATTTCCGCCGCGCCGACGCCGTGCCGCTGGCCACGCAGCTCCAGCAGGAGCTCGCCCGCCCCGACTACTTCAACCGGCAGATCGACCAGACCTACGTCCTGATCTGTTCGCCCGCCACGCGCATCCCCCTCGAGGAGTTCCGGCGCGACGAG
Source organism: Bacteroidaceae bacterium (assembly GCA_017470425.1). Taxonomy (GTDB): domain Bacteria; phylum Bacteroidota; class Bacteroidia; order Bacteroidales; family Bacteroidaceae; genus Physcousia. The sequence continues at coordinate 63,259 of JAFUYT010000028.1, read as the reverse complement.
GCGGCCGACCTCTACCATCTGGCCTTCGCCGCCGAGGACCGGGACGCCGTGCGCGTGGCCTACACCATCCAGCCGCAGCTGGAGTCCGTGGAGCTCTATGCCATCCCCCGCGATGTCGAGGAGACCATCCTCCAGTTCTACCCCACGGCGCGCTTCTTCGCCTCGCGCGCCATGCTGATGGAGCGCCTCCTGCGCTTCGAGGAGGACAGCCGCCGCGACAGCTCCCGCCGCCTCTTCCTCTGCCCCGAGGAGGGTGGCTTCTCCCTCTTCGCCTTCGACAGCGGACACCTCCGCCTGGCCAACACCTACGCTGCAGAGAGCGATGTCGATGTGCAGTACTACGCCCTCAACGTATGGCAGCTCCTCGGGATGCAGTCGCTCACCGACCACCTCGTCCTCTGCCTCTCTGATGCCGACCAGTGGCAGGAGCTCCGCCGCGGACTCGCAGAGTACATCCTCCACGTGGATGCCATCCGCCACGAGGACCTCTTCCCCCGCGTCGCCCTCGCCGCCGAGCAGCAGGTGCCCGCCGACCTGAAAGCCCTCCTCCTGAATCGCCTATGAGAGTAGTAGCCGGAAAATACCGCGGGCGCCACTTCGACGTACCCCGCACCTTCAAGGCGCGCCCCACGACGGACTTCGCCAAGGAGAACCTCTTCAACGTCCTCCGCTCCTATATCGACTTCGAGGAGGAGGCGCCGACAGCCCTCGACCTGTTCGCGGGCACCGGCAGCATCACCCTCGAACTCCTCTCCCGTGGCTGCCGCCATGTCACCGCCGTGGAGCTCGACCCGCAGCACATCAGCTTCATCCGTCAGTTCCTGCGCCAGCTGCGAGCCGAGGAGGACGTCACCCTCCTGCGCGCCGATGTCCTCCGCTTCCTTCGCAAGACGCCTGCCACCTACGACTTCATCTTTGCCGATCCCCCCTACGCCCTGCCCGAGCTCGAACAGCTTCCCGACCAGGTCTTTCAGACTTCATTATTGAATCCTGGCGGCCTCTTCGTCCTGGAGCATGGCAAGGCACAGGACTTCTCAGGAAATCCCCATTTCATCGGGCATCGCGCCTACGGAAGCGTCAACTTCTCCCTCTTCCGTTAAATGCGCAAGAGGCCCTGGCAACCCGCCACGACATCCTGCCAGGTCGCCTCGAAGTCGCCCGTGTACCACGGGTCGGCCACGTCGGCCCCATAGCGCCGTGAGCCCTCCGGCACATAAGAGAGCAGCTTGTGGATCTTGTCGTCAGGGTCGCTGCCGCAGATGCGCAGCATATTGCGGATGTTCCAGTCGTCCATCCCGATGAGCAGGTCGTAGCGGTCATAGTCTGCGCGCGTCATCTGCCGCGCCGTCTTGCCCGCGCAGCTGATGCCGTGCTCCGCCAGCTTGCGCCGTGCCGGAGGATATACAGGATTCCCGATCTCCTCGGTCGAGGTGGCGGCAGAAGCAATCTCATACTCCCCGGCGCGTCCCGCCTTCGCCACCAGATCCTTCATCACGAACTCCGCCATCGGGCTCCTGCAGATATTCCCGTGGCACACAAACAATATCCTTTTCATCGTCGTCATTGCTTTTTGCGTCTGCAAACATACGCAAAAATATTCTTTTAGCACGCACCTTTGCCCATAAAATGCAGCATTCCAACTAAAATTATTTCACCCAAACTTATTTTTATTGCAGTCCTGTCAAATCAGGTCGATAGGTCGCAAATCACATCCTTTGTCCGTTTTTCCAACAATTAACATTTCCCGGCGCCTGCGATATAACATCATAAAATAAAATTAATCAGCAGAAGACAGCCTAATCGCTGCCAGCTTTGGGCAACAACTCCATGTCCTGTCGGGACACACGTCAAGCCCTTCGCCACCACACCCCACAACATATCAGGTGGATCACCAAGGTGATCCACCCGAAACGACGCGTCCTTCTGCGCTGCACCTCGCGACCCGTCGGGTGGATCACCACGGTGATCCACCTGACACCCTCTGTCCTTTCAGCCAACACCTCCTGTCCTTTCAGCCAACACCTCCTGTCCTTTCAGCCAACACCCCGCCGCCCTTCAGCCAACACCCCTAGCCCTTTCGGCCGACGGTAGTACACCTGTACTGACGAAAATGTCCCGCGCTTCACAGCGCCTTGGCGTCTTTGCGTTGAAAGAATGATGGCAGCATGTCGAAGGCGATACCTCGGTTGCCTGAATCCCTTTACTACTCGTTATCTTATTTTCTACGCAGAGGCAGCAGAGGAGCGTTGATTATTTGAGCCTGTCCCCTTGTGAGCGAGAGCCTTTCCTCTGACCTTCGGGAGCTCGCAGAGCCAGCCTCCACGCTTCGCTGGTGGAGGCTTAGGCAGAGCTCGCAGAGATTTTCTTTCCCTCTTATATGTTAATCCATTCAGGAAGGATCAATTAACATTCCCTTGCGCCTGCGATATAACATCTTATCTTATCAATGAGCAGGCGCGTCGGGTCAATGAAAGGTGACAATTTCTCTTCATTGGCTTCGAAGAAACAGTTATAGTCGGCATTGTCGCGCATGATGACCAAGTCGGATAAAAGGGAACCATCTTTGCGGTCGAAAATCCCAGGTCGGATATAGTGCTCACCAAACATGGCCATCAGGCCTCGGTGAGACTTCACATAATGTCCATCATTGATAAGTAGCGCTGACATAGCATGGAAAAGAGCGTAGTAGAGACGGTTGGCAGCAGCTTCCCATTTCCCTTCTTGGGCGCAGAAGAGCATGTCATCGAAAGTCTTTTGTGCTTTCTCCATTTCGCGGGAGACAATTACTTGTCGTTCGTCGTTGCTTAAACTCATAGCAATACTTTTTTGTCCTCTTCGACGTTGTAAAAGAACATGGAATGAGGACCGTTGAACCACTCATTCATGGTATATGCGTGGGGCCGTATGTCCTCACCAATCTGCCATCCCATTTCCACGAAAGGATAGGAGTACTTGTCAAAATCCTCAAACTCAAGTTTCGGCTTATCGAGAAGCAGAAGCAAATCCCAGTCAGAATCATCGCGGGCATCACCACGTGCACGGGAGCCATATAGATAGAGCGTGCTCCCCTTCGGCAACACCGTGGTAGCTACACCTTTGATGTTATCTATTACCTGTTTACTATCCATATACACCCCTTAGATGGTTTCTGGGTGCAAAGGTACTTATTAATTCCGAACGGCCAAAAGAAACGGGGGAAATTTGTACCTATCAACGAAAATGTCCCGCGCTTCACAGCGCAGGACATCATACTAACAATTATAACTAACAACCAGGAGAAACGACCCCTGGTGCGGGGTATAACCGCCCGGCAGCTTCATGCACCGCCGGGCGGCGGTTAGGAGTGTGATTATTCTTCGTCGGACCAGATGTTCCAGTCGCCTTGTTCTTTCGTGTCCATTGTTTTTCCATTATCCGCAGAAGTCTCTCCGCTAAGAGATAACATAATGCCATTGGACATATTCAAATAATGAGCCTTCAGGACAGGAATGATATATGTTTTCTTTTTCATAGTTGTCTGATACCTTTGATAATTTATGATTAATTCTTGAAGTTTCAAGCGAACAAGTTTGAGCGCGTGGCTTCATTCATGGTTATTCATGAATTTCTCTCTTACTTCACGAGAACCTTAGATACGTTCTTCACGTTCAGCAATTTGAAAGTTAACTTTCATTGCATTCACTTAATCAGAACCTTCTTACCATTGATGATGTTCACGCCCTTCTGTGCCTTGTTGAGGCGCTGGCCTGCGAGGTTATAGATGGTCGCTTTCTCATTCTGTGTAACATCGATACCATTGACGGCGGTCGGTGTATCATCAAAGGAGAAGTTGAGAACCTTTACCCCAGCCGGTGCTTCGTAAGTCAAATAAGCGCGATAGGGTGCAGTGTTCGTAAAGTCTTCCGTCACGATGCAGAACGCCTGTTCACCATTATCTTTCGTCTGGAGGACATAGTGATTTGCATTAGCTTCTATCGTCGGAGTATTGTAGATACCTGTCAGATAGCCTGTAGTGTAGCTTGTAGCTGCAGCTGTGCCATAGCCGGTGAGAGCAGCACCGGTATAGCCATCCTCAGAATAAATGATGTAAGGCACATTTGCTTCAGGAGTAGTCACTTCTTCCAGCGTCAACGTTGAACCGTCAACGGCTTTGCAAGAATATGCCTTCACTTCAGACGGCAATGAGGGCACGAAGGGGAAGATACGAGTACCGTACTTGCCAGCAGCGAGGTTGACGGATACGCTGGCCGGAGTGGCTTCGGCGACAGAGAAGGCTGGATTCGAATTCTCGGTATATAAAGATCCCCCATCTTGTGCTGCAACTTTATTGCCATTTGCTGTATTAACAATATTGAAAACATTTGCAACATTAGTGGCTGCTATATCAAACGCCAGCTTCTTACTGGAATCTGTATTTCCCTGAATTTGAGACAAGCCCCAGTCACCACCTCGATCACTACCATTTGTTGTTCCATTCGTTACATATACCGTACCCTCAGGACGTTCAATACTTATGTAATATCTATTGGGATGTTCTTCATCCTCGGCGGAGGTGAAGATAAAAGCTTGGTTGAGATAATCAGCAGGGAGAGCTGTGGTACCCATAAGATAACCTGTAGGATTATGGCTATCAGAAGTTCCTTGGCTAACAACAACAGCCTTCCCTTCATTAGCATGGCCACTTTTTGCCATGAGAATATTATATCTCTTTCCTGTTGCGGGAGCATTCAAAGTAGCATCGGCATAAGCCTCTTCCGCTGCCTTCAGATTTGTAATAGCATTAGCCACATTGTCTGCTGTAGCACTTGCATTTTCATAAACGCCTTGCGCAGTTGTGTTAATGGCCGTATTGAAAGCATCACCAGCAGCTGCAGGAATCTGGAACACACCCGTACCTACGTTAGCTCCGCTATTGTATGTGGCGTTAGCTACAGTGATTTCCTCAGCAAGGAAGGGCTTGATTTCCGAAGCTGTAGCACGAACCAGAGAAATATCTCCATACAAGAACTGATTCTGGTCCTTATTCTCAGAATTTCTGGGCACTAATCCGAGAACATAGTTCCCCGCATCTCCCGTTTTAAATGTTGCGGACACAGTCATCCAACTATTAGACGACGCATCAGTGTTGGCTGTTTTGTTAGGAACTGTATAAGTCTTGATGCGAGTCGTTTCCTCAGATGGATTGATGATGTCAATGTTATTCGTTAAATCATCACAGTCTCCCGCTCCACCAGCTATAAATGAAACTGTATAATAGGTGTTCGCCTTCAGAGGCATTATATAATTAGAATCCCAACCATAATATGCCTGAAGTTTCGTGAACAATGCACAATCAGATGAAGTATAGTCAACGCCGGCATTTGAAGACTTCGTTACATATCTAACATGATAGCCATCATCTGTAGTATTCTTCACACGATACCAGCCAAGAGGCTGTACATTGCCTGTCTGTCCACTGTAATCATGTTCAAATGAGCCATCAAAGATAGCGTTTACTTCGCCATCATTGGGGGTAATAGAGTTTAGAGACTCAATAAGTCCACGGACAATATTATAAGCATTGCTCTCTTCTTGGTTTATGGCTTGAGCTGCTGTTAAATAAGGCTTAACGTTATACGGGGCATATTCCCCATCATCAAATCCAAAAGTCGTGAAACTTTCAGCGGTTGAAATAGCCGATGATAATTCTGCATAGTCATCGCTATCAGCAAGGGGAGAGTATATCAGACGAACATTATCAATACAGAAATCTGCACGTCGTACACCTCCACTGGTTAGTTTTATTACAACACTATTAGACGTTTCTGTTTCTAATGTGAAATCAAGAGTTAGTGACTTCCATGCGCCAGAAACAAAGTCTGTCGTTGAATCTCCGCCCTTTCTCTGAGTAGCTCCTTTAACTTCAATTGTATTGTCTCCAAAGGTTAATGTCACACTTGTATTACCAGTCTTTTGATTATCATTGTCATAGCCCTCAACCATTTTATAATCAGCAGATAAAGAATAAACTCCTGCTGGAAGGGTCATAGAATTGGATGTGAAAGTAAAGTTTCCACCGCTATTCCATCCTTTTCTAAAAAACAGATAATATGTGCCATCATTAGGAGTTACTGTTGTACCATATAAAGAATGATTTGCAGTTGTTTTATCACACAAATCCGTATTACTATTTCCGCCTGGATCACTTTCTGTCCATCCTGTTATAGTAAGAGTTGCATTAGACGCTGATTTATTACCGTCTGTTTCAAAGCTTGGGTTTGTCAAATATGTGCTCGTTACATCAGGATTATTACGGGCAACATCCTTCGTATAACGTGTACGCTTGATTCGATATACTTTATAATGGCCTGCCCAGTCGTCTTTAACATTTTTGCGGTTTGCGGCTATCGCCTCACCAGCAGCAACGTTTTTGTTCCAAGGGCCTAAGTAACCGCAAGCCCAGTTCCCACTTGACACAGGATACTTACCATTCTCAAATAGCCAATATCCATTTTCACTATCGTATGCAGGAAGGAGCTTGGTCCAACCATTCGCTGAACCTTCACCGGTATTGACCCACATATATCCAGCATTATCATGAGTCTGGAAATAGGTTGTATTGTTGTAACCTACATTCCTCATGTTTATGCCGTCATCTTCTGCGGAAAGGATAAAAAAGTTTGTTGCATCTGTTATAGGATTCGTGAGCGCACTCTTGTACCTCAGCGCTTTCGAATCTTCAGATGCCCAATTGGGCTTCCCCTCATATGCACCAATTCCAACAATCAAACTCGTTGTTTCAGCAGGAGCCAATACATAATAATAGTCAGAACTTGTCATATTGGCTATTGTCGTCACTTCCTCATAGCCATTGGCTATGTTCAGAAAGTCTGTATAGCCATCCGCCCAACTACCCACCGCGCACACCAGTGCCACGGCCATTGTTAGTAATTTCTTTTTCATGTGTGAAAATATTTAGTTTATTGGTTTGTTGTATGAAACTACAGGGGCGGGAAGCGCCGAGGTGATCCGTCGTTTCCCGAACCTGCAATGATGATTACCAGTCAATTTCCCAGTCGCCCTGCTCATGGGTCTCGGCTCCGGTTGCGGAGTCCACGTCATCGCCGAATCCCAAATTCGAGGTCGTTAGAAAATGTTGGGTTGTTCGCATAGATACAACCGTGGTTATAGGTGTTTTATATGTCTTTTTCATATCTCGTATTCTTGTTATCTGCATATCTTATTTTACTAATATCTTTTTCCCGCTCACGATGTTCACGCCGCGCTGCAGCTTGCTCATACACTGACCAGCCAGATTGAAGATCAGGGCATCGTCCATTGCACATTGTCCGTCCTCTATTGCCTGGATGCCTGTAGCATTGTCGAAGTCGAAGCGCAGGGCCTTTGCTTCTGCCGGCACATCGCTCTTCAGCAGATAGGCCTTGCCAGCGGGTACGGTGCTGGCAGCAGTCACCAAGTGGAACTGTCCACCTTGGAGGATATAAGCCTCATTGGCAGCGATGGTAGTAGCCGTTACGGCAGCTTTCAGTTTGTTGGTGCCTTCGAAAGTCGCAGCAGCCTTCACGGGGATGCTGTATGTAGCACCGGCCGTACCCTTTAGGATTACGCCGCTGTTAGCGGGCAGCTCATCAATACTGGTCAGTGTCACTGCATCTTTCGTAATGCTCGTCGCCACAAATGCCGTCAACTCACCCTCGGACACCGTTGCGCTTGAGAAGTCGAGGCCGTGAGCGGAAGCAAGGGAACCGTAGCCGGAGGAGGGGATGGTGCCACCAATTGCTGTTGACTCCACAGAGAGGATTTCAAGCCAAGAGTAGGCTGTGGCAAGTTGAATATTGAGATCATTGCTGAGACCTGTCACATCTTGATTAACATAGTAGATATAACCGTTAGCTGTGCCAGTTGAAGTCGTTGTGATTTCGAGCGTTCCATTTAGTCCATAAGCCAAGGTGGCAATCACGCGAGCATCAGCCATATCAGCTTCATATTCAGACCAATCAAGGTTGACTTTAGTCTCTCCGCCGTCTTTGGAAACCTGATAAGCAACTTTAGTTGCAGCTCCTGCCGTCTCATCCCAAGAATCAGCGCGAGTGACAGACCTCCATGTTTCACCCTCAATAACATTTATCCTCCAGTTCTTGCCAAAGTCCTGACCATGATTTTGGAATGTAAACACTTTTGTCTCTCCTTTCTTTAGAGTAAAATCCGAAGAGGTGGCATAATCAGAAGACATGTCAACTGCACCGACAACGTTTGCTGGGTTAACAACATCATACAACTTACGAATAATAACATAGTCGAATGCTGCAGAGAGAGAAGTCTTATCAGTTCCTTGATCCCCAGAATTAATACAAGATGTCGAAAGGTTGTTCTCCAAGAGGAATGTCTTGGTAAGTGTAGTATTGTTAGAACCTGTTAAATGGCATACTATATTTGCGTCAACACTACCGCCTGCAATATATTCATCACGTAAAGCCAAGCCAAAACTGCCTCGATCCGTATAGAAGCTTTCCATCTGATACACACCGACTGAAAGTGCACCCACACTTTCGCCACGACATCTTTTATTCTGAGAGGCTATTTGCCCCAAATCACCATTTGAATAAGAAGTGTTGTCACCACCAAGACTTGAGCCTTCTAAATAGTACACAATGGAATTATCTAAAGTATATTCCACGTCGCGAACCTCATCAGCATCGCCCATAGTAAATTCTGCATAATAATTGCTGATATTAGCATCTGTTAAAACATAGTGATTACCACCAGCGTAAATTACTTTTGAAAGCTTTGTTCCATAATCAACGCCTGATGCGACACTGCCCGTTGCTAATTTTTTTATTATTGAACCGCCAGCAACAGCGTTTATAGTATAATCATATTGAACACCAGGTGTATAAACGAGCGTAATTTCATTAGTCCCTGTACCTAGAACAATAGGAGTATTACCAGACTCATATGCATAGGGATTGCCACCGTAAATAATTGGATCCAAATCTGATCCTGTTGCAGATACAGTTTCTCCATAGAGGTTTTCATGTACAACATCCGAATGTATGGTTGTAGCCTCTCCATCAACATAATGAATAGTATAATTTTCATATGATGTTGCCACAAAGCCCTTAATACCGTTGAGAATGCTTGCTTCATCTGTATAGACATAATATGTTTTCCCCGCTGTCAATCTTCCGATATTGCGAGGGTCATTATATCTTGCACGAAACTGAGTTTTCGATGTCGGATTTGAAGAATCAATTAAATAATAATTCATATTATTATAAGCCCACGTTTGAAGTACAAAATAAATGTCTTTAAGTGGCTCGATCTTTATAAATGTTCCTGCTGTTGGTATGTTATCTGTCAATACAGCTGCGCCAGCTGTAATTCCATAATTCTTTTGATTATTGTTAGCTGCGGACCATGTGTCATCTGAAGAGGCCATTGTTATTTTGACAAGACCATCAGATTGTAGGATTTGTCCTCCCGTGAATGCTCCTGATGTCGTCACAGGCTGATACTTCTGTCCCCATACATTTCCCGCTCCTACGCATAGCATAGCTACCGCCAGGAGCGATTTAAGTAATTTTCGTTTCATTTGTTTGTTAATAGAGTTAGTTATTATTTCTTATGTTCGTTAGAATTTGGCAATCCGGATGAGCTGGTGGCTCGATGTGTGCGGCGGTGAGTCGTTGCCAAACTTACGGGCATAAGAAAAGCGCAGACCCCAGTCGTACGCCAGACGGGGCCTACCACAGCCCACAAGTTACTACGAGGAAGTCTGCGCGAGTGCGCATACTTCAACGTAACTTGTCATTTTGCTCGATAAGCCTTTGGAGGGTGGTAGTTTCGTCTGGCGATTGAGCAAATAAGAAATTGGCGCAAAGTGCCTATTACAGGCAAATTGCGCGGCAAAAGTATGGATTATCTATGAAAGCGCCAAGGAATTTCGGCACTTTTTCGTTTTTACTCCCGAAATTCATGCGCCTTGGCGTCTTTGCGCCAGAAAGAATGACGGCAGCGAATCCGAAGGTAATATCAGAACTGGACGAGGAGGAAGAGGAGGGCGGCGTAGCGGATGGCTTTGCCGAGGGTGATGATGAGGAGGGTGAGCCACGGGTTGGTGCGCGTGAAGCCGAGGGCTACGGCGATGACGGAGCCGATGAAGGGGAGGGAGCAGAAGAGGCCGATCCAGATGCCGTAGCGCTGGAGCCACCGCTGCGCACGTTCCAGCTTCGCGGGCTCCACGTGGAGATACCGCTCTATCCATTCCATCTTGCCGAGCGAGCCGATAGCGTAGTTGAACATCGAGCCGGCGGTGTTGCCCACGGTGGCGGCCACGAACAGGCGCAGGGGATCCAGGCCGGCCAGCTGCAAGGCGGTCAGCACGACTTCGCTACTGAGGGGGAACACGCTGCCGGCAATGAAGGCGGCGATGAGCATACCCCAGTAGCCCCAGGATTCAAGGATGGCAAGGAAGGTGGACAAGGGAAATAGGAAATTAAAAAATGAGAGAATTAAGAAATGAGAGAATTAAGAATTAAGAAATAAGAAATAAGAAATAAGAGATAAGGGAATTAGAGGATAAGAGAATAATCAATGATGAGGTGGAGGGTGAGGAGGGTGAGGAGGAGGAGGGTCCAGGCGTTGGAGAGCCAGGTGTGGGTGAGGGCGATGAAATGGGCGGCAGCGGGGGCGGTGGTGAGGAGAAGGAGGGGGTAGAGATGGTGGAAGAGGGCAGGCTGGGCGACCATCCAGGCCAGTACGATGAGCTGGACGGTGATCAATGTATAATGACACATGCGCACGCGTATCTTATCATCGTAGTTCTTGCGGATGTAGTGGATGTTGCCCGTGGCGCTGAAGAGGAGGGTGACGCCGAAGGTGATGGTCTCGGTGAGACGCTCGCGGATGTCCCACTGCCACGTGAAGGGGGCGGTGAAGGGGCCGAGGAGGGCGTGGCCGTGGTCGATGAGCGGCTGGAAGACGGCGCGGCCAATCTCGGAGGTGTCGGTCAGCGGGTCGCTCAGGAACGATGCCATCATCGCGACGGTCAGGGCGGTGCCCCAGAAGAGATAGGGCAGCAGGAGGCCGATGGCGGCGGCGTTCAGACTCCGCCAGCTCAGGGAGCGCAGGAACACGGCCTGGCACCAGAGCAGGACGGGCACCAGCACGAGCAGTGGTGCCCACAGGAGGCTGCCGACGGAGAGGAAGAGGTAGGCGCGGAGGGTGTGGGACTCGGGCTGCGGCAGCTCGTAGGTGGCGAGCAGCTGGTAGAAACAGCAGGCCAGGCAGAGCTGGCAGAGGAGCCCGTTAGAGAGGGGATGCAGGAAGCTGCACGCGGCCATCATCAGCAGGTAGAGGGTGGAAATCATGCGGGAGCGGATGCGCAGAAGGGCGTTCTGCGCTACGGTCTCCAGAACGACGTAGGTCGTCAGCGCGCACACTATCCATCCCAGCAGGAGGCTCCAGGTCTCCGGTGTCCAGAGCTCAAGACGGCCGCCCGTGGCGACGGCTCCCAGGGGGAGCCACCACAGGAGGGTGGCGACGACGCATGCCACGGGCAGCGTCGCCGAACTCTCGGCAATCTTGTTCTGGAGACGGCGGGTCATAGGTCTTGTCCTATGTCGCGACGGAAGTACTTGCCCTCGAACCGGATCTTCTGGGCCTCGGCGAAGCTCTTGGCGAGTGCCTCGGCTTTGTCCTTGCCGTAGGACGAGACGGCGATGACGCGGCCACCGGCGGTGACGACGCGGCCGTCGGCATCCAGGGCGGTGCCGGCGTGGAAGACCACGCTGCCCTCGACGGCGTCGATGCCGGTGATGGGGAAGCCTTTCTGGTAGCTGCCGGGGTAGCCGCCGCTGACGAGCATCACGCAGACGGCGGCGCGCTCGTCGAATACCACCTCGCGGCGGTCGAGGTCGCCGGCGGCCACGCCCTCGAGGAGCTCCACGAGGTCGCTCTTGAGGCGGAGCATGACGGTCTCGGTCTCGGGGTCGCCCATGCGGCAGTTGTACTCGATGACCTTCGGGTCGCCACCGCAGTTGATGAGTCCGAAGAAGATGAAGCCTTTGTAGTCGAGGCTCTCAGCGGCGAGCCCTTCCACGGTCGGACGGATGATGCGCTCCTCGACCTTCTGCATCCAGGCGGCGTCGGCAAACGGTACGGGCGAGACGCTGCCCATGCCGCCGGTGTTCAGGCCGGTGTCGCCCTCGCCGATGCGCTTGTAGTCCTTCGCCTCGGGCAGGATCTGGTAGTGGCAGCCGTCGGTGAGCACGAAGACGGAGCACTCGATGCCGCTCAGGAACTCCTCGATGACGACGCGCGCGGAGGCCTGGCCGAACATGGGGGAAGCCCCCCTGTCGCCCTCCGAGGGGGACACATTGGCTGCTGCCACGCCCAGCATATCTTTCAGGGTGCTTTCAGCTTCCTCCAAGGTGGGGAGGATGAGAACGCCCTTGCCGGCGCAGAGACCATCGGCCTTCAGAACGTAGGGGGCCTGGAGGGTTTTGAGAAAGGCTAAGCCCTCCTCCACGCTCTCTGCGGTGAAGGTGCGGTAGGCGGCGGTGGGGATGCCGTGGCGCTGCATGAAGGCTTTCGCGAAGTCCTTGGAGCCTTCCAGCTGTGCACCGGCGCGCGAGGGACCGATGACGGGGATGCGGCAGAGGTCGGCATCATCGCGGAAGAAGTCGTAGATGCCGTTCACGAGCGGGTCCTCGGGACCCACGACGACCATGTCGATGCCCTTGTCGAGCACGAAGCGGCGGATGCCCTCGAAGTCGTTGGCCTTCAAGGCGATGTTCTCTCCAACCTCGCGGGTGCCGGCGTTGCCGGGGGCGATGTAGAGGTGCGATACTTTGGGTGACTGGGCGATTTTCCAGGCGAGGGCGTGCTCGCGGCCGCCGCTGCCGAGTAGGAGGATGGTCATTAAAAGATTAAAGATTAAAAATTAAAGTTGAAAGATTAAAGTTGAAGTGGCTGACCTTTTTCAATTCTCAATTATCCATTCACTTCAGGTAGTCGTCGAAGTAGCGGGTGATGCGTTCGTGGAGGTGGACCTGGTCGGTGCCGAACATGTTATGTCCGTCGCCGGGGTAGAGGAAGAGGTCGGGTTGTGTGCCGGCGTCGATGCAGGCGCGGATGAAGGAGAGGGAGTGCTGCGGCACGCAGGTGGGGTCGTTGTAGCCGAGGATGATCTGCAGGCGGCCCTTCAGGTTCTTGGCCTTCGGCAGCAGGCAGCTGGAGGCGTAGCCCTCGGCGTTCTCGTCGGGGCGGTCCATGTAGCGTTCGCCGTACATCACCTCATAGTAGTGCCAGTCGATGACGGGTCCGCCCGCCACGCCGACCTTGAAGACGTCGGGGTAGGTGCACATCAGGTTGGTGGTCATGAAGCCGCCGAAGCTCCAGCCGTGGACGCCGAGGCGGTCGGCATCGACGTAGGGGAGCGTCTTCAGGAACTCCACGCCGCACATCTGGTCGCGCATTTCCTCGTCGCCGAGGTGGCGGAAGGTGGCCTGCTCGAACTTCAGACCCCGGTACTCCGAGCCCCGGTTGTCGAGCACGAAGACGACGTAGCCCTTCTGTGCCATGTAGATTTCCCAACCGCGGTAGTAGTAGCCGCGCGAGGCCTGGATGTTATGGGCGTGGGGGCCGCCATAGACATAGACCACGGTGGGGTATTTCTTCGTCGGGTCGAAATCCACGGGCTTGATGAGGCGGTAGTAGAGGTCGGTCACGCCGTCGGCGGCCTTGATGCTGCCGCCCGTGATCTCGGGCGTGTTGTAGTCCTTCCACGGGTCTTCGGCATCCAGCAATCGCACCCTCTTGGCGCTCTTGGTGTCGGTGAGTTCCACGCGGCGGGCGACGGTGGGCGATGAGTAGGTGTCGATGAGCTGCGAGCCGTTGGCGCTGAGGGTGGCGCTGTGCACGCCCTCGCCGTCCGAGAGGAGCTGCATCTTACCTTTGCCGCTGACGGGCACGCTCCAGACGGTCTGGTGGAGTGGATGCGTGACGTTGCCGATGAAAAGGGCGTTTTTCGTCTTTGTGTTGAAGCCCAGGAAGTCGCGCACCTCGAAGTCGCCGGGCGTCAGCAGGCGCGTCAGCTTGCGGTCGAGCACTTCCCCGCCGCCCTCTGCGTCATGCCAGCCGGTCTTCACCGTCGTGGCGAGGTCGATGAGATAGAGGTGGTTCCAGTTGTCGCGGCGGCTCTGCATGATGGCCTTCGTGGCATCCCACGGCAGGAAGATGAGCGTGTGGAGGGGTTCCACGTACTTCGGGTGCTTCTCCTCGATGAGGGGCGTGGCATCCTTCGCGCCCGTGGCGGCGTCGTAGCCGAAGAGCTGCATGTGGTTCTGGTCGCGGTTGAGCTCAAAGACGTAGAGCTTGGCTGCGTCGGGCGACCAGGAGAGGTTTGTCATGTAGTCGGTGAGCGGCTTGTCGTTCTGGAGCCACACGGTCTTGCCGCTCGGCACATCATAGACGGCCACGCTGACGTCCTCCGACTCCTCGCCCGCCATCGGGTACTTATCGACGTAGGTCGTGGCGATGCGCTGCGTGATATCTACCTGCGGGTAGCTGGGGATGCGGCTCTGGTCCTTCTTGTAGAAGGCCAGACGCTGGCCGTCGGGGCTCCAGAAGAGACCCTTGGAGATGCCGAATTCATCGCGGCTGACGCTGTGGCCATAGACGATGTCATCGTTGCCGTCGGTGGTCAGCTGGCGCCGTTCGCCGTCGGCCGTCTGCACGAAGACGTTGCTGCCGATGCAGTAGGCCAGGGCGCGGCTCTCGGGGCTCCAGGCGAGCGCGCTGGCGCCCTGCTGGATGGCTCCGCGCCACACGACGCTCTTCTGCTTGAAGTCCACCAGGATGATTTCTTTAGGCGTCTGCACCTTTACGATGGGGCGGTCGGCATAGGGGAAGGTGAGGTTCGTGCACGAGCGAACGATCTTCTCGCCCAGGATGGCGTTCAGGTCCTCGGCCGTGAACAGCGTCTTCGCCTCGTCCACCGTCAACTCCACGGGCACCTCACCCCACCAGGTGGAGAACATATACTTCGGCTGCAGGTTCCAGTAGGTGGAGCCGCCCGGCATCAGGTCGTCAAGCGTGAAACTTTTCTTTGTGGTCTGTGCCATCATTGTCGTTGCAGCCCACAGGATAGCTGCCATTAAATAAACCTTTTTCATGTATGGTGATGTAATTTTGCCGCAAATGTACAACCTTTTCTTTGAATACAGATGGATTGTCGCCTAAAAGTTCATCTTTCCGTGCAGTTGCAGGCCGTCGAGCATCGTGAGGTAGTCGCGGATGGCTCCCTCGATCTCCTGCGGACGGATGTATTCGTCGGCCGTGTGGCTGCGTGCGCTGTCGCCGGGTCCCATCTTCAGCGATGGCCACGGCATGAGGCTCTGGTCGGAGAGGGTGGGGGAGCCGAAGGGCGTGCGGGGCCTCCCGTCGGGGGCGGGGCCCAGGGCGATGGCGCGCTGCACGAGCGGGTGCTCGCGGTCGATGTGCGAGGAGTTCAGGCGGAAGGAGCGTGCCTGCACGTCGCTATGCACGTGGCGGCATATCTCCTCGTAGAGGGTCTCGTTGGAGTAACATTCGTTGGACCGCACATCCACCGTGAAGGTGCAGCGGTCGGGCACGACGTTGTGCTGGGTGCCGGCCTGAATGACGGTGACGCTCATCTTCACGGGTCCCAGCAGCGACGACTCCTGCGGGAAGCGGTAGCTGCGGAACCACTCGATGTCGGGCAGGGCGCGGTAGATGGCGTTGATGCCCTCCTCGCGGGCGGCATGGCCTGCCTTGCCGCAGGCCGTGACGTCGAGCACCATCAGCCCTTTCTCGGCGATGGCGGGCTGCATCCCCGTGGGTTCTCCCACGAGTGCCACGTCGATGTGGGGCAGCAGGGGGATGGCGCGCTCGATGCCGTCGTGCCCCGACACCTCCTCCTCGGCGGAGGCCAGGAAGATGAGATTATAGGATTGCGGGCGCGCGCATAGGACGTGGAAGGTCTGCCAGAGACTCACGAGCGAAGCGCCGTCGTCGTTGCTGCCGAGGCCGTAGAGGCGGTCGCCCTCAAGGACGGGCGTGAACGGGTCGCGCTGCCAGGCGGCCACGGGTTTCACCGTGTCGATGTGCGCGTTCAGCAGCAGCGTGGGGCGTGCGGCATCGTAGCCGGCGGCGATGCACCAGATGTTGTTGGCCTCGCGCTGGAGGGTGAAGCGCTCGCGGTGCTGGGCGTCGCGCTGCTTCGTCCCGATGAAATGGGCGAGAATGTCGGCCGCTGCCGTTTCGTTGCGGCTGGTGCGCGGCGTGGCGATGAGGCGTTGCAGCAAATCCAGCGCCTCGGCGGTCAGGAGTTCGGTGTCGGGCATGATTGCGTTTCCTTTTTGGGCGCAAAGATAGTGCTTTCCGATAAAAAACGGTACAAAAAGGAAGATAAATTGTATTTTGTAAACCTTAAATCGTAAATTATAACTACCTTTGTCGCACTAAAACCGAAGAACTATGCTGAACAAGTCTCCTCTTTCCGTGCTCATTCACGAGCAGGCCAAGGTCTATGGCGAGCGCACGGCGCTGAGTTACCGTGACTATTCCACGGCTGTCTGGAAGACCATCTCATGGAATGAATTTTCAAAGCGCGTGGCGCTGGTGAGTAATGCGTTGCTGAAGCTGGGCGTCGGCGAGCAGGAGAACATCGCCGTCTTCTCGCAGAACAAGCCCGAGAGCCTCTGCGTGGATTTCGGCGCCTACGGCATCCGCACCGTCAGCATCCCCTTCTATGCCACGAGCAGCGAGGCGCAGATCCAGTACATGATCAACGACGCCTCCATCCGCTTCGTCTTCGTCGGCGAGCAGTACCAGTACGACACCGCCTTCCGCGTCCTGAAGATGTGTCCGACGCTGGAGCGCCTCGTCATCTTCGACCGCACCGTCGAGAAGAACCCGCAGGATCAGATTTCGCTCTACTTCGACGAGTTCCTGCGGCTGGGTGCCGGCTATCCCTTTGCCGAGGAGGCGGCGCGGCGCGCAGCTGCCGTGCAGCCGGATGACGTGGCCAATATTCTTTACACGAGTGGCACGACGGGTGTCTCCAAGGGCGTCATGCTGACTTACCGGATGTACGCTGCCGCCATCCCTGCCAATGACCATGTGATGCACCTCTCCGACCAGGATGTCATCATGTGCTTCCTGCCCTTCACGCATGTCTTTGAGCGCGCCTGGAGCTACTGGTGTCTGAGCCGTGGCGCACAGCTGGCCATCAACCTGCGTCCGCAGGACATCCAGATGACGCTGCGCGAGGTGCACCCCACCTGTATGGCCGCCGTGCCCCGCTTCTGGGAGAAGGTCTATTCCGGCGTGCAGGAGAAGATTGCGTCCAGCAGCGCGATGCAGCGCAAGCTGATGCTCGACGCGCTGGCCGTGGGCAAGCGCTACAACGTGGATTACAAGATGCGGGGCCTCATCGCGCCTCTCCCGCTGAAGCTCCGCTATCTGTTTTACGAGAAGACCATCATCTCGCTGCTGAAGAAGACGCTCGGCTTGGAGAACGCGCATTTCTTCCCCACCGCCGGCGCTGCCATCCCACGCGAGGTGGAGGAGTTCGTGCACTCCTGCGGCATCAACATGACGGCGGGCTACGGCCTCACCGAGACGACGGCCACCGTCTCCTGTGACTGGCACGACTCGCCCGTGAGCGTGGGCTCCGTGGGGCGTGTGCTGGACGGCATCGAGATCAGCTTCGGCGAGAACAATGAGATCCTGCTGAAGGGTGACACCATCACCAAGGGCTACTACCGCAAGGCGGAGATTACGGCGCAGGCCATCGATGCCGACGGATGGTTCCATACGGGGGACAGCGGCTACCTTAAGAACGGTGAGCTCTATCTGACGGATCGCATCAAAGACCTCTTCAAGACCAGCAACGGCAAGTATATCTCGCCGCAGGCGCTGGAGTCGAAGTTCGTGGTGGATCGCTACATCGACGAGATCGCCATCATCGCCGACGAGCGTAAGTTCGTCTCGGCTCTCGTGATCCCCGACTACAAACTGTTGGAGCAGTGGGCACGCGACAATGCCGTGGCCTTCAACTCCCGCGAGGAGCTGTGCAGCAACCCGCTCGTCACGAAGATGGTGCTCGACCGCATCGAGACGCTCCAGCAGGAGTTCGCACACTATGAGCAGGTCAAGCGCATCACGCTCCTGCCCGCTCCCTTCTCCTTGGAACGCGGTGAGCTCACGAACACCCTGAAGATCAAGCGACCGGTCATCGCCAAGAACTACAAAGTCCTCATCGATAAGATGTATGCAGAATGATTACAGCAGAACAACTGAAAGAAACACAGGAGCGCGTCGAAGCGCTCAATAAGTACCTCGACATACCCCGCAAGCAGATGGAGTATGAGGAAGAACAGCTGCGCACGCAGGCCCCCGACTTCTGGGAGGATGCCAAGCGCGCTGAGGAACAGATGAAAAAGGTCAAGGGCCTGGAGAAATGGATCAAGGGCTACGCCGAGGTGCGCACACTGGCCGACGAGCTCGCCACGGCCTTCGACTTCTATAAGGAGGAACTCGTCACCGAGCAGGAGGTGGATGACATCTACGCCAGAACCAAGGATGCCATCGAGAATCTGGAGCTCCGCAATATGCTCCGCCGTGAGGAGGATGCGATGGACGCCGTCCTGAAAATCAACTCCGGAGCCGGAGGCACCGAGGCACAGGACTGGGCTCAGATGCTCATGCGTATGTATATGCGATGGGCGGAGCAGAGCGGCTACAAGTGCGTCGTCAGCAACCTCTTAGAGGCCGACGATGCTGGTATCAAGTCTTGCACCCTGGAGATCATGGGCGAGGATGCCTACGGCTACCTCAAGGGTGAGAACGGCGTGCACCGTCTGGTGCGCGTGTCGCCCTACAACGCGCAGGGCAAGCGCATGACGTCGTTCGCGTCGGTCTTCGTGACGCCCCTCGTCGATGACACCATCGAGGTGAACATCGAGCAGGCCCGCATCTCGTGGGACACCTTCCGCAGCAGCGGCGCCGGTGGTCAGAACGTGAACAAGGTGGAGTCGGGCGTGCGCCTGCGCTACCAATATAAAGACCCCTACACGGGTGAGGAGGAGGAGATCCTCATCGAGAACACCGAGACGCGCGACCAGCCCAAGAACAAGGAGAATGCCCTGCGCCTCTTGCGTTCCATGCTCTATGACAAGGAGCTGAAGCACCGCATGGCGGAGCAGGCGAAGGTGGAAGCCGGCAAGAAGAAGATCGAGTGGGGTTCACAGATCCGCTCCTATGTCTTCGACGACCGCCGCGTCAAGGACCACCGCACTGGCTACCAGACCTCGGACGTCGGCGGCGTCATGGACGGCAAGATTGATGCCTTCATCAAAGCCTACCTCATGGAATTTGGCGGCGAGGAAGCATAGCTTCCCCCAGCCGCCTTAGAAGCCTTATCAAAAATTTAAAAATAATGAGTAAAGCAAAGAAAGAAATGCGTGCCGCGAAGAAAGCCGCACGCGAAGAGCGCCAGGCAAAGCGCGTCATCAACTGGATCATCGGAGGCCTTCTGGTCTTCTTCCTCGTCATCTTCTTCGGATACCTGTTGATGTACGCCTGATGGCACAGGAGATAGAACGTAAGTTCCGTGTCCGCGATGACAGCTTCAAGGCGCTGGCCTACGAGCACACGCGCATAGAGCAAGGTTATATCTCGTCGGGCAAGGGACACACGGTGCGCGTGCGCATCCGTGGCGACCGCGGCTATCTGACCATCAAAGGGCCGAGCCGCGACGGCGGTCTCAGCCGCTACGAGTTCGAGACCGAGGTGGCGATGGCCGACGCCCGCGAGCTGATGCAGCTCTGCGAGCCGGGTATGGTGCAGAAGGAACGGTGGCTGGTGCGGATGGCCGACGGCCATGTCTTCGAGGTCGATGAGTTCTTTGGCGACAACGAAGGCCTGGTGATGGCCGAGGTGGAGCTGTCGGCGCCCGACGAGCCCTTCCAGCGTCCCGACTTCCTCGGCGACGAGGTGACGGGGGACCGCCGCTACTACAACGCTCACCTGCGCCAGTACCCCTATCGTCTCTGGAAAGGCGAGGCGTAAGGAGCCGTGCCGGTTCCCGGGGCTTAATGTGCCTCGAGCCAGTTCTCGCCCCAGCCGGAGTCGGCTACAAGCGGCACGAGCATCGCGAAGGCCGCCTGCATCTCACTGATCACGATGGACTCCACGCGCTCCCGCTCTTCGGGGAGCACGGTGAAGTTGAGTTCGTCGTGCACCTGCAGGATCATCTTCGAGCGTAGCCCTTCCTCGCGGAAGCGGCGGAAGATGTGGATCATTGCAATCTTGATGATGTCAGCCGCCGACCCCTGGATGGGGGCGTTGATGGCGTTGCGCTCGGCGAAGCCGCGCACGGTGGCGTTGGCGGAGTTGATGTCGCGCAGGTAGCAGCGCCGGTGGCAGACGGTCTCGGTGTAGCCCTTCTGGCGGGCGTGGTCGATGCTCTCCTGCATGTAGGCGTGCACGCGCGGATAGGTCAGGAAGTAGTTGTCGATGAGCTCCTTCGCCTCGCTGCGGCTGATGCCTAAGCGCTCGGTGAGGCCGAAGGCGGTGATGCCGTAGATGATGCCGAAGTTGGCGGTCTTGGCGCGGCTGCGCTCCTCGCGCGTCACCTCTTCGATACCCTTATGGAAGATCTTGGCGGCAGTGGCGGCGTGAATGTCATGGCCGAGGCGGAAGTCCTCGATGAGGCCCTCGTCGCCGCTGAGGTGTGCCATGATGCGGAGCTCGATCTGTGAGTAATCGGCCGAGAAGAAGAGCTGCCCCTCCTCGGGGATGAACACCTTACGGATCTCCTTGCCGTCGGCCGACCGCACGGGGATGTTCTGCAGGTTCGGGTTGGAGCTGGAGAGGCGTCCCGTGGCGGTGATCGTCTGGTTGAAAGAGGTGTGGATATGGCCCGTGCGGGGATTGATGAGCTTGGGCAGCGCCTCGATATAGGTGCCTAAGAGCTTGCGCTTGCCGCGGTAGGCCAGGATGCGCTCCACGATGGGGTGCTTCGTGCGCAGGCGCTCCAGCACCTCCTCGCTGGTGACGTACTGTCCCGTGCGCGTCTTCTTGGCTTTCGGGTCGAGTTGCAGTTTCTCGAAGAGGAGCTGTCCCACCTGGCGCGGCGACTGGATGTTGAACTCCTCGCCCGCGAGCGCATAGATCTCGCGTTCGATGTCCAGCATCTCGCGTGTGTGCTGTTCGCCCACCTGCTGTAGCGCCTCGGTGTTGATGCGCACGCCCGTGAGCTCTATCGCGGCGAGCACGGGCATTAGCGGCATCTCGATGTCGCGGAAGAGCTCCCAGGAGCCTTCTGCCTGTAGCATCGGCAGGAAGATGTTCTTCAGGCGCAGGGTGATGTCGGCATCCTCGGCGGCGTAGGGGCACACCTCGGCGGGCGGTACGTCGCGCATCGACTTCTGCACCTTGCCGCGCTCCTTCGGGCCGATGAGCTCGTCGATGTGGATGGTCTTGTAGTGGAGATAGACCTCGGCGAGGTAGTCCATGCCGTGGTGCATCTCGGGTTGCAGGACGTAGTGCGCAATCATCGTGTCGAACATCGGACCGCGCAGCTCGATGCCGTAGCCGGCGAGCACCATCAGGTCGTACTTCAGGTTCTGGCCCACCTTCAGGATTTTCTCATCCTCGTAGATGCAGCGGAACTCCTCCACGATGGCCTGCGCCGCAGCGCGGTCGGCGGGGATGGGCACGTAGTAGCCCTCGCCTTCCTTGACAGCGAAGCTCAGTCCCACCAGCTCCGCATCAATGGCCTCCGTCGAAGTTGTCTCGGTATCCACCGACACCTCCTTCGCCGCCAGCAATATATTAATAAGGTTCGCGCGCGAGGCGGGGGTGTCGATGAGCTGGTAGTTGGCTATAGTCTCTATAGATTCTATAGATACCATAGCTTCTATAGACTTCTTAGGCTCCCCAGTCGTCCTTTCCTCCCCAACTGGCTCCCCGAAGAGATCCAGCTGTCCCTCAGCAGCCTTAGGTGACCGCTCCCTCCTAAAGTTCCCCTCGCCCTTTGGAGAGGGGTTAGGGGTGAGGCTGGAGGGCGGGGGGAGAGTCTGGGGTTGGGACTGGGCCTGTGCGAACCTTTCCACAAAGCTCCGCATCTCCAGCTCCTCGAATCGGCGGACGAGCGTCTCGCGGTCGGGCTCGCTGACGGCGAGGGCGTCCATGTCCAGGGTGATGGGCACGTCGGTGACGATCTGCGCGAGCCAGCGTGAGAGCTCAATCTGCTCGCGGTTCATCTCCACCTTCTCGCGCTGCTTGCCCTTGAGTTGGTCGGTGTGGGCGAGGAGACCCTCGATGCTGCCGAACTGCTGGATGAGCGTCATCGCCGTCTTCTCACCGACACCAGGACAGCCAGGGATGTTGTCCGAGGCATCGCCCATCAGTCCCAGGATATCTACCACCTGCGCGGGGCGCTCGATGCCCCATTTCTTGCATACCTCTTCGGGACCGAGGATGTCAAAGCCGGGACCCATGGAGCGCGGTTTGAACATACTCACGTGCGGCGACACCAACTGCCCGTAGTCCTTGTCGGGCGTCATCATATAGGTCGTGATTCCCTGCGCCTCGGCCTGTGCGGCGAGGGTGCCGATGACATCGTCGGCCTCGTAGCCCGCCACCTCCAGGATGGGGATGCGGTAGGCCTGGAGGAGCTCCTTGATGATCGGTACGCCGAAGCGGATGCCCTCCGGTGTCTCCTCGCGCTGTGCCTTATAGGGCGGGTAGGCCTTGTGGCGGAACGTGCCGCCGTGGGGGTCGAAGGCTACGCCGAGATGCGTCGGCGACTCCTTGCGGAGCACCTCCTCCAGCGTGTTGAAGAAACCGAAGATGGCAGAGACGTTTTCACCCTTGCTGTTGATGCGAGGGTTCTTGATAAAGCCGTAGTAGGCACGGTAGATGAGCGCGTAGGCGTCGAGTAAGAACAGTTTCATGCTGCAAAGATATGATAAATTTGTGAATCTGCGTCGCAGATTCACAAATTTATCATATCTTTGCGCCCGAAATGCTTGAAATTATACAACAACCCATCGCAGCAGAGCTCGAACGCTACACCGCTCTGTTCCGTCAGCACCTCCACTCCGACAACCCACTGCTGGCGGCAGCCCTCGCGCATCTCACCCGCAAGCTGGGCAAGATGATGCGGCCCACCCTCGTGCTCCTCTGCGCCCGCGAAGGCGGAGAGATCAACGATGCCGTGATGCACGCTGCCGCAGGACTGGAGATGCTGCACACCGCCAGCCTCGTCCACGACGATGTCGTCGATGAGAGCGATATGCGTCGCGGGCAGCGCTCCGTGAACGCGCTCTTCGACAACAAGGCCGCCGTGCTCATGGGTGACTTCATCACCTCCACGGCCCTCAAGGCTATCGCCCTCACACATTCCCTCGAAGCCGTCGAGCGCATCGCATGGCTCGGACAGACGCTCGCCGACGGCGAGCTCCTACAGCTTAACAACACGCAGCTGACCACCTTCAGCGAGGATGCCTACTATGAGGTCATCAGCAAGAAGACGGCAGCGCTCTTTGCCACCTGCGCACGCCTCGGCGCTCGTCTTGGCGGCGCCGACGAGGCCACTACCGAGCGCCTCGAACGCTTCGGGCACCTCACGGGCCTCTGCTTCCAGATGCGCGACGACCTCTTCGACCTCGACGAGACCCTCAACGTGGGTAAGCCCAAGGGCAACGACCTCACCGAAGGCAAGCTCACGCTGCCCGTGCTCCATGTCCTCGACGGCGCCGATGCCTACATCCGCCGCCTCGCCCTGAAGGTGCGCACTCACGAAGCCTCCAAGCTTGAGATGCAGGAACTCGTCGATTATACCCTCACCCACGGCGGCGTGCCATACGCCGAGGGCGAGATGCTCCGCATCCGCCACGAGGCCGTCGCCCTCCTCGCCGACCTTCGCGACCGCGACGTCGCCGAAGCCCTCACCCGCTACATCGACTATGTCGTGAACAGGAAAGTTTAGTTGCCCCATAAGCCCTATGAAAATCCTCATCCTCAACGGCCCCAACCTCAACCTCCTCGGCCGCCGCGAGCCCGGCATCTACGGCGCGCGCGGCTTCGAAGACTATTTCCGCGAACTGCAGGCGCGGTACCCCGACGTGGAGCTCACCTACTACCAGAGCAACCACGAGGGCGACCTCATCGACAAGATCCATGAAGTCGGCTTCACCGCCGACGGCATCATCCTCAACGCCGGTGCCTACACCCACACCAGCGTGGCTCTCCACGACGCCCTGCGCGCTGTACCTGCCCCCGCCATCGAGGTGCATATCTCCAATGTCCACCAGCGCGAGGAGTTCCGTCACCACAGCTTCATCAGTGCTGCCTGCCGCGGCGTCATCTGTGGCTTCGGTCTCGACAGCTACCGTCTGGCGCTTGAGGGTATTCTCGCATTGAAAAGCTAATTTTTTCAATGCAAGAATATATTGAGTCCCACTCCTCGCCGGAGCACCCCTACCTCCACGCTCTCTGGCGCGCCACCCACCTCCACCTCAACTACCCCCGCATGGCCAGCGGCCACCTGCAGGGACAGGTGCTGCGGATGCTGGTGCAGATGATCCGTCCGCGCCTCGTCCTCGAGATCGGCACCTTCACCGGCTATAGCGCTCTCGCGATGGCCAGCGCCCTCGAGCCCGGCGCCATGCTCCACACCTACGAGATCAACGACGAGCAGGAGGATTTCACGCGCCCCTGGATTGAGAACTCCCCCTGGGCCGACCGCGTCACCTTGCATATCGAAGACATCTTGCAGGCATGCCTGCAAGATGTCTTCGATATGGTCTTCATCGACGCTGACAAGCGCCATTACCTCGATTACTACAACGCCGTCTTCCCCCACGTCCGCCCCGGCGGCTACATCCTCGCCGACAACACCCTTTGGGGCGGGCAAGTGTGTGATGATTTGGCGTTCGTTTCGCGCAGCGAAACGAACGCCAAATCATCACAACTCCAGGGGATCATGGCTTTCAATGACCTCGTCGCCGCTGACCCCCGCGTCGAGAAAGTCATCCTCCCCCTTCGCGACGGCCTCACCATCCTCCGCAAGAAATAGGCCTCACAACAATGCACTGCGCAGATCGATACATCGCAGTATGTTGTTCGATACTCTGCACTTTAAGATATAAAATAGCTTATAATAGCTGATATGAGTGCTAGCACAGCTGTTATCAAGAACCAGTTTGTAAAGTGAGACATCAAATAATACAACCTCACGACTAAAGACCAACACAATTGTAGCTTATGTGTATTGAGCAATTTTTCAATACGGAAATAGCCCTCATACACTTGTGCGTAATAGCTCATGGCCAGATCAGCGTCAAGAGATTCATTTTCCTTAGCTAATACGATTGTCTTAATAATCATTTGGCGGTCATTATAGAACTTTTTCCAAAATTCTCCGCCGTCAATATGAAGCCAATATGGACTAAAGAACCATTTTATCTTACTCTCCAACCCATCGTGTAGAAAAATGTTCAACTGTTTAAAACAGTCGAAAGCCAGCCGTTGCATATGTCCTTCAGCCTTGCCCATTTCCTTTTCTATGCGCACGGGATCATCGGTACGATAGCAGCGTGCAATATGATCCACGATAGCTCTTATCTCGTTAAGGCAATTATCGGGAATCTTATTCTTATTCCGACGCTTAATATCATGCAACATTGGCAAAATCGGGTCGCAATAAGAAGAGACAAGATCTTTCAGTTCTCTATCCATCGCGTAATTATGTCAATGAAGGGTTTCACGTATAATCCAGCTAAAACTGAGATGCCAATACTAACCACCCAGCCAAGCAAGCTCCACACAGTTGACATTCTTTCTGAACGATACAAGATAGCAGCGGTATTTTGGTCGCTAATCATAGTTGAGATTTCCCGATAAGCATGATAGGCTTTCTCATTGCTATTATAAGACTTGGAGAAGTCGGGATAGCTATAGCTCAGATTCCATCTGCGATGACGAGTCTTTTTTGTGAGCCTGATATTGTCGTTTGCCTCTTTCTTCAGTTTCTTGTATTCGCCGAGGAATAGCCCATTCTTAAACGAACGTCGCGCTTGCTTAGATGTATGTTTTTCAAAGTCCTTGACATCATCCTTGTAGCCACTAATCATGTAAACATAACTTTGTGAGATACTCTCGTTCAACTTCTGGTCTGCTTGTTTCAACAGAGTGTCAATTTCATGCTCTTTTCCTGCAAGATGAAGCTGAACGATGGTTTCCCAGAAGGACATTAGGTTCACTAACAAAGGAGTTTCGAATTTTTCGTAACGGCCTTCGATTTTAGCGACCAATGGCTTTAGTTGACGGTTGTACTTATCAAAGAGAGGTCTTAAACGTTCGTCCATAGAAACTTCTTAGTCGAAAACGTTTTTGCACACAGACCTCAACGACATCTTTCTCCCAGAAAAGAGATAAACGGTGCCGCGTGGCTTAATAAGCCGCTGATGCCTTTTGCTCAGTGAGAACAAGCCTGGGGTGTTTGAGAAGGTATGTGAACCGACAGGCTCACTCACAAGCGAGCCATATGACATACCCGTAGAAGCTGCAAGAGCCTCTTGTGTTTCTTTCCCAAATTTAAAATTCATACAAGCTGTATCTGTTGATAAGACGGTGCAAACTTACAACTTTTTCTTTTAAACAACTTAAAAGGAGAAAGAAAATTGCTCATTTCAGTTGTTTTTTGTGTTTTTAGAGGGAATATAGCACACTAGATATATGAAAATACGCTTATTTGACATCCTTCGCGCCCCGCAGGCTCACTTCAGAGCTGCGGGGCGCGGGTGTTAGAGAGAACTTATTCGTCGTAATTGTCAAGACAGGACTCTTCGTCGTCGGGATCAGGGAACATGATGCGAAGGGTCTCTTTTATCTGTTCCGGGGTCATGACCGGATCGTCATTCTTGGGCTTACTCATAGTGCGTAAGTTTCAACCATCAGTTTATTCCCAGATGTTCCAGTCCTGATATTCCTTGGTGCCAATGTCACTGTTATCTGTGATGGTCTTGCTAGAATCAAATCCTACTTCGGTGCTGGCAGCGATAGGGAGGCACTGAGTTATGGTCATGGTGAACAGTGCGGGAGTGATATATGCTTTCTTATTCATTGTTGTCAGATACATTATATAATTTATGATTCATTCGTGGATGAATTTATGGTAATTCGTGTAAGGGAATCTACAATTATTCTTATTGTGTCTCTTTCTTACACAAATTAACCATAAATTATCTCATAAATTTTTTCACGAATTCGTTATTACTGCACAAGCACTTTACGGCCGTTCACGATATTGATGCCCTTTTGCATCTTGCTCATGCGTTGACCGGCGAGGTTGTAGATGGCTT
Organism: Bacteroidaceae bacterium; assembly: GCA_017470425.1. GTDB lineage: Bacteria > Bacteroidota > Bacteroidia > Bacteroidales > Bacteroidaceae > Physcousia. The sequence continues at coordinate 35,858 of JAFUYT010000028.1, read as the reverse complement.
CAGCCTCTTTTATAGTGCGTGTCTCGGTGATGCCTGTTGCGGTGTCATCGAAGAAGAGTGTGAAGGCCTTGACGCCGCTGCCGCTGCCGAGGTTGATGGGCAGGTATGCGCGGTTGGCGGGCACGGTGTTGCCAGCGTCAGCCAGCTTCACGAAGCACTCGTTCGACTTGCTGTAAGCGAAGTTGGTGTAGTCGCCAGAGGTCTGAGCCACGAAGGTGGGAGCCAGCGTACCTACGAGGGCATTGCTTGCAGGAACTGTCTCTGACTCGTCAGCGAGAGGAATCGTGAAGGTGGCATCGTCGCCATCGCTCTTCAGGATGAAGGGCACGCCACCCTTGATGGTTCCCGTGATTTGCTCCATCTTCACCTTACTGTTCTCCACATCCACACTCTTCACCTTATATGCCTTTGCACCCTCAATGCCATCAAGGTCGAGCGGATACTGATAGCAGTAGGTGGCGAGGCCGCCAGTAGTGGTGACGGAGGTGGTGGTGAGAGGGGCTGTAATACGGACTTCGTCGAGGAAGAAACGTTTTTGAGAAGCATTAAATGTAATAGACATTGTGGAAGACGAAGCGGTTATAGTTGCTGATAAGTCATTCCATGTTTTAGTTGTCATATTCGATGTCGAGAGCCCTTTTGCACTTCCTCCGGTAACAGCCAAAGACATTGTTGCCGATTCTGTACCCCATGGTGCTGCTTTGAATGTAAGGGTGTAAGCTGTGCCAGAAGTAACCGAGATAGAAGGCGTTTTAGCTGTTCCTGCAGTGCTGCTAGAACCTAATTTAATGGAGCTGCCTGCACCTCCTTTGCTAGATCCAAAATCCCAGCCCTCATTATCTGCCGTTGCAGTCCCGCTTCCAGAAGTATTACCCCAAGCAGATTCTATTGAGCCTGTGCTACTATTGAAACTTTCATAGAAAATAGTTTCGGTGGCTGTATTGGTCGTAACGCCTGAGGGAGCCGTAACCGTCAGCGTAAAGCTCGCTTCACCCGCGATATAGGTATCAGAAGCTGCTGTGCTGATAGTGATAGCGGTGGAACCTACAGCAACGGGAGTCAGAACAAGACCGTCAGCGGTAGCAATGGCGGTGGAGGTCGGTGTCACGGTGATGTCACCACCTTCAATCATGCTGTCATCGACTGTGAATGTACTGCCATAAGCTACGCTCTGGTTAGAGACAGCAATCGTTGGGGTGGTCTTCACATAGAGTGTATAGGTTGCTGTATTGCTATTATAGAGGCTTGTAGCAGCGGCCGTGGCTGTCACTTCGATGACGCCAGTGTTGATGAATGTAAGTTCGCCTGTGTTTTCATCGATTTCTGCATCTTCGCTGGAACTGCTTGTTATAGCATAGGTGATAGAGCCATCATAGGCTACAGGTGATGCTGTTGCTGTTTGAGTGTATTCCAAGTCTTCGTCCATCTTTACGACTTCGGCATTGACAAAGCTGAGATCGATGTCTTTCTTGGTGACCGTAACATTGCAAACAGCTTGACCTGCCTGATGCTCCGCAGTAGCTGCAACAGATGCAGTGATGGTGTAATCACCAGGAATGTTACAAGTGATGGCACCTGTGGATGAATTGATGGTGAGGTTGGCAGAAGAGGACGTGTAAGTAATGGTTTCGTCAAGTTCTTCTTCATTCACAGTAGCCGTTGCTGTCAGCGTCTTTCCTGTCTCGCCCCAAGTCATTTCAATGGCATCGGTGGAGAGGGTGACAACAGCCAAGGGGAGGTTGCTGACGGTTGTACAATAATTCTCGTAGGTATCAGGAGAAACTGTCTTATAGTTGATGACGATTGAAGTTAGGTAACCTGCTCCTGTACCGTTAGTCAGGACAAAGTAGTTATATGTACCAGCAGAACAATTGAAGGTATATACATTACTGGAAGAAGACGGAGTAATAGAGGTTCCAGAAGTTGGATTCTCTGATGCCCCCACCTTTACGGTAAAGTTTTTGTTTGAGTCACTTGCGTCATAGGTAATAACAATGCTTTGAATCTTGGAGATAGCATCCGTATTGTACATTATTCCAGTACCATTATCATTACCAGATGCACGCCACTGAAGTTTTTCTCCGTTCTTATACATCTGTTGTATCTTGTACTTGAAGCCGTCTAAAGTTTTTTCAGCGAAGGTATTTGCCGTACCATAGCTGGTCGGTACACCATTTGTAGAGGGCGTGATTTCAGTAGATTTCGCTACTTCAACACCCGCCACGACATCTGCGAACACGGCATAATACGTCACATCGGCAGTTCCCATGACAGGTGAAGAGACGAAGTCGGGAGTGGTGTTTGTGGTTCCTGCTATCTGAGTAGTCACCCAGCCACGGAAGGATTTGCCATCAACAGAGGGATTGACAGCGGGCAGTGTGATGCTTTCTCCTTCCTCTACTTCCGCAGGTTCACCATAGGTGCTGCCATTGCTGGAGAACGTGACGGTATGCGATGGGTTGTTGACGGTGATTTCTATGGTCTTGCTGGCTGTCGTGCCTGTCTTATAATCCTCATCTTCTGCATCTACATTCAGTGAGCAGGTAATGATGGCTGTTCCCTTGGCGACAGCTGTAATCACACCAGAAGCATTAACGGTGGCAACAGCATCATTACTTGAAGAATAGGTATAAGCAGCTGTCCAGCCAACTTGGTCGTTGGTAACACTTGTAGCTGTTGAACTGGGGGTGCCACCTGCAATAAGGGTTGTATTTGTAGCTGTGAAAGTAGAGAGATTGACAGCAGTGCGGGCATCGGAAACCGTTACCAAACATGTGTTACTCGATTTATCATAGGTTGCATCTCCAGCGTATGAGGCGGTGATGGTTGTAGAGCCTTCCTTTAATGGGGTAACTACACCTGTAGAAGAAACTGACGCAATAGTTGCATCGCTAGATGTCCAAGTAATTGTAGGATTATCGAGTGCGGATGCACCAGAAGGTGTCACCGTAGCTGTGAGAGTTTCGGTAGAACCATTTGGAACGGTCAAAGCCAAATTGCCATCATTGAGATTCGTACTACTTATGACGAGTGTTGTGGTAGTTTTGGAGGGCGCTGTCGCATAATAAACTTTTATAGAACTAGCACTTGTACATCTAAATGCCGTACTTGTTTTAACTGTTACAGACGAGGCGCTTAGCCCATCAAAAGTGGTTGTTCCTGATGATGAAGAAGGGGTTACGGAAGGGGTGCTTGTCCAAGTTCCATAATAATCACTTGAACTACCCGAAGTAATAACAATTTTTGTAATCTGATATCCAGTAGTAGCTGTAAATGTAATACTACCGTTGGCAGCTATGTTTACTCTGTTACTGCTGTATGAACAACTGGTGCCAGTCCATGAGATTTTACCAGCGGATCCAGAAGATACATTCGACGAAGAAATGGTGGTGTTAGAATCCTGCGTGGTTCCGTTATAGGAAATATAACTTGTAGCCCACGCCCCTGCACTCACTCCTCCGAGTAGTGCGAGCAACATCAACAGCCTCAAGCTGTTGAGCTTGTGTAAAATTTGTTTCATTGTAAATTTGGTTATAAGTTTGAGTAAGAAATGCTTAGGTGTGCTCCCGCTGGAGTGCTCTATAAATTCGCCGCAAAATTACAGCTTTTTCGCGTGAGCTCCAAGAAAAATGCGAAATTTCATGCGGCAAGACAAAAAAGAGATACCGAAGCATCTCTCCTGATGATTATTTGGCATTGCCGAGAAGCAAATGCACTATTCTGTTGTTTCCGTTGAACTTGAATTCAGTAGTTTTTGTTTTTTCTTCTCTAAAGTCTTGATACTTTCCACTGTGGGCAAATCTTCAGGCATAGTACCGCCAAGCTCTTTGATTGTTTGACGGACCTTTGCACCTACTGCATAGTGAGTTTGATTAGCCTGTTGCTTGCCTTTGATATTATCCCGTCGTAATTTTTCTTCTGTTTGAGTCGCGCGGAAAAGGTTTGCTGCAAGTTCTGTGCTCCCCATGTGATCCAATATCTTCTGGCTTTTCTTAAGACCCTTGCGTGTATGAATGTCTTTTGCAGTCATGCCGCCATATAATCCCTGATAACCCCAATTTTGGAATACAGCGTAATCTTTAGAATCTATCACGCCTGCGTCTTTCGCTGCACTTGCCAAGAGGGAGTTATGTTTCAGCATCTCTGTACGAAGGAATAAACGTTTCTCTTCTTCATCGGAGAGTTCTTGGTATGCAGCCATTTGCTGAACTTCAGCGATGCGAGTCTGAATGGCAAAATAGGTTTGGCCTTGTGCTACGATTGCCTTATTTGGGTCTGCATTCTGGACAATGAGATAGCAAGCGTATCGAGATAGTTTTACAGAATCAAGAGGACGTTCCGCTCCAGAACCAATTCCCACCATTTCGAGGACATCCTCGAAATGGTCTTCAATCCTTTGACCGCTATTGCTACACGCTATTTTGGCTTTTTCAATGACTGGCAGGAAGTGCCTGTATTCTGTATATTCCAAAATCCTCCACATAGCGCGTGAAGTCCAGTATTCGTTGCCGAATTCGTCCACATGCTTTATGCTCTCGAATAAGGACATTGTTCTTTTGGTAAGCCGTGTTGCCATTATTGATCCGTTTTTGAGTGATTATTTAGGAGGCTCCTAGAGTAAGTTTGAGTAAGAAATGCTTAGGTGTGCTCCCGCTGGAGCGCTCTATAAATTCGCCGCAAAATTACAGCTTTTTCGCGTGAGCTCCAAGAAAAATGCGAAATAATTACAGCAATTGCATCATGGCATCCAGCTTGATGATGGATACCTTCGGAAACTCGACGTCGCGCAGTATATTATAATGATGGTCGTCTGTTACAATATATCGGGCATTGGCAGCAATGGCACAATCCACGAACTTGTTGTCATCGGGGTCTGCCGTGATGAGGCCAAAGTGATAATATGGTGTAATGAACTTCGTGTAAGGATTGTTGAGGATCGTGGCAATGGCAAGCTGTGCAAATTGAGCGCTGGCCTTCTCCGCCAAAATTTCTGCATATTCTTCAAGAATCTCCGTTGTCACACAAAGCCTGTTTCTCCCGTCGAAGAATACAGCCAAAGGTCATGGTACCTGCTGCGCCGCGAGATACATTGTATCAAGCTATTTGTGTCAACGACCAAAAGGCTCATCGGTGAGTTCTTTGATGTAGGTCTTCTGTTCGGATGGCATCCAGCTTCTCTTGGTTGAGTATGCCTTCATCCCACAAACGGTCAGACTCTGCGTCCAGCAATTCCTGGAAGTGCATCGTCAGAATCGTCTGTATCTTCTTTGCATACGCCTCGCTGTTGTCAAATGAGAACAACTTAAGCAGGTGCATTTGCGTAGGGTTCAGTGTGGCTGTCTGCATCGTTGATATCTTTTTGTCGCCGCAAAATTACAGTTTTTTCGAGTGAGCTCCAAGAAAAATGCGAAATAATCGCGGGAGGTCAGTAGATTTGGGTGGCGATCTGGCGGATGCTATCGACGGCGCTGAGGGTGTAGAAGTGGAGGCTGGGGATGCCGTGGGCGAGGAGGTCGCGGCACTGCGCGACAGCCCATTCGATGCCTACCTGCTTCACGGCGTCGTCGGTCTGGCAGCGGCGCAGCTCGGCGTAGAGCGGCTGGGGCAGGTCGCAGCGGAACGTCTTGGGGACGACGCTGATCTGGGAGAGCTTCGTGAGGGGCTTCAGGCCGGGGATGATGGGAATGGTGATGCCGGCGGCGCGGGCGCGGTCGAGGAAAGCGAAGAAGCGCTCGTTGTCGTAGAACAGCTGCGTGATGGCCACCTTGGCGCCGCGGCGCTGTTTCTCCAGGAGGACCTGAATGTCGCTCTCGAGGTTGGGGGCTTCCTCGTGTTTCTCGGGGTAGGCGGCGACGCCGAACTCAAAGGGCGTGCCCTTCACCTTGATGGGCGTGCCGTCGGCGAAGAAGCCGTCGTTGAAGCGGTTCACCTGGTCGATGAGTTCGAGGGCGTGGGTGTAGCCGCCGGGCGTAGGCTGGTACATGGCTTCCTCCTTGGCTTTGTCGCCGCGGAGGAGGAAGACATCGGAGATGCCGAGGAACTGGAGGTCGAGCAGCGCGTACTCAATGTCCTGCTTGGTGCTTCCGGAGCAGACGAGGTGCGGGATCACGGGGATGCCCCAGCGCTGCTGGATGGCGGCGGCGATGGCGATGGTGCCGGGGCGGCGGCGCACGCGGCTACGCTCCACCAACCCGCCTTCGACTTCGCGATAGACGTATTCGGCGCGGTGGGTTGTGATGTTGATGTGCCGTGGCGCGAAGGGTGCCAGTGTCTCGATAGTGCGGAACAGTGTCTCGGTGCCGTTGCCCTTGAGGGGCGGCAGTACTTCGAAGGAGAAGCCGGGGTGGGCGCCCGACGCTGATGCGGCGGGAGTAGTGGCAGGGGGGTATAGTTGGGAGATCATAGTCGAAAGGGGGTTATCGCCCGATCCATTGTTCGGGGTTGAGTTTAGCGGTTTCCTTGCGGAGCTGGAAGTGGAGGACGAAGTTGCCGCGGTCGTCGGGGGCTACGGTGCCGAGGATGTCGCGGGCCTTCACCTTCTGTCCGCGTGTGACAATGGTGGAGGAGAGGTTGCAATAGACAGAGATGTAGGAGCCGTGGCGCACGAGGACGTTTTTCAGCGAGCCGATCTGGAAGACGGCCGACACCTCGCCGTCAAAGATGGCGCGGGCGTGGGCACCGGCCTGCCCCTGGTAGTTGACGCCTTTGTTGTCGAGCACGACGGACGAGGTGATGTGCGTCAGCCCGAAGCGCCGCTCGATGCGGTAGGGCCCCGTGATAGGCACGGGCAGGCGGCCTTTGTTCTGTTCCAGGTTGCCGTTGAGCTGCTTGTCCTCCGCAGTGAGCCATTTCGAGGGCGGCCCGGCGGTGCTGCCCTTCTGTGCCTTCCCTTTGTCTGCGGCTTTTTCCTTGCTGTCCTGCTTCTTGGCGGCCCGTGCCCGCTGCTCCGCCTCGCGCTTGCGCCGCGCCTCGGCTTCCGCGCGCTTGCGCGCCTGTTCTATTTCGTATGCCACGAGTTCGTCGATCTTCTTGCTCAGCGCGTTGAGCTGCTTCTGCTGCGCCGCCACCTCGCGCTCAATCTCCTTCTGCCGCTTGCGGAGTTGCTCGGCGTTGGTCTTCACGACGGAGTGCTGTGCGGTGAGCTGTTTACGCTGCTTGATGACCTCTTGCATGGTGCTGCTGCGCTGCTGCTTGGCCTCAAGGAGCTGGTTCTGCTTGTCGCGCACGCGGTTCTGCTGCTCGATGAGGCGGATGCCCAGGTTCTTCTGCAGGGCCGCGAACTCGCGGGCGTAGCGCATCCGTCGGTAGATCTGCGGGAAGGACTCGGCGGAGAAGATGAACAGCATCGGGTTGCGGAGGTTGCCGGAGTAGCGCGCGGCGCGCAGGCTCTGGATGTATTTCTCGCGTCTCGTGATGAGCTGCAGCTGTAGCTGCCGCTGCTCCTCCTCCAGCGTGGCGATACGGCTGTCGAGGGTGTCGATGTCGCGCTGGAGGCTCTGGATGTAGTTGAGGCGGCTTTGCAGCTGATCCTCGATGAAATCGACCGTTTGCTCCTTCTTGACGGCGTCGTGGCGCGTCTTGTCCAGCTCCGCCTTCTTCTTGGTGATGCCACGTTCCATCTGGGCCTTCTGGTTCTTGAGGTCCTTGATTTTCTTGGTCTGTGCCATCGACGGCACAACCATGAGGAGGAGCAGGAGGGGGAGCAGTCGCTTCATGGGGTTATTTGACGAGTTTGTTGAGGACACGGTAGAGGTTGACGTGGGTGTAGCGGCTCTCGTCGATGACGGTCTTGATGTCGCCCATCGACTCATCGACCTGCACGCGGGAGAGCGCGAACTGCGCCACGGTGGAGCCGTTGCTGGAGTTCATGGTCATCTGCATCTGCGTGGGGAAGCTCTTGCCGTCGAGCTTGGTCCAGTCGCTGTAGGTCCAGTCGAGGACCAGCGCATTCCCGGCCGATGAGGAGGTCACGGAGGTCTGGCGGATCAGGCCCGACGATGCTTCGACGAGGAAGCGGAGGGCGATGGCGGCGGTGCTTTGGTTGTTGGGCGTCATGACGTAGTCGCTGCCAGACTTGTCTGTGTCGAAGTCTGCGGCGACGGGTGCCTCCTGCTTGCCGAGGACGAAGAGCTCATCCCAGAACAGCGCCTGGAAGGTGTAGAAGTTGATGCCGGCGTTGCGCAACTGCGGCACACCCTCCCAGACGGCCTTCACGTACTGGTGGTTGATGCGGTCCTGGATGAGCAGGTACTCGGGCGTCAGCTCCAGGCGCCCCACTTCGATGCCGAGGATGGCGGAGAGGGAGATTTGCACGATTTCATCGCGCTTCATCTTCAATGTGCCGCTGGCTGACATACGCGAGCCGGTCTGTAGGCTCACGTTGATCTTGGCGCGCACGCCCTGGATGGTCTGGCGGTTGGGCGTGACCTTGTTCATGGCGGCCGTCGATTGCTTACTTGCCTTTGGGTCGCCGGACGGGGTCGCCGGTGTTTCCTGTGTACCGTTGTCGAGGGGCACCGTCGTGGTGGTTGTCTGGTTCGCCTCGTCATCCTTGGCAGCCTTGCGGGAAGAGCGGCAGCCTGTGACGAGCAGGGCGAGGGCGAGGATCGCCGGAAGGGTGTATTGCTGAAGTTTCATGATGTTCTGATTATTTTCCGTAATGTCGTTATGTCGAAATATTGGAATGTCGAAGACACCTTATTTAATATATCGCTTGAGCTTGATCTTTCGGGGCAGCAGTGCGGAGAGGCCGCTGCCGCCAGCTCTCTCGGCCAACAGCCAGAAGCGGAGGGCCTGATCCTGGAGGCCGTTCATGGCGGCGATGTCACCGGCGTGCTCCAGCACGACGCCACCCACCTGCGGGTCGGCCAGCAGGGCGGAGTCCTCCGCCTCGGGTGGGCAGACGCGGTCCATGTAGGCTTGTGCCTCGCCGTAGCGTCCTTTCATGAAGAGGATCCAGGCGTAGGTGTCGAGGAAGGTGCGGTTGTCGGGTTCGAGGCGGATGGCGCGGTAGCTCATCTCCTCGGCACGGTCGAGGTCGGCCTCCTTGAGGGAGAGGAAGTAGGCGTAGTTGTTGAGGCAGCTGACGTTATCGTCCTGATAGACGAGGCAGGAGTCGTAGGCCTCAAAACATCCCTTTTCATCGCCCATCTCATGGAGCAGGTCGCCCACGATGCTGTAGAGGTCCGCGACCATGCCCGGCCGACTTTCGGGTGTCTTGCGTAGAATACCTTCGCGGAAAGCCTGCATCGCCTCGGTCTTCTTGTCCTGCTGGTAGCAGGCTATGCCGAGGTAGTAGTGGCAGACGAGCTCGTCGGGGTGCGTCAGCACGCCACGTCGGCAGATGTCCTCCAACCGTGGGTAGTCCTGATGCTGGCCGTAGTACTGCATGAGGTAGAAGAGCGCCTGCGTGTTTTCGGGTTCGAGGTCGATGATGCGGTCCATGATGGCCACGAAGTCCGAGTCGTTCTGCTTGTCGTAGGTCGCCAGGTAGGCGGCGCGCAGTTGCAGGATGTCGAGATCTTTGGCGAAGAGGCTGTCGAGACGCTCGAAGGTCGCGACGACGCGTCGGCGCCCCGTGCTGTCCTCCTGCATCTCCTCGGTGACGTAGTCGCGCAGGAGTGCTCCGCGGACATTCGATTCTGTCGAAGGCGCGAACATCAGCGAGTCGCGCATGAGTGAGAAGAGCGAGTCGTTGTCCGTCTTGCGGTAGAGCTCCAGCATTGATAGCTTCAGCCCTGCATTGTCTGGGTCGATACGGCGCACCTGGTCATAGACCTTCTGTGCCTCGGCGATGCGGTCGGCCTGTAGCAGCTGGTTGCCGATGGCCAGTCGATAGCTCATCTCATGAGGATACTCGCGGCAGAGGCTCTCGAGTTCGGCGAAAGCCTTCTTCTCCTGCCCCATCTGCTTGTAAAGCGCGAACTTCTGGTAGCTGACGTTCTGGAGCTTCCCCTCCAGCATCTCAATGCGGTCTAAAGCGCGGATGGCATCGGCGGGTCTGTTCTGGCGGACGTACAACGACACCAGCTGCCCCAGCACATCCGTGCGTGACGGCTCCAGGCGCGCCAGCTTCTCCAACTGTGCGAGTGCCGCCTCGGGCTGGTTGTGCTCCAGCTGGTAGCTGGCCAGCGACTGCAGGTAGTAGGTGTTCTGCGGATCCAGCTGCGCCGCGCGCTCCAGCATGTGCCACGCCGTGGTGTCCTGTAGGAGCATGTTGTAGAGCGACAGGTCATAGAGCACCTCGGGGGCATCCGGGCAGATGGTCCGGCAGTACTGCAGGAGGTCATAGGCTGCCACGTGGTTGTCGAGCATCTTCTGCTTGGTAGCCTCCAGATAGTAGTACTCCAGCCGCTGGCGGTCGCCCTCGGAGAGCGCCGCCCGTGCTGATGGAACCGCCGCAGGCAGCGCGTCCGCCCCCTTCTCGGTCGTGCGGCGCGTACTGCCACATGCTATCAGCAACAGGACCAGCCCTGTGCACCAGATGCTATAATGGAAACAGCTTTTCAATTCTCAACTTTCAATTGTCAATTCTCAACTATCAACTATCACCTATCACTTCCTCCCGCTATGACCGAACCCGCCAGCTCCGCGCTCTGTCTCCTCCAGCACATCGGTGGGTAGCCATTCGGCTTGCTCGTGGCGGGCAATCACCAGCTGCGCGATGCGTTCGCCGTCGTTAATGGTGAAGGGTTCTGCCGACAGGTTGATGAGGATCACGCAGATCTCGCCCCGGTAGTCGGCGTCGATGGTGCCGGGTGAGTTCAGGACTGTCAGCCCGTGCTTCAGTGCCAGCCCGCTGCGGGGGCGCACCTGCGCCTCGACACCGGCGGGCAAGGCCATGAACAGACCAGTGGGCACCAGTACCCGTGCCATGGGTTGCACCACGATGGGTGCTTCGAGGTTGGCCCGCAGATCGACACCTGCGGAGAGGGGAGTCGCATACTGTGGAAGGGGGTGATGCGAGCGGTTGATAATGGGGATTTGCATTTTCATATTCCTTATTTCGGGCGCAAAGATAGTTCTTTTTATACATAAAACACCACAATTTCCTCATCAATCTTTCTTCAGACGGGAAAAAAGGACTATCTTTGCCCTCGATATGATGAACTGGCAACAATTACTCAGCAGCAAACGGCTCGGTCTGGAGAGCCAACAGCAGCACCGCGACGACCGCACGGAGTTCCAGCGCGACTACGACCGCCTGATCTTCTCGGCACCCTTCCGCCGGCTGCAAAACAAGACACAGGTGTTCCCGCTCCCGGGTAGCATCTTTGTGCACAACCGGTTGACGCACAGCCTGGAGGTGTCCAGCGTGGGGCGTTCCCTCGGCAACGACATCGCACGACAGCTCTTGGAGCGACATCCCGAGCTGGCCGCGACGCACCTCACCGAGCTGGGCAGCATCGTCAGCGCCGCCTGTCTGGCCCACGACCTGGGCAACCCGCCTTTCGGACACTCCGGTGAGCGCGCCATCGCTACCTATTTCAGCGAGGGCGAGGGTCGCTGGTTGCAGACCTACGAAGACTCCTCGACGAGTGACCGCCTCACCGCGACCCAGTGGAACGACCTCACTCACTTTGACGGCAATGCCAACGCCTTCCGGCTACTCACTCACCACTTCGACGGCCGCCGGAAGGGTGGCTTTGTGATGACCTACAGCACACTGGCGAGCATCGTGAAGTACCCCTTCTCCAGCGACCTGGCCGGTGAGCACCAGAAGTTCGGCTTCTTCGATGCCGAGCGCACCGACTACCTGAAGATTGCCGAGGAGCTGGGCATCCTGCGGAAGGCGTCGCCGGAGGGCACGTTGCGCTATGCGCGCTTCCCGCTGGCCTACCTCGTGGAGGCCGCCGATGATATCTGCTACGAGATTATGGACATCGAGGACGCTCATAAGCTGAAGATCCTGCCGACGGCCGATGTCAAGGAACTCCTGTTGGCGTACTTCCTTCCCAAGCGGCGCGATGAAATCGTCGAAAATCTGCAGCGTTTAGATGTTCACGACGTGAACGAGCAGGTCGTCTATCTGCGTTCGTGCGTCATCAATGCCTTGGAGGGCGAGTGCGTACGTGCTTTCGTGGATCATGAGCAGGAGATACTGGAAGGCCGCTACGACGACACCCTCATCCAGCGTATCTCCGAGACACAGCGGCGCGCCTATGAGGAGTGCGTGCGCATCAGCTACGGCCACATCTACCATTCGAAGGATGTCGTGGATATCGAACTGGCGGGCTTCCGCGTGATGACATTCCTCATCCATGAGATGGTGGAGGCGGCGATGCACCCCGAGCGCGCCTACTCGCAGCTGCTGCTGAACCGCGTCTCGCGGCAGTATCAGATTCGTGCGCCGCGTCTCTATGACCGCCTCATGGCTGTCCTCGACTATATCTCCGGCATGACGGATGTCTATGCCCTCGATCTCTATCGCAAGATTAATGGCATGAGTTTCCCGATTATTTAGTTGAGAGTTGACAGATGATAATCGAAAATAACTTAACGAAATAATGATGAATAGAAGATTCTTGAGAAAAGGAATGATTTGCCTGAGCCTGTTGCTCAGCGTTCCCACCTTTATGCACGCCGACGAAGGGATGTGGCTGCTCGGCCGCACGGATCCCCAGGCGATGGCTGTCGCCCGGCAGCTGGGACTTCAGTTGACCGATGCCGAATTATATGGCGAGGACGGCACGTCGCTCAAAGACTGTGTCGTCAATTTCTCGGGCTACTGCTCGGGGGTGATCGTCAGTCAGGACGGCCTGCTCTTCACCAACCACCACTGTGGCTTCCGCGGCATCCAACAGCTCTCCACCCCCGAGGACGACATCCTCGGCAATGGCTTCGTGGCGCACTCTTTCGATGAGGAGCGGCCAGCGAAGGATCTCTTCGTGCGCATCTGGCTGCGCACCGAGGATGTTACGGCGCAGGTCACGCACGAGCTCGACAGCCTCTACAGCAGCCGGGGCCACAAGCTGAAGGAGAAGGAGCGCGCCGACCTCTACAACGAATACATCGGCGGCATCATGAGCAGCCTGGCGGCTCGTGCCGAGCAGCGTGCCGAGGCGAATGGAGAAGTGGGCACTGCCTGCGAGTGCAAGGCCTTCTACGGCGGCAGCGTCTATCTCCTGAGCTACTATCGCCAGTACTCCGACATCCGGCTGGTGTTCACGGTGCCGCAGTCCGTGGGTAAGTTCGGTGGCGACACCGACAACTGGATGTGGCCGCGTCAGACGGCGGACTTCAGTGTGTTCCGCATCTATGCCGATTCCCTGGGGCGGCCTGCGGAATACAGTGAGGCGAATGTGCCGCTGCACCCGAAGCGGTGGGCGAAGGTGAGTCTCGACGGCTACGGACAGGGTGACTACTGCATGACCATCGGCTACCCTGGTTCCACCAGCCGCTACCTCAGCAGCTACGGCATCGATGAGCGCGTGAACGTCACCAATATCCCCATGATCCAGGTGCGTGGTGTGAAGCAGGACGTCTGGAAACGTTGGATGCGCGAGGACCGTTCCGTCGGCATCAAGTATGCCTCGAAATACGCCAGTTCATCGAACTATTGGAAGAACTCGCAGGGCATGAACGAGGCCGTGCAGCGCCTCGGCATCATCGGGCAGAAGGAGCAGCGCGAGCAGGACATCCGCAGATGGTACAGTGCCGACCCCTCCCTGCGGCAGCGCTTCAGCACGATGTTCCCCACGCTCAAGAAGGCCTACAAGCAGCGTCACGATGTGCGCTATGCGCAGGGCTTCATGAACGAGACGTTCTGGCGCGGTATCGAACTCTTCGGCTTCGCACGCCTCGCCGATACCTACCACAAGGCACAGGGCGACTACCGACAGGTTCTTCAGGATTATGTCGAGGGGAATTATAAGGATTATGACGCGCGCGTAGATGAGGAGACGATGGCTGCGCTCTTAGAGAACTATGCCCACGAGGTCAAGAGCAAGTACCTGCCCCGTTTTTACGGTGACATCCGCAAGAAGTATAAGGGCGACTACAAGGCGTTTGCTCATGATGTCTTTGCGAAAAGCAAGCTCACCAGCTACGAAGGCTGGTATGCGCTGACCCATGCCCGCGTGCGGGCTGCGGTGCAGCTCGGCGACTCCCTCGAACAGGCCGTTGCCGACCAGAAGGCTTACGAGCAGTACCTCGACGCCGACCCTGCGATGCGGCTGGCCAAGGAGGTGACGGAGATGGCGCGGAGCGTCATCAATAAGCCCGTTGGCGAGACAGCGGCACTCATCCGATACAACGAGGACCTGCTCACGCAGGCAGTCCTGGAGATGGAGCAGGCACAGCCGCACTACAGCGACGCCAACTTCACGCAGCGCATGAGCTACGGCATCGTCAGCGACTACACCAATTCGGGCATCCACCACGACTATCTCACGACGATGCCCAGCCTCATCGAGAAGATCGAGAAGGGGCGCGACAACCCCGACTATCAGGTGCAGGCAGACATCCTGGCACTCTTCAAGCGCGGCGACTTCGGACGCTATGCAGATTCGCGCACGCACCAACTGCCCCTCTGCTTCCTCACCACCAATGACATCACGGGCGGCAACAGCGGCAGCCCGATGTTCAACGGCAAGGGCGAGCTCATCGGTCTGGCCTTCGACGGCAACTGGGATGCCCTCTCCTCCGACATCAGCTTCGACAGTAGCCTCACCCGCTGCATCGGTGTCGATATCCGCTTCGTGCTCTGGCTCATGGAGAAGTGGGGCGGGGCGCAGGAGCTGGTGAATGAAGTCGTGGCCCACCCCTAACCTCCCCATAGGAGGGGGACTCAAAACCTCTGGAAACAATGGAAAAAGAACATCGAATATCCGAGCTCGCCTCCCATCTCCCCTCCCTTGGGGAGGGGCAGGGGGTGGGCTCTCATCCCCTGCATCTCTTCCACTTCTGCCCCCAGTGCGGTTCGCCGCGCTTCGTGGAGCACAATGAGAAGTCGAAGCAGTGCATGGACTGCGGTTTCACCTATTATATCAACCCCTCGGCAGCTACCGTCGCCCTCATTGAGCGGCGTACGGAACAGGGCGCGGAGTGGCTCTGTGTGCGACGTGCCAAGGAGCCAGCGAAGGGTACGCTGGATCTCCCCGGCGGCTTCTCGGATCTCTACGAGACCAGCGAGCAGGGTGTGGTGCGTGAGGTGAAGGAAGAGACCGGTCTCGACGTGGAGCGCGTGGAGTTCCTCTTCTCCATCCCCAACCAATACGTCTATTCCGGTTTCACGGTCCACACGATGGATATGTTCTACCGCTGCCACGTCGCCGACGGTCTCGACAGCGCACGTGCTGCCGATGATGCGGGCGAGGTACTCTGGCTGCGTCCCGAAGACATACGCCCCGAGGACTTCGGGCTCATCAGTGTGCGGCAGGGCGTAAGGCTGCTATTGGCAAAAAGACAGAAAAGCGGGCTTTGAAGATAAGAAATCATACAAAAAGCAACCTATCCGCAAAAAAAGTCGTACCTTTGCGGCCGGAAAGAGCGCAGTGCATGGTATCTGTGCCCTTCACCGCCCTTAGGTAAAAGTAAATATACATCAGTTATGGTAGAAAAGATTTTTGCAGGCAAGCTCCTGAAAGTGAAAGCCATCAAGTTGCAGCCCACCAACCCGTTCACATGGGCCAGCGGTTGGAAATCCCCCTTCTATTGCGACAATCGTAAGACGCTGTCCTACCCCGAACTGCGCACCTTCGTGAAGTTGGAGACGGCACGTCTCATCATGGAACGCTTCCCCGAGGTGGAGGCTGTGGCCGGCGTAGCCACGGGTGCCATCCCACAGGGCGCACTGGTGGCCGATGAACTGGCACTGCCCTTTGTCTATGTCCGTTCGAAACCCAAGGATCACGGCTTGGAGAACCTCATAGAGGGTGAGCTGCGCCCTGGCATGAAAGTGGTGGTCGTCGAGGATCTCATCTCCACGGGCGGCAGTAGCCTGAAGGCTGTCGAGGCCATCCGCAACAATGGTTGTGAGGTCGTCGGCATGGTTGCCGCCTACACCTATGGCTTCGCAGTGGCAGAGAAAGCCTTCAAGGAGGCAGGCGTGGAACTTGTCACGCTCACCAACTACGAGGCCGTTGTGGAGGAAGCTCTTGCCACGGGATATATCAAGGAATCGGACGTGAAACTCTTAAATGACTGGCGTCGTGACCCGGCGCACTGGAACGCATGACCAAGTACGAAAGCACCGTCAAACAAATACACTTCCCGCAGTCGTCCATCTTTGCGAAGCTGGCCGACCTGCGGAACCTCGAATCCCTCAAGGAGCGCGTGAACGACCCAGCCTTTCTGGAGCAGCTCCGCGCCTCTGGACAGGTGCCTGAAGATAAGCTCGCGCAGATACAGGAGATGGCATCGAAGCTGGAGTTCACGGTGGACTCCGTGAGCATTGTGGGCTCGCCCATCGGCAATGTGGCCCTGCAGATCGTGGAGCGCGAGGAGCCCAAATGCATCAAGTTCGAGGTGCAGGGCGCACCGATGGCCGCTAACCTGTGGATCCAGCTGCTTCCCACCTCGGCTTACGAGAGCAAGATGAAATGCACCATCGGTGCCGACCTCAACTTCTTCCTCAAGCAGATGGCGAAAAAGCCGTTGCAGGAAGGCGTCGAGAAGCTGGCGGATATGCTGGCGATGATACCCTATGGGTTTTGAGAGATTGGAATATTGAAACATTGAAATACTGAGACTTTGAAAGATTCTTCAACAACGACAAAGACTGCACCGATATGGCTCAAAGCCACACTGCCCACCGCCGAGATTGAGCGGTTCACCGTCGGCCGCGACCGCGAGCTGGATATGTATCTGGCAGAGAGCGACGTGCTGGGCTCGATGGCGCACATCACCATGCTTGAGAGCATTGGGCTGCTGACGTCCGATGAGCTGAAGGTGCTGCTCGCAGAACTCCGTCGCATCCTTGCTGACATCCGTGCGGGGCGGTTCGAGATTGAAGAGGGCATCGAGGATGTCCACTCCGAGGTGGAGCTGCTGCTCACGCGCCGCCTCGGCGACATTGGCAAGAAGATTCATAGCGGTCGCTCGCGCAACGACCAGGTGCTGGTGGATCTGAAACTGTGGACGCGCCGCCAGCTGCGCGACATCGTGGAGCGCGTGAAGACGCTCTTCGATGAACTGCAGGTGCAGAGCGAGCGCTACAAGGACGTGCTCATGCCCGGCTACACCCACCTGCAGGTGGCAATGCCGTCGAGCTTTGGCCTTTGGTTCGGTGCCTACGCCGAGAGCCTTGCAGATGATATGCTTTTCCTGCAAGCCGCCTATCGGATGGTCAACCGCAACCCGCTGGGCTCTGCCGCCGGCTACGGCTCCAGCTTCCCCATCGACCGCCAGATGACCACCGACCTCTTGGGCTTCGACACGATGAACTACAACGTGGTCTATGCCCAGATGGGACGTGGCAAGATGGAGCGCAACGTCGCCTTTTCCCTTGCTACCGTTGCGGGCACCATCGCCAAGCTGGCCTTCGATGCCTGCCTGTTCAATTCCCAGAACTTCGCCTTCGTGAAGCTCCCCGCCGAGTGCACGACGGGCAGCAGCATCATGCCGCATAAGAAGAACCCCGATGTCTTCGAACTCACGCGTGCCAAGTGCAACAAGCTACAGTCCCTTCCCCAGCAGGTGATGCTCATCATGAACAACCTGCCGAGCGGCTACTTCCGCGACCTACAGATCATCAAGGAAGTGTTCCTGCCTGCCTTTGGTGAGCTGAAGGATTGTCTGGAGATGACCGCCTACATCATCCATCGGATGCAGGTCAACGAGCACATCCTCGATGACCCGCGCTACGACCTGATGTTCTCCGTCGAGGAGGTGAACCGTCTGGCGGCCGACGGTATGCCCTTCCGCGATGCCTACCGTAAGGTGGGGCTCGACATCGAGGCCGGGCAGTTCCAGCCTCGCAAGGAGGTGCATCACACCCATGCCGGTAGCATCGGCAACCCTTGTACCGCCGAGATCAATGCCCTCATGGACCGTGTGCTCGAAGGTTTCCCCTTCGCGAAGGTGGAGGAGGCAGAGCGTCGGTTGGCGGGTTGAGGGATTGAAAGATTGAAGGATTGAGACATTGAAAGGGACGTATATCAAAGCGAATGTTGACAGTGTCCATGAGCCCTGCAAACCTCATGGATCACGTCTCCTTCGGTCTCTTTGTTGGCTGGTTCTCAGTCTTTCAATATGGCCATGTTTCCTTCTCCTTGTCGCCTGCTCCAAGACCGAGCAGACGTACAGCAACCACACCGCCCGCTTCGCCTTCACGGCCACGAATCTCGTGCCGCATCTCAACGCCGCACTGAACAATGCGGGCGAGTTCTGCACCATCACCGCCCATAACAACACGTATGTTTTCCATAGCCCCGGGCTGCGGGAGGATTTCACCTATGAACGCTCGGAGCTGGAGCGTAAGTCCGGTTACATCCTCGGACTGAGCGGCCTCATCGTAGGGACACCCGTCATCGCGGAGCAGCTGAGCAGCCAGCCGACGGTCGTCTGCTTCGACCTGGCCTGCCCCAATTGCTACGAGGATTTCAGCATCACCCGTAATGTCACCCTCCAACTGAGCCAGCGCGCACAGTGCTCCCGCTGCCAGCGCGTCTATGACCTCAACACGCAGGGCATCATCGTGGAAGGGGCGCAGGGCACGAGCCTCTACCGCTACCGCGTGGCCTATTACCCTTCGGGCAACACCCTGAACGTCAGCAACTATTAGAGTAGGAACGAGAAGCTATAGAAAAGATAGAAACCTATAAACGAGAACCCCATGACAATCATCAACTTTGCTGAACAGAACTCCGTCATCAACCAGTACATGGCAGAGCTGCGCGACAAGAGCTATCAGAAGAACCGTCTGCTCTTCCGCAACAACATCCAGCGCATCGGTGAAATGATGGCTTTCGAGCTGTCCAAGACGCTGACCTACAAGCCGAAGACCATCACCACGCCCCTCGGCACCATCGACATCCCCCTGCCGAAGGACGACCTGCTCGTGGCCACCGTCCTGCGTGCCGGCCTTCCCTTCCACGAAGGTTTCCTCCATGTCTTCGACAAGGCCGCCAACGGCTTCGTCTCAGCTTATAGAATGTACACCAACCGCGAGCATACCGAGGTGGGCATCCATACGGAGTATATGGCCGCGCCGAGCTGCAAGGGCAAGACCCTCGTCATCGTGGATCCGATGCTGGCCACGGGCGGCAGCATGGCTGCCAGCTACGAGGCCCTCGTGAAGACGGGTACCCCAAAACAAGTACATATCGCCTGTGTCATCGCCACGCCCGAAGGTCTTGAGGTGCTGCGGCAGACGCTGCCCGATGACGCCACCGTATGGTGTGCCGCCATCGACCCCGGCATGAACGCCAACAAATACATCGTCCCCGGTTTCGGCGATGCCGGCGACCTCTGCTACGGCGAGAAGCTGTAGGCTATTTTACGGGTATCACAATCTTATTGGACAGCCTGCGCTGAGGGTCGCTGACCTTCAGTGTCAGGTTGCCCTTTTCTTGTGCCGCCTGCACCACGACGACCAACTGCCCTGCAAAGAGCTTCATTGTGGGTTGCGTGAAGACTTCCAGCGAGGTGGCATCACCGTTGCATACGGCGCGGAACTGTCCGGCGCCCTCGACCTCGAAGCGCAGCTGGTCGGTGGCATCGGGGATGAGTGTGCCGTTCTTGTCTGTCAGGCTGACGGTCACGAAGGCCAGGTCATCGCCGTCGGCGCGCAGGAATGTTCCGCCATCCTGCTGAGGAGCCTCGTTCTGCGTCCAGACCTCTAACTGTAGGCGTGCGGGCTTGCCTGCCGTGCGGAGGGTCTTTGTGGCGGCGGGTTGTCCGTCCTGATCGTAGGCTACCACCTTCAGCTCGCCCGGCTCATAGATGACATCGTTCCAGCGCAGGCGGTAGCGGTCGAGCCGCTCGGTCGGGTTCTTGCGGATGCGTCCTTGGCTCTTGCCGTTGACGAACAGCTCCGCCTCGTCGAAGTCGGTGTAGCAATAGACGGGTGTCACCTCTCCGACGCGCTCCTTCCCCCAGCTCCAGTGGGGCAGCAGATGGAGCGTGTGCTCGCGCGTGTTCCAGTGAGAGCGGTAGAGCCAGTAGCGGTCCTTGGGCAGCCCGGCCAGGTCGCAGATCCCGAAGTAGCTGCTGCGCGAAGGCCAGTATTCATCGTAGGGCGTCGGTTCACCGAGATAGTCGTAGCCCGTCCACACGAACTCGCCGATGACCCACGGCTTGTCATCCTGCCAGCGCCAGTCATCATCGGGGAGGTTCGACCACGAACACCATTCCACATCGTAGCCGGAGCACTGGCCGTCGGGGTGCACGCCGTGGTTAGTAGGGGTAACGGGGAAATAGTAAGTACCTCGCGACGAGACCGTGGAAGCCGTCTCGCTGCCCAGCAGGAAGCCCTGTGGCAGGCGGTCGTAGGCCATCTGATATTTATGTACACGGTAGTTCATGCCCGGCACCTCCATCGCTTGTGCGAAGCCGCTGCCGAGCGCGTTGTCGATGCGGTCCATGCCCTGTGTGACGGGGCGCGTGGGGTCGAGGCTGTGGCAGAGTCCCTGCAGGCGGATGGCAATCTGGCGCCCTTCCTCGCTCCACTGCTCGGGAATCTCATTGCCGATAGACCACATCACGATGCTGGGATGGTTGCGATGGGCGAGCACGAGGTTGGTGATGTCGCGGTCTGCCCATTCGCGGAAGAAGCGGGCGTAGCCGTTCTTGCATTTGGGGTAGAGCCACATATCGAAACTCTCTGCCATCACCATCATCCCCAGCGAGTCGCAGATGTCCATCTGCCACTGGCTCGGCATATTATGCGAGGTGCGAATAGCATCGCAGCCCATCTCTTTCATCATCTTGATCTGCCGGATGAGGGCGGCCTTGTTGATGGCAGCGCCCAAGGGGCCGAGGTCGTGGTGGAGGCAGACGCCTTTCAGCTTGCGCGTCTGGCCGTTGAGCTGAAAACCATTCTCGCCGCTGACGCGGACGGTGCGCAAGCCCGTCTTGATGGTCTTGGCATCCACGAGGCGGCGGTCGCCTTGTGCAGCAGGATTCGTCTGCCATACCTGCGTCACGAGGCTGTAGAGGCTTGGCGTCTCGGGCGACCACAGCTGCGGGTCGTTGACCGTGAAGGTCGCGTGGATCTTGCCGTCAGCGCCGATGTGGAGGTCGTCCGCAGCGAGCTCACGCCCATCGGGACTCACGAGCGCCATGCGGCCGATGTCATCCTTGGCGGCGTTCTCCACCTGTGCCTCGGCTTTCACGACGGCCTTCCCCTTGTCGATGCTCATGGTGCGCACGTAGATGCTCCAGTCATTGATGTGCGTGGGGTGGGTGAGGATGAGCGTCACAGGGCGGTAGAGACCGGCGCCGGGATACCAGCGCGAGCTCTCCTCCATATTCTTCAAGTTCACCTCCACCAGGTTCTCGCCCGGATGCACGAAGGAAGTGATGTCGAGGCGGAAGCTGTTGTAGCCATAGGCCCAATAGCCAGCGAACTGACCGTTCACGGACACCGTAGGCTGTGCCATAGCGCCATCGAAGCGCAGCTCGGCACAGCCGTCAAATCCCGATGGAATGGTGAAAGTTCGCTTATAGCGTCCCTCGCCAATCCAGGGCAGTGATCCGGAGCGTCCGCTCTTCTCGGTGGCCTCTTTCTCGCCATTCTGTTCGATGGCTACCACCTGCAGGTCCCATTTCTTGTCGAAGGGACCGCTGATGGCCCAGTCGTGAGGGATGCTGACGGTCTGCCATTGGGCATCGCCGTCGCGCTGGAACTGCCAGTCGCGGCTGAGGAGCGTTTCTGTACGTTGGGCCTGTGTGGCGGCGGTCATGGCCAGCAGCAGGAGGGTGATGAGCTTTTTCATATATATAATAAGGTACGTAAGGTTCAGTTAGAATTTTTTGAAGAAGAGCGTCGTGTCGGCCTTTTCGAGGACGAGCGCCTCGCTGTCGAGCTGCCGTGTGCGGAAGCGGGCATCGAGTGTGTGGATGCCCCAGGCATCCATGATGCCGTCGCTCATCTGGCTGGCGGTGAGCCATTCGTCGTCGTCCTCCTTGGAGCGGTGCAGCGACTGGTTGGCGAAGT
This sequence comes from Bacteroidaceae bacterium, assembly GCA_017470425.1. Taxonomy (GTDB): domain Bacteria; phylum Bacteroidota; class Bacteroidia; order Bacteroidales; family Bacteroidaceae; genus Physcousia. Next base: position 13,759 of record JAFUYT010000028.1, on the reverse strand, counting down.
CGTAGAAGCGGATGCTGTCTCCTTCGTGTACGAAGTGGGCGTAGAAGCACGTGGCGCCTTGCTCCCATTGGCTCAGGTGCCGCGCGATGGAGAGATAGGTACGGTCGGCGCGTGTGTCACGTGTGCCGTCGGGTGTCTGGATGGCGGTGAGCTGCCAGAGCCCGTCGAGCTTCCCGTTGATGGGAGTCTTGTCGCAGGCCACGAGGCAGCAGAGGGTGAGGAGAGCGAAGTATTTTTTCATCTGATGTGTGTCGTAAGAGTCAGGGAAACGGATGAGGGGCTCATTTGCCGAGCTGGAGCTGCTTGCGGATGGTGAGTTGTCCACCGACGCTGTTGCCGATGAGGCCGCCGTGGTCGTAGCCTACGCCGACGACGCCCTGCCAGCCCGGTGCCCACGCCGGCTTATAGGTGACCTCGGCGAAGGTGTAGGCTTGGCGCTTCATTTCGGGGAGCGGCGGCACGTAGCATCCCCAGTTGCGGCTGAAGGATGCGAGGAGACGCCAGTGCCACTCCGGCGTCGGGTCGCCGGCGATGGCGACGTGCCACGCCTTCACGCGGTTGTTGTAGAAGTGCAGGACGTGGCTGTATCCGAAGGCCTCGTTGTAGAGCGGCGAGGTCAGGAGCGGGTTGCCGAGCGTCTGTCCGTAGTGCTGCCATCCGGCGTAGTGCAGGTGGTTGTAGTAGTTGTCGCGCCCTGCGTAAGCGTCGGGGATGCTGTGCGTGGCATCGTGATAGACGGCGCCGCTCTGGTGCGTGGTGTTGAGGAACTCCAGGACCGCTGAGCTGATGAAGGGGTTCTGCGGCGCGGTGACTTCGGCGCCTATGAGCATATCGCGGATGCCGTACTGCACGGTCAGCATGGAATGATCCTCGAAGAAGCGTTCCCAGTAGGCGCGGGCCTGCCACTTCTCGCCGTGGTACTTCAGTTGCATCACGTAGCTGCCCAGGTGGTTGCCCGAGACGTTGGGGTTGCTGCCGTCGGTGGCGTCGCTGCCGCGGCAGAGGAGGGCGTCCCAGTAGGCGCGCAGGCCGTTCTCGTGCTGGTAGGTGGTTTTCTGGTAGTTGTTGACGCGGATGGACTGCACATTGTAGCTGGCCCCTCCGAACTGCGCCATCATGCGCAGGCCGATCTCGTAGGTCAGCGGGAAGATGTCCTTGCGTCCGAACTGCCAGTAGAGCGCCTTCTCGTGGTAGCGGGTGTTCTTGGCGTAGCGCGTGCCCTCTGCGGCCCAGCTCTCCTGCCACCGTCCGTCGGTCATCAGTCCGTAGGAGCCGTTGATCTTCCACTGCCACCATCCCTTCGTGCCGGGGAAGCTGAACCAGTCGATGTCCAGCCGCACCTGCGGCACCGGCCGTGCATTGATGCCAGCCGACAGGGCGCCGCTGCTGAGCTCGGCGTTCTTGGTCTCCATGGGTTGCTGCTTGGCGCCGACGGTGAGCTTCAGGCATTTCCAGGCCGCCTCGACGTAGGCTTGCTGGATGATGCCCACGCGTTCGTGGCCTGCAGCCACGGCCACGTCGAGGCCGTAGCCGAAGCGCCAGTCGCGGGCGGCGTCGTGGCTGATGTCGCGGGTCGCGGCGATGCGGCCGTAGCCGGAGTAGGGGTCGGTGCTGCTCAGTCCGTAGCGGTTCGCTGTGAGCCAAAGCGGTGCATAGTCGCCCGATGCCGCCGTGGCGGACGCCTCGATGGTCAGTGTCGTCTCCGCGAGCCAGTGGCGGCGCGTGCTGTCACGCTCGGCCGCCAGTGCGGCGGCGGGGAGCAGGCACAGCAGGAGGGCTGTGCAGCGGAGGGTGTATCGGATAGAATGTTTCATGATCAGGGCACAAAGATAAGCAGAAACTTTGAACCATTGGTTGAGAAAGTGTGACTTTTTGCATCCCGAATCGAAAATTTGATGTACCTTTGCCGCGTTTTAAACATTCAACGTATCGTTTCACTCTTAAAAGAAAAGCAACAATGAAGAAGATTTTCGCTTTCGCAATGGCTGCCGCTGCACTGTGCCTGACAGCTTGTGGCGGTCGCACCGCGTCCACCACGGATCCTGATTCCCTCGCCATCGAGACCGTCGCCGAGGAGGATGCTCCCGCTGTGGAGCAGGCCGGCGCCGTCGTAGCTCTCCTGCAGGAGCAGCTCCAGAACGCCGACCCCGAGCAGGTGAAGGCCATCGCCCACCAGATTGCCGAGAAGGTGGCAGAGTACGTCGCTGCCGGTGACGCCGCTTCCGCACAGGCTTACACGCAGGTCATCGACCAGTTCCTCACCGAGAACGCCGAGAAGCTGCAGAACACCGACCTCCTCACGACCGTGAAGGAAGCTGTCTCCGCCGTCTCCACCGAGGCTACCACGCAGGCTGAGGCCGTTCAGGAAGCTGCCGACGCTGCCAAGGCTGCCGTCGAGGCTGCCCCCGAGGCCGTGAAGGAAGCTGCCAAGGCAAAGGCTGAGGAAGCCGCTGCCGCTGCTCAGCAGAAGGCGCAGGAAGCTGCCGCTGCCGCTCAGCAGCAGGCTCAGCAGTCCGCCAACAAGGCCATCGACGATGCTGCTTCCGCAGCCAAGAAGTCGCTGGGTCTCTGAAAAAAATAAGAGAAAAAGTTGGTCATCTCGTAAAAACTCCGTACCTTTGCCGCGCAAAAGCGTAAAACCGTGGTTTGCGCGGCGTTGGGATCCGTTAGCTCAGCTGGTAGAGCACAACACTTTTAATGTTGGGGTCTTGGGTTCGAGCCCCAAACGGATCACTCAGAATATAAATGGGCTTTCACCCAAAGGTTCTTTCAGCCGCTGCGCTCTGAAAGCGTCTCTTCGAGCCGAGCGCGAGCCGCAAACGGATTACTTCAGAAAAGGATGCTCGTACGGGCATCCTTTTTTTGGTTAAATATGCAACAACGAGCACGTAACATCCTATTCTTCATCGGTCTGGCATCTGTGATTCTGATGCTGCTGCTGTTCGATGTCAGCTGGCAGACGCTGTGGCAGGACATCTGCCATGCCGGCTACTGGCTGGTGGCTATCGGCGTGCTGTGGTTGGTGCTGTATGTGATGAACGCGCTGACGTGGTATGTCCTTTTGCGCGAGAGCGGTTCTGTCACGCTCAGCTTCCTGCGTCTGCTGAAGATCACCGTGTCGGCCTTCGCGCTGAACTCGGCCACGCCGATAGGTCTGTTGGGCGGCGAACCGTACAAGATCATAGAGCTGACGCCGCATGTGGGCGTGCAGCGCGCCACGTCGTCGGTGGTGCTGTTTGCGATGATGCACATCTTTGCTCACTTCTGCTACTGGGTGACGGGCATCGTGCTCTACGTCGTGCTGTTGCCGGTGGACACGGGCATGGGTGTGGTGCTGGCGGCAGCAGCGTTGTTCTGCGGCACGGGCATCTACCTGTTCCTGAAGGGCTACCGCCACGGCCTTGTGGTGCGTGGCATCCGCTGGCTGGGGCACATCCCTGGCCTGCGCTCCTGGGCACATCGCTTCGCTGCCAGCCATGAGGAGGATCTGCATCGCATCGATGCGCAGATTGCGGAGCTGCACCGGCAGAGCCGTCGCACGTTCTACGCCTCGTTGGCGCTGGAGTATGTCGGGCGGATGATGCAGTCGTTGGAAATCATGTTCATGTTGCTGCTGTTCGGGGCGGAGTGTAGTTGGATGACCTTCGTGCAGAGCGTGCTCATCCTGTCCTTCACATCGCTGTTTGCCAACCTCTTGGGATTTATCCCCTTGCAGCTGGGCGGCCGCGAGGGTGGCTTCGCGCTCTCCACGGCACAGCTGGGTCTGACGGGCGGCACGGGTCTCTTCATCAGCATCATCTGTCGCGTGCGCGAACTATTCTTTACGTGCATCGGGCTGGCGTTGATGAAGGTGGGGAATGTGAACGTTCACGCAGACAATCACGAAAACGGTCATGAAGACGAAAGCAGGAAGGTTCGTAGTTAATCCGTTCTATGGAAAAGGGAAATGACATCAAGTTCGCGATCTTGGCGGCCGGCGAGGGTTCGCGCCTGGCGGAAGAAGGCATCCGTGTGCCGAAGCCGCTGGTGACGCTGCACGGCGAGCCGCTCATCGACCGTCTCATCCGCATCTTCCAGGCGTGCGGTGCCGCTGAGGTCATCGTCATCACCAACGACCTGACGCCCTTCACGGAAGCACATTTGCGGGAGTTGCAGTCCAGAGGCGTCCCTGTCCGTCTGCTGGTGAAGACCACGCCCTCCTCCATGCACAGCTTCTATGAGCTGATGCCGTTGCTGGGCAAGGGCCGCTTCATCGTGACGACGGTCGATACGGTCTTCCGCGCCGCCGAGTTCTCGCAGTATGTCGAGGCGTTCCGGCAGGCCGACGACGTGGATGGACTGATGGCGGTGACGGACTTTGTCGATGACGAGAAGCCCCTGTGGCTCTCTACCACCCGCGACCTCCATGTCACGGGCTTCCACGACTCGCCCGAGCTGTTCCGCCAGAGCGGCGCCCGCGGCGAGCTGCGCTATATCTCGGGCGGCATCTACGGTCTCTCCGACCGCTGCTTCCCCACGCTGTGCCGTTGTATCGGGCAGGGACAGAGCCGGATGCGCAACTTCCAGCGTGCCCTCGTGGCCGACGGCCTGCGACTGCGGGCGTTCCCCTTCTCGAAGATCCTGGATGTAGATCACGCCGGTGACATCGCCAAGGCGGAAGAGTTCTTGAATGACGAATAACGAATGACAAATGAATATACTTGGCATCAGACGCGATCCGACGTTCTCGCCCAATATGTCGGACGCTGACACAGCAATCTTCGAGGCCGTGGCGACGCGCTTGGAGGCACAGGGGCACACGGTGGTCCGCCTCAGCGATGCCGACTTCCAGAACGCCTTCCCCGACGACAACCCGTCCTACGACCCCGCTATGGAGCGGCTCGTGGATGCGGCCGACCGCTTCTTCACGATGTCGCGCGATCCGCTGACGTGCTATCTGCTGGACGTCATGGAGCGCATCGACCACGTGCCCTGCGTCAACACGGGTGTCGGCATCAGCCTCTGCGGCGACCGCCGTCAGCTGCGCGATGCGATGGCGGCCGTCGGCGTGGCGCAACCCGAGACCCGCTTCGGCAGCCTCTACGCCGAGCGTCTCCCCCTCGACCCGGAGGATGCCTACAGCTTCGTCGCCGCGCTGCGCTATCCGCTGTGGGTGAAGCGCAGCTACGGCTGCACGCAGGTGCGGGAGGACGTGGTGCTGGCGGTCGATGCCGCTGCTGCCCGTCGCGCGCTCGACGACTTCCGCTGTCGCGACATCGGCGAGGTGGCTTTCTGCGAGCACGTCGAGGGCGACCTCGTGAAGTTCTATGGCGTGGCCGGCACCGGCTTCTTTGACTGGGCGTATGCCGACCCGTCGCACAGCAAGTTCGGCCTGGAGGCAGCCAACGGCGTGGTGCACCGCTATGCCTTCGATGCATCAGCACTGCAGCAGTCGTGCGACACGCTGGCCGCGCGCCTCGGCGTGCCCGTCTATGGCGGCGACGCTATTGTCCGCGCCGACGGCCAGCCCCTCGTCATCGACTTCAACGACTGGCCCAGCTTCAGCCGCTGCCGCGAGCAGGCTGCCGAAGCGATTGTGTCACTTCTCTCTTAAGTCATGTTATGGAACAAGATGTAGCTTCCACCTACAAGTCACAGGACACCGAGGAATGGCTCGATGTCGTCTTCACGCGCCCCATCGGCTACCGCTGGGCGCTGCTGTTCAAGCACTTCGGCGTCCATCCGAACACGGTGACGGTGCTGTCGATGATCCTGGGTGCTGCCGCCGGCGTGCTGTTCTACTTCGATGCCGATACGCCTCGCGGCGTGGCGCTCAACGTGTGTGGCGTGCTGCTGCTCATATGGGCCAACTTCTATGACAGCGCCGACGGCCAGCTGGCGCGCATGACGGGGCAGAAGACGCCGCTGGGGCGCATCCTCGACGGCGCCTCGTCCGACGTGTGGTTCATCCCCATCTACTTCTTCATCTCCCTGCGCCTCTACGACAAGGTGATGCCGTTGGCGGCGACGCAGACGTGGGGGCTGTGGTCCTTCGTGCTCTCGGCGGTGGCGGGCTTCGGCGCCCACACCTATGAGTGTCAGCTGGCCGACTACTACCGCAACATCCACCTCTATTTCCTGAAGGGTCAGGCGGGCAGCGAGTTCGACCACTACGAGCAGCAGCGCGAGAAGCTCCGTACGATGCCTTGGCGCGGCCACCTCATCGAGAAGGTCTTCCAGTGGTTCTATGTCAACTACACCCACACGCAGGAGCTGGCCACGCCGCAGTTCCAGCGCTTCTGGCGCAACCTGAAGCGTGTCTATGGCGACGACGTCCCCCAGTCGCTGCGCGACCGCTTCCGCCAGCGGAGCCTGCCGCTGATGAAGTGGGCCAACATCCTGACGTTCAACACGCGCGCCATCGTGCTCTACATCAGCTGCCTCATCGACAAGCCGTGGATCTTCCCGGTGTTTGAGCTGACGGTGCTGCTCGTCATCTATCTTTTTATGCGGCACGAGCACGAGTCGTTCAGCCGCGCCTTTGCCGATGAACTGGAGGATTTAAGGATTGATAGGTTATGATGCATACTGTGAAGGGTATAATCTTCGACTACGGCGGCACCATCGACACCGACAGCGTCCACTGGTCCGAGGTGCTGTGGGACGGCTTCGTGGCCGCCGGCATCCCTGTCTCGAAGGACGCCTTCCGCGACGCCTACGTCTTCGGCGAGCGCACGCTGGCGCGGCAACCCCTTATCCGTCCGAACCACACGATGTTGGACCTGCTGCGCATCAAGGTCGATCTCGAGACGCAGTATTTAGTGGACAATGGACAGTGGAGAATGGACAATGGACAATGGACGATGGACAATGAGCGGCGGGCGAAGAGCGAGGCGGTGGCGCGCCATTGCTACGACCATGTCCTGCAAGTCCTCACGACCAGCCGCGAGGTGCTGCGGCAGCTCGCCGGGCGCTATCCCCTCGTGCTCGTCAGCAACTTCTACGGCAACATCCAGGCCATCCTCCGCGACTTCCGCCTCGAGTACTTCCAGGCGGTCGTGGAGTCCGCCGTCGTCGGCATCCGCAAGCCCGATGCGCGCATCTTCCAGCTCGGCGTGGAAGCCCTCGGCATGGATGCCCGGGACGTCGTCGTCGTGGGCGACTCCTACGCGAAGGACATCGTGCCCGCCCACAGCCTCGGTTGCCAGACCGTCTGGGTGCGCGGGAAAGGGTGGGCCGACGAGGTGGTCGATGAACAGCTCCCCACCGCCATCATCCGGCATCTCAACCAGCTCCTGGACTTGCTGTAAAATCCCTGCCCGAGATAGTGCAGAATCGTTAAAAGGCCTAAAAAGTGAAAAAAGGAGAAAGATGTAGGTGCTCAGACGCACCATATTAGAAAATATTGTTTACCTTTGCACCCGCTAACTTAATCTAAAAGGACGTACATATAATGAATGTATCAAACGTAAAGCCCGCCGATGGCAAGCTGGGTATCATGTTGGTCGGCAACGGCGCCGTCGCCACCACTTTCATGACGGGCGTGTTCATGACCCGCAAGGGCCTTACGAAGCCTGTCGGCTCCATGACGCAGTACGACAAGATCCGCATCGGCCGCGGTGCCGACAAGAAATATCTGAAGTACGAGGAGATTGTGCCCCTGGCACGGCTGGACGACATCGTCTTCGGCTGCTGGGACGTCTATCCGCAGAACGCCTACCAGAGCGCGATCTACGCCGAGGTGCTGAAGGAGAAGGACATCGAGCCCGTGCGCGCGGAGCTGGAAGCCATCAAGCCGCTGCCCGCCGCCTTCGACAAGAACTATGTCAAGCGTCTCGACGGCGACAACGTGAAAAGACCCACCCCCAGCCCCTCCCGTGAGGGAGGGGAGCAGATTCCTACCCGCTGGGAGATGGTGGAAGCCTTGCGCGAGGACATCCGCGCGTTCAAGGCCGCGAACGGCTGTGCGCGCATCGTCGTCCTGTGGGCTGCCAGCACGGAGATCTATGTCCCCGTGGATGAGCACGTTCACTACCGCCTCGCCGACCTCGAAGCAGCCATGAAGGCCGACGACCGCGAGCGCATCGCGCCCTCCATGTGCTACGCCTACGCCGCCCTCACCGAGGGAGCCCCCTTCATCATGGGCGCCCCGAACACCACCGTAGATATTCCCGCCATGTGGGAACTGGCCGAGAAGACCCGTATGCCCATCGCCGGTAAGGACTTCAAGACGGGTCAGACGCTCGTCAAGAGCGGCTTCGCGCCCATCATCGGCACCCGCTGCCTCGGCCTCAGCGGTTGGTTCTCCACCAACATCCTGGGCAACCGCGACGGCCTGGTGCTCGACGAGCCCGCCAACTTCCGCACCAAGGAGGTCAGCAAGCTCTCCACGCTCGAGACCATCCTCCGTCCTGACGTGCAGCCCGACCTCTACGGCCACGGCAACGACGAGGACACGCAGTACTGCCACAAGGTGCGCATCAACTACTACCCGCCGCGCAACGACAACAAAGAGGGCTGGGACAACATCGACATCTTCGGTTGGATGGGCTACCCCATGCAGGTGAAGATCAACTTCCTCTGCCGCGACAGCATCCTGGCAGCGCCCCTCTGCCTCGACCTCTGCCTGCTCAGCGATCTCGCCGCGCGCGCCGGGCGCTACGGCACACAGCGCTTCCTCAGCTTCTTCCTCAAGAGCCCGATGCACGACTACACCGTGGGCGAGGCACCCGTCAATAACCTCTACCAGCAATACACCCTGCTGAAGAACGCCATCCGCGAGATGGGCGGCTACGAGGCCGACGAAGAACTCGATTAGCGCGCCCCTCCGAAAAAACTTTTTTCGTAAAACATTACGAACATTACGAAGGGTCGGAAGTCCTCGCACTTCCGACCCTTCCGTAATCCTATGCGGATAAGATTACTGGTTGAAGTTGCCAAAGCCTTCAGTGTCAATCATCTTGTGTCATGTATATGATACGTTCTCATTGCTTATGCCTCCTCTATTTCATATTCTTCTGTTCTATCAGCCTGAAGATGATGTCATTCATGCGCTGACGGTTAATCTGTCGCTCGAATTCGACAGAACATTCCGGATGGTCTTGCATGAGGCTCTTGAAGAATTCCTTTGCGCAGTTGATCTTCGCGCTTTCTTTGGGACGCAAGTCTGTTTCTTGGTTCACGTCCTTTGTCTCGATTACCACATTCATTGACAGCGTGCCGTCCTTCTTCTCCACCACATACCTCCTTGTTAGTAACCTTTATATCGCCAATATTGCCCTCATGTTTGTATCCGTAAACGTATGCCATATCTCCAGTTCAACAGGCTTGTAGTCCTTGAAGAGTTTCTTCACAAACTCTATCTCGAACACCAAGCGGAAGTCGTTGGGGTCATTGTCCGGCTGACCTTCCTTGCGAGTACCAACGCGGGCAATCTTTATCAGATACAAGTCACGGATGCCCTTCTTCTTGATATATGGCATGAAGTAGTTGAGTTTGTTCAGAGCCACAGAAGATGGGAACTTTTTGCCTGTATAGTAAATCTTTGCCGACTGGTCGAGATAGCGCTCCACGTTGTCGTTCTTTACAAGACTGATGAGCACGTTCTTGCTTTCGCTACTTTCATCAACCGAATCCCCGTCAAAACCTGCTTGAATAAGGTCATCACGATGAACGCTTGTTATTTGGAACCATTCTTCTTTCGTTCCATATCAATATGTTTATTATTATCTTTAGTTGAGTTCAAGAAAAAATCATTTTATCTTCTCCAAGAAATCCACGGCTTCGTCTTTCTCCTTGAACTGGCACTGAATGATGGTGCCGTTATTGTAAGTGACGATGACCTCAATATATTCGAGTTGCTGGTCGGCGGGGATTTCTGTGTACCCGTTGATGAAGTCAATGGCCTTCTCCACGTCTGCAACCTCGGTGCGCTTGCCGTGCAAGGGAAGGATGCAAATGGTCTTGATCTTACGGTTGTATGAGGCCGAGAGTTCAGAAACGAACTGGTCAATCTCTTTCTTGTAGGTTTTCAGGATTTCCTCGCGTACTTTCTCTAACAGTAACTTGTTCGCTTTCTTAGATACTGCGGCATATTTTTTCTTCAGTTCGGACTCTTTGGTGTCTTCTCCAAAATCAATGTCCAATCCTTGGTCTTTGAACGCTTGGACAAGGCTCTCGAAAGGTATGTAGAGCACATGGAAATTATCGCTCTTGAGTTGGTTCAGAGAATTCTCGGTGAATTGACCGCTGAGAATGGCCCCCTTGAATGGCTTACTCAGTTTGTATTTCTCACAAATGGGATTGACGGCTCCTGAAATTTCTTGCGCCTTGTTCTTTGAGTGCTTTGTGTAGCGTCGCCATGCAAGTTCGATAAATGCGATAGGCTGCCCGATAGTTTCCTCGGTGCCACCCTTCTCGAGAACGAAGTCGAGGTCGTGTTTACTGCCGTGAATATCGGTCCATGTCAGTTTACTACCTCCTCTGGCCTTGCGTGGGCCAACGGTATCGAAATATAAGCCGTTCTTGTCGGCAAATTCGCGGATAGGTTTCTTCATCAGGTCTTCAAAGAAGGCTCCGATGAACTCGCCAAGAGTGTGTGATTGTGATTTTGCCATATCTGTTTATTTGTTTATCCAAAGTCTTCCTTCTTTCAGTGGAATGCGATGCTTGCGGTTCTTCCATTTGGTGTTGCGGTCGCGTAGTTTTTCAAACGAATAATCATTAAAACCGGCAGCCTGAGCCAATCGACCAAGCCATTCATCCACGGGAATGTAGATGCCATAGGGGGCCGAATCGCCGACGACGAAGCACATCTTGCAGTTTGGAGCAGTCACTCGGCTGAGGGAAAAGAATACCTGTGCCATGTCGTAAAAGTATGCGGCTATCATCATGTGGTAGTTTTTCTTGCCGCCGTGGCTTTCGCGCTCATCTTTCAACAAGGCGTACTTCTCGGTGATTTCGTTGCGGATGGGTGAGAGAAGTGGCGAGGCGAGGTAATCGCCAACGGTGTCCTTTAGCGTGGAAACGTGCTGAGTGCAGGCACGAATGAGGTTGACGCTCACCTTATCCTGTAAATCCTTCCAGCCGTTGATGTCGTTCCAGAACAGCATCTCCAGACGCATGGCATCGGCGTAGTCATAGTTGTTGGCGTATGGCGGCGACGTGATGACCATATCGGCCCAGTTGTCGGGGACGGAATCTATGTGGCGGGCATCCTCACGCAGCACCTCAGAATGGGAGTTCTTGCCGAAGATGTCGCGCAGACGCTGCATGTCCTCGAATATCTCGGAGAGTTTCTCCTGATAAGCGGTGAAGGGGTCGAGAACTTTTGATTTCGACTTCTTGGGCTGGATGTACTGCCATTGCGCCGTACCAACGGGTGACGTGGAGCGCAGGATGGATGTGATTACGAACCAGACGAAGTTGCGCAGTTTCTCATCCGCTATCTCATAGCATGAGAGTTTCAGCGCCTCCAGTTTCTGTAGCGTGTCAAGCGGGAAACATTTAGCAATCAACTCGGGAAATTCCGTGCGGTCGATAACCTTGCTTCGAGCACGTTTCAGCACGTCAATGCTTTCATGCATCAAGTATTCGCTGTCGAAGTCGTTCCATTGCAACTTGGCTGTAGCGATGTTATAGACATAGGGATTCGATTCTATGCCGTAGGAATCCACACCGTGCAGCATACTCTCCACCATCACCGTGCCCGAACCAGCGAATGGGTCGATTACTCTGTGTCGGCCCTCAAGTTTGCCCTTCTCTATCAAACTACCGACCCATGCGCCAGAGAATCCCGCAGTATAGCGGTACCAGCGGTGCAACGGCAACTTCATGTTGTCTTGGAAGGTCGTGCTGTTCTGCGTCTCTTCAACTGCATATAATGTAGGAAATAAATCTAATTGCAGCATAATCTTAATTGATTCTTATTGTATAACCTTTTTTGTCGTTACCATAGCAACAGCCCTCAATGCATTTGGTTGGAACAGTCTTACGACTGGTATTGAACACCCTTACAGCTTTGACAAACTGTTCTTTTTGTTTTTTTCATCGAAGTGGAGTTGCTCCACGAAGGGCCTGATTTGACAGAAACGAAATAGTGCACACCTTCCTTGTCAAACTCCAGATCAATACCCTCCGCAGCAGACTTGTGTCCAGAATAGACTTTCTCTGCCACAAAGTTGGCGATGCCCTCCATCCAGTTGCCAAATATGCTTTCCTCTGCCGATGACATATAGGCAGAAGCAAGGCTCTCCACCATCTGCCCTGCCGTCACGATGTTCTTCGCTTTGAACATATACGGATTCTTCCAGGACAGGAGTTCTTTCAAGTTTATAGACTTGAGTTTCTCAATTCTGGCGGAATGAAACTCAGCTATGTTGTTCTCAACATATTCAGCTATGCTGTTGATAAGTTCTTGGTTCATATCGCTTATTATTTTATTGCAAAATTACTTCTTTTTTTTTCGATATTTCGAATATTTTTCGCTTTTTCTTTAAATTCCGTTGAATGCTTTGTATTTTTTCATTATCTTTCCTCTAAAGAAAACTTAAATTCTTTATCGGACTGGCTTATATTTCGCTACATTTATCTATCTTTGCATACAGAAAATATTGTTGATATGAGAAAAGAATACGAATCATATTCGCTTGAACACTCAATGAAAAATGTGATTAATGAACTTTGTACTAAATTCGATGTGATTATGTCGGGGCAAAGTTGGATGTCACCTTTTAGGACTGAAAAAGAGGTCAGGGATTGGTGCAAATCCAATATGCCCTATCGTAAGTTCAGAAATAAAGAAATCGAGACATTCTTTATTAAGCGATTGCATAGTACTCATATTTGATATAGACATTCTCGCTGTCCTTGTTCTCCGGCTTGGCATTATGCTCCAAGTCTGGTTCAATCACCGTCGTGGTGTCTCAAAGCCTCCAACTTCTTTGTGTTAGGCTTCATTTCTGCATTATTCTCAATAATTTGCTTTATCATAATATTTGTATTTCATTTTTCTTTTTCTTTCCTTATCTCATCCTGCACTCCGTTCCAGCTGTGCCTCTAACCCTTTTTCCTGTCGCATGGCATCGCTATGATAATCGTGCGATGTGACAAAATGAGGGATGTTTGTAATATTTCTATCTGTCGAGTATAGGTAAAGTTGGCTGAGTACGGTTATTTTCTTCTTGTCCATGTACAAGACATTAAATATTTCTGCAAAAATACGTTTTTCTTTTGGGAAAGAGCTTAAGTATCGTCCATAATTAACAAATATCAACACATAAAGTTTGGGAGAATGGTGTTACGTTCTGTTGTTACAAGTTTTTGCGTAAAACATTACGAACATTACGAAAGGTCGGAAGTCCTCGCACTTCCGACCTTTCCGTAATCCTATGCGGATAAGATTACTAATCTTGTGCGGGTAAGATTACTAATCTTAGGGCAATAAGATTACTAATCTTATGAGGGTAAGATCGCTAATCTTCTGGTCGTAAGATCGCGTCCTTATGCGGATAGGATAGCGTCCTTCAGTCGAGAAGGGTGCATCCTTCAGGGTTGTCTCACCCGTGAGACAACTGAATACAGTGTACTGTGTAGCTGAATGCAGCATACTGCGTAAGCTGATGCAGCGCACTGTGTAGCTTGATGCAGTGCATTGTGGAAGCCAACCCTCTATAGAGACCTCGGCAACTCTCTGTAGAGGGTGAGATGACTCTCTATAGAGGGTGCGGGAAGGTCTCTATGGTGGGTGTGTTGGTGGGTTGGTGGGTGGGTTGGGGAGGGG
>JAFUYT010000027.1 GCA_017470425.1 Bacteroidaceae bacterium | reverse complement strand
GGGGGGGGGGGGGGGGGCAACGGGGGCTGCCAGCGGGGGCGGCGGTTCCAGCGGGGGCGGCGGTGGTGGAAGCGGGGCTGCCAGCGGGGGTGGCGGTTCCAGTGGGGGCGGCGGTTCCAGCGGAAGCGGGGGTGGGGGCGGCGGTGCGCCATTCTTTGCGGCATTGCTCGAAGATCCAGAGGCCGGTGATGTTCTTGAGGAAGCGGGTGGTGTGGTCGAGGCCGCCTTCGTTGGTGAAGTTCTCGGCGAAGCTGTCGGGGGTGATGATGGGGGTGGGGGACTCCACGCCGAGGAGGCTCCAGGTGCCGCAGGAGAGGTAGGCGAAGTCTGCATCCTCGGCGGGCACGGCGGCGACGGCGGAGGCGGTGTCGTGGCTGCCCACGGCGATGATGGGGATGGCGCCGAGGCCGGTGGCTTCCTGCACCTGCGGGGTGAGGGTGCCTACGCGGTCGCCGGGCTGCACGAGGCGCCCGAACTGCTCGCGGCGCAGGCCGAGGGCGGCGAGGAGGTCGGCATCAAGGTCTCCCTGCATGGGATTGAGCATCTGCGCGGTGGAGGCCACGGTGTATTCGCAGACGGCTTCGCCGGTGAGGAGGTAGATGAGGGCATCGGGGATGAAGAGGATCTTCTCGGCTTCAGTTAGGGCTACGCTACCGGCACGGCGCAGCGTGTCGAGCTGGAACAGCGAGTTGAAGGGCATGAACTGGATGCCGGTGCGGTCATAGACCTGCTGCTTGGTGAGGGAGTGGTCCTGGAAGAAGCGGTCGATGGCGCCGTCGGTGTGGGGGTCGCGGTAGCAGTAGGGGAGGCCGAGGAGCTGTCCGTCGCGCCCGAAGAAGGCGAAGTCGCAGCCCCAGGTGTCGATGCCTATGCTCTGCAGCTCCAGCCCCTCGGCTTTCACCTGCCTGAGGGCGCGCAGCACTTCGTTGTAGAGATGGGGAAGATCCCAGAAGATGTGCCCGCCAATGGGGAGCTGTGGGTTCTCGAAACGTGTGAACTCGCGCATGTCAATGCGCTGGCCATCGAAGGTGGCGAGGACGGTGCGGCCGCTGGTGGCACCGAGATCAACGGCAAGGTAGTGCTTCATATAATGGACAATGGATAATGGACAATGGATAATGGTTTTGCAAAGGTAAGGGGTGAAAGGGTTTTGTGGACTATGTTTTTTGACCTTTCGTTTGTAGTTTCTGTTCAAAATGCTTTTCGCTTCGGGAAAGAATCTGTACATTTGCGGCATGAACGGACATTTTTCATCTCCTATCCAGTATCTGACCGAGAGCGAGCGCGACGTGCGCTGGGGGCTCTCGGTGTGCTCCGTGGGCTTCCAGAGCGTGGCGCCCGGAGATCCTTATCCTCCTCGCTATCACGCTGAGAACTACCTGTTCACGCCTGCCAACGGGCGGGTGTTGCAGGAATATCAGCTGCTGTATGTCACGCGCGGGCGGGGTACTTTGAAAACTGCTCATGGCGGCGAACACGAGATCCAGGCGGGGACGATGTTCCTGATCTTCCCCGATGAGTGGCACACGTACCAGCCGGCGGCAGATACGGGGTGGGATGAGTATTGGATTGGTTTCACGGGTCCGAATATCGACCACCGCGTGGCGGCGGGCTTCCTGTCGGCAGAGCACCCGGTCTATCGCGTGGGGCAGCTGGACACGGCGGTGGGGCTGTACCGCGAGGCAATCCAGGTGGCGGCGCGCCAGGAGGCGTACTTCCAACAGCTGCTCTGCGGCATCGTCAACCATCTGCTGGGGTTGATGTTCACGACGAGCATCAACATGGACTATGCCCACGAAAGCGAGGTGCCCGACCTGATCAGTCGGGCACGTAGCTATATGCAGGAACATATTGAGAGTGATGTCAGTATGCCGAAGGTGGCGTCGGCGCTGAATGTGTCCTACACGACGTTCCGCCGGCTCTTCAAGCATTATACGGGGCTGGCGCCTTCGCAGTACTTCATCAACCTGCGGCTGCATCGCGCGAAGCAGTTGCTGCGCTCCACGGACGAGAGCATCAAGGAGATTTCCTACCGCCTGCACTTCGAGAATCCGGAGTACTTCGCCACGCTCTTCAAGAAGCGGACGGGGATGCGGCCGAGCGAGTTCCGGGGGGAGACCCCGCGGTGAACCGCGGGGCACTGCGGCAGGGGAGGAGCCCCACGGTAACCCGCGGGGCACTGCGGCGGGGGAGGAACCCACGGTGACCCGTGGGGCACTGCGGCAGGGAGGAGACCCACGGTGACCCGTGGGGCACTGCGGCGGGGGAGGAACCCACGGTGACCCGTGGGGCACTGCGGCAGGGGAGGAGACCCACGGTGACCCGTGGGGCACTGCGGCGGGGGAGGACCCCGCGGTAACCCGCGGGGAACTACAGCTATTCGAGGATGGTGCGGCCGACGGAGCGGCGGATCTCGAACATGTAGGCGAAGCAGGTGAGGAGGAAGTAGATGCCGGCGAGGAGCCAGAGGGCTATGATTTCCGTGCGGCAGTCACCCAGCGAGGCACCCATGCCCTGGATGCGGACGTAGGCGTTGAGGCCCCATGTCGAGGGGAACACCGAGGCGACGGCCTGCCACAGGGGCGGGATGGAGGCTCCGGGCCAACTGACACCGCTGAGGAACAGCAGGGGGATGGACATGAAGACGAACAAGAGGATGCAGTCCTCGCGGCGGTAGATGAAGCTGGACCAGAACATGGCCATGAAGGTGCAGGCGGCCAGGTAGGGCACGAAGAATCCGAGGAGATCCCAGAAGTGTCCCAGCTGGGGGAGCCCGAACCAACGGGTGACGCAGACGGCCATGTAGAAGGCCATCAGCAGGAAGAGCAGGAAGTGGACGAGCGCCTTGCCGAGGACGATGGCGAGGGTGTTCTTGTAGTGCTTCGTCGGCGGGATGACGAGGCCGCGGAAGCGTTCGCGCGAGCGACCCATTGACATACCGACGCCCAGACACAGCGCCTGCTGGAGAATCAGCATCAGCACGGGGGGGATGAGGAAGGCGGCGAAGCCTCCGGCGGGGTTGTACATCTTCACCTCGTCGAAGCGGATGGGCCAGCGGGCGAGGGATTCCTCGCGGGCGGTGGTGTGCTGCTGGTGCTCCATGACCTTGATGTTGCGGTTGAGCTCCTGTGCCACGTTGATGACGGCGAGGTACTCGACCTTGTAGTAGAGCATGGAGGTGAGGTCGCTGTAGAGGCCGACGACGGCCTGCTGGCCGCGCCAGAGGCGCTGGTCGAACTCGCGGGGGATGCGCAGGATGCCATAGACGTCGCGGCGGCGCAGGAGTTCCTGTGCCTCGGCCATGCTGGTGCAGTGGGCTGCTACGCTGACCTCGGAGGTGGCATCGACGCGGCGTATGAAGTCGCGGCTGCGGGCGCTCATGTTGTCATCGACGACGCAGATGGGCAGCTCGCGCTGCGTCTCGGTGTTGTAGATCATCGCGTAGAGCAGGGGGTAGGCGAGGGGCAGGAGGATGACGAAGATGAGGATGCCCTCGTCCTTGACGAGTTCACTGAGCTCGTCGAGCCATACGTGGAGGATAGGAAACTTTGGCTTTCTCATGCGCGATATTCTTTATGCAGGAACGCGTCGGTCAGGCGCCACGTGAGGAGCAGCGGGGCCACCACGAAGGCCACGAGGGCGATGACGTGGGGCCAGACGTAGCTGACGCTGTAGCCGTTGAGCGCCTGGTTGACATAGATGAGGAAATAGTGGTGCAGGGGGAAGATGTTGCTCAGCCACTGGAACGGCAGGTCCATCGCCGAGACGGGGAACGAGAAGCCGGCCAGCGAGAACTGCATCACGCCGAGCAGCGAGCACGCCGACATGGCCATGCGCATCTGTCCCGGGAACAGCTCGAAGAGCACCAGCCCGAAGCCCTGCGATGCCACGACGGAGAGGAAGCCCCACAGCATCATGCGCGGGATGCCGCAGTGGCAGGGGAAATCGAGATAGCTGTAGAACACGAGGTCGATGAGCCAGAAGATGATGGTGTAGAGCACGGTCTGCGGCAGCAGCTTGCCCACGACGGCCACCCACGTGCGCCCGCCCGCCATCTCATAGAGGTGTCGCTGGCGTCCGCGCTTCCACTCGTTGCCGAGGGAGTAGGAGGTGGTGAGCATGATGATGAGCATCAGCAGTCCGGGCACGATGAGGTTCGAGAGCACCACGGAGTAGTTCAGATGCGGGTTGCCGAGGGGGTGGCTCTCGACGACGATGGGCTGGATGGTGCCCATGATCTGGTCGTCGCGGAAGCCGCGTGCGCGCATCGTCTCACGCGTCATGGCCAGTCCTGCCATCTCGCCCATCTTGCGCATATCCTTCATGAGCAGGGAGGCGGCGACGTAGTAGGTGTCGTTGGTGTAGAACGAGACGACGGGCTGTCGCTGCGTCAGCGCAGCCTCTGTGGTGCCCTTGGGGATGCGGAAGATGGCATAGACCTCGCCGCGCTGCATGGCCTGGCGTGCTTCGGTGAAGCTGTGAGTCTGCATGACGAACTGTGTCTCCTCCATCGTGCCGAGGATGCGTGTGAGCTGGCGCGTCACGTGGGTGTCGTCCTCATCGACGAGTGCTGCCGGCAGCTTCGTGGGCAGGCCCGCCTGCATCAGGCTCGTGAACATCCACAGGAAGCCCAGTGGCGCCACGAACATGATCATCAGGAAGATGGGTCGCTTGCCGAAAGCTCGCAGCTCACGTCGGATGATATGCCATAATGCTTTTAGCATGGTTGGGTCTCTTACTTAATAATCACTGTCATGCCGGCCAGCACATCCTTGATGTCGGCCTTGTTGACGGGGTAGGCGGTGACCTCGAAGGTCTTGAGGTCGTACTGGTCGAGGGCCTTGGTGGCCTTCCAGGTGGCGTAGCTGCCCATCACGTTGATGCTGGCCACGCGCACCTTCATCTCGCGGTCGAGGGCGGGGACATAGACGTTGAGTTCCGTGTCGAGCGTCATGCCGGGGAGGTAGTCCTCGCGGACGTTGAAGATGAAGCGGACGTCGTCCGTGCGGGCGATGTTCATGATGGGTGCGCCCTGTCCCACGAGCTCTCCCACCTCGGGGAAGATCTCGGTGACGGTGCCGTCGGCGGTGGCGAGCAGCACGGTTTCCTTGCGGTAGCCCTCCACTTCGGTGACGGCGCCCTGTGCGCGTGCCACCTGTGCGGCGGCTGCCGCCTTGTCCTCGCGGCGTGCACCCTCGCGCGCCATCTCATACTGGCTGCGTGCCGCTTTCTCGGTGGCCTGCATGGCCTTGAGCTGTGCCTCGGCCTCGTCGCGCTTCTGCGCGGGGATGACGCCTTCGTCGAAGAGGCGGCTGACGCGGGCGTAGGTCTTCTCGGCCACTTCCAGGCCGGCCTGCGCCTTCTGCCAGAGCTCGTAGGCGCCCTGTATCTCCTGTTGGCGTGCGCCGTTCTGAGCTTTCTGTTCGATGGCCTTGGCGGCGGCTTCGGCAGCCGATGCCTGCATCATCTTAGCCTCCACCTCGGGGGAGTCCATGATGACGAGCGTGTCGCCGGCTTTCACCTTGTCGCCGGACTTCACGCGGAGTTCCTTCACGCGGCTGGGCACCTTGCTGGAGACGCGGTAGTCGCTCGTCTCGGCCTGGCCCTGCAGCACCTCCTTCGGCTTGGGGAGGAAGATGCCCACGAGGATGACAGCTGCCATCACGCCTACCAACACGAGGGCGATGATGAGCAGATTGTTGAGTTTACTTCTTTTTGCCATAGTATGCACGGCCTGTGGCCGTAGTTTAAAGTTTGATATTGAACGTTGAATGAGGTCTGCCCATGCAGGCAGCGAAGCGCGAACTATTGCAGTGTTCCCAGCGCGCGCTGGAGGTATAGGTCGGCGAGGCGGACATCGATCTCAGCTTCCACGAGGGTGGAGTGGGCCGAGAGCCATGCGGTCTGCGCCTGCAGCACGTTGGAGACGGGGATGACGCCCTCCGACATGCCGAGGTTGGCCATGCGCAGGTTCTCGTCGGCCTGTTCCTGACTGCGGGTCGCCGTGACGAGGCGGCGCTGGGCCTCCTGCAACTTCTGGCGGTTCTGGTTCACCTGCAGCGAGATCTTCTCGCTGGCCTCGTCGTAGCGCAGCCGTGCCATCGCGGCCTCCGCCTTAGCCTGGCGCACCTTATAGATGCGGTCGCCCCACGTGATGATGGGCACTTTCAGCACCACGCCCACGTTCCACGCGCCTCCGAACTTCTTCTGGAAGCCGTTGTAGAGGTTGGGGTTGGTAGCCAGATAGCCGGCGGTGAGCGCCAGGTTAGGCATGTACTCCGAGAGTGCCACGCGCACCTGCTGTTGCTTCACCTGTGCCGCGATGTCGAGCGCGCGGAGCTCTGCGCGGTTGGAGAGGGCCGTCTCTACGGCGTTCTCGGGCGTGGCAGTCGTCTGGATGGATGCGGAGAGGCTCTCAGCCTCTTCGCTCGTGAGGCCCTGACCCTCGTCGGCGAGCGTGAAGGCCGCGTCCAGCGGCAGGCCGCAGAGCTGTGCCAGCGCCATGCGGGAGAGCTCCAGACCGTTATCCACCTGGATGACAGCCACCTCGGCCTCGTTCATCTTCACCTTCACGGACAGTCCGTCGGCCTTCGTGGCCATGCCCTCGGCGATGACCTTCTCGACGTCCTGGTCGAGCTTCTTCACGGTGGCGAGGAAGCTCTCGGCGAGCTGCTTCTTGCTCTGCAGCGCCACGATGCGCCAGTAGGCTTCATCGACGCTCACCAGCAAGTCCTGCTCCTCCATCGAGTACTGCTGTTGGGCAGCCTCCTCGGCCAGGCGCGTGATCTTATCGTAGGCGCGGATCTTGCCGCCCATGTAGAGAGGCTGCGTCAGCAACACGGAGACGCCCATGAGGTTGCGCGTGTCGGTGTGGAAGGCATCCACGATGCCCTGTCCCGTCTCGTCCAGCATGGAGGACATCCCCGACAGCATCCCGTTGAAGGCCGTGGAGAGGCGCTGCACGTAGGGCGCAGCGATGTCCTGCACCATCGTGGGGCTGGCCAGCATCTGAGCCACGCTGGGGTTTTGTGCCAGCCACTGCTGCACGGCGGGGTCGGTGAGCATCTGCATGAACTGCGGCGACTGCTTGAAGGCGTCCCACTGCTGCTGCAGGTTGGCGAGGCGCCCCTGCATACCCTGCTGGAGGCCGCTCTGCAGCTTGCCGGCCATGTTGGTGCCGAGATTGTTCAGTTTGTCCTTCTGTTCATCGCTGAGCAGGGAGATCTCCTTGGAGGTGCGCTGGTAGGAGCCCACGGCTGTGACGCGTGGGAAATAATTGGACAGCGCCGACTTGCGTTGCCAGTGAGCCGCCTCCTGCTTGAGGGCGCTCATCTGGAGCTCTTTGTTGTTGCGGATGGCCATAGCGCGGCAGCTGTCGAGCGAGAGCAGCTGCTGTGCGGCGGCGACACCGCTCCCCAGAGTCATCATCATGACCCAGAGGAACATTTGCTTTTTCATATATGTACGATACATACCTTGTTATATTTTGACTTACCTCGGAATAGTCAGACACGCCTTATTCCATATACCTGAAATCATTCCATATACCTGAAATCCATTCATCATTTCATGTACCTGAAATCCATTCATCATTTCATGTACCTGAAATCCATTCATCTATAGGAAATAAGCACATCTCTCAATTCGGGTGCAAAGGTCGCGTTTTTTTCTGATTTGGGCAAAAGTTTTTTGTAAAAGATTTAGACGATAATCCGTTTTCTTTGTGATATATGGCATCATGGCACACCGCGACCCGCCCGTCAGCTGCTGAGGTGTAGCCTATTACACGCCGAGCTTCCGCCCAACACCTCGCGAGCTTCCGCCCGACACCTCGCGAGCTTCCGCCCAACACCTCGCGAGCTTCCACCCAACACCTCGCGAGCTTCTGCCCAACACCTCGCGAGGTGTTGGGGAGTTCCATGCGTGGAACTCGTTTGTCTCACGCGTGAGACACATTTGTCTCACTGGTGAGACACAGCCGTCTCACGCGTGAGACAACGCTTCATGATGGCAGCACATCGTTCACATGATGGCAGGACATCGTTCATACGCCGTGAGAAAAAAACTTCAAGGAGCCGGGCTTCAGGTCAAAAAACGGCCAGTTATATGGCGAAACCCTCACCTTTATCACCTGCTCTCACCCGAACCCTCACCCGATAACGCAAAGACCGTCAAACGGTTACCTGCAGAGGTGACGGTTTGACGGTTCTTTTGGCGAAAATATAAAGAATGGTTCGCATGGTGACCGCGGCGCAATCACGGCAGCACGGCGGCGATGAGCTGCTCGGTTGTCACGGTGCTCTGCTCGCCGGTGGTCATGTTCTTGAGCGTGAAGGTGCCTGCTGCCATCTCCGTTTCTCCGGCAAGGGCCACGAAGGGGATGGCGCGGGCGTTGGCGTACTGCATCTGCTTCTTCATCTTGGCGGCGTCGGGGAAGATCTCCGTGCGGATGCCGGCGCGGCGCGCTGCGGCCACGGCGGGCAGCGCATAGGCGGCCTCGGCCTCGCCGAAGTTCACGAAGAGGAGCTGCGTGGCGGTCGTGATGGCGGCGGGGTAGGCGTCGAGGGCGTTCAGGACGTCGAAGATGCGGTCTATGCCGAAGCTGATGCCGACGCCGGAGAGGCCGGGCATACCGAAGATGCCGGTGAGGTTGTCGTAGCGGCCGCCGCCTGTGATGCTGCCGATCTCCACGTCAAGGGCCTTCACCTCGAAGATGCAGCCGGTGTAGTAGTTCAGGCCGCGGGCGAGGGTGAGGTCAAGCTCGACGTCGGCGGACAAACCGCCGACCACGGAGCGGAGGGCGGAGAGGACGAACTCCACTTCATCGCAGCCCTTGAGGCCTGTCTCCGAAACTTTGAGGCCTGTTTCTGAAACTTGTGAGCCGGCTGCCGGATGATCTGCTCCTTCCCCCTCCGCTTGAGCGGGGGCGGGGCTTCCAAAGAATGCGCGCATGGTGGCGAGCTTCTCTTCGTTGGTGCCGCTGAGCTTGATGATGGGTTGCAGGCGCTCGATGGCCTCGGCGGGGATGCCGGCTTCGGCGAGCTCGGCGTTGACGTTGTCGAGCCCGATCTTGTCCAGCTTGTCGATGGCCACGGTGATATCCACGATCTTGTCGGCCTGTCCGATGATCTCGGCGATGCCGGTGAGGATCTTGCGGTTGTTGATCTTGATGCATACGCGGATGCCGAAGCGGCGGAACACCTCGTCGATGATCTGCATCAGCTCCACCTCGTTGAGCAGCGAGTCGGAGCCCACGACGTCGCCGTCGAACTGGTAGAACTCGCGGTAGCGGCCCTTCTGCGGGCGGTCGGCACGCCAGACGGGCTGCACCTGGTAGCGGCGGAACGGCATCGTCAGCTCCTCGCGGTGCTGCACGACGTAGCGCGCGAAGGGCACGGTGAGGTCGTAGCGGAGCCCTTTCTCGCAGAGCTGGGCAGCTAAGGCACCTCTCCCCGTTTGGGGGAGGGCATCGTTCCCGTTTGCCTCCAAGAGAGAGGACAAGAGGTTCTCCCCCCCACGGGGGGAGTTAGAGAGGGGCTTCAGGAAGTCGCCGCTGTTCAGGATCTTGAACAACAGCTTGTCGCCCTCCTCGCCGTACTTGCCCATGAGCGTGGAGAGGTTCTCCATGGCGGGCGTCTCGATCTGCTGGAAGCCGTAGAGCGCATAGACGCTGCGGATGGTGTCGAAGATATAGTTGCGGCGCGCCATCTCGGCGGGACCGAAGTCGCGCGTGCCTTTGGGAATACTGGGTTTCTGTGCCATTGTCTTCTGTCTCTTTACGTTTTGCGGGTGCAAAGGTACGATAAAAAACTGAGACCCGCGTTGCCTGCTGCGGAAAAATTAGTTAATACAGGGGCTCGATGATGTTCAGGAGCTTGATGGTGGCCTTGATGGCGGCCTCGGTCTGGTCGGCGTCGAGGGCGTGGGTGCGGAAGGTCTTGTCCTCGAACACCCATTCGATGGTCGTCTGCACGAGGGCGTCGGTGCGGCCTCCGGGCGGGATGGTGACGGCGTAGTTCGAGAGCCACGGGAACTTGCGGCCGAGGCGGTCGCGGTAGATGTGGCGCACGGCCCGCACGAAGGCGTCGTACTGACCGTCGCCCTGCGCGCTCTCCTCGTAGATGTGGTCGTCGATCTGCAGGCGCACCTGTGCCATCGGGCGCAGGCCGTAGGCGGTGCTGACCATGTAGGAGAGCAGGTGCACGCGGTCGTCGTTCTCGCTGTGCTTCAGCACATCGCGGATGATGTAGGGCAGGTCCTCCTGCGTGACGAGTTCCTTCTTGTCGCCCAGCTCGATGATGCGGTCGGTGACCTTCTTCATGTCCTCGTCGCTGAGGTCGAGGCCCAGCTCCTTGAGGTTCATCAGCACGTTGGCCTTGCCGCTGGCCTTGCCGAGGGCGTACTCTCGTCGCCGTCCGAAGCGCTCGGGCTTCAGCGCGTTCTGGTAGAGGCCGCTCTTGTTGTCGCCGTCGGCGTGGACACCGGCCACCTGCGTGAAGACCGCCGAGCCCGTGATGGGCTTGTTGGGCGGGATGGCGATGCCGCTATAGCTCTCCACGAGGTGTGCCACGCGGTTCAGCTGCTCCTCGCAGATGTGGGTGCGGGCGTTGAAGTGATCCTTCAGGATGGCCTGCACGCTGGCCAGGGGTGCGTTGCCGGCGCGCTCGCCCAGTCCGTTGATGGAGGTGTGCAGCCCCTGCGCCCCTCCTAAGACGGCGGCGAGGACGTTCGAGACGGCCAGGTCGTAGTCGTTGTGGGCGTGGAAGTCGAAGTGCACGCCGGGGTAGCGCTCCACCATCTGCCGCATGAACTCCAGCGTCTCCAGTGGGTTCAGGATGCCGAGGGTGTCGGGGAGCATGATGCGGGAGATCCAGCCAACGGCGGACCCTCCCCCCGCCCTCCCTTGTAGGGAGGGAGTAAGATGTATTTGACTGGTGGAGACCAAGTCGATGAGGCTATCAAGAAGCTGAAATACATATCTGTTGTCGTTATCATGCGAGTCTTCGGTTACAGCCTTCAGAAGTGACTGCTCCCCTCCCTGACGGGAGGGGTTGGGGGTGGGTCTTTTCATCCCTCCACTCCAGTCCTCCAGATACAGATTCACCTTGATGCCTCGTTCAGCGGCCATCTCCACGTTGCGGCGGATGTCGGCGGCGTGTTCCTCGAGAGATTTGCCGAGCTGGCCCTCGCAGTGGCGGCGGGAACCTTTGCATAATATATTTAATGTACGCGCGCCCGCGCGCTCGATCCAGTCGAGGCTCTTGCCGTCATCGACGAAGCCGAGCACCTCCACACGGTCCAGCAGATCCTTCGATGCCGCCCACCGCGTGATGCGCTGCACCGCTTCCAGCTCGCCGTCGCTGACGCGCGCCGACGCCACTTCCACGCGATCCACGTGCAGGTCCTCCAGCAGTGCCCGGCAGATCATCAGCTTCTCGTGAGGCATGAAGCTCACGCCGTTCGTCTGCTCGCCATCCCGGAGGGTGGTGTCCATGATCTCAATGGAAGACTCTCCCCCCGCCCTCCCTATCAGGGAGGGAGCAGTATGTTTTTGACTGGTTGAAACCTTGTTCATTTGAAATAGTTTTCTATTTGTAAGAGTACATTATCAATGTCATAGAGGACTTCCTCATTGGAAAATCGCATTACATGGAATCCCATCCGTTCCAAAAAACGTTCTCTTATTGCATCGTCTTCCTGTTGCTGCCGTTCTGCATGATATCCGCCATCAACTTCTATGACAAGACCTTCTCTCTGAGAGACAAAATCAACAATATAATCTCCAATGATATATTGACGGTTAAAACGTGTTCCGACATTCAAAGAATGCAGATGTTCCCACAATACAGATTCTGCGAGTGTGGCATTTTTCCTGTTTTCCTTTGCATACTCTTTTAAAAGAACATACCTATCAGGAGAAGCTTGATGGAAATCCATTCTTGAAGGTAATTGCTCCCTCCCTTATAGGGAGGGCGGGGGGAGAGTCTTTATATTACTTAGCAGGAAGTCGATGTCGTCCAGTGCGTGTGTCAGGCAGTACTTCTTGTAGCCGTTGATGGGGAACTGCTCGGAGTGGCCCGTGGCGAGGTTGGTGACGGTTTGTGCGGGCAGATCCACGCGCACTTGCGTCTGCGGGTCGGCCTGGATGCTGTCGAAGAGCTCCTGCTGGAAAGCGGGGGAGACGATGACCGGCAGCACGAAGCAGTTGAGAAGGTTGTTGCGATGGATGTCGGCGAAGGAGCTGCTGATGATCACGCGCACGCCGTAGCCCGCGATGGCCCATGCCGCGTGCTCGCGGCTGCTGCCCGAGCCCCAGTTCTGGCCTGCCACGATGATCTCGTGCACGCCCTCGTGGGGTGGCTCGCAGAACGCTTCCTGGTTCATGACGAAATCAGGAACCGCCCGGCCTTCGGCATCGTAGCGCAGGTCGTGCATGAAGGCGTCGCCGAAGAAGTGCGGGTCGCGCGTCGTGCTGGCCAGATAGCGTGCCGGGATGATCAGATCCGTGTTGCAGTTGTCGATGGCGATGGGGATGCAGGTGGAGGTGACGACGGAGAAGCGGACCCTCCCCCCGCCCTCCCTCCCTGATAGGGAGGGAGGGGGGAGAGTCCGGGCATCTGTGATCACTCCCGTCACCGCGCTGGCTGCCACCGTCAGGGGGCTGGCGAGGATGGTTCGTGCGCCGGGGCCTTGACGTCCCACGAAGTTGCGGTTGGAGGTGGAGATGCAGAGCTTGCCGGCGGGCACCTTGTCGGCGTTCATGGCCAGACAGGCTGAGCAGGAGGGCAGGCGTAGCTCGAAGCCGGCGGCCTCGAGGATCTTGTCGATGCCCTCGTCGATGATCTGCTGGCGCACGGCCCAGGAGCCCGGCACGAGCCATGCCACCACGCCCGGTGCCTTCCGCCGGCCTTTCACCACGGAGGCGAAGGCGCGGAAGTCCTCGATGCGGCCATTGGTGCAGGCGCCGAGGAAGACGTAGTCGATGGGCGTGCCTTCCAGCTTCTGGCCGGGTTGGAAGCCCATGTAGTCGAGCTGGGTCTGGAGCTGGACGGCAGACTCTCCCCCAGGGGAGAGTGTTGGGATGTACCCGTCTATGGCGATGCCCGCTCCCGGATTCGTGCCGAAGGTGATGCGGGGCGCGATGTCCTCGGCGCGGTAGGTGACCTCGCAGTCGAAGACGGCGTCCTCGTCGGAGCGCAGCTGACGCCACTCCTCCACGGCCTTCTCCCACGCTTCGCCCTTCGGCGCATATTCGCGCCCGCGGAGGTATTCGAAGGTGATGTCGTCGGGGGCGATCAGTCCGGCGCGCGAACCCATCTCGATGCTGAGGTTCGAGAGCGTCAGGCGTCCTTCCATCGACATGGAGCGGATGGCCGAACCGGCGTACTCCACTGCATAGCCCGTGGCGCCGCTGGTCGTCATCTGCGCCATGATGTAGAGAGCCACATCCTTGGCTGTCACGCCCTCGGCGAGCTGTCCCTCGATGTTGATGCGCATCGTCTTGGGCTTCTGCTGGAGGATGCACTGCGAGGCCAGCACCTGTGCCACCTCACTCGTGCCGATGCCCATAGCGATGGCTCCCACGGCGCCGTGCGTGGAGGTGTGGCTGTCGCCGCACACGATGGTCATGCCCGGCAGCGAAAGTCCCTTCTCGGGACCTACGACGTGGATGATGCCGTTGTCCGGCGTGCCCATATCGAAATGGCGGATGCCGAACTCGGCGCAGTTGGCCTTGAGGGCTGCCATTTGCTTGGCTCCCACGGGCAGGGGCTGGCAGTCATCCGACGGCGTATTGTGGTCCGGCATGGCGAAGATCTGCTGGGGGCGCAGCACGCTGATGCCTTTGTCGCGCAGTGTGTCGAACGCCTGCGGGCTCGTCACCTCGTGGAGATACAGGCGGTCGATGTAGAGTTGTGTGGGGCCGTCGGGCACGTTCTGTACCACGTGGGCATCCCAGATTTTGTCGAAAAGCGTCTTCATGTGTTGTGTGTTTGATATTGTGTTCTTGAGAATTGCAGGTTTACCGGCGGATGATGGTGACCTCGCCGGAGGGGGACAGCTTGATGATGGAGGAGGGCTCGTGGCGGGAGGTGTCCCGCTGCCGCGACTCGCAGACGTAATCTACCGCCCGGATGATGGCGGGGTCGATGTCGGCGAAGGTCTGGGGCGAGGGCTGGCCGCTGATGTTGGCCGAGGTGCTGACGATGGCTTTCTGGAAGCGGTAGCACAGCTTCTGGGAGAACACCTCGGCGGTGACGCGCAGCCCTACGCTGCCGTCCTCGGCCAGCAGGTTCGGGGCGAGGCCGGTGGCACCCGAGAGGATGACGGTGGTGGGCTTCGTGGCCAGGTCGATGATGTCCCACGCCACGTCGGGGACGTTGCGCACGTAGCGCTGCAGGCGTCCGGCACTATCGACGAGGCAGATGAGGGCCTTGGAGTCCTCGCGCTGCTTGATCTCAAAGACTTTGCGGACGGCCTCAGGGTTGGTGGCGTCGCAGCCGATGCCCCAGATGGTGTCGGTGGGGTAGAGGATGGTGCCGCCCTGGCGCAGCACCTCTACCGCTCTGCGGATATCTTGGTCGCGGAACTCAGCAGACCCTCGGACTCTCCCCCCGCCCTCCCTAATAGGGAGGGAGCGATTACTATTTGACTGAATGTTATCGTTTTTATATTTCATATATAATGGAATAATCTATACTTGATGGTAACCGCTCCCTCCCTGATAGGGAGGGCGGGGGGAGAGTCTTCTAAAACTCGCTGGTGAAATGGAACTTGATGTGCTCGAAATCTTGCTGCGCCATCTGCAGGACGTAGCCGGAGTCGGCCAGGAAGACGTCGCGACCTTCGATGTCGCGCGCCATATACTGGTACTTGCGCTTCTTGAACTGCTCGAGCTGGGCGGCATCGTCGCTCTCGATCCAACATGCCTTGTAGAGGCTGACGGGTTCCCAGCGGCACTTGGCACCGTACTCGTTCTCCAGACGGTACTGGATGACCTCGAACTGCAGCTGTCCCACGGTGCCGATGATCTTGCGGCCGTTGAACTGGTTCACGAAGAGCTGCGCCACGCCCTCGTCCATGAGTTGCGCGATGCCTTTCTCCAGCTGCTTGGTCTTCATCGGGTCGGCGTTCTCGATGTACTTGAACATCTCCGGCGAGAAGGAGGGCAGGCCGCGGAAGTGCAGCTGCTCGCCCTCGGTGAGGGTGTCGCCGATCTTGAAGATGCCGTTGTCGGGCAGGCCCACGATGTCGCCCGGCCAAGCCTCGTCGATGGTGCTCTTGCGCTGCGCCATGAACTGCGTGGGCGAGGAGAAGCGGACGGTCTTGCCCTGTCGCACGTGCAGATAGGGGTTGTTGCGGACGAACTTGCCCGAGCAGACCTTGCAGAAGGCGATGCAGGAGCGGTGATTGGGGTCGATGTTGGCTGTGATCTTGAAGATGAAGCCGGTGAACTTAGGCTCTTCGGGCTGCACGTCGCGTTCCTCGGCCTTGGTGGGGCGCGGCGAGGGGGCTATCTCCACGAAGCAGTCGAGCAGCTCCTTCACGCCGAAGTTGTTCAGCGCGGAGCCGAAGAAGACGGGAGCCACCTCGGCATTGAGGTAGGCCTGACGGTCGAACTCCGGATAGACGCCCTCGATGATCTCGAGGTCGTCGCGGAGCTTCTGGGCATCCTCCTCCCCGACCCGCTCATCGAGCTCGGACGAACCGAGCTCCACTTGAACCTTCTCGGTCACTCTTTGCTTATCAGGTGTGAAGAGGTTGAGGTTCTGCTCGTAGATGTTATAGACACCCTTGAAGCGGGCTCCCTGGTTGATGGGCCAGGAGAGCGGACGCACCTTGATCTGCAGTTCCTCTTCGAGCTCGTCGAGGAGGTCGAAGGGATCCTTGCCCTCGCGGTCCATCTTGTTGATGAACACGATGACGGGGGTCTTGCGCATACGGCAGACGGTCATGAGCTTGCGCGTCTGTGCCTCCACGCCCTTGGCACCATCGACCACGATGATGGCGGAATCGACGGCCGTCAGCGTGCGGAACGTGTCTTCGGCGAAGTCCTGGTGGCCGGGGGTGTCCAGGATGTTGACCTTATATTCATTATAGTCAAATTCCATGACCGACGTGGTCACGGAGATACCGCGCTGTTTCTCGATCTCCATCCAGTCGGATGTCGCGGTCTTCTTGATCTTGTTGCTCTTGACGGCACCGGCCACCTGGATCTGTCCGCCGAAAAGGAGGAACTTCTCGGTGAGGGTGGTCTTACCGGCATCGGGGTGAGAGATGATGGCGAAGGTGCGCCTGCGTTCTATTTCTGGGTTCATAATAACTCTTTTATGCACTCCCGGAGGCTGTCCTCCCAGTGGGGAATGTTAATGCCGTAGGTTTGCTTGATCTTTGTCTTGTCGAGGACGCTGTAGTGCGGACGGGTGGCGGGCGTGGGGTACTCTGCGGTGTGCAGCGGGCGGACGCGGCACGTGGTGATGCCTGCGATGCGGTGGATGGCGCGCGTGAAGTCGTACCACGAGGTGACGCCCTCGTCGGTGAAGTGGTAGATGCCGGGCACGATGCCTTGCTGGATGGCGGCCATGATAGCTGCGGCGAGGTCGCGGGCGTAGGTGGGCGTGCCGACCTGGTCGAAGATCACTCCGAGCTCCGGCTTCTCACGTCCCAGACGCAGCATCGTCTTCACGAAGTTGTTGCCGAAGGTGCTGTAGAGCCATGCGGTGCGGATGATCATCGCCGAGGGATTCGCGGCCATCACGGCTTGCTCACCGGCCAGCTTGGTGCGACCGTAGGCCGAGGCCGGACAGGTCGGTGCCTCCTCAGTGTAGGGGATATGGGCTGTTCCGTCGAAGACATAGTCGGTGGAAATCTGGATGAGGCGGCCGCCGCGGCGCTCGACCGCTGCCGCGAGGTAGCCGGGGGCTGTGGCATTCAGCAGCAGCGCCTTCTCTTCATCGCCTTCGGCACGATCTACAGCGGTGTAGGCCGCGCAGTTCACGATGAGGTCGATGGCGTGGGCTTCCATGAAGACTTCCACGGCAGCCTGGTCGGTGATGTCGAGGGGGGCGACGACGAACGCATGACCCGCACCTGACGGTGCGGGAACCGCGGCTGCGATGTCGGTGAAGAACCAGCGGTATTGGGGATGCTCGGCGGCCTGCAGCTGCATCTCATTGCCTAATTGTCCGCAGGCTCCGGTGACTAAGATATTCTTCATTGATGACTTCGATATTTCGAATTTAATGTAATTGTCAACTCTCAACTGTCAATTGTCAACTCTCAACTGTCAACTCTCAACTCTCACAACTCCAGTTCGCCGTTCTTCTCCTTTCGCCAGGCGTCGGCGAGGAGCGCGATGAGGTGGGTGATATAGCTGAGTGCTTCCTGCGTCTCTTTGCCAATCGGTTTTTGTTGCACGCGGAGGAGCATCACACCGTAGAGCGCTTCGAAACAAGTCTCCAGCTCGGGAGCTTCCTTATGTCCGCTGCGGGCGCGGAGCTCCACGATGAAGGGCAGCGCCTTGTAGTAGGCCGCAGAATAGAACGGCTGCTTGGGGCTCTGCAGGAGTTCCAGATGCAAGTCTGTCAGCAGCGAGAGCGTTCCTTTGTTCATCTGCAGGTGTCCCCGCTCGGTCACGCCCTCCTCCCGCATCATCGTGCACAGGTTCTCCAGCCACATCGCTTCGCGCTCCCGTTCATCGTCGGAGTCGCTGAAGCGGCTGACATACTCTTCGCGTACACGGTCGGCATCACAGCCGTAGGCACGCAGTGTGTCTTCCAGTTGCCACATGTAAAGCAGATATTCTGCGATATTCGTGTCTCTAAGTTCTCTTGCTATTTTCACCTTGAATAAATCTTAATACCTTAAACTGTTATCTCTCCGTTCGAGCTTGCCCGCTCAACACTTCAAGAACTCTCAACTGTCAACTCTCAACTGTCACCTGTCAACTCTCACCTAATACAGCGTCAGTCCCAGCAGCGTCGAAAGCAGACCGAGAATCGAGACCACCATCACGATCATACCGATGATGCGGTTGATGAGGCCGATACGCTGGATATCGAAGGTCGTGCGAAGCTTGTCAACGATATACGTCAGGCCGTACCACCAGAGCATCGCCCCGAGGAAGATGGAGATGTAGCCCAGAATCTGCTGGCCGAGATGCTCCGGCACCACAAAGGTGAAGCGGGCGAACAACGCCAGGAACAGGAAGATGATGAGCGGATTGCTGAAGGTCACCAGGAAGCCGGTCAGGTAGTTGTGGGCCAGCGTGCCCTTGTTCTTCGAGGTCTCGCGCAGCTGCGGCTTCGTGCGGAAGGTGTACCATCCGAAGACAAACAGCAACACGCTGCCTGCCAGCTGCAGGACGTACATCGTGCGGGGATTCTCGATGAACTCGATGACGAAGCTCATGCCGACACCCGTTATCAGCGCATAGATCATATCGCTCAGCGCTGCGCCCAATCCCGTCACGAGACCATACCAGCGACCTTTGTTCAGGGTGCGCTGAATCGTCAGCACGCCCACGGGTCCCATTGGTGCGCTCGCGACCATGCCTATGAGCAGTCCTTTGACGGTCAAGTCGAGTAATGTAATATGTTCAAACCACATAATGCGTCTGCAAAGTTCGCCTTTTTCCTCGAATAAACGAAAGAAAAGTGCAAGAAATGTATGCTTTCGCGACGAAAAGTACACTTTTCTCCTTCTTTTCTTCGCGCGACGACAAACTTTTCCTATCTTTGGCGCTTGAAATGACATCAATCACAAAGAAAACTCAAGAAACAAACATCTCATGGAACAAAAACCTTATGTGATCGGCCTCGACCTCGGAGGCACCAACTCGGAATTCGGGATTGTGGATAGGAACGCCCATATCGTTGCTTCCACGCGCGTCAAGACCGCTGGACACGGCGATGTGACCCAATATGTCGATGACTGTGTCGCGGCGCTACAGCCCATCATCGAGCAGGTCGGAGGTATCGACAAGATCCACGCCATGGGCATCGGAGCCCCCAACGGCAACTACTACAGCGGCTCCATCGAGTTCGCTCCCAACCTCCCGTGGAAGGGTAAGATCCCTCTCGCACAGATGTTCAGCGAGCGCCTGGGCATCCCCGTGCGCCTGACCAACGACGCCAATGCTGCCGCGATGGGCGAGATGCAGTACGGTGCTGCCCGCGGGATGCAGAACTTCATCATGATCACCCTCGGGACGGGCGTAGGCTCTGGCATCGTGGTCAACGGTCAGATGGTACTCGGCTGCGACGGTATGGCCGGTGAGCTCGGCCACGTCATCGTGGAGAAGGACGGCCGGCAGTGCGGCTGCGGGCGCAAGGGTTGTCTGGAGACCTATTGCTCGGCAACGGGTATCGCGCGCACCGCGCGTGAAATATTAGAGAAGACGGACAAAGCTACTTCGTTGCGCAATATCCCTCTGGACAAGGTCGATGGCCTGGCCATCACGCTGGCAGCCCGCGAGGGAGATGCCGTAGCGTTGGATATCTTTGAATACACGGGCCGCATCCTCGGCGAGGCATGTGCCAACTTCGCCGCTTTCTCATCGCCTGAAGCCTTCATCTTCTTCGGCGGCCTCAGCAAGGCCGACGACCTCATCATGAAACCCATCCAGAAAGCCTACGACGAGAATGTTCTGCAGATCTATCGCGGCAAGGCCAAGATGCTCCTGAGCGAACTCGACGGCGCAGGCGCTGCCGTGCTCGGTGCCAGTGCGCTGGGATGGGAGGTGAAGTGAGTTGAAAGTTTATAGTTTAAGGTTTAAAGTTTAATGGAAAGACTGATTGAACGCTTCCTCGACTACGTCAGCTACGACACCCAGTCGTCCGAGGAGGCAGAGGGCTGTCCGAGTACCCCTAAGCAACTGATCTTTGCCCGCCATCTGGCCGACTCGCTGGAGGAGATGGGGCTCGAGGATGTAGAGATGGACGAGCAGGGCTACATCTATGCGACGCTGCCCTCCAACGTCCCTGCCGACGTTCCCACCGTGGGCTTTATCGCACACTACGACACCAGCCCCGACTGCTCCGGAGCCGACATTCATCCCCGCATCGTCGAGAACTACGATGGCGGCGACATCGTCCTGGATGCCGCAGAGGGCATTGTCACCTCTCCCCGGATGTTCCCGGAGATGCTCAGCCACGTCGGCGAGGACCTCATCGTGACCGATGGCCACACGCTGCTCGGTGCCGACGACAAGGCGGGTATCGCTGAGATCGTGGAGGCGATGGCATACCTGATGGAACACCCCGAGATCGAGCATGGCCGCATCCGCATCGCCTTCAACCCCGACGAGGAAATCGGTGCCGGCGCACATCTCTTCGATGTCGAGAAGTTCGGCGCTGAATGGGCTTACACGATGGACGGCTCTGAGGTTGGCGAACTTGAGTACGAGAACTTCAATGCCGCCAGCGCCACCATCCACATCAAGGGTCTCAACGTGCACCCCGGCTACGCCAAGGACAAGATGCGCAACGCCTGTCTCATCGCTGCCGAGTTCGCCCGCGAGATGCCTGCCGACGAGGTGCCCGAGCGCACCGAGGGCTACGAGGGCTTCTACCACCTCACCGGCATGAAGGCTACCGTGGAGGAAGCCACCCTCAGCTATATCATCCGCGACCATGACCGCCAGCGCTTCGAGGAACGCAAGAATTTCGTGGCCGACCTCGCTGCCGTCTTCGAGGAACGCTATGGTGAGGGCATCGTCACGGCCGACATCCGCGACCAGTACTACAATATGAAGCAGCAGCTCGAAGGCAAGGACCACATCATTGACATTGCCCGCCGCGCCATTGAGCAGGCAGGCATGGAGTGCAAGGTGAAGGCCATCCGCGGCGGCACCGACGGTGCCCAGCTCTCCTTCAAGGGCCTGCCCTGTCCCAACATCTTCGCCGGAGGCCTGAACTTCCACGGCCGCCACGAGTTCGTGCCCATTCAGTCCATGCAGAAAGCCATGCAGACGGTCGTGAACATCTGCCGTCTGGTGGCAGAGTAAGGAAAAGAGCATAGAAGACATCGCCCCGCTCGGCCTGCCGGACGGGGCGATGTCGTGTATTCGATGTTGTCGTGCGGATTAGAACTCGAGTTCGTCGAGCTGGATGTCATTGCGTTCCACCTCGGGGCGCTGCTCGACGGGTCCGTTCTGCTCGTAGATGAACTTGATGGCATCAGCGAGGCCGTTGGTGAACTTCTCGAAGTCCTCGGGATAGACGAAGATCTTGTGCTTCTCGTAATTGAACTGGGGCATGTCGGCATCGCCCGTGACAATCTTCTTGCTCTCGGTGAGGGAGAGGTACATGTCACCGCGGCTGTTCTGCTTCACATCCACATAATAAATACGCTTGCCGGCTTTGATGGAGCGAGAGAAGAGGATTTCCTTCTCGCCACGCCCGAATGAATGGTTGTTTTCTTTCATGTGTGAAATTGTTGTTTGGGGTCTATTCTTGTCCTTTTGGGTGTCAAAAGTAGGGATAAATTGCCAAACATCACAAAAAATCTTGAAAAAAGTGGGCTTGGAGGCTGTTTTTTGATGGATAATGTGTACTTTTGCGGTCAAAAACAAAGTTAGCGCTCATCAAATATGATTAATCGAGAACTGATTCGCCTGAAAGTCGTTCAACTCTCATACGCCTATTACCAGAATGGAACCCACAAGCTGGATACGGCGGAGAAGGATTTGTTCACAAGCCTCTCCAAGGCTTATGATTTATACCTGTATCTATTGGAACTGATGGTGGAAATCACCCGCATTGCCGAGCGGGCTTATCTCACCGCTGTACAGCGCGCCGAGCGTCTGGGTGAGAAGACGCGTCCCAACACCCGTTTCGTCAACAATCAGTTCATCGCACAGTTGCGCGTGAACCACCAGCTGGAGGACTTCACCGAGAACCAGAAGAAGACGTGGGCCAACGACGAGGACTTCGTGCGTCGGCTGTTCAAGCAGGTTCAGGAGTCGGAGGCCTACCAGGAATGGATGGCACAGGAGGGGCAGACCACCTACGAGGAAGACCGCGAGTTCTGGCGCCGCCTCTACAAAGAGGTGCTCGTGGATAACGAAGACCTGGACCAGCTGCTGGAGGAGAAGAGCATCTTCTGGAACGATGACCGCTTCATCGTGGATACGTTCGTGATGAAGACCATCCGTCGCTTCGAGCGTAAGAACGGTGCCAACCAGCAGCTCCTGCCGGAGTTCCGCGACGAGGAAGACCGCGAGTTCGCACGCCGTCTCTTCCGTGCCTCGATGTTGGGTGCCGACAGCTACCGGCAGTTGATTGCGCAGTCGTTGCGCAACTGGGACCTGGAGCGCCTGGCTCTCATGGATCTGCTGGTCATGCAGACGGCCTTGGCGGAGATGATGACCTTCCCCAACATTCCGCTCACGGTGACCATCAACGAGTACGTCGATATCTCCAAATACTACTCCACGCCCCGCAGCGGCGGCTATATCAACGGGATGCTGGATGCCATCGCGCGCAGGCTGATCGAGGAAGGACGCCTCAAGAAGGAACTGCCCGAAGCACGCTCTGCCGCGAAGGCTGCGCAGGCTGCACAGGCGGAGGAGACAGAGGAGACGGAAGAACCCAAAGAATAATATCATCATTCAATCATAGCAAACGAATATGCAAGCACTTACAATCTTATTACAGGCCCAGGGCGATGGTGGCATGGGCATGATTCTGATGCTCGTGGCGATGTTCGCCATCATGTATTTCTTCATGATCCGTCCGCAGCAGAAGAAGCAGAAGGAGATCCAGAACTTCCGCAAGAGCATCGAGAAGGGTCAGGAGGTCATCACGGCCGGTGGACTCTACGGTGTCGTGCGCGACATCGACGATGTGAACAATGTCCTGGTTCTGGAAGTGGCCAACGGCGTGCGGGTGCGCGTGGATCGCAACTCCGTCTTCGCCTCTGCCGCCAGCACCGAGAACTACACGAAGTAAGGCTTCCTGACCGCGATGGACCGCGAGCGTCTGCAGCTCTTGGGCGACAACCTGAAGGGTTTCCTGAACAGCAAGCTGAGTCGGGAAACGCTGGTGTTTGTGTTCTTCATCATCGTCTCCGCCGGCTTCTGGCTTCTCCAGACGCTGCACGAGGACTATGAGATGGACCTTCAGTTTCCCATGACGCTGGAGAACGTACCCAACGGCATTGTCATCACCGGGGAGCTGCCTGAGCGGATTACCGTGAAGGTGAAGGATCGTGGCTCTGCCCTGTTCCGCTTCTATCAGTGGCGCCACATGCCCGGTCTCGTCATCAACTTCTCCAGCCATGATCATGGCTCGGCCTACGGCCATGTCATCCTGACGCACTCCGAGGTTCAGAAGCTCATCGCGCAGCAGCTGCAGCTCAGCACGCGCATTGTCAGTATTCATCCCGACACGTTGGACTACTACTACACGCGTGGCGTGGAGCGCCGCCTGCCGGTGGCGTTCCGTGGACGTGTGGAGACTTCGTCTGTCCATTATCTGGAGAACCTTGTCATCACGCCGGACTCCGTGACCATTTGGGGACAGGAGGCCATGTTGGACTCGCTGACTGCCGTGGCGACGGTGCTGACGAACATCACGGAACTCGCCGAAAACCTGGAGCAGACCGTCGCCATTGAACCTATCCGCGGCACGAAGATCGAGCCGGCGGAGGTGACGCTGAAGGCGGAAGTCGATATCTACACGGAGAAGCAGGTGCGGGTGCCCATCGTGGGAACCAACTTCCCCGGTGGCTACAGCCTGCGGACCTTCCCTGCCACGGCACAGGTCTCCTTCCGCGTGGGCAGCAAGAAGTACAAGCAGATCACGGCCGACAACTTCGTCCTCACTGCCACGTATGAGGAGCTGCTGGCCTTGCAGGATTCCATGCTGACCCTACAGCTACGTTCCATTCCCGAAGGTGTCTCGCAGGTGAAGATCACGCCCGAGCGCGTTCAGTACCTCATTGAACAAACAGAGGCGGAATGAGAATCGGTGTCACCGGAGGGATTGGCAGTGGCAAGTCCTATGTCTGCCGTATGCTGGAGTCGCATTTCGGGCTCCCCGTCTATGACTGCGACCGCGAGGCCAAGCGCCTGATGCACACCTCCCCGGAGCTTCGCCGGCGGTTGCAGGCGTTGGTGGGCGATGAGGCCTACGATGCAGAGGGGCGCTTGGACCGGGCTGTCATGAGCCGCTATCTCTTCGCTGACGCTGCCCATGTGCAGGCTGTCAACGGCATCGTACATCCTGCCGTGAAGGAGGATTTCCTGGAATGGGCAGAGCGCCAGCACACGGATGTCGTCATGGAGAGTGCCATCCTGGTGGAGGCGGGTCTCCGCACGATCGTGGACTGCCTGATGGTCGTGGAGGCTCCTCTGGAACTGCGGATAGAGCGGGCGATGCAGCGCGACGGTGCTACCGCCGAACAGGTGGAAGCCCGCATCCGCCATCAGATGCCTGCCGAGGCGCTCCGCGAGTATGCCGATTTCGTGGTCATCAACGATGGCCGCGACCTCCTACCGCAACTGCAATCATTCATCAATCGTCATTCATCATTATCCATTATACAATAGAAACAATATGTTAGAAACGATTTTGGCTATCGCCGGTAAACCGGGCCTCTATAAACTGGTGTCCCGGGGCAACCGCAACCTGATTGTCGAGAGTATCGACGACAAACACCAACGTATGCCGGCCTTCCAGACCGACCGCGTCATCTCACTGGCGGACATCGCCATGTTCACTGAAGACGAGGAAGTGCCCCTGGCCGATGTGCTCACCAGCTTGAAGAACAAGGAGAACGGCGCCAAGAGCAGCCTCGACTATAAGAAGGCTTCGAAGGACGAGCTCTTCGACTACTTCGCAGAGGTGCTCCCCAGCTTCGACCGCGACCGCGTGCATCCTTCCGACGTGAAGAAACTCCTCCAGTGGTATGACATCCTGATCGGGGCTGGCCTCGATGACTTCTCGAAGATGGCACCGACAGAGGGTGACAACATCGACGACCGAAAGTAAGAGCAAATGAAAGGCCCGGCGCGCTGCCGGGCCTTTCATTTGGCTTATAGGTATTTGCCGCCGGTAATCTCAGCAATCGTGAGCGGTTGATAGACCATGTTGTAGCCATTGTCTATCTGTGTTTCTTCCCAGAAGAACCCGATGCGGCCGTCCTTCTGCAGTGTCATCGTGGAATAGGCAGATGTGGTGTGGGAGACCTGTAGGCCTTTGGTCCAGTTGTGAGCAAAGGCACGCGGCGAGTAGATGCCGTTCGGGAGAATCTCCTTGTACCAGATGCCCACATCACAGCGTCCTTCGCCGAAGGGTAGCGACTGGAGCATCAGCTTGACGGGCCGTCTCGTGGCTGCCTCGACGGCATCTATGAGCATGATCTCCCCGTTGCAGGAGTTGGCACCCACCCGGATGCCACCGGGCACATCGTGACTGGCCACACATTGCCCCCAGCTGCCTGCCTCCTGATTGGCGCGGATGTCCTGGAAATGGAAGACATTGAAGAAGCGGCCGTACCACTTGCGCGAGGAGAGGATGACGTCGCCGTTGGGCAGCTCCTCGGTTTTGGGCTCATCGCCGTCGAGGCACGGGCTGTCGTGACCATCGAGTGTCGTGCCGCCCAGCACCGCCCAGCTTGCGCCGAAGTCATCACTGTAGATGACGTAGTTGCAGGCCACGTCCTTGTCGCCCATCTGCGTGCCGGTGAGCACGGAGCAGTACAGACGGTAGTACTTGCCCTTCTTCACGACGCGGCTCTGCATGATGCGGCCCGAGCCGATGAACATCGTGCGGGTGTTGGGGAGCATCTGGTAGAAGGCGTCGGTGACGTCGTCGGCCTTTGTCCATGACTTGCCGCCATCGGGGCTGTACCAGCGGGCGATGCGGTTCGGGTTCGCGCGCGTACCTTTTATATATATAACATTTCCCGTGACGGACATACAGAGGATGCGTTTGCTGCAGCGGTCGGCTACCATCGCGATGTCGCCGTAGCCGCAGTCGGCGGAACCCTCGACGCCGGAACCGCGCTGGATGACGGTGTCTGCGGCCCACGTGCGGCCGTTGTTCTTACTGATGCGGGCAGCCAGGTCAATCTTCCCGAAGCCGATGTCCAGCTGGCAGTAGCGGCGGTCAGCAACGGCCACGAGGTGCCCCTTCGAGGTCGTGACGATGGCGGGGATGCGGTAGGGGACGTGGTAAGCGTCGTAGGTCTGGAACAGCGTCTGGGGCGCTGTGCCAGGTGTCTGAGCGCAGCAGGTGCCGGCGCCCAGGACAAGCAGGAGAGCAGAAAGGAATGATTTCATGACGGTAGTGAATGATAATAGGTATAGTATGAGTTTGTTCAGTCTGCACGGCAAAGGTACAATGAATTTCTGAATCGCCCAAAGTTTTTGCTCATCCATCTTCCAAAAGCTGCGTTTTTGCTTTAGAATGAGTGTTGGGAAGGATGATATGATGCATATTTGTTTCTTACCATGCCTCATCCTTGTTAACGATGTTAAAAATGAATATGTGCGATGGTCTTCAGATTTGCCGGAATCGTGGCTTCATCGTACCTTTGCGCCGAGAAAAGAATCCTATACATCAATGAAACGCACCACCATCGCCATCATCAGCCTGATCATCGGGGCCTCGTTCTTCGGTCTGCTCTTCTTGCAGGCCAGGATCGTGGATGCGATGGTGAAGATGCGTAAGGCCGAGTTCGACGAGGTCGTCTTCCGTGCCCTGGACCAGACGAGCCGTGACCTGGAGCGCAACGAGACGTTCCGGTATCTGGAGACCGTAGCAGCCAATTCCGATTATGAGGTTGAGCATCTTTCAGAGCAGGTGCAGCAACAGAACGTCGAAGCGACGCTGACGCTGGGCGACACGACGCAGAACTCCCCTTTCAAGCTGCAGACGCAGGTACGGAAACCGTCGCAGATGCCTAAGGCGCTGTCGCTGCGTCCGGCCTCGTCGCTGGATGCCGCCAATCAGCGCTTCCAGGAGTTCGTGAAGAATGCCTACCTCTACCAGAAAGGAGTCCTCGACGAAGTCATCTACACGATTCTTTACAATGCCAGCGAGAAGGACTTCCGCGAGCGCATCGACTTCCGGCTGCTGGACTCCAACCTGCGCACGGAGCTGGAGGCGGCGGGCATCCACCTGACCTATCACTTCAGCGTCTTCGACTCCAACGGCGAGGAGGTCTTCCGCTGTGCTGACTACTCCGACAAGGGCGCTAACTACTCCTACACGCAGACGCTATTCCGCAACGATCCCTCGCAGAAGATGGGTGTCTTGCGCGTTCACTTCCCGGAGATGAACCGCTATGTCATGGGTGCAGCACGCATGATGATTCCCTCGGTGGTCTTCACCGTCGTCCTCTTCCTGACGTTCTGCTTCACGGTGTGGCTCATCGTCCGGCAGAAACGTGACACAGAGATGAAGAACGACTTCATCAACAATATGACGCATGAGTTCAAGACGCCCATCTCCAGCATCTCGCTGGCCGCACAAATGCTGGGCGACAAGAGCATCACAAAGACGGAGCCGATGATTGATAACCTCTCCCGCGTCATTGTGAATGAGACCAAGCGCCTCCGCTACCAGGTGGAGAAGGTCCTCCAGATGTCGCTCTACGAGCGCAACAACATCCGCTTCAACGAGAAGGAAATTGACGCCAACGTGGTCATCGACGATGTCGTGAAGACCTTCCAGCTGAAGGTACAGCAGAGTGGGGGAGAGCTTTCGGCACAGCTCGACGCAGAAGACGCCGCCATCTATGTCGATGAGATGCACTTCACGAACGTCATCTTCAACCTAATGGATAATGCCGTCAAGTACCGCCGCGAGGATGTGCCGTTGGAGCTGAGAGTCTCGACCTTGAACCAGGGTAACCAGCTGGTGATCACCGTGGAGGATAACGGTATCGGGATTCGCCACGACGACCTGCGCCGCATCTTCGACCGCTTCTACCGTGTCCATACGGGCAACAAGCACGACGTGAAGGGCTTCGGCCTCGGACTGGCCTACGTCCGCGGTATGGTAGAACTCATGCACGGCAGCATTAAAGCTGAGAGCGAGCTGGGCCGTGGCACCAAGTTCATCATCACCCTGCCGCTGATAGATTAGTAAACTTTAACCCCTAAAAACAATACAACTATGACACAAGAAGAAAACAAACTGAGAATCCTGTTGTGCGAGGACGACGAGAGCCTCGGCATGTTGCTTCGCGAATATCTCCAGGCCAAGGGCTACGAGGCAGACCTCTGCCCCGACGGCGAGGCCGGGTACAAGGCATTCCTCAAGAGCGCCTACGATATGTGTGTGCTCGATGTGATGATGCCGAAGATGGACGGCTTCTCACTCGCCCAGGAGATCCGTCAGGTGAACCAGGAGGTGCCCATCATCTTCCTCACCGCTAAGAACCTGAAGGAGGACATCTTTGAAGGCTTCAAGATCGGCGCCGACGACTACATCACCAAACCCTTCTCGATGGAGGAGCTGGTCCTCCGCATGGAGGCCATCCTGCGTCGCGTTCATGGCAAGCAGCAGAAGAACGTTGCCGTCTATCACATCGGTAAGTTCACTTTCGATACGAAGCGCCAGATCCTGAGCATCGACGGCCGTCAGACCAAACTCACCACCAAGGAGAGCGAGCTCCTGATCCTCCTCTGCTCCCACGCCAACGAAGTTCTTCAGCGCGAGCTCGCCCTGAAGACCATCTGGATCGACGACAATTACTTCAACGCCCGCTCCATGGATGTCTATATCACCAAGCTGCGCAAGCACCTGAAGGACGATCCCGAGATCGAAATCAACAACGTCCACGGCAAGGGCTACCGCCTCATAGCCCAGCTGGAGGAAGAATAAAAAGGAAAGTGAAAGGGCCGCGCATCGCGCAGCCCTTTCGCTTATTCTTCTGCTACCTCTTCGTAGTTCGGTTTTTTGTAGTTGAAGTAGATGTGCAGCCCGATGCCGACGATGATCAGCAGGATGCCGAGATACTGTACGAAGTTGTAGTCAACCCAACCCGCGAAATAGCTGAGGATGAGGAGGAGAGCACCGACGATTGCGGTGATGATACCATAGTAGAGTTTCATGTCTTTTGAGAGTATTTTGTTGTTGTTTGTTCGTTACAGGGGCGTTATTCACGCTTAGACTGCACAAAATAAACAAAAAAAACTGGACGCGCGAAACTTTTTGGAGAAAAAATGAAAATATTGCAGAAAATCACCCCAAAAGCATTGCCACGTCAGGAAAAAGTACTACCTTTGCCGAGCATTTTTGCAAAAACAACCATTATTAATCATTTAAGCTATTATGAATCAGTACGAAACCGTTTTCATTTTAACTCCCGTTTTGTCTGACGAACAGATGAAGGAAGCGGTCGAAAAGTTCAAGAAGATCCTCGCCGATGGTGGCGCAGAGATTCTGAACGAGGAACTGTGGGGCTTGAAGAAGCTGGCTTATCCCATCGAGAAGAAATCGACAGGGTTCTATGCCATGCTCGAGTTCAAGGCCGACCCCACACTTATCAACAAGCTCGAGGTCAACTACCGCCGCGACGAGCGTGTGCTCCGCTACCTCACCGTCAAGAACGAGAAGTATGCAGCAGAGTATGCTGAAAAGAGAAGAAACAAACAAGTAAAAAAGGAGGACTAAGCAATGGCACAATCTGAAATCCGTTATTTGACCCCGCCCACCGTTGACGTCAAGAAGAAGAAGTATTGCCGTTTCAAGAAGAGTGGCATTAAGTATATCGATTACAAGGATCCCGAGTTCCTCAAGAAGTTCCTCAACGAGCAGGGTAAGATTCTTCCCCGCCGCATCACCGGAACATCCCTGAAGTACCAGCGCCGCGTGGCACAGGCCGTCAAGCGTGCCCGTCACCTCGCACTGCTGCCCTTCGTAACCGACATGATGAAATAATAATAAGGAGGAATAAGCACTATGGAAATCATTCTGAAAGAAGATGTGATCGGCTTGGGTTACAAGCACGACATCGTAAACGTGAAGTCCGGCTACGGCCGCAACTATCTTATTCCCCAGGGCAAGGGTGTTATCGCATCCGACAGCGCCAAGAAGATGCTCGCTGAAGAGCTCAAGCAGAAGGCTAAGAAGCTCGAGAAGATCAAGAACGATGCACAGGCCATTGCCGACAAGCTCGAAGGCGTGGCTCTCACCATCGCCGCTAAGGTCAGCGCTCAGGGCACCATCTACGGTAGCGTCAACAACGTCCAGATTGCTGATGAACTCAGCAAGCTTGGCTTCGACATCGACCGTAAGCTCATCACCATCAAGGATGTGAAGACCGTCGGCGAGCACAAGGCTGTTGTGCGTCTGCACAAGGAGGTCAGCGTTGCTATCCCTGTCACCGTCGTTCCCGATGCACCCGTGGAGGCTGCTCCCGCTCCCGTTGTGGAGGAAGCTCCCGTGGCTGAGGCTCCCGCTCTCGAAGAGGAGGAGGCCATCGAGGAAGAAGAGGCTTAATCCCCTTTTCCTTTCATCAAAAAAATAAAGCGGCTGCGTCCATTCGGCGCAGCCGTTTT
Organism: Bacteroidaceae bacterium; assembly: GCA_017470425.1. Classification (GTDB taxonomy): domain Bacteria; phylum Bacteroidota; class Bacteroidia; order Bacteroidales; family Bacteroidaceae; genus Physcousia. The sequence continues at coordinate 648 of JAFUYT010000027.1, read as the reverse complement.
ACTTTTTTGATGGAAGACAAAAAATAGAGGCCTCACTCCCGTGAGACCCCGTAGCTTTGTTGATGTTCGTTTGGCCCGAACTGTGGTTTGCTTACTCAGCAACAACCTCAGCGGCTTCAACAACCTCAGCGACGACGCTGTCAACAACTTCTGCAGCGCTGTCAACAACTTCCTCGACAACTGCGCTGTCGCAGCAAGCAGTGCTATCGCACTCCTCAGAAGCCTTAGTCTGACCGCCGCAAGCAGCGAAAGAGAGAGCCATAGCGGCTACGAACATAAATGCAACCTTTTTCATTTTCTTTTTTGCTTTTTAATACTGTAAAACAATCGTGTGCTTTTTAAAACGGTGCAAAGGTACGGACTTTTTGAATACGTTGTTCATTTTTCCTCAACTTTTTTTTAGATTTTTATATACTTTTTCTTGGTGTAGTGCGCAATCGTCTCATAATCAACTATGTGTTGAAATGTTAAAAAACGGTTGACTTGCGCCTTTCAGCAGGAAAAACCGTATCTTTCCTCTATAAATGGGAAACAAATTGCCCCGCCAAAGTAATTAAATCGTGGATTTACTTGAATTAGGCACATAAGCATCTCCACACGGCCATCTTACGATTTCCGTGTTTTTGGGTAATACTTTCCTCTACGAGC
>JAFUYT010000036.1 GCA_017470425.1 Bacteroidaceae bacterium | reverse complement strand
GATGAACAATGTATAATGTATAATGTATAATGTATAATTGAGGAGGGCTGTAAGGAGAAAAGTCGAGAGGATGAGGGTGAGGGCGACGAGGGCGCCTTTCAGCTTGCGGTGGGCGCCTCGATTGAAGCGATGCTCGCAGGCGGCGATGGCCTTACCGAACCACACGATGGGGTGCGGCAGGCGGGCTGGGTCGCCGAAGCAGAGGTCGAGGAGCCAGCCGAGGAGGAGGGCTAATAGAATGAAGAATGAAGAATGAAGAGTGAAGAATGAAAGAAGCATCTCAATTATCAATATTTCAATGTTTCAATTTTCATGATCTCATAGAGCTTGTCCATGTCGAGATGGTGGCGGACGTGGTCGGCCAAGCGGTTGTACTGCTCTTCCTTGAAGGCGGCGTAGTCGAAGGGCTTGGCAGCAGCGGTGGCGCGGTCGGCGAAGGGTGCCAGGAGGGCTTCGATGACGGGGGCGTTGTCGAGGAAGCCGTGGATGTAGGTGCCGATGCAATGGTCGGTCCGCAGAATGGCCTGATCGGTGGTGCTAATGCCCTGGTGGATCTCATAGCCCTTGCACGGCTGACCCTCAAAGAGGAAGTTCACTTGCTGTGTAGTCTTCTCGGGGGTCATCGTGGTGGTGATGGGCAGTAGCCCCAGGCCTGGCAGCGCAGCGATGGAGCCTTCGATGCCATCGGGATCCTGCACGCTCTGACCCATCATCTGATAGCCGCCGCAGATGCCTACCACGGTGTGACCATCGCGTGCTGCCCGCTGGATGGCCTGGGCGCAGCCATTGCGGCGCAGCTCCATGAGGTCGTCGAGGGTGGCTTTGGTGCCGGGCAGGACGATGATGTCGGCACGCTGGAGGTCTTCGACATTATTACTATAGAATAGGTTCACGCGCGGGTCGCGCTCAAGGGCATTGAAGTCCGTGAAATTGCTGATGTGGCGCAACAGCACCACAGCGATGTTCACCTTTCCCTGGGCGAGGTGGCGCTGTTTCTGTTCCAGGCTCACGCTGTCCTCTTCCTCGATGTGGATGTCCTTGGCATAGGGGATGACGCCGAGGACGGGAACGCCGCACAGCTCCTCAATCATCTTGCGACCTTCATCGAAGAGGCGGAGGTCGCCACGGAACTTGTTGATGATGATGCCCTTGATGCGGGCGCGGTCTTCGGGTGTCTGCAGGGCGATGCTGCCATAGACGGAGGCGAAGACGCCGCCGCGGTCGATGTCGGCCACGAGGATGACGGCGGCATCGGCGTAGCGCGCCATGGGCAGGTTCACGAGGTCGGTGTCGCGGAGGTTCAGTTCCGAGATGCTGCCTGCTCCTTCCATCACGATGGGATTGTAGCGGGCAGCAAGGCGGTCGTAGGCGGCACAGACTTCTGCGCGGAAGTCGGACCCCTCTCTATCTCCCCCCGTGGGGGGGAGGACTGCTAGGCTAATGTCTTCATTACTCCCCGCGGCTACTATTCTTCTCTCCCCCCCATGGGGGAAGTCGGAGAGGGGCTTTCTCTCCCCTCCCTCACGGGAGGGGTCGGGGGTGGGTCTTCGTCTCCAATAATCATAGGCATCGCGGTTGCCGATGGGTTTGCCATGTAGCACGACCTGGCTGGTGTGGTCGCTCTGCGGCTTCAGGAGCAGCGGGTTCATGTCGGTGTGGCAGGGGATGCCTGCAGCCTCCGCCTGCACGGCCTGTGCACGACCTATCTCCAACCCCTCGGGGGTCGCGTAGGAGTTCAGCGCCATGTTCTGCGCCTTGAAGGGTGCGGGGTGGTAACCGTCTTGCAGGAAGATGCGGCAGAGGGCGGTGGCAAGGACACTCTTGCCGACATCGCTGCCTGTGCCACAGAGCATTATGGGATGACCCGCTACTGTCCCCCTGGGACCCCCTCTAAATCCCCCCGAGGGGTGACTTGCGTTTCCGCTTGCGTCTCCGAGGACATGGTCGCCCCCCCTCGGGGGGGACGGGAGGGGGTCCTTCTTGATTGAATCTATCAGCAAGTCATCTTCATCCTTTGTCTGTGCTGCCACGCGGAAGTGGTAGGGGGTGAGGCTCTCGAAGTTGGAGGCATCGCGGATGAGGATGCTGTGGTGCGTAGCGAGGTAGTCCTTCAGTTCGGCGGCGGTGAAGCCGCCGTGCTCGTCGAGACGGCAGAGCATGAAGTTGGTCTGCGTGGGTTCCACGGTGATGCCGGGCAGCGCCGCCAGCGCCTGGCGCAGCCTTTGTGCCTCTGCGAGGTAGGCGGGCAGGTCTGGGATGACCTTCACATCGTGCTTGATCAACCAAAGGGCCGCCTCGATGGCGAGGGCGTTCACCGACCAGGGATGCAAGCGGCGGCGCAGCTGTTCGATGAGCGCCGGGGCACCCACGACATAACCGATGCGGAGGCCGGGAACGGCATATCTTTTGGTGAGGGAATGGAGCTGCAGGATGTTGCCTGCGGCGACGGCCTCAGCGGGTGTCAGGAGGGCCTCCAGCGTGTAGTCCTCGTAGGACTGGTCGAGGACGAGCAGCTCGCTTTGTGCTGCCAGACGCAGGACATCTTCTCTGGGGAGGACGGTGCCGGTGGGGTTATTGGGGTTGCAGAGCCAGACGAGGGGGAAACTCTGCGGCACAGCCGCAGAGCACCCAACACTCTCCGTTGCTACTTCGAGGCCAGCCATCCGGCAGGCGTCGGCATATTCAGAGAAGGTCGGGGAGAAGATGACTGTCTTTGAAAGGCGACCACTCTCTTCCCTACAAGGTGAACCTAATACGGAACTATTTAGTGTTCCGGCTGGAGGAATTGGCAGGGGGGTGGGTCCGTTGGCTCTCAGCCTGCTCTGCGCAATCAAATAGATGGCTTCTGTGGCTCCGTTGGTGACGAGCACGCAGTCCTCCCCTACCCCACTGCGCTCGGCTATCAGGCGCTCCAGTGCGCGCGGTTCCGGTTCCGGATAGTGGTCAATGGCATCCAGGCGGGTAGCAAGAAAAGTCTTCAGCCCGCCGAGGTCGGCATGGCTGAAGATATTGCTACTGAAATTATGGCGGATACCTTCGTAGCGGTAGGCATCGTCGCCGTGTCCGTTCAGCATATCATCTCCTTTGACGGCGCAAAGGTAGAAAAAATATTTAATACTGCATCCTCAAACTGGCAATAAATGAGCGGCCGGGGTTGATGGTAGAGAAATTAGAGTTCCAGGGCGAGGTGTCGCGCTGGTTGAAGATGTTCTCGATGCCGACACCGGGCTCCAGGGTGAAGTGCCTGAGGGTGATGGTGTGGCGCGTCATCAAGTCCCACTGCTGGATGCCGTCTGCGAAGCCATAGGTGCTGCTGTAGCGCTCACCCTGTATATGGCCGTTGAGGGTGATGTTGAGGTGATATTTGTGCCAGGTCTTGTCCCATGCGACGAGGACGTTGCCGACGTGCTTCACGCTCTTATCGACGGGCGACTCTGTGACCTCATACTGCTGTGTCTTCGTGTTCAAGGTCTGCGTCTCGGCCTTGGAGTCGGTGAAGGTGTAGCCGCCGCCGATGGTGATACCGTATGGCAGGAGGAACTTCACGGAGGCACTGATGCCGCGGAGCGTGGCCTTGTCGATGTTGTCGCGCTGACGAATGGTCTTCCACCCTTCATCCTGCAAGGCAGTGAGGTGGGCATCGGCGGCAACCTCGTCGCTGGTCATTGTGCGGTAGTTGATCATGTCGCGGATCTTGTTCATGAAGCCGCTGACGCTGACGCTCATCCACTTGTTTCCGTACTCGACATTGACGTTGAAGAAATGATTCTTCTCAGGTTTCAGGTCGGGGTTGTTGAGGGTGTAGCGCGCGGTGGTCTTGGCCTGGTCGGTGGCATAGAGCTGCGAGAGCGTGGGGGTGCGGTAGCCACCGGCGTAGCTGGCACGCACGCGGAAGCCTCCGATGTGGTAGAAGAGGCCGGCATTGGGCGTGAAGGCAGCACCGAAGTTGTCGTTCTGCGTGTAGCGAACGCCCACGACGGCCTCCAAGCCCTTCACAATCTTGATTTCATCCTGTGCGAAGAGGTTGTAGGTGTTGGTGGTCTCGAAGTCGATGTTGTCGCTCTCGCTGTTGAGGCTCTCCTGCACGAACTCCGCGCCGGCGGACAGCTTGTTCCAGTCGGCGAGGCGGAAGATGCCGCGGAGGGTCTCGTTGGTGTAGTGAGTGCGCTTGCGCGTCTCGTCGTAAGCCTCAGCCTCACCGGTCTGCCAGTAGTCGTAGTTGGAGGAATAGTTGTCACTATAGACATCGAGATAGACGTGCACACGGCTGTTGGGCGACCAGCGGGCACCGCCGCCATAGGTATAGGAGCGGTGATGGAGGTCGTAGGTGTAGGCCTGCTTGGGGGTGTAGGTGTAGGTGGTTGCCTTCGTGGCCTTGTCGGTTGTCTTCTTCTGGGTGAAGTAGGTGGCCGACTGGGGACGGTCGGTGAGGTAGTCGTAGTAGGAGCCGCGCAGATAGACCGACCACTGCTCATTGAAGCGCCACTCCAGACGTTCGCTGATGTTGTTGCTGTGGAAGGCAGCCGACATGGGACGGCCTGTGAGCTTCAGCACCTTCTGGTCGCCTTCCTCGAACTCCTGATAGTGGTTCACCTGCCAGTTGCCAGCCTGGTGATGGGTGTAGGAGGTGCGGCTGGAGAACTTCTCCGTGTTGACCTCCACGTTGACGTCCTCGTCCATGCGGCCGTTGTTGAGGGAACGCGTGTTCGACGACGCCGAGACGAGTTCGCGGCTGTCATCCGTGATGATATTGATGACGCCGGCGATGGCATCGCTGCCGTAGAGTGCCGAGGCGGCACCGCTGAAGACCTCGATACGCTTGACATTTTCCATGCTGATGCGGTTCCAGCGGTCGTCGCCGCTGACGCGCTTGCCGTTCTCGAGGATGACGATGTAGTCATCACTGACGCCATTGAAGTTCACGAAGGTGCCCATGCCGTTGGTATGAGTAGTGACGTTGGTGGTCAGCCGCGCAAGGGCATCCTGGAGGGTGGTCACCTGTGCATCCTTCAGTTCTTTGGCCGTGATGACCTTCACGGCAACTGGTGAGTTATCGGCGCGGTGGTAGGTGCCGGTGCCAGTGATGACGACGGGATTCAGGTCATGGGTGTGGCGGTTGTCGATGGAATCGACGTCCGCAGCAAAAGAGGCGGTGGACATTGCCACAGCCGTCATAAAAAGGGATAATTTCATGTAAGGTTATTGTTATTTCGTATCACGCTTCCAGACGATGTCCTCCACGCCGGCATCGCAGTTGAGCTTGCGCGCCAGCACGAAGAGGTAGTCGCTGAGGCGGTTGACATAAGACAGCACGTTGACATCGATGTCGATGCCCTCGTCGGCCAGACGCAGGATCTCGCGCTCCGTGCGGCGGCAGACGGTGCGGCAGACATGAGCCTGAGCCGCAGCGCGCGTGCCTCCAGGCAGGATGAAGAGCCGGAGGGGCGGCACGTTGTCTTGCAGGCGGTCTATCTCGCGCTCGAGCGTCTCTACCATGTCGTGGGTGATGATGTTGCCCGGGCGTACCTCGCGGGTCGTGGTGTCGGTGGCCAGATACCCCCCGAGCACGAAGAGCGTGCGCTGGACGTCGAGCAGCGTGGCGGTGTCCTGTGCGTCAGTGACATCCGCCATCAGCAGTCCGATGTGGGAGTTCAGCTCATCGACCGTGCCGTAGCTCTCTAAGCGCTGGCAGCACTTGCTGACGCGCTGTCCGCCCACAAGGGAGGTCTGTCCGGCGTCGCCGGTCTTGGTGTAGATTTTCATAGTGTTTCTTTAGATGAGGAACGGGACACGCCCATGCGCAGCACGTGCGCGGGCGGTCCCTTTCCTTTCAAAATTATTTATGTAGCAGATAGTTATCTCCTCACGGAGACGTTTTTTCCATTATTCTTCCTCTTCAACAAACATCTCCTCAGCGTTCAAGGTGTGCTGCTTCCAGATAGCACGGATGTTTTCATAGTCGCCAAGACCATTGAGGATGCAGTTGTTAGCGGTGTTGGCATCGTTGCCGTCGTAGTTGCAGATGAAGCCCTTCTCCTGGAAGAACTCACGCCAGCTGTCACCTTCGTTCTCGATACCGGACATATCGTTGTGAGCGTGGTCACCGGCGATGCTCATGAGAGCGTGCAGGGTGACGGTAGTACCAGAGGCCACGTGACCTTCCATGCGACCCCAAAGGTCATCCAGCAGATTCTCTTCCATATCCACCGTAGCCACATAGTAGTTGCCATTGATGGCCTGGAGCTTTGTTTCGAGCTGCTTGTAACGAATGTTACCATTACCATAGTTGTAGCCTGCAGGGTTGCCATGACCGAGGAATGCCATGACATTGTCTCCCTGAACATACTGGTTGAAGTTCGTGTTCAGAGCCTGAGCCAAATCTGCGACATCCTCTTCCTCAGCCATCAGCGGGCCGCCGATGAAGACCTTTACGCCCTCTTCCAGGTACTGATCATCAAGATCGCCATAAACATTGTTCTTGAAGTCCTTGATGTAGGTGTCACGCAGACGCAGGAACTCCTCACCGGGGATGATATGGAGAGACTGCACGCGCACTTCGCCATACTTCTGGCGACCGATGGCCTCCAGCCAGAAGTTAGGAGCATAGAAGTCCTGACTGGCATAGTGCTCACCCTCACGGCTCTTGTTGATGCAGATCGCGCTGGTGAAAGAGAAATAGACATCGTAGTCCTTGAAATTCTCATCGCCCTCATAGTCAGCGACAACCTTCTTGAACGTGTTGTGGGCATTCTCCCATGTCGATCCGAAAGCCACGAGCAGAAGAGCCTTGTTGTTGTTGCTCTGCTGCTTCTTAGCCTTCACCTGGTTTTCAACGGCGGAGAGATACTTGGTGAAGTTCTCCTGCTGCTGTTCGTTGCCGGTACTTTCATCGTTGTCGGAGCAAGCGACGAAGCCTGCCGACATGACGAGGGCTGCAAGAGCCATCGCCATCATCTTAATCTTCTTCATTATTATACGTTTTTTTAAGGGTTGAATGTTTAGATGTATCTTTTACTTTGGTTCCTCGATGGAAGCGGATGACGAGAGCAGCATAGACCGTCGTACCGGGCGTGGTCGTGCCGAGATGACGCAGATGGGGCGTGCGGTCAACATAGTTGAAGATATTGTCAACGCCCGCCTCGGCACGAAGTGTCAGTCCGTGCGATGTGATGGCCCGGCACTCGATGTCGTGGGTCGTAGAGAGACGCCAGATGTGAAATGCCTTGCCATTGCCATAGTTCTCATAGAAACGTGTAGAAGAGGCACGTCCATAGAGTCCTATGCCCAGTCGGTAGCCCTTCTTGAAGAGATGCCGCCATGTGGCAAAGAGATTCCCTTTGTGATAGGCTGTTCCATCGATGATGATGTCACGCAACTGTTCTGTTTCCTCATCATAGACACTGCCGTGGGCCTGCAGGAAACTGTAGCTTCCACCCACTGCTATCTCACGCGTGATATTCCATTTCACGTTCACATCCACGCCCGCCGTGTAGGCATCCTCCAGATTCTGGTACTGCCGCACGAAGGCGGGGTCATACTGTAAGATGAGCGCTCCGGGCGCCTGCGAGGCAGGTATGGTGACGAGGTTAATCATCTGATCTACCTTATTATAATAGCCCGTCACACTGACACTGACCTTCGAAATCGTATATTCCACATTCAGCGAGACGTAGTTGCTCGTCTGCGGCTTCAGGTCGGTGTTGCCGAGATAAAGCCGAATGCCACCCATATCCCGCACATAGCGATAATGCTGCTCCTTGGGAGTGGGTGACTTGAAGCCTTGTGCCCAGGAAGCACGCAGCTTCACATCGCCGAGGCTGGCCATTGCTGACAGCTTGGGCGTCAGATGCAATCCGAACTGCTGGTTATGATCCATGCGGAGACCTGCCGTGACATTCAGCCAGCGGAGCGGATTCCATTCATCCTGTGCATAAATGGCTTGCGTCCAGTCTGTCGCACGGCTGCTGTCAATCCGCAAGGGAGCTTTCAGCCAATCATAGCGGAAATCATAGCCCACACTCAAACGATTCTCGTGAGGCAGCTCAAAAATACCCTTGAGCTGCACCATTGTACGACGCTGATCTGCCTGAAGGACACGGTCACCATCGAAGTAGATATAGGGCTTCGAAGGATGATCACTCTCCACCAGCCACCCTTTCTCCGACGTGTAGTCGTAGAAATAGCCATGCCGGTTCCAGGTGACATCCGCACTCAGGCGATGCCCACTGCGCAGCGCCCACGACCAACCCGCTGATGCTGCGGCATCGTCGTAGCTCAGGTCATAACCGTGTACGTCGGCAACAGCATACTTCCCGTTGGGCCGGTAGATCCGCTTGTGGTACAACATTCCATCGGCGTATGCCTCCATCCCTTCCATCGGACGCCACGACAGCCGCTCGCTCACCTGCCAGAGCTGGTTGCGATTGACAGTCTTGTTCTGGGAATCAGTGATGACGCGTCCTCCTATCTGCGTAGGATCCTCGGTAGCAGTATTCTGCCACCCGTCAGAGTGGCGATAGTGGAAATGAGTGAGACTCTGCACCTTCCCGATCGTCACACCGACGGCATTGTGCTGCCGCAGGTCGGCATAGGAGCCACCACGTGTCTCATTCTCTACAAAATAGCCTTCTGCGGGCTTGCGCGTGATAATATTGATGACGCCGGCAATGGCATCGCTGCCGTAGAGCGCCGAAGCCGCTCCCTTGACGATCTCAATGCGCTCGATACGTGCCGGATCGATGAGTCCGAGATCATTCTGGCCTCCATTGTCGCCGTGCAGACGCTTACCATCCACTAAGATGAGCACATAGCTGTTGCCCAGCCCGTTCATCTGCAACTGAGACCCCATATCATCCTCATTGAAGGCGAAACTGGCCGTCAGACCGCCCAGGATCTCCTCGATGCTGCGGGCGCCGTACTGCTCCAGCTGCTGCCGCGAGATGACTTCTGTCTGTACGGGTACGTCCTTCAGCAGGTGCTGGGTGCCAGTACCTGTCACGACCACCTCCTGGAGCGTGTCCGCCGGAAGCATGGTCTGAGCCATTGCCGAAGGGAAGAGGCACAGGAGTGCCATCCCCGTGAACATCGTTTGTTTCATCAATCTCGCTTGCGCCTATTCCTGGACGCTTTGATTTATTGCACCATTTGGCAGGTCTTCTGACTTTCCCCAGTGCGCCTTACCTTCCCGATAGCGCTAAACGTTTTAATCGTTTAGCCATCTCAGTGGCGTTATACAGGCGCACCTTGGATAGGGATTACAGCAGCAGGCACTGTTCCGGATTCCCACCGGATTCCCTTACATCTCGTGGCTTTCTGCCACCAGATTGCCAAATGCGGGGGCAAAGGTAAGTAAAAATCTATGAAAGCGAAGAAGGGAAGGAAGGAAAAATGAAGAAGAGGACTGCTTTTTCTCTTCTTTATAAGTTAATTCATCATTTTTCTCACCTTCTTTTTCACTTTTCTCTTAATAATGTGTACCTTTGCGCCCGAATTGGTGATGCACGGCGTTCGCTGCCGTGCAAGAAAAGGGAATCAGGTGAGAATCCTGAGCAGTACCCGCTACTGTTATCCCCGTTTGAAAGCGACTCGTATAACGCCACTGAAGATGGCTAAACGTCTAAAACGTTTAGCGCTATCGGGAAGGCAGAGTTGCCGGGGAGAGCCAGGAAACCTGCCATTCGGACATATCATGAAGCGAAAGCTCCGGGATTTGGGCTGAGCGGAAAAAGAATCATTGCTAAGAAGTGATTAAGAGACTGCTTTGGCTGGCCGTCGGTCTGTGGATGCTGCTGCCCGTGCATGGGCAGGACAGCCTGCGACAGGAGAGCCAGATGAAGGACGAGGTGATGATGGACAATGTCATCATCACCGGCAAATCGAAAACCCAGCGGCTGCGCGAGGGGGCACTGGCCGTGAACGCCATTGACGTGCGCTCCATCGTCAGCAGCATCAGCTCCTTGAACGGGCTCGTGGATCGCACGGCGGGCGTCAAGCTGCGCGAGGAGGGCGGCGTAGGCTCAGAGTTTGACCTCTCCATCAATGGGATGTCCGGCAACGCCGTGCGCTACTTCCTCGACGGCGTGCCGCTCGACACGAAAGGCTCCGGCGTCACGCTGGCCAACGTGCCCGTGAGCATGATCGACCACGTGGAGATATATAAAGGTGTAGTCCCGACGTGGCTCTGCAGCGATGCGCTGGGCGGAGCCGTCAACATCGTGACCCACCGCAAGCGGACGAACTACCTGGACGCCTCCTACGGCCTCGGCTCCTTCCACACCCACAAGGCGGATGTCAGCGGGCAGTATGTCTTCAAGAACGGTCTGACCATCCGTCCCTCCTTCAGCCTCAGCTATTCAAAGAACGACTACATGATGAAAGACGTGGAGGTCTGGGACGAGGACGTTCGCAAGTACCTGCCCACGGATCGCCGCCGCTTCCACGACGACTACCTGTCCGTCATCGGACAGGTGGAGGCCGGGGTGAACGACAAGTGGTGGGCCGATGAGTTCTTCGTCACGCTGGCCTACAACCAGACAGCGAAGGAACTGCAGACAGGACAGGTGCAGAGCCGCGTCATCGGCATGGCCGAGCGCACCAGCCAGTCCTGGAGCATCGGCGCACACTACCAGAAGCGCCACTTCCTGCTGGACAACCTCAGCACCACGATGTCGCTGTCGCACACCTGGGACGATGCACTGACCACCGACACCGCCCACCGGCAATACGACTGGAACGGCGACTACATCCGCAGCGAGCGCAATGAGATCAACGGCCGCGCCTTCTCACTGCGCCACATCAAGCGGCCGCTCACCCTGGCCCGCGCCGACATGAACTACCGCTTCTCGGATGAGCACATGCTCAATCTGAGCTATGCACTGAACCGCACGGGCAACGACCGCTGGGACGAGATAGACGGCAGTTTCGAGCCGGCCAACGACGTGCTGGCCAAGCACATCATCGGGCTGGCCTACAACCAGTCGCTCTGGGACGGCCGGATGTACAACACGTTCTTCCTGAAGGACTACGTGAACCATCTCTCCATTGAGCAAACCGACCTCTCGTTCATCACGCAATCCGACGAGGTGGCAACGTCCAACACGCAGAACAGCCTGGGCGGCGGCGTAGGCACACGCTTCGAGATAGCCAGCCCCATCGCCGTAAAAGCCAGCTACGAGCACAGCGTGCGCCTGCCCCTGGCCCGTGAGCTGCTCGGCAACGGCACCACCATCTATGCCAACGTGGCGCTGAAGCCCGAGAAGAGCGACAACGTGAACCTCGGGCTCTTCGGAACCGTGAACGCGGGGCTGCACACCTTCTTCTACGAGGTGAACGGCTTCCTGCGCTTCGTGGATAACTACATCCAGCCGCAGATCACGGAAAAAGAAGGTACGATGCAGTACATCAACGAACCTGCCGTACACATCAAGGGCATCGAGGGCGAAGCGCGCTACGACTGGAACCACCGCCTGCAGGTGACCGCCAACATCAGCTGGCAGGACGCCCGCAACCGAAACCGCTATATGGCCGATGGCAAGGAGTCGGTGACCTTCAACAACCGCGTGCCTAACCGCCCGTGGCTGTTTGCCTCTGCCGAGGCTCACTACACCTTCCCGAATCTCCTGCAAAAGAACGACCGCCTACAGATAGGCATAGACTACCAATGGGTCCACTGGTTCTTCCTGTCGTGGGAGGCCTATGGCGCCAAGGACACCAAGGCGCGCATCCCCGAGAAGAGCATCCTCGGTGCCAACGTGACCTATTCGTGGCACAAGGAGCGCTACAGCGTGTCGCTCGACTGTCAGAACCTGTTCGACCAGACGGTCTATGACAACTACAAGCTGCAGAAGCCCGGCCGCACGCTATTCGCCAAGTTCAGGCTGCTGCTGCAATAAGCCTGAAGCAACCTTGACATAACGAAATCTCTACATATCGACATAACTAAATCATCATTCAACCATCTTTAAATTATTATTTTCAACCACTATGAAAAAGTTAAGTTTCTTTCACTCGCTGATGGCAGCACTGGTGCTGTCCACAGCCTTCACTGCCTGTTCCAAGGACGACGAGGAAGAAGTTGTTCCCGAACCAGAACCCGTCGTTCCTGAAGTCACCTACCACTACGACCTCACCGTCGTGGCCGGCAACCATGGTGGCATGAGCAAGGACAAGTCCCACATCACGCTGAGCGTAGCCTCACTCACCGATGCCTCTGCCACCATCTCCTTCGAAGGTCAGGGCGCTGAGATCACCGACTACACGATGGAGAGCATCTACGATGGCAAGTACTACTACCAGGTTCCCAATTCCAATGACCGTTTCTCGAAGCTCCAGTTCAAGGACAACAAGATGCAGGTGGTGCAGGAACAGCCTTTTGTGACGAACACCTACAAGGCACGTAACTACACCCATGCCTGGCTGGACGCTAATACCCTGCTGATCATGTCCACCAACGGTGATAACACGAAAGTCATCTGGACAAAGTTGAATGCCCAAGACATGAAGATTCTCGGCGAGGGCGAGATAGATAACATCAAGGTGGCTGAAGGCTACAACCTGTTTACGACAAGCGGTATTCTTGCCTATCGACAGAGCGACAACAAGCTGTTCTACTTCTTCTACAGCAAACTGAAGAAGAGCGGCAGCAACAAGACTACCAATGAGCCTTTCTTCCATATCGCCGTCATCAACCCCGAAACGATGAAGGCTGAACAAGAGATTGTAAACACCGAGGCTTCACAGATGACCGGCTCTGCCTATGGTGAACTGCTGCAGCAGACCGTGTTCTTCGATGAGAACGACAATCTCTATCTGGCTGCTTTCAGCTCTGTGGATAATGTCAACATCGGACAACTGCTGCGCATCAAGAAGGGAGAATTCAACTTCGAAGCTGATTACAATGCATTCCCCGAGGCTAAGGGCAAGCTGCTCACCGCGCAGTACCTCGGCAACGGCAAGGCACTGGCCTACTCTGGTGACGCCGCTGAAGGTACAGGCATCAACGATGTGGCTTACTACTACTCCATCATCGACCTGAGCGCCAAGACGAGCACCCGCCTCGCCTACGACGGCCTGGAGATTCCCCTCAGCAGCGGTAGCTTCGCACAGCGCTCCGTCGTCAACGCCAAGGAGAACAAGGCGTACATCGGTGTGAACACAGCCGACGAGCAGTGCATCTACATCTACGACATCGCCACCGGCAATGTCACGAAGGGCATTTCCATCGCCGCAGGTTACTACTTCGACCAACTCCGCCTCCTTGAAGACTAATATCACCTTCCTCTCGCTGGGACCTGGCGACCCTGAGCTCTTGACGCTCAAGGCCGTCAGGCTCCTTCGTGAGGCTGACATCGTCATGGTGCCAGCCACTACAGGCCGCGACGCTGCCATCCATTCACGCGCTGCCGACATCATCGGCGAATGGTGTACGGCGGATAAAATACGATATGTCGCACTGCCCATGCAGCAGAACCGCGATGCCGTCAGGCTGATCTACGACCAGATGTGCCGACAGGCTGCCGAATGGTACCACGAGGGACTACGCGTCGTAGTGGCCGTAGAAGGCGACGTGAGCATCTATGCCTCCATCCACTACGTGCTGGAACGTCTGCAAGCGCTCGCTATCCCTGTGGAGCAGTGTCCGGGAATCCCTTCGTTCATCGCTGCTGCCGCATCCGCCGGTCTCTCCCTGATCAGCCAGAGGCAGCGCCTGGTCGTAGTGCCGGGCGAAGTGAATACCGAAGCACTAAGAGGTCAGCTGACCAGCCAGCACGTGGTGGTCATCATGAAGCTTTCACAATGCGAGCAGGAATTGAAGGACTACCTCCGTCAGTACCCCGATACTATCTGCCACTATTTCGAAAACGTGGGTACTCAGGAAGCCTTCCACTCCTGCTCGCACGATGTGATTCTGCAACGTCAGATTCCTTATTTCGCACTTTGTATCCTCTTGCCGACTTGATTTCGCAGATTTATTCGTACCTTTGCCGCCGATGAAAGCAGCTTTCCTCATAGCAGCACCCTCGAGCGGGTCAGGGAAAACCACGATTGCACGCGGGCTGATGGCGCTTTTCACGCGTCAAGGCTACCGCGTGCAACCTTTCAAGTGCGGTCCCGACTATATCGACACGAAGTTCCACACCGCCGTCTGCGGGCGTCCCAGCGTGAACCTGGACACCTTTATGACTACGCCTGCGCACGTGCGCGAGCTATTCGATCGCTATGGCGATGATGCGGATGTGTGCATCGTGGAAGGGATGATGGGCCTGTTCGACGGCTATGACCGCGACCGCGGTTCCTGCTACGAGATTGCCACGTTGCTGGACATCCCCATCGTGCTCGTCGTGGATGCCCGCTCCGCAGCCTATTCGATGGCTGCCCTGTTGCAGGGCTTCCTGCATTTCCGCGAGGATGCCCGCTTCGCAGGTGTCATCTTCAACAAGGTAGGCAGCCAACGCCACGCCGCGATGCTCCGCGAGGTAGCCGCAGAAGCAGGCATCGCCTGTCTCGGATGTATCCCTAAGCAGGCGACACTGGAGCAGGGTTCACGCTACCTCGGACTGGACTTCTCCGAGATCACGACGGCAGATGAATGGGTGAATCTGCTGGAGCGAAACATAGAAGTACGCAATCTTATGGAGTTTATCACGCGTGATAAAACAGTTTCTCACGCGTGGGAAAACGTTTTCTCACCTGTGAGAAAAACCAACGCACCTTGCTTCGTCGCGCGCAACAGCGAGTCCTTCTCGTTCATCTATCAGGAGACATTGGACAGGTTCGCGCGGGAGCACGAGCTCATCTTCTTCGACCCCGAGACGGAAGTGCCCGAGCTGCAAGGCGCAAGCTTGCTCTATCTCCCTGGCGGCTACCCGGAGAAGCACCTGAAGGAACTGGTGCTGGCAGAGAAGACGAGGCGGGCTATCCGCGACTACGCGCAGCACGGCGGACGCATCCTCGCTGAATGTGGCGGCATGATGTACCTCTGCGAGCGCATCATCACCGACGACGGCGAGTACCCGATGTGCGGCGTACTCCCCTACTCCATCACCGCTCGCAAGGGCGACCGCCACCTCTCCCTCGGCTATCGCCGCTTCGAGCTCGACGGTCACGAATACCGTGGCCACGAATTTCACTACACGCAGTTCCTGGGCGATGTTCCCTCCTCTGTCACGCAAGTCTATAACGCCAAAGGCGAGCCCGTAGCGACCCCCGTGTTCAGAGTCGGCAACGTGCTCGCCAGCTATACGCATCTGTATCCCGAATACTATATATGAATGTACCTCGAATACCACATTTGAATCGTTGATTCGGGCATACATCAAATCATTCCCTACATGAGTCTTTGGGCAAAATGCCAGATAACGATGCCGGCGGTGACACTGACATTCAGGGAATGTTTTGTCCCGAACTGGGGAATCTCCAGACAGCCACTGCACGCATCCACTACATCTTGTCGCACGCCTTTCACCTCGTTGCCCAGCACGACAGCGTACTTCTTCGACCGTTGCGGCTGGAAATCCTGTAACATCACGGAACCTTCACACTGCTCCACGGCCAGCAACGTGTAGCCTTCCTCGCGGAGCACGCGAACGGCCTCCATCGTGTCGCTGAAATGACGCCATGCCACGCTGTCCTCAGCTCCCAACGCCGTCTTGTGGATCTCGGCGTTCGGCGGCGTGGCCGTGATGCCGCAGAGCACCACCTCGCTCACGCGGAAGGCATCGCCAGAGCGAAAGACGCTGCCCACGTTGTAGAGCGAGCGCACACCGTCAAGCACGACCACCAGCGGCAGCTTCTCAGCCTCGCGGAACTGCTCTACGGAGATGCGACCCATCTCCGTAATCTTGAGCTTCCTAAAAGGAGATTCCGATGATGATGTTTTATGAGAAACGCTTGTCATTTTCCTATTTACTCAGCTCCAGCATCCGTTCAATCGGCTTGATGGCTTTAGCCGCTATCTCCGGATCCACGGTGACGACCGGCTGCTCATCACGCAGGCAGCGATAGAGCTTCTCGAGCGTGACCATCTTCATGTATTCACATTCGTTGCAGGCACATGAGCTCTTTCCTTCCGGTGTCTCGACCATTGCCTCGTCGGGCGGTGCCGGGATGAACGTCTTCTGGGGTGCTTTCTTCTGCATCTCGTGGAGGATGCCGCTCTCCGTGGCCACGATGAACACCTGTGCCTCGTCGGCAATTGCATACTTCAGGAGCGCCGCTGTGCTGCCCACCTTGTCGGCCAGCTTCACCACGGGTCCTTTGCACTCCGGGTGCACGAGCACCTTGGCATCGGGATATTCAGCTTTCAAAGCCAGTATCTTCTCCACGCTGAAGCGGGCGTGAACGTGACAGGCACCATTCCAGAGCAGCATCTGACGACCCGTGATGGCGTTGATGTAGCCTCCCAGGTTCTGGTCGGGACCGAAGATGATCGGGGTGTCCTCGGGGAAGGATTCCACGATCTGACGGGCATTGCTGCTGGTGACCACGACGTCGGTGACGGCCTTCGTGGCAGCGGTCGTATTGACATAGCTGATGACCGTGTAGCCCGGATGCTCCTTCACGAACTGTGCAAACTCATCCGCCGGGCAGCTTTCCGCCAGCGAACAGGTGGCAGCGGCATCGGGCACGAGCACCTTCTTGTCCGGACAGAGGATGGCGGCCGTCTCGCCCATGAAATGCACGCCACAGAGCACGATGATGTCTGCGTCGGTCTTTGCTGCCTGCTGGGCCAGTGCCAGGCTGTCACCAATGAAGTCCGCAATGTCCTGCACTTCGCCATCGACATAGTAGTGAGCCATGATGACGGCGTTCTTTTCTTTTGCCAGCCGGCGTATCTCGGCTTTTAAATCCATAGTTTTCGACATAGTATTATAATATGTGTTCTTTTCTTTTTATCGAAAAAAGCGTTTATGATAGTGATAATAGGCTGTTCATTCTGTCAATAACTCTGCAAAGGTATATATTTTCAGCGACATAGCTTGTCAATAACTTGAAAAAAGTGGTTGAAAAGAACTTGAAAAGTTTCTATCAATAAATTTGCTTTTGTTCTTGCTTTGACAGATTCCCCTTGATGAACCGCTTCAGCGAGAGTTATGTTGACTTCGTGCAGGGATATTGTCGGTGTTATCGACAATGTATAATGCCAGCGTGGCGCCCACGAAGGGAAGCGACATACCGAAATAGGTAATGTCGAACCTCGATTCAAAGATCTCACCCCATGTGTTGTCAACCATCATGGAGTGTACGAAGGTGATGGTCACCAGCAGGAAAAGCATCGCGGCACTGGCTATCAGATGGCGATGGGGCTGCTTGGATTGCCAGAAGGAAAGGCAGATGCCTATGGGAATCAACAGGGCGAAGTCTGAGAGATGACCCTGACGTGTCTGCAGGACAAAAGGATTGTATTCGAAGAACAACAGCATCTCCCGGTCCCAGAGCAGGAATGGCAGGAAGGTCAGCAGGAAGGTGAAGACTACGATTGCCGGGAAGATAATCTGCTGACGTAGCTTTGTGTGGCAGTATTCATAGAAATAGTAGATGCAGAATGGAATGATGGCACTCAACCGGGTACTCATCATCAGACCTGTGATGACGCCCAGCAGCACGGGGTTCTTCTGCACCGAGAGGCGATAATGAATGCAATAGAGCAGGACGCTCATGCTCACCATGAAATTGGTCATCAGATCGCTGCGCACCAGTATCTCGTAGATGAAAGCGGGTGAACAGGCGAGGAGCGCGAAGGCGATTCTTTCACCTGGTTCTTTCAGATGCAGACTCAGTGAATGGGTGAAGAGCAGAATCCCCAGGATGAAGGAGAGTCCTACGTTGCCCATGAAATAGAAAGGCAGATGAAAGAGCTGCCACACGGGGAAAGGAGAGCCGTAGCCATTCAGATGGGTCTGGGCGGCGTAGGGGTAGATGCCGTGCGTGAGGTTGTAGAGGAAGTTGTGAATGGCTGACCAGCGGTCCACCTGGATGCTCATCGGGTCAGGGATATACTGGAAGGCGACGATGAAACCCACGCAGACGATCATTGCAATCATTTGTGCGCTGCGGGTGATGGTGAGGCCAGAGAGTCTTGGAAGAAGATGTTTACAGCTGACAGCGACGATGGCGGCATATACGAGGCACGCTGCTACAACCACATACCAAGGCAGCAACCGTAATCCATACTTCAGGATAAACAGGCTGTTGATGAACAGATACAGAAAGAGTGCCGTGCGGTATGTTTTCATAGGTAATGGGCAATGATGCGGTGGTTGATCTGATAGTAAATCCAGGTGAGGAGGGCTGTGGCAGCCATGAAGAGGATGAAGTGCAGTGCAGTCTTCTCTACGTACGGCACCAGCGGCAAGTGTACCAGGTAGATTTCCAATGAGCTGATGCCTGCCAGATAGAGTGTACGGGAGCGTACAACGAAGGAAGCGAACGTGGGAATCAGCAGGAAGGGAATCGCTAACGGCAGTTTAATGAACAGGAGAATGTAGTTGTAGGGTAATGTTCCCTTATAGGCGTGAACAGCGGGGATTTCCTTCAGCAGGAGGAAGGCAACGCCAATGAAGAAGGAAAGGGCTCCTACGGTGAACCAGAAGCGCTTGTCCTTTTGCCGTAATGGTTGGATATGCTGAGATGCCAGCACGCCTGCGAAGAACGAAAAGGACTGTTCTGCTGCAATCTGCGGCATCGTGTTCAGCGCTATCAGACCTATGATGATGAAGGCAGGTGTCATCCAGCGATGCAGCCAGCGCTGGATGATCCAGTAAACCAGATAACACTGTACCAAATACGGGATGAACCAAAACTCTGACTGGATGAAGCAGGCATCCAGCAAGAAAGGTTTCCAGCCGGGAAAGCCTTTGATCAACGTGACGACAGCAAGAAACAGCCAGTAAGGGACGATAATCCTGCGGAACTTCTTGTGCCAATAGTCCTTCAAGCCATTCTTCTGATAGCTTTCGTGAATCCCGAAGCCGGAAAGCACCAGAAAGACTGCCACGCTCACAGAACCCATGATGTTCACCACCCGATGACACTGCCAGGCTATCAGCACATGAAACACAGCAATCACGATGGCTGCCATACCTCGCAGCACATTGGTTTGCTGGCGGGACAATAAATCGTTGGTCATTATCTGATGACGGTGATTTTCGTGGTGGCAGCGTTCTTGCCGTCGGGGGTGTTGGCAATGACGATATAGACACCTGATGCCACGCGCTTGCCGAAGCGGTTGCAGCCGTTCCATACGAAGGTGCCGCCTTTAGAGGTGCCGCTATAGATGAGCTGGCCGGTGGCAGAGACGATCTTCACCTCGCTGTCCTTGACAAGTCCGCGGATGCCGATGGGTCCGTTGTAGTCGGGATCCACGGGATTCGGGAAAGCATAGATGTTGTCCTTGTCCAGGCCGTCGGCTGAGTCGGAGGCATCGGAGAGATAGCTGCAGAGACCTTTGTCTGTAGCGATGAAGACGCGTCCGGTGGCGGGATGGATAGCGATGTCGTAGATGTTGTTGGATGGCAGCGGGGAGTTCTCTGTGGTGTAGTGCGCGAGTTCTTCCTGACAGTCCTCGCTGATGAAATACACGCCGTTGTCTGCTGTTCCGAACCATTTGCGCCCTGCACCGTCAATGGCGACGCATTGCGTGGAGAGGCCGTTCAGCAGATAGTCTGCCAGTCCGCTGCCGTCGTTGCGTGCCATCTTGACCTGCTCAAACACGAAGTCACTGGAAGCAAAGTTCTCGGGTTCCGTGATGCGGAAAGGACCCAGATTGGTACATACCCAAATGCTGCCGTCGAGGTCTTCATTGATATAGTAGAACTCATCGGGGGCGTAGGTGGTGCCGTCCTGGTTCACAATCTTGCTACAGAGCCAGCGGCGGTCATCCTTTGTGTCGTCGATCGTGCCGTTGTAGTCGAGCATGAAGACACCGCGTGCGTCCATGCGACGGCTGTTCAGCCAAGCCCATCCACGACTGTCGAAGAAGATATTGTCAACGGTCGTAGCCGGTTTGATTTCCGGGCAGGGAATACCTGTCCATGTTCCGTCGGGCCGCATGATGCGGATCGTGGTGTCGCAGGCATTGAAAGTACAGTTCAGGGTCCACAGGTTTCCTTCGTTGTCATACTGAAGGCCGTCTGCCACGGTAAACCATTGTGGATTGGCATTGGTGGGCAGCATCGAGATGAGTGCACTGTTGTCATATCCGATGTGTCCTACACATTGTGCATCCCTGAACTCGAAGATGCCGCTGCGGGTGGTGCCTGCGTAGTAGTGATGCTCGTCATTGGGATCCTGCACGATGTTGGTGACATCGCGCCATATTTCCTTCGGGAAGTTCTTTGCGATGGATGTTCCGTCGAAGTTCGTCCAGGTGCCGTCGGTCTCCAGAATCATGGCTGTGCCGCTGCGGACGACGCTTGAGAAATGTCTGTTGCCGCCTGCCACCATCAACCGGTCACCTGCCCAGCGCAGGTGGAAGCTATAGTCGTGTAGAGGGCTATTCGGTTGTATGTGGGAATGAGTGAGGGAGAAGGTGCCGTCGCTGTTCAGTTCGTAGGCTTGCAAACCTTGGTTGCTGTCGCTCGCCCAGTACGTGGATCCCTGTGCGGTCAGACAGCTCCAGGAATAGGAACCTGTGAGATGACGCACGTCAGTGGGGCTGGTATAGATATAGGTATATTGGGCGTTGCCGATGATGAGGCGCCCATCGTTGACGGTCATGTAGGTGGGTGAGGGTGTGAGCGTAGCGTTGTGGATGGTCTTCCAGCTGTTCTCATCACTGTTGATGGCAAAGAGATAGCTGCCCACTTGCAGCCACACCTGCCCGTTGAGGGTCTCCATGCGGTTGGCATTGAAATAGCTGTTCAGCTGCGTCCAGTTGGCTTTGTCCTTGAGGTTGGTACTCAGGCTGCCGCGCCACATTCCTTCCGTGGTGGTGCCGATGAAGATGTTCTTGTCCGTCAGGGCACAGGAGCGCACGGCCAGTCCCAACTCGTAGGTGTCGCGGATGTAACCCTCCTGCATATCTACGACCACGAGTCCGAAATTGGTGCACAGATAGGCGTACTTCCCGGAGACCTGCACATTGTTCACGTCCTTGCCGACCAACATGCTGTTCTTGAGATGTGCCAGATTGATGACATCGTAGTCATCCTCGGTAGAGAGGAGGTCGATGTTTCCGTTGTCATAGACGATGATGATGCGGCGTGCCTCGGCGCTGTAGCGGATGAAGGAGATGGTGACGTCGCTCAGCTGTTCTACCCAGTCGAAGGTGGTGATGCTGCCGTCGTCGGTATCGTAGGCCATCAGGTTGCCTTCCATCAGGGAATAGACGCGGTTCCCAATGGGGATGTGATAGGTGCTGACCGTGTAGGCAGGATAGACGCGCCACGTCCCGATCTGGGCAGAGGCAGGCAGGATTGAAAGATAGAAGAAATGAAACATTAAAATAATGAAAGCGCCGAGGCTCGTTCGCATGGCATTTGCCTTGCGATTCTTCATGATGTGATGGTAACTCATATTCTTCAAGTATCTTTCAGTGTTTTATTCTTTCAATGTTTCAGTTTAAGAAACTCAACGAGTTTCTGCGTGGCACGCCCGCGGTGGCTGATGGCGTTCTTCTCGTCGGCAGACATCTCTGCGAAGCTGCGGTCATAGCCCTTGGGCTGGAAGACGGGATCGTAGCCGAACCCTTCGTGGCCGTGGCGCTCCGGGAGGATGGTTCCTTCCACGATGCCTTCGAAGAGATGTTCTTCCCCTTTGTATATTAACGCAATAACGGTGCGAAATCTTGCGTTGCGGTCTGTTATATTTTCTAAATTGTGCAGCAGGAAGTCCATATTGGCATTGCTGTCGTGGGTACTCCCCTGCCCTGCCAGCTCTGCGTAGCGTGCCGTGTGCACGCCGGGTGCGCCGCCGAGGGCACTCACTTCGAGGCCGGTGTCGTCGGCAAAGCAATCCAGTCCGTAGTGCTCTTTCACGTAGCGTGCTTTCTGCAGGGCATTGCCTTCGAGAGTCTCTGCGGTCTCGGGGATATCCTCTGTGCAGCCGATATCCTTCAAGCCCACCACCTCGAAGCGCTCGCCGAGAATCTGGCGAACCTCGGAGAGCTTGTGCTGATTGTTGGTGGCAAAAACTATCTTCACTGAATTATGAATTATGCATTATGAATAGTGAATTGTTAATTATGAATTGTGAATTATGAATTATGAATTGACCTACGTCTTGATATGGTCAAATCCCTCTCCATAGACACCCACGACCTTGGTCATCGTGACGAAAGCTTGGTTGTCGATGTGCTTGATGAGGCGGAAGATCTGCGTGCTCTCGCGGCGGCGGGCCATCACGATGAGCACCTGACGAGGCTGCTTCGAGTACCATCCTTGTCCGTGGAGGATCGTGACACCGCGGCTCACCTCATCATTGATGGCTTGGGCGATTTCTTCGGGGTAGTTGGAGATGATGGTGAACTGCACGCTTTGCGTGGCAGAGGTCATCGTGTAGTCCAGCAGAATCATGGAGATGAGCAGGATGACATAACCCGTCACCACTTTATTCCAGTCGTGGAAGACAAAGAAACTCGACGACACGATGATGAAGTCCAGCCACATCAGCACGCGACCCATCGAGAAGTTGCGGTACTTGTTGACGATGGCAGCGATGATGTCCGTGCCGCCCGTGGAGCCGTTGTTGACGAACACCATAGCCAGCGCAGCACCCTCGATGCAGGCACCCAGCACGGCGGCCATGAAGGGCTGGTCGCCGACAACCTGCGGCAGTGTGCCGTCCGGCAGGCGGATGATGTTCTGGAACAATCCCAGGAAGAAGGTGATGTTGATGGTGGCGTAGATGGTCTTCGTGAAGAACTTGAAGCCCAGGATCTTCAGTCCGGCTGCCAGCAGGATAGCATTGATGATGAAATAGCTATACTGCGAGGGGAAGCCTGTGGCGTAGTAGATGATGGCAGAGACACCCGTCATGCCGCCAGGCGTGAACTCGTAGGGCAGCATGAACAGGCAGAAGCCTACGCAGTAGATGGCGCATCCCATGCTGATGAAGAAATAGTCCTTGATTTCATCCCAGACATGGATGTGCTTGATGACGCGCTCACTGGCCTGTGCGATCTGCTCGCGGGCTTGCGTGAACTGTTCCTTTGCTCCTTGGATCTGATTCTTTTTCTGACTCATTTCAGTACAAGGTTAATCATTCGCTTAGGCACGATGATGACTTTCACAATCTGCTTGCCTTCGAGGTACTTGGGCGTCATCTCATGACCGCGGGCAGCGGCTTCGATGGTGGCGTTGTCGGCGTCGGCGGGGAAGTCGATGCCGAAGCGGGTCTTGCCGTTGAAGGCGACCATCATCTTCACGGTGTCCTCGACGAGATACTTCTCCTCGAATACAGGCCATTGGGCGTCGCAGACGCTGGTCTTATGGCCCAGGGCTTCCCACAGCTCTTCAGCGATATGCGGAGCGAAGGGGGCGATGAGCACCACCATCGGTTCCAGGATGGCACGCTTCGTGCATTTCAGCTGCGAGAGTTCGTTGGTGGCAATCATGAAGGCCGGGATGCTGGTGTTGTAGGAGAACACCTCGATGTCCTCCGTCACCTTCTTGATGAGCTTGTGCAGCACCTTGAGCTCCTCCTTATTCGGAGTACTCAGATTATTCAGATTACTCTGATTATTCAGATTACTCTGATTATTCAGATTATTCAGATCACTCAGATTACTCTGCTCAATAATCCCCTGTGCCAGATTCCAGAACTTCTTCAGGAAGCGGAAGCAACCATCGATGCCGGCGACGTCCCAGGGCTTCGACTGCTCGATGGGACCCAGGAACATCTCGTAGAGACGCAGGGTGTCGGCGCCGTAGTGCTCGCAGATGTCGTCGGGGTTCACCACGTTGTACTTCGACTTGGACATCTTCTCGATGGCTTGGCTGACGATGTACTGGCCGTTCTGGTTCAGGATGAACTCTGCCTCGCGGAACTCGGGCGTCCACTCGCGGATCTTATCGACGTTCAAGACATTGCCAGTGACCATGCTGATGTCGGCATAGACGGGGTCGGCCTCGGTACCCTCGTAGAAGTAGATGTTCTTCTTCTTGGCGTCGTCGTACTGCTCCTCCAGAAGGTCGAAGCTGACGAACTTGTTGGTGCCGCGCACGCGATAGACGAAGCTGGACCAGCCCTGGATCATGCCTTGGTTGATAAGCTTCTGGAAGGGCTCCTCCTTCTTGCTCACGCCCAGGTCGAAGAGGAACTTGTTCCAGAAGCGCGAGTAGATGAGGTGGCCGGTGGCGTGCTCACTGCCGCCGACGTATAGATCCACGTTCTGCCAGTAGCCAGCAGCCTTCTCGCTCACGAGAGCCTCATCGTTGTGGGGATCCATATAACGGAGATAATAGGCGCTGGAGCCTGCGAAGCCGGGCATCGTGTTCAGTTCGAGGGGGAAGATGGTTTCGTTGTCGATAGCAGAGCAATCGACCACTGAACGCGACACCGTGTCCCAAGCCCACTTCGTGGCGTTGCCCAAGGGGGGCTCACCGGTGGCTGTGGGCAGGAACTTATCCACCTCGGGCAGCTGCAGCGGCAGACATTCCTCGGGGATCATCTGCGGGATGCCATGCTTGTAATAGACGGGGAAGGGCTCGCCCCAGTAGCGCTGGCGCGAGAAGATGGCATCGCGAAGGCGGTAGTTCACCTTCACACGGCCCAGCTTGTGTTCCTTCACGAAGCGCTTCGTCTCGGCGATGGCTTCCTTGATGGTCTTGCCGTTGAGGATGAGGCGTTCGCCATCGTAGAGGACGCTCTTCTCCTCGCTTACGGGTGAGTTCATGACGATGCCTTCCTTGGCATCGTAGCTCTCCTGGCTGACATCAGCACCTTCCACGAGCGGGATGATGGGGAGGTCGAAGTGCTTGGCGAAGGCGTAGTCGCGGCTGTCATGGGCGGGCACGGCCATGATGGCACCGGTGCCGTAGCCGGCCAGCACATACTCGGCCACATAGATGGGACACTTGTCGCCCGTGATGGGGTTGATGCCGTAGGCACCGGTGAAGACACCCGTCACGGTGTGGTCAATCATACGCTCGCGCTCGGTGCGCCCTTTCACATATTTAATGTATTCATCGACGGCAACGCGCTGCTCCGGTGTCGTCACCTGATCCACCAGCTCGCTTTCGGGAGCCAACACGAAGAAGGTGACGCCGAACATCGTGTCGGCACGGGTGGTGAAGATGGTGAAGCGGCCTCCCTCTTCCTCTCCTGAAGCGGAGAGATAGGGAATCTCTATTTCGGCACCCTCGGAGCGACCGATCCAGTTCTTCTGCGTCTCCTTGATGCTCTCGCTCCAGTCGATGGTCTCCAGACCGTCGAGCAGTCGCTGGCTGTAGGCGCTGACGCGGAGACACCATTGGCGCATCTTCTTCTGCTCCACGGGATAGCCGCCGCGCTCGCTCACGCCGTTGACGACCTCGTCGTTGGCCAGCACCGTGCCCAGTGCCGGGCACCAGTTCACCATCGTCTCGCCAAGATAGGCAATGCGGTGCTGCATCAGCAGGTCGCTCTGCTCCTTTTCGTCGGCAGGCCATTGACCTTCGGCCTTGAACTTCTCGATCAGCTTCTCGATGGGCTGTGCTTTCTGCAGTTCTTCGTCGAAGTAAGAGTTGAACATCTTCTGGAATGCCCACTGCGTCCAGCGGTAGTAGCCGGGCTCGCAGGTGCGCACTTCACGACTCCAGTCAAATGAGAACCCGATCTTGTCCAGCTGCTCGCGGTAGCGGTTGATGTTGTCGAAGGTGGTTTTCTCAGGGTGCTGTCCTGTCTGGATGGCATATTGCTCGGCGGGCAGGCCGTAGGCATCGTAGCCCATCGGGTTTAGCACGTTGAAACCCTGCAGGCGCTTGTAGCGGGCGTAGATGTCGCTGGCGATATAGCCGAGCGGGTGCCCCACGTGGAGGCCTGCGCCGCTGGGATAGGGGAACATATTGAGGACGTAGAACTTCTTGCGCGTCTCGTCCTCAGTGACTTGGTACGTCTGCATGGCCACCCAACGCTGGTGCCATTTCTTCTCAATGTCTCTGAAGTTGTATTCCATTGTGATTGCTTGATGTTCTTTGATTTTGCGGCGCAAAGATATACAAAAAAGCGCGGGCAGGAAAACTTTTCTTTGTCTTTCTGCCCGCGCGAAAACTTTTTGTTCGTTTTTCTGCTGCTATCGCTTACTTAGGCTGCTTGCCGATGTAGGCGAGAATACCGCCATCGACGTAGAGGATGTGGCCGTTCACGGCGTTGGAAGCCTCGGAAGCGAGGAACACGGCGGGACCGGTCAGCTCCTGCGGGTCGAGCCAGCGACCAGCGGGGGTCTTGGCGCAGATGAAGCTGTCGAAGGGATGGCGGCTGCCGTCCGGCTGACGCTCGCGCAGAGGAGCCGTCTGCGGGGTGGCGATGTAGCCCGGGCCGATGCCGTTGCACTGGATGTTGTACTCGCCGTACTCGGAGCAGATGTTGCGGGTGAGCATCTTCAGACCGCCCTTGGCAGCAGCGTAGGCGCTGACGGTCTCGCGACCGAGCTCAGACATCATCGAGCAGATGTTGATAATCTTGCCGTGACCCTTGGCCATCATGTCGGGCAGGACTGCCTTCGAGACGATGAAGGGAGCGTTCAGGTCGATGTCGATGACGCGACGGAAGTCGGCGGCCTCCATCTCGTGCATCGGGATGCGGCGGATGATGCCGGCGTTGTTCACGAGGATGTCGATCGTGCCGACCTCTTCCTTGATTTTCTTCACGAGAGCCTGCACGGCGGGCTCGTCGGTGACGTCGCAGACGTAGCCGTGAGCCTTGATGCCCTTCTCTTCGTAGGACTTCAGACCTTTATCGACCAGTTCCTGGTTGATGTCGTTGAAGCAAATCGTTGCACCCTGCTCAGCGAAAGCGCTGGCGATAGCGAAACCGATGCCGTAGCTGGCACCTGTCACGAGGGCTACCTTACCCTCAAGCGAGAAATTCAGATAGGGATTCATTGTGGTTAGTGGATAATGTATGTTGTATGACTTGTTGATGATCTTTCTTTGAAGATTACGTTTCTGCCTGCAAATATAGATAAATGTAGCGAAATATAAGCCAGTCCGATAAAGAATTTAAGTTTTCTTTAGAGGAAAGATACTTATTTTTGGGATTCGTTGTACAGAAAAACGTGTTAATTATTCAAGTTTCGCAAGTTCCTAACTTGCCAGTTTTAATTGATAAAGTTCAACGAAATGACTGAGTTTGTCCGACCGATTCAAGAGAGC
>JAFUYT010000035.1 GCA_017470425.1 Bacteroidaceae bacterium | reverse complement strand
TGGAGATGCTTATGTGCCTAATTCAAGTAAATCCACGATTTAATTACTTTGGCGGGGCAATTTGTTTCCCATTTATAGAGGAAAGGTAACATTTTTCTATTTTATCTCTATGGTTTACCTTCCTAAAGTATCTTAAAGAGTGTAGTTTCGAGCCGTAATAGGTGTTTATGCCGAAAGAAAGTCAGCGCTTGTCTGGAGAATAGATGATGTCGGGGAGGGCGTGGCGGCCGTCGGGGGTGGTGAGGACGAAGGTGAACAGCCATTTGTTCAGGCGGACGCCGGCGGCGGCTACGTAGGGCAGCTTGAGGAGTACCTTGTTCCAACCATGATGGAGGTGGACGGGGAGGGGCTGGCGGGCGGCGAAGTTTTCGTTGAGCAGGTCGGTCTCGGAGGTGATGCCCCTGCCGGAGTTCTCCCAGGCGGGCGGCAGCAGCTCCACGCCGTTCAGCCAGATGCGCGAGCCCTTGCGATCCCACTGTCCGACGTCCGGCGCGCGGTCGTTCTCCGAGCGGCTGTAGTTCTGGAACTCGATGAGCGCCCCGGCTTCTTGCGCCTTGGGGGAATAGACGTAGGTCCAGGCGTAGGCGGTGGTGTTTAGTGCGGTGGCCTCGTAGAAGCCGGGAACAACGGTTCCCCAGGTGTGGCGCAGATAGACGGCGGCGCCCACGGCCTCGGTGCTGCCATAGGTCTCGCCGTCGAAGTCGTAGCTGTGGGGCAACGGGTCGGCTGTCGCTGTTTCGGGCGGGAACACGGCCGAGGCGTCGCCGCCGTTGGGGAAGGGAGCGGTGATGCGCCAGCGCACGTCGGTCTGCCGCACGTAGGGGATGGGCTCGTGGCGCAGCCAGGTGTCCTTGTAGTGGAGGAAGCGGCGCTCCCAGTCGCGGAACTCCTCCAGCTCGCTGCCGGAAAGGGGCAGCGCCGTGCCGCCCGCTTCGATGTACTGCTGGCCGCCGCCCATCCATCCGCGTTCGGCGGTGGCCAGGACGTTGGCGTAGAGGTTGTTCTGGTAGATGATGTCACGCTCGGCGGGGAGCTTGCGGTCGTTCCACACGGCGCTGATGGCTCCCGCCAGTTCCGGACTGCCCTGCTGGAAGTAGTAGATGTTGCTCCGATAGATGCCTACGAGGTCGGCAAAGACGTCGAAGTGGTTGACGTAGTTGTAGCGGCAATCGATATTGGGCAGGCCGTCTATCTTCCGGCCCGCAGTGCTCCACATCTCGGTCATGTCGATATGAGGCAGCGTGGCGGTGCTGATGCTGACGCCGCTGATGGGGTTCCAGACAACGCAGCGGCGGCCCAGCGACTGGTGGATGTAGGCGGTCATCTCGTTGATGAACTCCGCCGTCGTCCCCGCCTCGTCGGCACCGATGTGGAGATATGGCGCCCGGGGGAAGGCCGTTGCCAGCTCGGCGAGCAGGGTCTTCAGCGCGGCGCGTCCCTGCGGGCTGCTCATGGGGTAGCCCATGGCGGCGGTGAAGGCGCGGGAGTGGCCGGGCATGTCTATCTCGGGGATGATGACCATGCCTCGCTCGGCAGCGTAGGCTCCCAGCTCGGTGCATTGTGTCTGGGTGTAGTAGCTGCCGGCGAAGCGTGTCGTGTAGGCGGCCTCGTTGAGCTGCGGAAAGGCCTTGGACTCGAAGCGGAAGGCCTGGTTGTCGGTCAGGTGCCAGTGGAAGGCGTTGACCTTGAAGCGCGCCAGCAGGTCGATCTCCCGCTTCAGTTCCTCGAAGCTGATGAACGAGCGGCCTACGTCGTGCATGAAGCCGCGCAGCTTGAAGGCGGGGTAGTCGGTGATGGTCACGCCCGGCAGGCGGGCGCCGTCGGTGGCAGCGGCGAGTTGCATTAGGGTCTGAGCGGCGCGGATGACTCCCGTCCGTGTGCCGGCGGTGATGGTGACGGCGTTGGGGGCGATGCTGAGCCGGTAGCCCTCGTTCTCGAAGCCCGGCAGGGCGTAGTCGAAGGTGCCCAGCTCATCGTCGCTGACCAGCCGCACCGTGACCGTTGCCTTCGCGGATTTCTTGGTCTTGAAGAGAGATGCGAGGAGCGTAGAGCCGGTGGGGTCGTTCAGGCGCACCGAGCGCTTCAGACTGAACGCTTGTCCGCTCACGGCAATCTCCTTGGGCTTCGGCAGCAGCCATGCCGCAGGCTCCGTGCCGTCCTGCCCGAAGACGGGACACGCGAATGTGGCCATCAGGCACAGGATGAGATATTTAACACTACAGCACATGTATAAACTAATGCAGTGGAATGCGTGTCTGGAAGGTGGAGGCGGGCAGACCTTGGCGGTTGCGAAGGTCGGCATCGGTGAAGCCGCTCCAGCCGTAGCGCACGGCAGCAGGCCATTGCACGTCGGGCGATGAGAGCTGTATCCTGTCGCCTTCAATCTGAATGGTGGCGGGATGGAAGAGGCCGTCGGGCCCGGCGAGCTCGAAGCCGCGGGTACAGATGAGTCCGTCGGCGTGGTCGAAGCGCAGGGAGACGGTGTGGTTCTGTCCCAGCACAGCGGAGTGCAGGGTGGGTCCTTCGCAGACGAGCTCATGGCCGTAGGTGTGGCTCAGAGCGAGCAGTGCTAACCGCTCGCCCACAGGGCGCTTGGTGCGATAGTGTACATCGGCAGCATCGCCCACATCACTGCTGACGGCCATCCATGTGTCGGGCAGTTCATTGGCAAGGCGGCGCTGGCTGTCGCGGAAGGCAGGCCAAGAGGGACGGGGAAGGCTGGAGAGCTGGACGACGTAGAAGGGAAGCGAAGGGAAGCCCCCCCGCAGCCCCCCGGTGGGGGGCATCTCATTCTCTCTGGAAGCCCCCCACCGGGGGGCCACGGGGGGCTTGCGAAAGTGTTCGCGCCACGACTGTTCGAGCAGTCGGAACAGGCGCTCGTGAACCTCCACGTTATGGGCATTGCTCTCGCCCTGGTACCAGATGACGCCCTTGACGGGAAGATGCCCGAGGGGCGCGACGGCGGCTTCGAAGAGGTAGGCGGGATCGTAGGGATGGCGCTGCAGCGGGTTGTAGGCCGCCGATTCCTTGTTAAGGGCATGGGCGATGTTCTGCGTCATGCGGCCTCGTGCCCAAGGCTGGCCATAGTCGCCGTTGCGCCAGTCGTTCAGGATGTTGGGGAACTCCCGCTCCAGCGTCGTGCGATCTATCCACGACTCTGTGGTAGAGCCTCCCACGGCATTACAGATGATGCCGATGGGGATGTCCTCAAGGCTGTCGCAGAGGACGCGCGCGAAGTTGAAGGCCACGGCAGAGAACTTGGCAACCACCTCCGGCGAGGCTGTGTGCCACCCCTGGAAGTCCATGTGCCGCAGTTCGTTGGTGTAGCGTAGCACGCTGTCGTCCCACTCCACGGCATCCGTGCGGGCACGGGCAGGCATATTAAATAGGTGTAGGCGGTTGGCGAGGCGTGCAGCGTCGGCCAGGTCCTGGTCGAGGGTGTTGCACTGATCCACGCGCAGCTCCATATTCGACTGACCGCTGGCCAGCCACAGGTCGCCGAAGTAGAGGCTGTCAATGACGAAAAGCCCACCCCCAGCCCCTCCCTGAGGGAGGGGAGACTGGGAGGGGTGGGCCTTTGTGAGATTGGGGAGAGTGAAGGGATAGTGGTCGGGATAGTAGAGGTGGTAGTCCTTGGGGTCCAGCGGAGTGGACGTGAAGGTCAGCTTGTAGGGTCCTCCGGCCTTCATGTGAGGCAGTTCTATCTGCCACGAGCCGTCGGCGCGGGTGAAGGCATCGCGCTCCTCCACGACCTTACCGTCCCGGCTCAGCACGGCATGGACGTTCTGGCGGGCGTTGGCCTGTCCCTCGATAAGCAGGTGCTCGTCGCGCGGCAGCACCATTCCACTGGCATAGACGGGCGGCAGGCGCAGTCCGCCATAGTCGCCCGTGAGTGCGCCATAGACCGTGCGTGCCAGGATCTGCGCACCCTCGGGGTTGGGGTGCAGGGCATCGGGGAAGAGGTCGGGGCGCGAGTGCAGGGGCGAGTAGAGGTCGATGAGCTGTACATTGGCGCCCCGGGCCACCTGCCCGATAGCCTGTTGTATCTGGGCGTGCCAGTCGCGTGTGCCACTCTGGAAGCGGGGGTGGCGGTCGAAGATGGGCGTCATCCGGCAGATGAGGATGCGTGCTTCAGGGTTCGCCGTGCGGAAGGAATCTATCAGCGCACGGTAGTCGGGGATGAAATCTTCCTTCCAGTCGGGCCAGTTGCGCGGGTCGGTGTCGTTCAGGCCCAGGTGGATGACCACCCAGTCGGCCTTGAAGTCCATCGCCTGACGGAACTCCGGCGTCTTCACATACGGTCGATGACCTTTGGATAATAAGGTGGAACCCGAATGTCCGAAGTTCCCGACCTCATAGCGGTTGGCACCATAGGCGCTGTCCAGCATCTGCTGCAGACGCACCGGATAGGCGTCGCGGTCGCGGTGGCGCAGACCGTAGCCGTAGGTCACGCTGTTGCCCACGCAGGCCACACGCGTAGGCCTCACTTCAGTTTTCTTCTTACGGGCGCTCCAGGCGGGCGAAGCCACAAGACTGAGAATCGTGCATAGGACGATGGTTTTCACGTAGTTCTGCTTCATGATAAGGGTCGTTTTGGTCGTTTTCGGGTGTAAATATACGATATTATGACCAAACTCATCGCATAAAATGCCAGAAAACATTCAAAAACGCGGAATTATTCTCCCGCAGGCAGATTCCAAGAGGGCGGCGACACTTTTATGGCCAAAAATTTGGCGGGAACCGCGAAATGGTTGTATCTTTGCACGCAAGAGAACTGACTATGAAGATTCTGGCAGTAGGAATGAATTATGCGGAGCACAATAAAGAGCTTCGCGAAACGTTATATAAAAGGGAGAGTCCCGTGATCTTCACGAAGGCGGACTCGGCACTGCTCACGGGCGGCCGGCCGTTCTTCATCCCGGACTTCACCGAGCGCTGCGACTACGAAACGGAGCTGGTGGTACGCATCAGCCGCCTGGGGCGCAGCATCTCGCCGCGCTTTGCCCACCGCTACTACGACGCCGTCACCGTGGGCATCGACTTCACGGCGCGCGACCTGCAGGAGCGCCTGCGGGCACAAGGGCTTCCCTGGGATCTCTGCAAGGGCTTCGACGGCTCCGCGGCCATCGGCCGCTTCGTGCCAGTGACGGCATTGGAGCACGGCATCCAGGACCTGCACTTCCACCTCGACATCAACGGCGCGACGGTGCAGGAAGGCCACACGGCCGATATGCTCTACGCGGTGGATGAACTGGTGGCCTTCGTGAGCCTGTTCTTCACGCTGAAGACAGGCGACCTCCTCTTCACGGGCACCCCCGCCGGCGTTGGCCCTGTCCACATCGATGACCACCTCTGCGGCTGGCTCGAAGGCGAGAAGCTTCTGGAGTTCAACGTGAAGTGAGAGTTGATAGTTGATAGTTTAAAGATATACAGAATTGAAACATTTTCTCTACATACTCATCATGCTGATGTGCTGGCCCCTGACAGCCCGCACACAGGACTTTACGCAGTTCGACTGGGAGCGTCTGCGCATCGACAGCATCGTGCCGACCTATCATGAGTTGGTGCCGTTAGAGACCGACTACCGGCTGTTCGACTACTCCGTGTGTGTGCGCTATCCCGAATGGGCACCGCTCACGAAGGGCGAGGTGGAGCGCCTGCGCGCCATCCCCGGCAGCGAAGCATCTGTCAGCGACAGCCTGCGGATCACATCCGCCGTGGGCATCAGCCGCGGCGAGGGCGTGCTGGACATCAGCTTCGTGCCCCTTATCGTGCGGGACGGCAACTACTACAAGCTGCTAAGCGGCAAGGTGGAGATCACGCCGACACTGAAAGCGACCGCCGCGCGCCGCCTGCGCCGTGCGGCAGCGGGCAGCCAGCGCTGGGCCTCGGAGAGCGTACTGGCCACGGGGCGATGGATGAAGATCAGCGTGGAGAGCGACGGCATCCATCACCTGACCTACAGCGCCCTCAACGAGATGGGTTTCACGAATCCCGACAACATCCGCATCTATGGCTACGGCGGCCACCTGCAGAAGGAAGCTCTCGACGCCGACAGGGACTTCGACGACCTTGAGGCGGTCACGCTCCTTCGAGTCCCCGACGGCTACCTGTTCCACGCCAACGGCCTCGACACCTGGCGGAACGATGAGCACGTGCCCAACCACTACGCCCGCGCCGCCTGTTACTTCGTCACGGAAGCCGCTACGCCTGCGGGCGACGTCCCCACCCTCTCCTCCTCGGAGACCGCGACGGCGCTGGTCTCTACCTTCGACGCCTACACCACTTACCACCCGCAGAGCTACGCCTGGTACCACGGCGGCCGACAGCTCTACGAGGACTACGACTACGCCCGCGGCAACACCCGCAACTACACGCTGACGCTCCCCTGCCGCAGCGTCGGCGGGCAAGGCCGTCTGACCGTGAACTTCACGGCAGCCAACAGCACCGCCACGACGGCCACCGTGCGCTTCAACAATGCGGCGCTGGGCAACTTCAACCTCTCCGCCCTCGGCGACTACTCCTACGCCAGCAGTGTGAACAAGATCTACAGCGTAGCGGCTCCGAGCGCCTCCAACACCGTACAGATCTCGACCACGCAGGGACAGCACGCCCGTCTGAACTACCTGACACTAAAATTCACGGGTGCCATGACGCTCGACGGCGGCGTACAGCAGGTGCAGTTCTCGCGCAGCGACCAGGAGGCGTGCACCTACGACATCAGCTACGCCTCCGGGCAGCAGCCCCAGCTCTGGCGTCTCGCCGAGCGCGGCCAGCCCGCAGCCGCCATCAGCGGCACGCTGACGACGGTCGATGGCACACCCCACTTCCGGGCCGTCGTGGCAGGCGACGGCGAGGCACACCGCTACGTGGTCTTCAACGTGAACGCCTACGCCTCGTACCCGCAGCCCACCGTCGTGGGTGAGGTGTGGAACCAGAACCTCCACGCCACCGGCACCCTCGACATGGTCATCATCACACCCGCCAGCGGCATCTTCGACGGCGAGGCAGAGCGCCTGGCACAGGCCCACCGCGAGTGGGATGGGCTGCGCGTGGGTGTCTTCCGCGCCGACCATATCTACAACGAGTTCTCCAGCGGCACACCCGATGCCACCGCCTACCGCCGCTTCCTGAAGATGCTCTACGACCGCGCCGAGACCAACGCCGACCGCCCGCGCTACCTGCTGCTCTTCGGTGACTGCGCGTGGGACAACCGTATGCGCACGTCGGTCTGGCGCAACCTCTCGCCCGACAACTTCCTGCTCTGCTTCGAGAGCGAGAACTCCACGAGCGACACCCAGTGCTACGTGATGGAAGACTACTTCGGCCTCCTCGACGACGGCGAGGGCAGCGCGCTGACCTCCGACAAGCCCGACCTGGGCGTGGGCCGCTTCCCCGTGCGCAACATCACCGAGGCGAAGGCCGCCGTCGATAAGACACTCACCTACCTGCGCGGCGACTACGCCGGAGCCTGGAAGAACGTCGTCTGCTTCATGGGCGACGACGGTGACAAGAACCAGCATCTGGAGATGGTCAAGCGCGTGGCCGACATCGTCAAGAGCAACTACCCGGAGCTGGAGGTGCGCGAGGTGATGTGGGATGCCTACCCACGCGTAGCCTCCGCCAGCGGCAACCGCTACCCGCTCATTGAGAAGCTCATCCGCCAGCAGATGGAAGAGGGTGCTCTCATGATGAACTACACGGGCCACGGCGCCACCTACTGCCTCTCCCACGAGATGGTGATGCGCACCGAGGACTTCCTCAACTTCAAATCGCCGCGGGCACCCCTGTGGGTGACGGCGGCCTGCGACGTGATGCCCTTCGACACGCAGACCACCAACATCGGCGAGACAGCCTTTCTGAACCCCAACGGCGCCGCCGTGGCCTTCTACGGCACCGCGCGCACCGTCTATGCCAATCAGAATGAATACCTGAACAACGCCTTCTGCCGCGCCCTCTTCGCCAAGGACGCCAGCGGTGCCCCTAACCGCCTGGGCGACGCTGTGCGACTGAGCAAGGTCAACAGCCCGTCGGGCGAGAACAGGCTGCACTATGCCCTGCTGGGCGACCCCGCCCTCTACTTCGGCAACCCCGGCAACCGCGTCGTCCTCGACGCCGTCAACGGCACCGCCGTCAGCGAGCTGCCCGACGACTTCACGCTCCACGCGGGCGGCAAGGCCCGCTTCACTGGCCACATCGAGCACAGCTCCGGCGACCGCGTCAGCGACTTCCAGGGTGTCCTCACCGCCCGCCTCTACGACAGCGAGAGCCGCATCATGGGCCGCAACAACGCCGGCGCCGACACCACCTTCTACTACAACGCCTACGACAAGATCCTCTACAACGGACAGGACAGCGTGCGCGCCGGAACGTTCGACATCACCTGCCCCATCCCCGTGGATATCCACTACAGCAACGAGGCCGGCCGACTGGTGTTCTACGCCAACACCAACGACCGCCACACCGAGGCCAACGGCTACAGCCACGACTTCCTCATCGGCGGCACCGAGCCTGACATTGACAATGCTGAAGGTCCCCATATCATGGCCTATCTGG
This sequence comes from Bacteroidaceae bacterium, assembly GCA_017470425.1. Taxonomy (GTDB): domain Bacteria; phylum Bacteroidota; class Bacteroidia; order Bacteroidales; family Bacteroidaceae; genus Physcousia. Next base: position 35,098 of record JAFUYT010000035.1, on the reverse strand, counting down.
GCGACGATACGTTCACCGACGGGCAGACCGTCGGCGCCACGCCCTACTTCATTGCCGAGATTACCGACGAGAACGGCATCAGCGCCGCCGGCAACGGACTCGGCCACGACCTGGAGCTCATCATCGACGGCAACCCCGCCACGACCTACACGCTCAACGACTACTTCACGGGTGAGTTCGGCGACTACACACGCGGCCACGTGGCCTTCTCCATCCCCGCGCTCAGCGCCGGTGAGCACACGCTGGTGTTCCGCGCCTGGGACCTTCTGAACAACCCGAACTCCGTCACCCTCCACTTCGTCGTGGATCCGGGTCTGCCGCTGAGCATCGTGCAACTGGCAGCCACCAAGAACCCCGCCAGCTCACAGACGCAGTTCCTGCTCACGTATGACCGCCCGGGCAGCGTCTGCGAGTTCACGGTCGAAGTCTTTGACTTCTCGGGGCGCCTGCTGTGGAGCCACACCGAGTCAGGCAGCAACGACACGGGCTTCTATGCCATCCCCTGGAACCTCACCACCGGCAGCGGCTTCCCGCTCGGCAGCGGCATCTATCTCTACCGCGCTCGTGTGACCTGCGACGAGAGCAGCGAAGCGACCGCCGCACAAAAACTCATTATCAACCGAAGGCAATAAAAACGGCAGCGCTACGTTATATATCTGTAGCCAACGTTTTCCGACGATGAAAAGATTCACACGTGATACCCTGCTCATGCTTGCCCTGCTGACCAGCCTCACCGCTGCCGCACAGGACAAGGAGAATATGTTCAACCCCGTGACGACCAGCGTCACCTCCATGTCCATCGCCCCCGACGCCCGCGGCGGCGGTATGGGCGACGTGGGCGCCGCCACTGAGGCCGATGTCAACTCGCAGTACTGGAACCCTGCCAAGTACCCGTTCTGCGTGGGCCGCGCCGGCATAGCCCTGAGCTACACACCTTGGTTGCGCAAGCTCGTCAGCGACATCAACCTGGCCAACGTGGCCGGTTTCTACCGCATCGGCGACTACTCCGCCATCAGCGCCTCCCTGCGCTACTTCTCGCTCGGCGAGGTGTCGCTTTGGGACAACGAGGCAGGCTCCGCCATCGAGGGTATGACCATCAAGCCCTATGAGTTCGCCGTCGATGCCGCTTACTCGCGTATGCTCTCCGACTACTTCTCGATGGGCGTAGGTATGCGCTTCATCTATTCCGACATCACCTACGACTACACCTCCGAGAGCTCCGCTGGTAAGGCTTTCGCCGCTGACATCGCCCTCTACTACAACAACTACTTCATGATGGGCAACCACGAGTGCCAGTGGGCCTTCGGTCTGAACATCTCCAACATCGGCTCCAAGATCAGCTACGGCGGCGACGACAACTCGGAGTTCATCCCCACGAACCTGCGCCTGGGTCTGAACCTGACAATCCCGTTCGACGAGTACAACCGCCTCTCCATCTCCGCCGATGCCAATAAGATGCTCGTACCTACCTACCCGAAGAAGGAAGCCGACGAGAGCGACAACGACTACACCGACCGCGTGCAGCGCGAGTACTACGACGTCTCGCCCATCGCCGGTATCTTCAAGAGCTTCCACGACGCCCCCAACGGCTTTAAGGAAGAGTTACAGGAAATCCAGTGGAGCATCGGTGCTGAGTACAGCTACAACGACCGCTTCTTCGTCCGTGTGGGCTACCACGACGAGGCCGCCAACAAAGGTAACCGCAAGTACATCACCGCCGGTGCCGGCTTCAAGATGAGCGTCTTCTCCATCGACGCCTCCTACGTGTTCTCCACCGCCCAGTCCAATCCCCTCGACCAGACCATGCGCTTCACCCTCGGCTTCGACCTCGACGGCATGAAGGATTTGTTTGGGAGGAAGCGTCGTTGATCGTTATAACTTTAAACCTTAAACTTTAAACATCCCATGCGCATCGGTTTCGGCTTCGACGTCCACCAGCTGGTCCCCGACCGCCCCTTGTGGCTCGGCGGCATCCGCATTGACCACACCCTTGGCCTCCTCGGCCACTCCGACGCCGACGTGCTCATCCACGCCATTTGCGACGCCCTCCTCGGCGCCGCGAACCTGCGCGATATCGGCTACCACTTCCCCGACACCGCCGCCGAGACCGATGGCATCGACAGCAAGATCCTTCTCCGCAAGACCATTGCCTTGATTGCCGAGAAGGGCTACCGCGTCGGCAATATCGACGCCACCGTCTGCGCCGAGCGCCCCAAGCTGAATCCACATATCCCCGCCATGCAGGCCTGTCTGGCCGACGTCATGGGCATCGACCCCGATGCCGTGAGCATCAAGGCCACCACGACCGAGCGCCTCGGCTTCACCGGCCGCGAAGAAGGCATCTCAGCCTACGCCGTCTGCCTTATCGAGAAGTAAGCCTTCTCCCCTCCCCACACATTACTCATTTCCCGTACTCGCTGGGCGTGACACCGAAACGCTCCTTGAAGCAGGTGCGGAAGTAGCTGAGACTGTTGAAACCGCAGTCCCCGGCGATGGCCGCAATGGTCTGCTCCGTGAGGTCGCCGTGGGCGATGCGCCGTGCAGCCTCATCGAGCCGTACCATGCGGATATACTCATTCGTGGACATACCCAGCATATTCTTCACCTTGCGGTAGAGCGTGGAACGCGACATGGCCATGCGGTCACAGAGCAAGTCGATGTCCAGCTCGGGGTTGTCGAGATTGTCGAAGATGATGCGGCTGAGCTTATCCAGCAGTGCCTGGTCGGCCTTGGAGATGGTAGATACAGGCATTTCCTGCTCGCGGGTGTCCTGAGCCTGTGCAGGTTGCATGGCCGCATTTTCGCGCTCGGCCAGTTGGGCACTGAGGTCTTTGTTCAGGCTGATGACATAGCGCAGGTTGTTCTCCAACGCCAACCGGCGGCGGTAGGCGCGCATCACCTGCACAATGACGCCTAAGGCGAGCATCGCATAGAGCACATAGGCCCACCACGACAGCCACCACGGCGGCCGCACACGGAAAGCTACGGTGCAGGCGGCCTCCTCGGGCCACGGCTGACCCATCAGCCGCACGCGCATCTCCACGCTATAGTTCCCCGGCACGAGACTGTGCAACGTCAGCTTCGGGCTCTGCCCCAGGCTGATCCACTGTCCGCCGGCACCATCTACGCGGTAGGCGTACTCCACCATCTCCGCAAGCGCGGCATCTGCCAGACTGAAGGTCAGCGTGAATGTGTTGTCGCGATAGCCGAAGGTGAGGCTGTCCTGCGGGATGAACTGCGACGCCATCGCGCCGTGCGGGTCGGTGCGCAGGAGCATGAAACTCATCAGCTGCAAGCGCGGCAGCGGTTTCGGTTCAGCGGCCTCCTGCGGGTCGAAGAGGGTAGCGCCGCCCTCGCTGCCGATAGCCATCTGACCGTCGGCAAGCAGTGCCAGCGCACCATTGCAGAAGGGACGCCCGGGCAGCCCCGAGGGACGATGGTAGGTGCAGAATACATCCCGCGCCTCATCGAAGCGCACCAGCCCCCGATTCGTGGTCACCCAAAGGCGCCCGTCGCCATCCTCGCCGATGGCACGGATGTAGAGCGTGGGCAACCCGTGGCCCAGCGAATAGAGTGTGTAGCGGGTAGGCTCGCGGGTGTCATCGAAACGGATGACGCCTTCCAGCGTGGCAGCCCACATTCGCCCATGACTGTCGCAGTGCAGATGGGTGATGGCGCCCGACGGGAAGGACGGCAGGCCGGGTATCGTGTCACGTGGGTTCAAGCTCTGCAGATGCCTGCCCTGTGCGTCGAAGATCTGGATGCCGGAGCCGTAGATGCCCACCCACAGCTTCTTCTGTGCGTCCTCGGCCAGGCTGAAAACATAGTGCGAGGGAAGGGCGCGATTCATGTCAGTGAGCCGTTCCAACCCATTCTCGCCATCGCGTAGCTCATAAACACCGTCGCTGGTGGCAAGCAGCCAGCGATGCGACTGACGATGGAGCGCATAGACGCTCAGGACACTGGACGGCGAAGGAATCTGCTGTAGGCGTCCGGTAAGCCGGTTGAAGCGCCACAGCCCCTCAGCCTCCGTGCCGAGGAGCAACGTCTCTTCAGACTCCTGACGGAGTACGTAGGGATACAAGGCGATGCCCTGCGGTGTGCGGATCGGGCAGCACTGCAAGAGCTTTCCCGCCTGGTCATAATGAAACAGCTTTCCAGAGGTGCCCACCCAGAAGGTTGTGTCGGGCATGGATAGCACAGAGGATGCCATGAAGTCCTGCCCGCCGTCCTCTGCCTGCAACAACTGGAACTCGCTTTGGCGATGCGGCCAACATTCGAGGCCCCCGGCAGAGCCCCGCCAGCGGTTGCCATTGTGGTCGGTCAGCAGAAGGCGGTGCGCCAGGTCATCCCACCCTTCGGGCTGCGGTCGGCTCTCTACGGCGCGCGTTTGTACATCCACGAGCCAGCAGCCCACAGGGGATTCTACGCTGAGCCGCCCGCCGCCAAGGTCGCGCAACATCGTCGGGCGGTTGTAGAGCCCCTGGAAGTCGGCCATCTCATAGACAACAGCTGTGCGCTCGGTGGTTTTACCGTCGGGGTCCGCACTCAGGTGTGCGAAGCGGTCCTCGATGTTCAGCACCCACAGGCCACCGTCGGCGGCAGGCGCGAGGTCGGCAATGTTATAGAAACCGGGAATCTCGTAGGGGTGGATGCGCCGTGTCTGCAAATCCATGACCGCCAGCCCGCTCTTCAGCCCCAGCCAGAGGCGGCCCGTCAGCGTGTCGGCCCAGAGGGCGGAGAAGCCGTTGCCCGTAAGGCCGCTGTTCTCAGTGGTGTAATGTTCGAAGCCCACGCCATCATAGCCCACCAGCCCCTCTTCGGTGCCCATCCATAGCATCCCCCGCCCATCCTCAGCCAGACAGACGACATGCTCGGCAGGCATACCCTCGGCCGTGCCGATGTGCAGGGCGGGTTGCGCGTGAAGGGACATCAGACCACTCAGGCAGAACAGCAGGCAGAGAGCGTGGAGGCCACCCTTCGCCACCCACTCGGTGGGTGTGCAACCCATCTCCTTGCGGAAACAGGTGGCGAAATACTTGGGGCTCGAGAAACCTACGGCATCTGCCAGTTCTGCCACACGTATGCCAGGCTGGCGGCGCATCATTTCACAGGCCGTCTGTAGGCGGAAGCGGCGGATATAAGTGGTAGCGTCGGTGCCACACAGGGTCTTCAGCTTGCGATAGAGTGTGGAATGTGACGTGCCAACGGCGGCAATGAGTGCCTGCTGGTCGAACTCGGGATTGCTGAGGTTCTGGCGTATGGCCTCGTCACACCGCCGTAAGAAGTCGGCGTCGTAGCTGCTGATGGCCTCGGCCACCTCTACGCCCGTCGGTGCGGGTTGCCCCTGCTGACGTCCGAGCTGTGCCACGATGGCCGAGAGCTCCTCGTTGCGCTCTCGCTCCAGCGCCATCAGCCGTTGCATCTCCAGCCGCTCGCGGCGCAACTGCCAGCGCCGACGGACATAAGCCACCGCAGCCAGCACGGCCAGGGCGTAGAGACACCACGCCCACCAGCGGCGCCACAGCGGCGGCAAGACGGTGATGCGCAATTGTGCCTCCTCAGCGCCATCGGTAGTGCGGACACGGAAGGTGTAGGTGCCGGGCGACAGGTTGACATAGCGCACTGTTGATACCCCCGCCTGCGGGTACACCCACTCATTCTCCATGCCTTCAAGGCGATAGGCAAACTGTACAGCCTCGGGCTCGACGAAGTTGAAAGAGGAGAAGCTGATGCCGAGCGTGCCGCGACCAGGCGGCAGTGTGACATGGCGCGTATAAGGCGGCAGGACATCGGCCACCCGCTGCCATGCACGCGACTCCATATCCCAGAGCGATATACCCTGAACGGTGATGTCCGTGACGAGACATCGGTGGGGCGCTGGGCCGACACGCTGTGCGGCTTCCGCGGGCGTCAGCACCGTGAGGTCGCTTCCAGCAGCGACACAGAGGCGGCCGTCGGCCAGCGACAACGAGGTGGAGTTGCCGTAGTAGTTGCGCGGCAGGCCGTGGCGCACGGTGTAGAGGTGCAGCGGCCGTTCACCATCGGGCTGCGGGGTGTCCAGACAAGCCAAGCCGCAGTTGGTGAGCATCCACAGGCGGCCGTCAGCATCCTCCTCCATACTGCGCACGTTGTCGCCGCTGATGCCAAACTGGCGGCTGACACTGCAGAAGGCGTCGCTGTCAGCATCGTAGCGCAGCAGTCCCGGTTCACTGGTGCAAGCCCAGAGGTCGCCGTGGCCATCGCGAAGGATGCGGTAGATGCCGCCGATGCGGTAGTTCGGGTTCGCCGGTTCGTCGGTGTCGGCACTCTGACCGACACTGGCGGGCGTGGTGGCGGACTGACCTACATACGTATAAAGGAACGCGCGCGCGTGTGAAGGTGTAGTGAGCGGCCCTTGCAGGTGCAGGACACCTCCGATGAGGCCCAGCCAATAGTCATCAGCGGCGGTCTGTGTGATACTCAGAACGTGCGTATGGCGCAGGTCCGTCGTGCCGGCAGCGGCGATATAGCTGCCGCTCCCACCGGGCTCCATCACCGAGAGACCCGCCCACGTGCCGATGAGCAGGCGGCCGTCGGGTGTGGCCAACAGACTATAGATGCAATTGTCGCACAGCCACGGCGTCGCGCGGTCATAGTGCATAAGGACGGTACCGTCGGCCGCACAGGCGTAGAGGCCGTGGCGCTCAGTGCCCACCATCAGACGACCGTCTGGCAACGCACAGAGGGCGTTCACCTGCAGCGGCTGCCTGATGTCCTCGCCTGCCATCGTGCGGAAGCGGGTAGCGACGAGGTCGCCCGTCGCGGCATCGCGGCGCAGGACATCGCCCCGCTGAGTGCCCACCCATAGCGTGCCCGAGGCATCGACGGTCAGGGCACGAATGGCGTCGGTCGTGTCGCGCAGGCGGTCGTTCGCGAACGGCGAGCGGCGCGGCATCGATAGTTCCACGCCACCGAAGGGCAGACAACGCCACGTGGCACCGTCGCGGTCGCGCTGCACGGCGCTGCCATTAGGCGCGAGCGGCACGGTGGGCTCAGACGTGCGCTGCCAGCGGCCGTCAGTGTAGGCATACCACCCGCGGTCGGAGCGGGCGCGGACGATGCCGTCGCGGTCGCAGACCAGTTGCCAGGTGTAGCCCGAGGGCACGCTGTCACCGTCGTTGAAGCGCAGCACCTCGCCCGTGCGCTTATCCAGTCTGTTCACGCCCCGGAAGGTGCCTATCCAGAGTACACCGTCGCGGTCCTCGGCCAGCTGTTTGATGTCGCACGAGGTGAAGCGATGCGGGTGGTCGATGTCGTTGCGGTAGGACTGGAGCGCATAGCCGTCATAGCGGTATAGGCCGAGGCGCGTGCCGATCCAGATGAAGCCGTCGCGGTCTTGCAGCGTCACGGCAGTCTCGTCGCAGGGCAGGTCGCCGTGGGTGGAGGAGAGAAGGCGCGTCACAAGGGTGTCCGTGGCGGCAGTCGCGAGACTGTGCAACAGCGTCAGCAGGAGCAGGAGGAGAGAGGTACGTCTCATAGCGTTGTGAGTGATTGCGCTGCAAAGATAACAAAAAAATGAGGTTCGCAGGTTCGCTGAGGGTTCTTTTCTGGTTCAAAGAGCGTTCAAAAATGGTGCCGACGGCCCTTTGAGCCCATTTTTCACCCTTTTGAACGACCTTTGAACCCCATTTCGCATCGCATACGCTACCTTTGCAACACGAAATCATCCAAACAACTCATCATGCTATGAAATTTTCTACGAACTTCTCACTGACAAGAGTGCTGCTGACGGCGGTGCTCCTCGTGGGCTTCGCCCTCCGCGCCACGGCCTCCCTCTCGCTGACAAACCTGCGGGTGGAATCACTCACCGCTCCCTTGGGAATCGACACACCGACGCCTACATTCAGCTGGAGGCTGAATAGCAGCGAACGCGGCTGTCGCCAGACGAGCTACGCCATCACCGTGGTCAGGGCTGACGGCACACAGATGTGGTCTTCGGGCACCGTCGCTTCGTCCGCACAGACGGGCATCGCCTACGGTGGCACATCCCTGCAGAGCTGCACCGCCTACACGTGGACACTCACCGTGACCGACAACCTCGGCCAGACCGCCGCCACCACCTCGACGTTCGAGACGGCCTTTCTCTCGCCATCGGAGTGGACGGCACAATGGATCCACGCTGAGGGCATCGCCCACCAGACGCTCGACCCGCTGGTGATAGAGTTCAATGAACCCATCACGTGCCGCTACCTCCGGCTGAACATCACCGAGCTGGGACTGCGCGCCTCGACGGACGCAGGCTACTCGTTCGCCCAGCTGGCAGAAGTGGAGATCTACGCCGGCAACGAGAACGTAGCGCGCTCGGCCACTTTCTCTGCCGGCAAGAGCGCTGACACCTGGGAGCTACAGGGCTACGGATGGTCGCTCAGCTACATCAACGACGGTCTGAAGAGCGGCACCGACAGCCGCAACGGATGGACGACGCAGCAGAACGTGGCCACGCCCGTCACCATCACCGCCGACCTGGGCACAGCCAAGGAGGTGACGAAGATCATGCTCTACCCCCGACAGAACGACCACGCCGTGGGCATGGCCGCCAACATCGCGGCCAATTTCCCCGCGGCCTTCACCGTGCAGACCTCGACGGACGGCCGCACCTACGCCGCAGCCTACACGAAAGCGGCCGAACGCTACCATGTTCCTTACTTCGGCAAACAGTTCGCGGTCGCCGACGGCAAGACCATTGCCCGCGCCCGCATCTATGCCTCGGCCCTCGGCGTGTTCACGATGAAGCTCAACGGCAGCCCCGTGACAGATGCCGTGCTGGAGCCTGGCGAGAGCGAGTATGAGAAGACCATCCTCTACTCCACCTACGACGTGACTGACCTCGTGCGCACGGGTACGAATACCATCCTCGCGCAGGTAGCGGGCGGCATCTATAACATCGAATACCTGACCGACCGTTTCTCGAAGGGGGAGGTGCGCAACAACGGCGACACAGGTCTGCTGGCCGAACTGCTCATCGAGTACACCGATGGCACCAGCGAGCGCATCGTGACCGATGCCACCTGGCAGACAGCACCCTCGCCCACGCTGGGCAGCAACTGGTGGGGTGGGGAGGACTATGATGCAGCCCCCTATAATCCCCCGGCGGGGGATGAACAGCCAACCAATGCCCCCCACTGGGGGGCCACGGGGGGCCTCTCCCTCCTCACGTCGCCCAAGTTCACCAGCCCGCACTCGGGTGTGAGCGGCTTCGGCACACTGCGCAGCCGCATGTATGAGCCACTGAAGGTCGTGGAGGAATGGCAGGCGGTCAGCGTGAAGACCATCCAGAGCGGGGGCTACACACTGCGGATGGTGGACTTCGGCCGCAACTTCGCCGGGCAGTACCGCTTCCGCCTGCGGGGCAAGGCAGGACAGACCATCACCCTGCGCTGCGGCGAGAGCCTGAACGCCGACGGCTCGGTGTATATGGAGAACTATTATACAGGCCCCTCCGACACCTACGAGACATACACTTTCGCGGGCAGCGACGAAGAGGAGTGGGGACCCGAGTTCATGTACCACGGTTTCCGTTACCTGCAGATCATCGGCCTCGACGAGGAACCGCAGCCCGAGCAGTTCACCGCCCTGCGCATCCGCTCGGCGATGGACAACATCGGAACCGTCGAGACCTCCAACGCCCTCATCAACGACATCCACGTCATCTGCCGCGACGCCATCGCCTCGCAGCTCTACAACAGCATCACCGACTGTCCCCACCGCGAGAAGCTCGGGTGGTTAGACGTGCCCAACGAGATGTATGTCTCGCTGAACGCGAACTTCGACATGCAGTCGTTCTACAATAAAGTAGTCCTCGACTGCTTCGATGCCCAGCAGGCCGACGGCCACGTGCCCTCCGTAGCGCCCTACTACATGAACGTCTATGGCGACGATGTCAACTGGGGCGGCGCGGCCATCCTCGTGCCCTATCGGGGCTGGAAGTACTACGGCGACGCGTCGCTCATGACGAAGTACTACGCCCAGATGTGCCGCCTCGTCCAACACTATACCGACAACACCACAGGCTACATCATCAACGACTCGTTCAGCGTCCTCAGCGACTGGGGCCAGGAGACGGCGGGCGTGTCGCCACTCGTGCCGACGGGCTTCACCGAGACCTGTACCTATTATTATATCCTGCGCGCGATGGCAGAGATGGCCACGGCTCTCGGCCACGATGCCGACGCCACGGCCTACACCACCCTCGCGGCCAACGTACGCACAGCGTTCAACGCGAAGTACTACAACGCCGAGACCCACGTCTATACCAGCGTCAGCGGTGGCGGCGGCCGACAGAGCGAGCAGGCACAGCCGCTCTACTACGGGCTGGTGCCCGAGGGCGACGAGGCGGAGGTGGCGGCCGTGCTGGCCGAGGCCGTGAAGAACGACGGCTACAAGGTGAAGTCGGGCGAGATTGCCCTGAAGTGCATCTTCATGTCGCTGGCCCGCTACGGCTACAACGACATCGTCTGGCAAATGGCCAACCAGACCGACTGTCCCAGCTACGGCTACTGGGTGCGCCAAGGCTATACCACTACGCCCGAGTACTGGGACGTGGGCGCTTTCTCGCAGAACCACTGCATGATGGACCACATCGAGGAATGGTTCTACACACAGCTCGGCGGAATCAGTTGGATAATGGACAATGAACCGCTCGGCGAAAGGACGCCTCGAAACTCCGAAGAATGGACAATAAGAATTGCTCCATACATTCCCGCGGACCTGAACAACTGCGACATCGCCACCGAGTGCATCTACGGCCGTATCCGCTCGGCCTGGCAGCGGACGACCGGCGGCTACCGCTTCCAGTTCTCCGTTCCCGCAGGCACCGAAGCCACCCTCATCCTGCCCGCCACGGACGGGATGGTGCTGAAGGAGGACGGCACGGCCATCAGCGCTGGCACGCGCGGCATCGTCAGCGTCACCTACGGCACCACGGAGACACAGGTCATCGTCGGCTCAGGCGACTACAGCTTCACCCTCGGCGAGGGCGACGGCATCACGGCTGCCGGTGAGGCAATCGGGCTACCCGGGTCAGGCGCGCTGTACGCCCTCAGCGGACAGAGGATCAGTTCCTCTGTAGATTCCTTCCTCTCTGCGCACTCCGCACGGAACCTCCAAAAAGGAATCTACATCGCGGGCGGCAAGAAGTTCGCCAAACGCTAAACGATACGAAAAGGCCTCCTTCAGCAGGAGGCCTTTCAATGCTCTTTCATCGCACGGCAAACTTCTGACCGCCCCTGATGAGAATACCTTTGTGGCGGACGTTGTGACTTGTCAGACTGTCCGCCCACTGGCGACCGCTCAAGTCATAGCATGACCCGTCCTCCACGGTGCCCGGATTCATCGCGTGGATAGCGTCGGGCTGGGAGGGAGCCTGATAGGCCAAACGGACATCGGCCAGGAACGCCCAGTTATTGCCGTTGACGGCTTCAGCGCGCAGGCCGAGCTGCAAAGTATTCCCCTCGCTGAGGTCAAAGGTGAGGGTGTAGGGCGCATACTGCGCCGTGGTGACGGGAGTGGCCGCAGTGGCGGCACCGTCGCCCATGAAGAGGCTGATGCCCTCGCGGTTGTCACCCCCATTGTTGTTGTTCCACAAGGTGGCGGCGGCGAAGACGGTCAGCGTGTAAGTGCCTGCAGGCAGACCGCTTACCTGCTGATAGATGATGCGCGCGTTGGTCTGCGGGCTGGCAGCCCAGTGGCTGATGCCGTAGCCCCCGTAGAAGAAGGAGCTGATGGCCGGCTGCTGTTCAGCATAGCCGCTGGCGCTGTTCTTCTCGCGCAGCCAGCCGGAGGTGACATCGCTGCCCGTGGCTGCTCCCAGAAGGGCCGGTGTGGCATTCTGTGTCTCGCGGATATAATCTGCGATACTGATGAGCGCATAGCGGTGGGCCTCGTCAGCACGGTTACTCACGTTCGTCCCTGCCAGATACCACGCCCCGCTGAGCTGCTCGCCGCTGCCCAGCGTGTAGTGGCCGGCCTCTGCCGTGAGGGTGAACGTGTGCGTGTCGTCTGCCGCGAGCGTCCAGTAGGTGGAGGTGGCAGCGCCGTCGGCCCATGCGTACTGACCGTTATAGACACCCAGCTTCAGATAACCGCTGGCTGTGGGGCGGTTCTCGAAGCGGAGCGTGTAGCCCTTTGCAGTTTGTTTGAGGGCGATGCGCTCGGGAGCGGAGGCGAGACGGGGCTGATTCGCCTCTGCGCCGGCCGCGACCTGCCCCAGGAACTTACCGGCCGTGATGTCATAGAGGAAGTAGCTTCCTGCGGCCACGGGCTGGTAGAGCTCAGCCGAAGGCGTGAAGGTCGGCGTGCCGTGGCCGGTCAGCACGCCCTGGAGCGCGCTGAGGAGTGCATCATAGCCGCCCGCATCGACGGCGTCGGAGAGCTGGGCATACTGCTCTTCAGTGAGGAAGTCACGCTCGATATGGCAGAGCCCGCTGGCTTCCTGCCGCAGGACATCGGCCACGGTGCCCTCCGCGCCGCAGAGGTAGGTGGAGAAGGAATTGGCGGGTAGCGTGGCGTGCAGGAGCTGGCCGTCGATGTCTATGCTGAGCTCCCTGTCGCTACCGCTGTCGTTGCCGATGACGACAACCACACTGCCATCGGGCCGGAGGGCCGACACGAGCAGGCGCGACGGGTCGCACTGCAGGATCTTCGAGCCCACAGGAATCAGGTGGGTGTAGTGTTTGTAAGCGTAGTACTCGGGCGTGTAGTAAGCCGTGCGAGCTGCGCTGTTCACCTGCACGAGGGCATTCTGCCGCCAGCCCCACGTGCTGTAGCCGCCGTCCTTGAGGATGGCGTTCCAGTAGGTGTAGGTCGTGATGCCGTTGGAAAGGTAGTGGTTGCAGAGCTCGAAGGTGTGCACGGCTGCTCCCCAGTCGAAGGTGCCACCCCCACATTCGCTCTCGGTCTGCACCAACTCATACTGCGGCCATGTCGAGCGCACGGCGGCCACCTGCTGGCGACCTTCCCACTGGAAGCCCACCTGCCGCACATAGCGGTCGATGCCGGGAGTCGAGAGGATAGTCTGGAATACATCCCATCGGTTGGTGTTGAAGGTGCCAGCGATGAGGGTCACGTCGGGCTGGTGCTCGGCCATGTACGGCCCGAGGTACTCGGCCAGGAACTTGCCCGTCGTGGCAGACAGCCACGAGCAGCCCGGATAAGGCGTGTTGGAATAGGCCTCGTTCTGATAAGCCAGCCCCGTGATGGGGATGCCTTGCTCGGCGTAGGCCTGGATGAAGCGGTCGAAGTAGAGGCAGTAGGCGTGGTAGTAGCGTTCGTCCTCCACGAACTGGTCGCGCTGCAAGGGCGGAAAGGCCTCGGTGTTGCCATTGGTGCTGGTGATGGCCTGCGCATAGTGCTTGTTCTTCTTCATCCACTGCGGCGGGCTCCAGGGCGATGCCCAGAACGTCATCGCGGGCTGCTCGGCCTGTGCCAGGCGGATGCTGGGGATGATGCGCTGTAGGTCGCGCTCGATGGTGAAGTGCTCCATCGCGAAGTCCTCGGTGTTACCGGGTGTCTCATCGCAGGAATACCAGTCGCAGGCATAGTCCGAGGCACCCACGGGGATGCGCCCCACGGTCAGGCGCAGGTCACCGTCCGGGTTGAAGGCACGCTTAATGAACAGCGTGCGGTCGGCCTCCGAGAGCAGGTTCCATGCCTCGTAGTCGAGTTCATTGAAGCAGGTGCCCCACCCTTTGAAGGTCTGTGCCGGCTGGTCACTACGAATCGTGACATCCGCTGCTTCCGTGGTCTCTACAAGCGTCTCAGTCTGCATCTTCCAGTAGTTGCCGTCGGTAGAACGGAAACCGATGGCCACCTGTTGAGCCATTGCGTGCCCCATACCCAGGAACAGCCCCAGGCATACAAGAGAAGTTTTCCTTAACATCAGTTTCTTCATATATTTGATTGTGTGTGTGCAAAGATAGTTATTTTCTTCTTTCGAACGAGCTTCGAAGACGTTTTTTTGAATAAGGCCGCCTCCACACGCTTGTGAAGGCGACCTTTCACTAACTAACAAACTCGTCAAAACGATTCTACAATATATTCTCAGTCCCAGACATTGTCCCAGCCAGAGCCCTTGGTGGCAGCATCGCTGCCATTCCATTCTTGCGTCTCTACGCCATCGAGATTCGTGCCTCGCGCAGCTCCAGGCTGACTTGCGGCCAACAAGGATTGCACCATAACCACATAGCAATAAGTCTGAGGGGATTTATAAATCTTTTTCATGTGATAATACTTTAGCCTGTTGATTACTACTTCTGATTACTTCACCACGATTTTCTTTCCTCCACGAATATATATGCCCTTGGGAAGCTTGGAGGAAGATGTGGTTGCACCGTAGCTGCGACCACTTAGGTCATAAACATCACCCGCAACGACAGGCTCCGCACAGACAGACTGGACACCTGTAGCCATGTCATCCAAGTTCAAAGCCACTTTCACCTCCACCTCTTCCGTTGAGCGGTTCTTGAACCACGCGCGATAGGGCTTCATGGTGATGCTTTGTTCCGTACTGACATGATTGAGCTTGTCGCCTGACAGGAAGTAGAGGTTCATGTCGCTCTTGGTTACCTTGTTGTAGGTTCCAGTGAAGGCATAGCTGATGCGGGCGTTCTCCGCTGCTGTCACCACCTGTTCTGTGATGTCTGTCTTGAGAGGAACAGCCTCAAAGGTGGCACTGCAGGTAGTACTGCCAGCTGCAATCTTCACTATGCAGGGAACGCCTGCCAGCAGGTCATCGCTGGCATCGGCGAAGTTCAGTGTCACCGTGCCCGACTCTGCATCGTATGCGATGCTACTGAATGTCTTCACCTCCGTGGCTCCTAACTTCGTCTTAAGGTTATCCACTGTGGTCGTGAAGGGGAGCACTATACCATTCCATCCTTCATTAAACGTGCGCTCTAAAGTGACGTTAGCAGCATCGTAGTCCGAAAGGACTGAGAAAGTAGCGCTACCCTCATCGAGGGTAATATCTACGGCACTTGTACCATAGTAATACAGTCGGAAGTCATCGAAGATAGTCCAATTGTTATGGCTGGCAGCCGGACCACGGAAGCCGAATGTCAGGTCACCCTCCACCTGTGCTTGCACCGTATTTTTATAGATTTCATCGGCGAAGTAGCGCGCGCTAGTGGCCATGTTCTTCGGATGGTGTCCACCATCCTCATCCTTGAAATCGTCCACCCCCACCGTTCCGTATGCGGTTGGCGACGAGGCCTCCATTACGTTCTTAATGGTAGTGGCACCGCCGTTGATGTAGATATTGGCCGTTACGGGATAGTTACCGGACTTGTAATAAGCATAATCTTCGTCATTTGTACCCATTGACACCCACTGGAAAGCCTCCACCGTCAGCTCATAGTTGCCACGTGGCATATCGGTAAGCACCTGATTGATGTCGAAGGCATATTTCCCGAAGAACTCCGCCACACCGTGGCTCACGTTGTTGATTGCCGGATTGGAAGTCCATCCATCACGTCCCTCATCAAACGAGGCATTCGCGATGAGACAGGTCAGGTCAAGATGCTGGCCGCTGTTGATGTTCACAGCACCGATGAATGTCTTGACAGCAGCCAACACAGCAGCTGCCTGCGTGTTCACAGCAGCTGCATCCGCAGCACTGGCCACAGCCGTCTGCGCCGCAGAGACAGCTCCTTCTAAAGTTTCCACCGCTGTTCCGGGGTCTGTGTAGGCTGAGGTCTGCTCCTTGATAGTGTTCGCCTGGCTAACGGCCTTGGAGAACGCAGCTTCCGCGGCCTGACGGGCAACATACTCAGCATAATTCGCTGCGGTGATCAACGCATATTGATGTGCATTGGCTTCCACGTCCGTTGCATTCCCGCTGATCAGATACCATGTCTTTGTACTAAAGTGATCTGCATATTCGCTGGTTGACACGATGTATGTATTGACAGCATCAGCCACAGTGGTAAAGATCCACTTCGTATCACTGTCACCACCATCGGCCCAGATATAGATATTGTTGTAAGTGCCCATCTTCAGGTAGTTGGCATTATCGTATTTGATGGCATAGGTGCCATCGCCATTACTGCTTACCACCATCAGACAGCTTGCGTCAGGCGTTGAGGCCGTTGCAGGAAAGTTGTTGCTATGCGAGAGGAATGTCTCAGCAGTGATGTCGTAGAGATAGAAACTGCCCGCTCCAACTGCCGAATAGTAGGCAGAAGGAATAGGAGTAGCCTGTGCCATGCAACATCCGAGCACAGCAAACAAGAGGAAAAGTAGTTTTTGTTTCATTGATGTGTGAGTTGAGTTAGTTTTGCGAATTTGCGGCAAAGGTAACTCTTCTCCTACACACGCGGCGTAAACGAATCGGTCATCCCGAAACACAAATCGGCCAAGATGAGGATCTTGACCGATTTGCGACGCTGGAATGAAACAAATGCGTCTCTCTCGTCCCAGTGCTTCACCGCAGGCACCGACAGGGTTGTCTGCTCATTTGACGATGAACTTACTGGCTTGGCTGCCGCCTGCCTTGATATAAGGGCCACCGTAAGGACGTGGGGCGGCGATGGCACGCCCGCTCAGGTCATACCACGCACCAGCCTCATTGTCCATTCTTCGAAGCGTTGAAGCGTCCTTCGGCCGAGCGGTCCATTGTCCAATATCATGGATACCATCGGCGTCGGGGTTGGGAGCTGACAGCTGCACAAGGGTGATGTCGGCGAGGTAGCACCAGTTGTTGCCATTGGCAGCACCGGCACGCATACCGAGGGTCAGGGTCTCGCCAGCTTTCAGGTCGATGACGAGAGAGTGGAGGGCATAGGTGGCTGCAGAGACTTCCGTCTCAGCTATGGTGCCACTGCCGCCGCGGGCGAAAAAAAAGGCCCCAGCCTGATGGCTGCGGTCGTTGTCACTGCTGCTCCAGCGGTTGGCGGCGCAGAAGGCGGCAATGCCGTAGCGCCCTTCGGGCAGGCCGGTGATGTCCTGGCGAAAGAAGTCGCTGTTCGTCGGGGGCGTGGGCGACCAGTAGGCGAGACCCGTGCTGTTGTAGAGCGCGGAACCCAGCTTCGCCTCGGTATAACCGCCGCTGGCATTGCCCTCCATCCTGGGCCATGCCGCGCCGTCGAAGGCCGGCACGGAAGCCGTCTTGTCGATGTAACGGGTGTCGAAATCATAGTCGCCGGCATACTCCACCGTCAGGTTGTCCAGTGCGAACCAGTCGGCATTGGTGTCGGCGGCAAAGGCCACGAGGAAGCTGACGGCCGCGGGCTCGGCGAGGGTGAAGGTGATTGTTGCGTGCTGCGCGTGGTCGCCGCTGATATGTTCAAGAGCTATCTGCTCGCCGCCTGCCGAGACGGTGACACCCGCGAGGGTGCCCTCCGTCTGGTAGCGCTGACTGCCCTGCCGGAAAGTGGCGTTGTAGTCAAAGGCGAAGGTGTATTGTCCGGCGGGCAGCACCCGTGTGCTCTGCGAGATGCTCTGTCCGGCCAACGTCGTGGCCGAGCCCCATCCCGTGTAGCTCTCCAGGAAGCCGTCCAGCTCCGTGCCGTGCCACGACGTGGCGTTGTACTTGATGTACTGCGTCGAGCTGACGGTCCAGCCGTCGAGGCTCTCGGCGCCGAAGTCGGCGTTGCGGAAGAAGTGGGAGGTGAAAGGCTGCTCCTGCTCCACGATGTCGGCCTGCAGCTTCACCTCACCAGCCACGCCGTTGGAGCGGAGGATGGCGAGGGCGCGGCCGCGGAAGACGGTGGGCGTGGTGGAGCGGAAGCTCTTCATGTCGTTGGGCGAGGCGGTGCCGCAGGCGATGAGCTCGCCAGCGCCTATGTTGCGGATGCTGATTTGCGTGGTGCAGTCGCTGGTGACGACGTTGCCCTCGGCATCGACGAGCTCCAGCGTGACGTAGGCCAGGTCGTTCAGCGCAGCCGAGAGGGCGGGATCCTCATAGACGCAGCGCACGCCGACGGCAGGGCCTGTGGTGCGGAGCACGAACTCCTCCCCTACCCGCTCAGTGCCGTCGGCATCGAGGTTGACGGCGCGCAGCGTGCCGGGCTGATAGGGAACGGTGAAGCCCGCCCAGAAGGTGGTGCCGGGCGCCTTGTCGCCAAGGGGCGTGTCGTTCAGGTAGAGGCGCACCCGCGGCGCACGGCTATAGACGTTGACAGAAACGTTCTGCCCCTCGCGACCGGGCCACGTCCAGTGCTGCTCCTCGAGCTGCCAGCCCCAGGCATTGTTCTGCGAGGCGGTGGGCTGCACAGCCATCGTGATGGGTGCCTGCCGCCAGACGACGTCGCGGTAGTAGCTCTGCGGTTTCTTCTGCCCGATGAGGTCGAGGTCGCCGCAGTAGCCATTGAACCAGGGCCAGTCCTGGAACATCGTGGGGGCATGGTCGGCGTAGGCGGCACCGATGCCAGCCTCGCCGAGGTAGTCCATCGCCGTCCACACGAAGTCGCCGATGACGTAGGGCTTCTGCTCCACAAGCGTCCAGTTCTCGGAGGCCTGCTTGGGGTAGCTCTCCAGGCCGCACATCACGCGGTCGGGGTGGGTCTGGTGGTCGTGCTCATACTTGTCATAGAGATAGTTGTAGCCGCCGACGTCGAGGCTCTGGAAGGCTTTCGCGTCCTGCTCATCCCAGTTCTGTGCGGCGGAGTTCCAGGCGGCGCCCTCGTCCCAGCCGCAGATAGCGGCCGTGATGGGGCGCGTCGTGTCGAGTTCCCGGACGGTGGCCCGCAGACGGGCGGCAACCTCCATGCCGGCGGGCTCTATGCGGCCGGGGATCTCGTTGCCAATGCTCCACATAATGATGCTGGGGTGGTTGCGGTCGCGCCGCACCATCGTGGCAATGTCCTCGGTGCTGTGGTCGGCGAAGTAGCGGTGGTAGTCGTCGTTGTTCTTCTTGCGCAGCCACTGGTCGAAGCACTCGTCGATGACCATCAGGCCAAGCTCGTCGCAGACGTCGAGGAA
Source organism: Bacteroidaceae bacterium (assembly GCA_017470425.1). Classification (GTDB taxonomy): domain Bacteria; phylum Bacteroidota; class Bacteroidia; order Bacteroidales; family Bacteroidaceae; genus Physcousia. The sequence continues at coordinate 16,141 of JAFUYT010000035.1, read as the reverse complement.
GTTCTCCGAGGGCAGGTTGTGGCTGCAGCGCACGGCGTTGAAGCCTTGTGCCTTCAGCAGCTCCAGCTTGCGGCGCTCCGCCTTGTCGAAGGCGGCAGCGCCGAGGAGGCCGTTGTCGTGGTGGACACAGCCGCCGCGCAGCAGCGTAGGTACGCCGTTCAAGAGGAAACCCTCGGTAGCCGAGAAGGAGAGGGTGCGCACGCCGAAGCGCTTGGTGAAGGTGTCGAGGGTCTGCCCGTCGGCATCCTTCACGCTAATGCGCGCCGTATATAAATAAGGTGTATCGGGACTCCAGGGGTGGAGGGAGGGGAGTTGAAAGTTGAAAGTTGAAAGTTCTTCACTGCGCGAAGCGGCAGAGCCGAGCGGAGAGTTTTTGGCTGGCACGGCGACCGTCGTCTGTTGCGTCGCCACCGTCGTCCCCTGTGCGTCGATAATATCGACGCTCACAATGGCATCAGCCGCCTCGCTGCCCTCGTTATAGACGCGCGTCTCGACAGAGATTTCCCCATCCGCCAGTCCATTGTCCACTTTAACAACCGTCTCCCAATCGTCGGCGTGCAAGCTCGGCGTGGTGATGAGCCAGACATGGCGGTAGATGCCGCTGCCAGCGTACCAGCGGGTGTTGTTGCCCTCGTTGAGGACGCGCACGAGGATCGTGTTCTCGCCCTCGTGCAGCAGTTCCGTCACATCAGCGCGGAAGCTGGTGTAGCCATAGACGTTCTCGTGGCAGAGCGTGCCGTTGACATAGAGCCACGACTGGTTGTAGGCACCCTCGAAGTAAATGGAGAATTGTCCATTGTCCATTTTCAACCGTCCATTTTCAATTTTCAATTTCCTCATGTACCATCCTTCGCCGCCCACGGTGTGGCCCGTCTGGTATTTGCCGATGCTGTTCGTGGAGAACGGCCCGATGACGCGGCCGCCGGCCTGTGCTGCCGCTTCGGTCTCCACGCTCCAGTCGTGGGGCAGGTCGAGCGAGCGCCAGCTGTCAGCCACGGAGGGGTCGGCGATGGCGGCGCTGCCATCGCCCAGACAGAAACGCCAGTCGGCATCCATGCATTGCTTACGCTGTGCAGAAGCTGTGAGGGCGCAGCACACACCCAGCACAGCCATCCATAGTTTCGTCGTGTTCATCATTCGGAATATCTGTTTGTTACTTATTTCGGCTGCAAAGATATATATTTTTTTCTGATAAGTAGGTACACAGAATTAGTTTTACATATCATTTTTTGAAGATTGACGTCTGGATTGATGAATATTACAGATTTTCCGCAGCCATGAGGTAATCAGGAGAGGCTTCTTCTGCCTGCGAATAGGATTCCACGCCTTTTATAAGGAAGTGCAGATGATCGACATAATTGCCCACCTTGGCCCTGTTGTCTCCGAAAGCCAGTTGCCAGTTGAAGCTCCGATAGGGATCCTGTCCTAATGTCCTGCGTTCCATGTCACCATTCATGCAGACATAGTTGATGATGCTGTTGAGATATTCTTCCTGCAGCGATGACAGGTTCTCAGAGCGCAGGAACTCATAGAACAGTTGATGTGCTTTCGTGCGGTCAATGCCGCACAGAGAACGTATCAGTGCCGCCACATTTCCCCCGTAGATCTTGCGTTCCCGCTGGCAATAGTCCTCATACTGCTCCTTAGTGCCCAGCTCTTCCCATAGGATGCGTTCCAACTCATGCACATCCTGTATGGTCAGCTGTTTCATATTGAATATCTTCCGGAACACCTCGTCGTCGCGATGTTCTGCCAGATAGTCAAACACGCGCTGCTTGTAAGTGATGTTGGTGGCCTGTGGCGTATCTATCCGCGGATTGTCTATCATATCTTCAATGTCCACGTCGAAGGTGGCGTTGTCCTGTACGTCAATGGCAAAGCGCGCCAGCTCTCTCAGCACCTTGCGCACTCGTTCCAGGTCTTCCAGCGTAGCTCCTGTCCAGAAGTGTTCCGGAATCACCTCTTCAATCGTAGCCATCTGCTCCCTTACCTGAGGTATGTTGCCCTTCTTGGTTCTCAGAATCTGACATAGCTGCTTGATCTTTTCCGTCACAGCTGTCGGAGATGAGATTCTCTGCAGACGTGCAATCTCGCAAGCATACATCAGCGCATCCAGCATCATCGCCATTTCGTCGCCAGAAGCCACCAACAAGGGTGCAATCGTCGTCTGCAACACAGCCACATCAGCCTCCCTCAGATGCTCCCAATACTGCTCCGCGCGGAACGGGTCGATTTCTTCGCCATGCTTACGGACCAAGATGCGCTCAAAGCCCAGGCCTCCTACCTGTTTCCACAACTCATTCTTCAACTCGCCGTGCAGTTGCCGCTCGAAATCTGTGCGGGCCACTCTCTGCAAGAGGAAGGCCAATTCCGATTTCTGACAGAAGATGCGCTCCGTCAGCGACCTTGTCCGGGTCGCCGTAGCTCCCTGCGGATGCTCATCGAAGTAGTCGAAGTTATTGCAGAAGTCAAAGATCAGGAATTTCTCCTTATCCCTGCCTGCTCCCAGCAGGTTCTTGCACAGGCGCGTTCCACGCCCCTTCATCTGCTCGAACTTGATCTTGGAGTGTACGGGCTTGAAGAACACCAGGTTCAACACCTCCGGCACATCAATGCCGGTGTCCAGCATATCCACGCTCACAGCCACACGCGGCTCGTGGTCCACCTTCTCGAACTCGCCCAGAAGGTGTTTCCGCTGTGTGGCCTGATAGTCAATCACCTCGCAGTAGTCGGGTCCCAGTTGCGGATAGAGCACAGCGAACCGTTCTGCAATCTTCACGGCGTGCCTGTGGTTGTAGGCAAAGATGATGGTCTTGCCGATGTTTTCGCCGCTGTCCACGCGCAGGCCCTTCTCCATCAGTTCCTGCAGCACCTTGTCTATCGTGTCGGTGTTATAGACATATCGGAATATCTCGTTGCTCTCGATGTCGCGTTCCCCTTCGCCTTCACTCTCGAAGATGGTGTCCAGCTGCCGCTGCTCGTCCTCAGAGCGTTCGCGGTATCGGATGCCATTGCGCAGGATGTCCGAGTCATAGCGGTAGGCCTCGAAGTTCACCAGGTGTCCGTCTCTGACGGCTTCCCCATATTCATAGAAATCATTGGGCTCGCCGTCCTCCAGTTCCAGCAGACGGTAGGTGCTGCGGTCAATCTCTTCTCGGGGTGTAGCCGTCAGCCCCACCAGCAGCGAGTCGAAGTAATCGAAGATGGCACGAAACTTGCCGAAGACGGAGCGGTGGGCCTCATCGATGATAATCAGGTCGAAGCGTCCCACGCTGAAGGTCTTCTCCTCTGCGTCGATGAAGTTGATCATCGTCTGATAGGTCGAGAACAGCAGGCGGGCATCCAGATTCCTTGTCTGTCGCGGGTCACAGAGATTGCACTTCGTCTCGTCGGGCAGGTAGGTGTTGAACTTACCGAAGGCCTGATCCACCAGGTCGGTGCGGTCGGCCAGGAACAGCACGTTCCTGACCCAGTTGTTCCTCAGCAGCACCTCTATCAGGGCGATGGCCACACGCGTCTTGCCCGTCCCTGTTGCCATCACGAGCAAGCCCCTGCGATGCTTCGTGTTGAAGTGCTCGCAGATGCTCTTCACGGCTCGGGTCTGATACGGCCTATCCACGATTTCCTCCTTAGCCAGCATATCGACAATATCCTGCCGACCTCGCTTCTGGATGAGTTTCTGCAGGTCCTGGCGGGTGTGGAAACCGTAGATGGTTCTGGCCGGATAGCCCAGGCCGTCGATGACATGGGTTTCATAGCCATTGGTATAATAGACCACAGGCTTCACGCCGAACCGGGCCTCTAAGCACTGGGCATAGAGCTCTGCCTGGGTCTTTCCCGCCACAGGGTCAACGGTCGTCCTCTTGGCTTCCACAACGGCCAGCGGCATCCCGTCGGTGTCGAACAGCACATAGTCGGCATATCCCCTGCCCGATGGGGTATCGGGCATCCCCTGCACCTCTATTTCTATGCACGCCTTGCCGCTCACGATGACGCCTGCGGCCTCGGAGATCTCCCAACCCGCCTCGCGCAGCATCTCGTCGATATAGATCTTGCGGGTCTCTGCCTCGCTCAGGTTCTCTGGGTTATGTGCCACCAGCACCTCGGCCGTCGGTGTCTGGATGGGCTTCGCCTCCTCTGCGGCTTCTGTCTGTTGGCGGGTGGCAGCGGCCTCATTGGTCGTGACGGTCATCACCCGTGTGCCCCTTTCCGGCAGCAGCGTAGGATCAAAGGACGGGTAGCGGTCTATGTAGCCCAGCAGCTTCAGCACATCGCCCACGAAATAGTAGATGTCCAGCACGGCATACTCACAGTCGCGCCTCGACACCCCTCCCTGGTGGGCAGCACGATTGCCCACACTGCGCACGAAGTGGAGCTTCCGCATCAGGTCGCGTGAATGGATGAACTCCGCGAAGCGGGCATCTTGCACCTTCTCGAAGAGGTTCGCCCTGGGCGACACCTCCCAGTGCTGAACCCTGTATATCAGCTCGATGGTCCACTCCAGTGCCCTCCTGCACGCCATCGCCGCCTTGTCCGGATCGGCCTTGCAGAACACCTCTGCCTCATCACAACGCTGGTACAGCGTCGTGAACAGCGGCAGTTCCTTGAGGTAGTCGAAGTTCTTATGCATAGTCCTTATCTTATTACTTTATCCGAAATACTTATCCATCGTATAATCCAGCAGCGTCTGTGTCTCTGCAATGCTCTGCCTCACCAGCTCCTTCTGTGCCTCAATGGCAGAAATCTTCTCGGCAAATTGCTGCTGGAGGGGGAGAGGGGGGAGTTTAAAAACATAGGCGAACAATGTTTCTCTATTAAGCTTGGGCATACGAGCACGTCCAGAATTCTTTATTGCATATTCTAAGAAATGCTTCGACGACAATAGTTTCATAATATATATGTTATTTGCCTTGGGCAACACATTAAGAGGATACATATCTGCACTACAAATTCCGTCGAAGTTTGCCATGGCAACTTTATTTAAGTTAGGACGTATTTTTGAATACAACACCATTCCAGACTTAAATGGGTATTTATCACTTATTAGCCCCTCATCTTTTGCTTGTACACAATTAACGATTTCATTTGTGCCACTGACAATGTTTGCCGGGCTTACATGTAACTGAAAGCAATATGGTTCGCTCTTGGGGTCTACCAATCCTGACGCCACTTCAACTACATCACCCAACTTAACCTTCTCAAAATCATAATCATCTCCAAACATCTCATAGAAGATAGCCTGCGCCAGCTTGTCGAACTCCTTCAACTGCTCTTGCTTCAGAGCAATCATTTCGTTCAAGCAATCTAACTCGGCAACGATGTGTTGCTGGTCGGACATGGGCGGAATCGGGACAATCAGATTGCCTAATTGCTTCAAATAGATACCCTTCTGAGCGACTCCATGAGCTTCTTCATTCAACTTGGAATTGTTCCCAATGAAGTAATACATAAGGAAACGAGAAAGGATGTTCTCTTTGGGGGTAATTGCAGCGACGCTTCTCTGGAGTGTGATATGGCCTTCGGTGCCGTCCAGCACATAACACCTTCCTATAGCTCCAACAATGGTTAGTAGCAAATCCCCTTTCTTCAGAGCAGTCCTCTTGTCTTCCGCCTCAAAGTCTTCCTTTGACAGACACCTGAAATCGGTAAGCTCTATTCTGTCATTGAAGATGTTCTGAGAACTTATCATATGGTAATCGCTGTACTCAATCCCCTTTGGAGGATTGTGACTGCCATCGGTCAACTTCTCGCAAACCTCTCCCAGCTTCTTATATTCCCACTTCGTTCTATCCATATTCTTCAACGTTAGATCTCTGACACTGTCTCTGACACTATCTCTGACACTATCTCTGACAATTTAGATATTACAAGCTGCTTTTAATTAACACTTTACATACATTACATCTCTGTTGTTCTTGCTACTTCCATTCACCACTTTTAACAATTTGGCATCTATCAAATCGTTAATATATTTCTTTATGTTAGTAGAATGATAACTTACACCGATATGTTTCAATATCTGTCGGCTCGTTCTAGGCAATCTACAATAGACAATTACCAGTCTTTGCTTGGCATTTAGCTCTATCGCCGTTGTTTCCTCAGTAAGCTTAACTTCTTCCTGATTCCTTTGCTCCAATCCATTGTCTTGTAGTTTACGATAGAGCGTTACTTGGAAGAAACTGTTCTGCCTGAAAGTTGGGGTCGGCAGTCCCTTTGCTTCACATTGCTCTATAATGTCCGTGGTTCCAGTTCCCATACGTTCAATATAGCCCGCCAAATAGACAGGATGAGCTAACACAGGATTGGTGGGTATTGACGAATGGAGTTGTGACAGCAGAGGAACAGTCATACCGTATGGCAGCGTTCCTGGATTCAGGATTTCTAAGCGATCCCGGAACAACATCACCTGCACACTGGCATTGCTGGTATAGTCGCGATGTGTGACAGCGTTCACAATAGCCTCTGTCACAGCCTTTACTGGAAACTCGTAGTCAACATCGACCGACGCTGATTTAGAGCGGTCGCCCACTTTTGCATTGATATGCCCCATCACGAACCCCACAGCCTGGTCAACCAGTTCAAAGATGCTACCGTGGAACACCTGATAGAAGGGTATGGGCTTTTCCACCTTCGTGCCATAGAACTGAGCGCACTTCACCTCCGACGTTATGAAGAACTTCTGCGGGTCTTTGGCAAAGAGCAACAAGGCTGAGTTCGTCAGTCTTCCGTCTTCGGCCATCAGGTTCAGGTGTGTCAGAATCTTGGGAATGCCTGCGCTGAAAGGAATGGGGAAGTTACGGCGGTCTCGGGCCAGATTGACAAACAACTCCACTTTCGAGGGGTCAATGTCGTCGAGCGTGGCCGCACGATGGAATGTTGCATCGAACGACAGCAGTCGGAGATATTCTTTTTCTTCCAGATAGCGTACCAGCGAAGTATAGACCGCTGTGCGCAGGTCGTCGTATGCATCAAAGGATTTGCGCACCACATCCTGTTCCACTTTATGAATGAAGCGCTCTTCCTTGGGATGACGGGAGGGTACGTTCTTCAGATAAATAAGTCGGTGTTTGTGCTGCTGGGTGGCCACGTCATATTCGCGCTCTGTAGGCGAGACACCCGCTCCGTCTTCATAACCATATCGCTCGCCAAACAGCCCGACGTAGATGTCGCACTGGCCAGCCTCTGTGAGATAGGCCTCTTGCGCCGAGGTGTTGATGGCAGGAAGTTCCTCAAAGATAAAAGGAATGAAGAACCGCCCCAATAAGGCGTCCTGCCGGATATAGTTGCACAGCTGTTTACGCTCGCTGGCAAACTCTGCCTGTACACTGCTGATGAATATTCTAATCTCTGCCATAGTTTACAGATATTTCTTATTTTCCCACTCCGTTCTATCCATTACTCTTCCTCCTTCTTCTCCATTTTCAACCTTTCGAGAACCATAGGTCCTGCCACTTCGGCACCTGCCTGAAGATGCTCTTGAATGGTTTCGTGCTATCTTTTGCCATTGTCTTTTATTCTTTTAGGTTTCAGTTCTTTTTAGTTTTCTATCGTTTCTATCGTTTCTATAGTTTCTATAGATTCTATAGTCGCTATTGCTTCTATTGCTTCTATCGCTTCTATCGAGTCAAGTACCTCTCCTTGAACTCCTGCTGGCGGGCTGCGAACTGCGCCTCCAGGGCCTCGATGCGGGCGAAGACATCCTGGGGGGCGTCATATACAACCTTCTCGCGCACCACCTCTTTATATTTATTAAAGGTGAGGTCGTAGTCGTTCTGGCGAATCTCTTCTGCGGGCACAAAGAAACTCTGGTCACGGCGGGTGCGGGTGCGCTCGGCCTCGAGGTGCTGCCAGCGGTGGAGCAGGTCGGGGATGTCATCGTCGGCAGTGGGTGTGCGCTTGGCGTTCAGCGTGAAGCCGTCGGCGTGCATCTCATAGAACCAGACATCGCCAGTGCCGCCTGCATCCGTCCGGGTGAAAATCAGAATGGCCGTGGAGACCCCGCTGTAGGGCTGGAAGACCCCTGCGGGCATGGAGATGACGGCGCGCAGACACTGGTGGTCGATGAGTTCGCGGCGGATGGCCATGTGGGCATTGTCGTTGCCGAAGAGCACGCCGTCGGGAACAATGGAGAAACACCGTCCTCCCACCTTCAGGGAGCGGACAAAGAGGGCGAGGAACAGCAGCTCCGTGGCATTCGTGTTGCAGGTGGCCAGCAGGCTCTTGCTGATGGTGCTCTTCAGCACCTTGCCCGAGAACGGCGGGTTGGCCACACAAAGCGTGTAGCGGCTCTGGTCGGTGTTGTCCTCAGACAGCGAGTCCTGATAGCGGATATTCGGCGAGGGGATGCCATGCAGGAGCATGTTCATGGCACCGATGCGCAGCATCGTCTGGTCGGTGTCGAAGCCGTTGAACATCGTGGAGTAATAGCGGCGGCGCACATCCTCGTTGGTCTGGATGGTGGCGTGGTTCTGGTCATAGACCTGGCGCGCTGCCTCCATGATGAATCCTGCGCTGCCCATGGCGGGGTCACATACGATGTCGTCTATCTTGGGCTCTGCCATCGTGATCATCATGCGGATGATGTGGCGGGGCGTGCGGAACTGGCCGTTCTGCCCCTTCTCCGACATGCGCGCCAGCATATATTCATAGACATCGCCCATGGTGTCGGCATCCTCCATATCCAGGAGGTCTATGTCATCGACCACCGATTGGAGCACATCGGCCTTGGGAATGCTGAAGACGGCGTCCTGCATGTAGCGGCTGTAAGCGGAACCGCTCTCCTTGCCGATGTTCTTGATGAACACGAACACATTGTTGCGCACGTGGTGGAGCATGTTCTGGGCGGAGAAGCCCTTGAACACCGACCAGCGCAGGTCTTCGTAGGCCACCTCCTGCTTCGTCTCCGGGTTCAGCCACTTCTCACCCTTCTTGTACAGCGGATTCTCCAGCTCATAGCCGAACTCCGTGGCGTTGCTCTCTTCATGGCGCTGTTTGTCGTCCAGCAGCTTGATGAAGAACAGATACGTCAGCTGTTCCAGGATGGTCACAGGCACCGTGATGCCTCCTGCCCACAGCGTATCCCATATCTTATCGATCCGGCTCTTCATGTCGCCGGTGACGGTCGAAGAATTCTGATTACTTGCCATATATTTCTAACTAAGCCACAATGTATGCGCAAAAGTACAAATAATATTTGTAACTCCGTTCTCCAAAACAGAAAAACTTCGAAAAGAGTCCACATTTACCCCTTTTGAGAGAGGGAACGGCAGGGACAGGGCGGCCGTTCAGGAGAGTCGTGTCCGCATGACTCCTTTCACGCGCGCGAGAGAAAGTTTTTTTGGGGGAAATAATATACATACCTACACCCATACTATCTTATCCACTTATAAACAGTCGGTTACAAGAGTGTAGAATATGGTGTAGGATGCCTGAAAAGGTGTAGGATATTGCCTAAAAAAGGGGAAATACACGGGAAAGGATCTACTTTTTCGCGCCGCACACCTCACCTCACCGTGCCGCACACCACACCTCACCGCGCCGCACTACCGCAGCAAGCAAAGCCTTCACGGCGCAGCGGGGACGCGTTAAACTACATGAAGCAGTTTTTCTCACCAATGAGAAAACTTTTTATCACGCGTGAGAAAGGTTTTTCTCACGCGTGATAAAAGCCATAAGAATGTATCCTTTTCTGTTTTAAGTCATCGGCTGAACGATCTGTTGCCTACGAGGACCTTGCGGCCATTCAGGATGTAAACGCCATGAGGCAAGTTGCTGACGGACGAGGGGCGGTCTGCGAGCTTCCGCCCGGCGAGGTCGTAGGCTGCATCCTGACCGAGGGCGGTGTCCTCACGGATGCTGCCGATGGCATCGTCGGTGTCGGAAAGGGCCGTGAGACGGAAGTTATTGAAGAGGCACCAGCCGTAGGCGATGTAGTTCGGGACGTGGATAGTGATAGTCGCCTGACAGCTCTCGTCGATGTAGGCATAGAGTTCGACGGCATACTTGCCTGCATCCATGAGCGCCTTGGCCTGGTCTGTGGTGTTGGGGTTGTCGGCAGCGGCAGCATCGGAGTACCACGAGGGGATTTGCGCCGTGTAGGCATCGGCCTCTGCATCCGAGGCTGAGCGCAGGCTTACATAGGCATTGGAGAGCTCATAGCCCTGGGCACCGAGGGCGCTGCAGTCGGCGTTGGAGCCCTGACGGTAGAGGGCGTTGAGCGTGAGTCGGTAGAGGCCGGCATGGGGGACGCTGACGGTCTGGCTGACCGTGCCCGCCGTCTGGTAGAGCTCGCCGCCGTAGGTGCCGGTGTTGTAGGTGGAGCCCGTCGTGGCGGTCAGCACCCAGTCGGTGGTGCTGCCTGCCGTAGCGCTCTTGATGGCGATGACCTCATCGGTGTCGTGGTAGCCGTCGGCGAGGGCGAGGTTCGCCTGGCGTGATTCCCCGAGGAGCGCCTTCTGCTGTTCCAGCGTCAGGAAGGTGACCGGCGTAGCCTCCGAGACATCGGCGGCATCCACGCGAACGCGCGCATCGTCGTACATCTTCAGATAGGCACCATTGTGGGAACGCAGGACGTAGCCCTCGGCGACGGGTTCGATGAACCACGATGTGGTGTTGTAGTACGGTGCCTTGTCGGCATAGCCGTCGCTGCCGAGGTAGAGGCGGTTGTCGAGGAAACAGACGGTGGCGACACCGGCGCCGCTGGTCCTCACGGTGGCGGGCACGCCGTAGCTGTCGGCAACGCCGCGAGTGCCATACTCAGCGCCACGGCCGAGGAAGCACTGCTGCACGGGCAGGTAGAGGTAGTAGTCGCCGTCGGCCACGGCCGCTGCGGGCAGGTCGGCGAGCTCCGCCGACGTGATGGCACTCTCACCATCGACCATGATGCGGATGAAGTCGAGGAGTTCCTCAGCAGGGACACCCACGGCACCGCGCCAGTAGTTGAAGAACTTCTCCTGTAGCGTGGTGCCCTGCAGCGCGCTGATGTACTGTATCTTATGGTCGATGCCGTCTTTCGTGCGGAGACCCGCGCTGGAGAACGACGTCAGTTCGTAGTCCTTGTAGAGCTGATCCACGGGCAGGCCGAGCAGCCCTTCGAGCAGGAAGGCGAAGCAGCCGGTGCGGTCGGCGCCGTAGATGCAGTGGAAGTAGGCGGCCTTGTCGGCGCGGAGGGCAGCCAGCACGAGGTCGAAGGCGCTCTTGAACTTGGCCGCGTCGAGGTTGAGGGCATCCTCGCCCCAACGGTTGAGGTTGGCATAGTAATAGGTAGCGTCGTCGATGGCGGAGGCACCCATCGTGCCGTTCAAGAAGTCAATATCCTCGCGCAAATCCACTTCGGCACCGATGCCGAGGTCTGCCTTCAGCATGGCGAGGTCGCGGTCCGACGCGGTATAGAACTTCCCGGCACGGAGCTCCGAGCCACGGTAGATCTTGCCGTAGCGGAGGCGATTGCCGTCGGCAGTCTCCCAACCACCAAGATCGCGAAAATTGGCGATTCCATCGGCTTTGATCATGCGCAGGCGGCCACCCGTGTGGATGGTGCCGTCGGCGATGACAGCCTCGTCGGCCACCACCTTATAATAATAGGTCTGCTGGGGAAGGAGGTTCGGGAGGTCGTAGAGCACAGTGCCCGGAGCCACGGTCAACTGCGTGGAGGCCGCGAAGTCATCGGTGGTGCTGACGGAGAGCGTGGCCTCCGTCTCCTGTGCCGGGACGGGGATGGCAACGACGGCAGGGCGGTCATAGCGCAAGAGCGGATCCGTCTCGTAGTCACCCATGACGGTGACATCGTCGGTCGTGTAGGTGGTATTCGCCAGATAGAGAGCCACTTCGTCGTTCTCCAGCGAGACCTCCAGCTCGAGGCCACGGTAGTTGTCAAGCGGCTCGTAGGCCCGCACAAAGGTCAGCTTGAAGGCATCGGCCTTCAAGAGCGTCTGCCCCTTGCCGGTGTTCTGGACCTTGAAGTGGAGGACGCCGCTGCCCACGAAGGCCTCCTCGACGGTCAGCAGGTAGCCCACCTTCTTCTCGCCATCGACATCGGCGGCATTGGTGGGATAGACACTGGCGCGGCTGCCGTTGGCCGTCATCGTGATGGGGGCACCGTCGCCGAAGCTGGCCACGACGGCCGAGAGGGTGTAGTAGCCGGCAGGCAGACCGCTGACGGTCTGGTAGAGGTCGAGGGTGCTGATGCCCTTCGTCCAGGTGTTGAAGAGGTAAGCCCCTTCGGTGCCGGAGTAGAGGTAGGTGTCGTTGGTGGTGGAGAAGGCCCCCATGTCGGAACCCGCGTGCTCGAAGCTCCACCCCACGGTGTTGCCCAGCTCGAAGCCCGCGTTGATGATCAGGGAGGTGTAGTCAGTGCCGGGAGCCGTCCCGAGGGCAGCCGCCTCAAGGCTCTGATAGATGGCATAGACAGCGGCCACATCGGCGTAGGCGCCTTCCTCGTACTTCGTCTGTAATGCGCTCTTCACCGTCTCGCTCGTAGATTGTCCCTGTGCGACAACGATGGCCTCGGGGATGGCCGTCTGATAAAGGTCGATGCTGGCCTGCGCCTGACTGATGGCAGTGGCGAGGGCGCTGAGGGCGGCCTCGAGCCATGCCTGGCTGCCCGTGTTCACGTCGGTCTCGGCTGCCGCGATGGCCTGCGCGAGTGCCTCGCGTATTCCCGCGTACATCAGCTGCGGTTGCAGCGCCTTGGCAGCGGCGAGCTGCGTCTCATAGCTCTCCACAAGGGCACTGAGGTCGATGCCACAGTAGGTCAGCGTGATGTTGTCCCACGCGGCCCAGTCCTGACTGCTCGCCACGCTCTTACGCACGCCAATGCGCAGCGTACCGTCGGTGACCACTGCCTGCAGGGGTGCGTTGACGTACTCGCCGAGCATCATGGCCCGGGCTGCGCGTGACAGGTTATTGGGGACATAGTAGTTCACGCCGCCGACGCTGACAGCCGCAGAAGTGTTGTACTCCGAGTTGCTGGCTTTCATCAGCTCCGAGTCGAAGATGGACATCAGCGACGCCTCGACGGCATTGAGGTAGTATTTGGCGTTCAGCGCCTCGGTGCCAGCCGTGCGCGCTGCGGCAGCAGCGGCGGCGTCGTTGGCTCCGCCGCCCATGCGGTAGAAGCCTTGCACGGTCATGCGATAGACACCGTTGGGCAGTCCCGTCAGCTCCTGATAGCTGTCAAAGGTCGTGTTCCACATCTCCACGCAGTAGTTCTGCGAGGCTCCGGAAGCATAGCCATTATGGGTGGTAAAGGCTGTTCCCTTCCAGAGACCGGCCGCATTGGTGACGCGCCCGAAGTAAGGGTCGAGGACGAGGAAGGTGGCATCCACGGGCGACTCCTGCGTGGCCTCGCCGAAGGCCGCCAGCAGCGCCTCGCGCGATGCCAGCCGCCAGTAGCCCAGCGCCGTGGCGGGTTCCGTCGCGGTCACCGTGGTCTTGGTGGGGTCGCTGTCGTTGCCCACGAGATACTGGTTGTTGGCCGTGGCCTGCAGGAGGAAGGTGTTCTCCTCACCCTCCACGGCGATGAAGCGCCAGGCGGTGTACTTCCCGCTCTTGGCGACATCGACGTAGCCGTCGTAGCCCAGGAAGAGGCCGTTGTAGGTCGGGGAGGTGGAGAGGTAATAGACGCCGTCACCCGTGCCCGCTGACAGCGTCACAGGGATGCCGCCCTGACGGGTGAGGGAGGCGCGCGTGCTCCAGTCATTCGCGCCACGCAGGAAGCCGTCGTTGCCGACATTATAAAGATAGAAGGTGCCGGACGCAGGGGCAGAGGCGGTCCAGGTCTGGGCGACGGTTGCCACGTTCATCAGCAACCACGCCAGTGACAGCGCGAGGGTTCGCAGGTAGGTTCTCATAGGGTTCAGGTATTTCGCGGTTTGGTTCGATGGAATCGGTCTTTTTTTATCTTACGGCCACCTTCTGGCCTCCGATGAGATAGATGCCTTTCGGAAGAGATTCCTTCCGCCCTTTTCGAGGGGAGGAGGGGGTGATCTGCCGACCACTGAGGTCATACACCGCGCCAGCCTCTCCCCTCCCTTCACGGGAGGGGGCGGGGGTGGGTCCTATGCCGTCGAGGTCACGGATGTAGGTGAGGCGGAAGTGATCAACGCAGGCCCAGTCATAGACGGTAGGCGTGAAATGGCGGAGGCCGATGCGGACATCGGCGCTCTCTGAGAGGGTGAAGGTGAGCTGCTGCCCATAGTGCCCGGCCTCGAAGGCATCGCTGGCCGTCTGGACGTTGTCGGGGTAGGTGTAGGGCGAATAGGTGTAGGGTGCAGAGGCGTCGTAGAGGGAGAGGAGGGGGTCCCCCCATGGCCCCCCGGCGGGGGGCGTTGGTTCTCTGCCGTTATTAACATCCCCCACCGGGGGATCATAGGGGGCTTCATCCCCCACCGGGGGATTATAGGGGGCTTCATCCCCCACCGGGGGATTATAGGGGGCCTCATCATAGGGGGCCACCGCATACACCTCTGCCACCTCCTCGGTGCCGAGAGTATGGCGGAGGTAGGCATTGGCGATGTTACCGTTGCGGTAGAAGCCCTGCCACGAGAGGCGATAGCTGCCGGCGGGCATGTTGTGCAACACCTGATAGGTGTCGAAGAGCTGGCTGTAATGCTCGGCCACGGTGCCGGGCGCGGCGCTGAAGGGCGTGCCCTCCCAGCCCTTGCTGCCGTCGGCAAAGTCGGGATTCGTGAGGAGGGCTGTGATATCGACCTCTGTGCCGTCGCCGATGAGGGTGAGGGCGTCGGCGTTGGGGGCGGTATCGGGTACGGGGTGCAGGGCGGGACAGTCAGCGCTTTTGGCGGTGGCAGCCTGCGTGAGAGCGAGCACCTGTGCGGGCGTGAGGGCGCAGTCATAGACGGTGAAGTCATCAAAGAAGACGTCCGTCATGCGCGCGTCAGCCGCAAAAGGGCTGCGTCCGAGCCATGCCTTCGTGTTCGCGTTGAGGCGGAGGCTGCCGCCCGTGAGGGTCTTGCTGCCACGCAGCTCGCCGTCGATGTAGATGCTGGCCGTGCCCTCGGAGGCCACGACGGTGACGTTGTGCCACGTGCGCTGGCTGAGGCCGGCGTGGGAGCTGACCTTCGTGGTGCCGGAGGCCACACGCTCGAAGTACCAGTTGAGGTTGTTGGCCTGGTTGATGAGGCCGGCGTAGTTCGTGGTGCCGTTGTTGACGTTCCATGCCCAGCAGAACTGGTTGAGGTGTCCGCCGCCGTTGGCCAGGATGTTCAGGCTGAGGCTGTAGGCCTCGCCGTTCAGGAGGGTGCCAATGGCCTGTGCGGCTTCGTTGCCGAGGTCGAGATAGCCCTTGTCGTCGCCGCCCGTATAGAAGGTATGGTTGCCGTCGGCCATTTCAAAGATGTCATCGCCGCTTTCGAAGTCGTAGCTGACGGCGGGCGTGGGCAGGTCGCCATCGGGCTGGAGGCGGGCTTCAGGGCTGACGCTGGAGAGGGGGATGGTGAGGACGGAGAGGGAGTAGGCGGGGACGTCGTAGGTGAGGGAGGGGGTGGCTCCGTCGGCAAAACCGACGGACGCTGTCGCCGGGGCCACGTTCATGGGGTTCTCCATCGAGTTCTCGGCGTAGTTGTCGGGGTTGCTCATCACACGCACCTCGGCAGCACCGCTGATGGTGGCATCGGCGAAGGTGAAGGTGGTGGGCACGGCCTCGCCGCTGTAGTTGATGACCTTCACGATGGCGGCATCCTCGGCCTCGTTGAGGGCGGCGCAGAGGTAGAGGCGCTGGCCGGTGGCGTTGGAGAGGGTGACGGTGTGGATGAGCGTGTCATCGAGATAGAGCTTGGCGGTGCGGCCGCTGCGCACGATCTTGATGTGGTAGGTCTGGCCCGTCTGGATGGTGCCGTCAGCGGTGGCGAGGGTCGTCTTGCTGCCGTTCACGGCCTGCTCCACGCCGTGCCGCGTGTTGTTCCATCCGCCGAGGTTCCACCAGACGTAGTTGTTGGCATCGCCGTATGCGAAGGTGATGAGGAAGCCCTCGTCGCCCGAGTTCTTCACGGCGTCAAGCTCGATGGTGCAGTCGTCGGTGCAGACGTCAAGCACATGGGCCGTGCCGGTGGTCGTGGCGGGGGAGGTGTAAGTTGAAAGTGGAGAGTTGGCAGTTGAAAGTTGAGAGTTGAACACTTCTGTGTCG